>JANQLM010000023.1 GCA_028280635.1 Halieaceae bacterium | reverse complement strand
GACCCCTTCGACAAGGTCTCGGCCATGAACGCCATCGAGCGCCACCGGGCGGAGGGCAGGGTGATGACCGGCCTGGTCTACCTGGACCGCACCGCGCCGGACCTGCACGAGGTGCTGGACACTGTCCACAAGCCCCTGAACACTCTGTCGGAGTCGGACCTTTGCCCCGGCAACCATGTTCTGGAGAACATCAACGCGTCACTACGCTGACAGAGGCTAATCTAAGGAATGGATTCCGCTGGCTGGACCAGTCTGATCCCGGCAATGGTGGCGATTGCCACCGCGATCTTCAGTCGCCGACCTATCGAATCGCTGCTGGCGGGTGTCTTCGCAGGGCTCCTCCTGCTAGGGCCCACGGACGCCATTGGCAACTTCTCCGGGATTCTGCTGGAGGTGATGATGGAGGAGACCATCGCCTGGGTCATCATCGTCTGCGGCCTGATGGGCAGCCTGATTACCCTGCTGATGCGGGTCGGTGCAGCCTCCGCTTTCAGCCGGGTATTGGCCGCCCGCGCAAACAGCCCTGGCACCGCCCTGCTGTATACCTGGGCACTGGGCCTGGTGATTTTTATCGACGATTACCTCAACGCGCTGGCGGTGGGTTCGGCCATGCGCAAGGTGACGGACCGGTTCCGGGTGTCCCGGGAAATGCTGGCCTATGTGGTGGACTCAACGGCGGCGCCCACCTGCATGCTGGTGCCGGTGTCTACCTGGGCGGTGTTTTTTGCCGGCGTGCTGGAAGTCTCTGATGTGGTGCCGGCCGGCGAGGGCATGTCGCTGTTCGTCAGCTCCATCCCATACATGATGTATCCCTGGATTGCGCTGTTCATGGTGCCGCTGGTGGCCACCGGCCGCATCCCCGCGCTCGGCCCGATGCGAGCTGCCCAGGCGCGCGCAGCGGAACATGACTCTGCGGCGCGGGCAGAACAGTTCCACTTCGAGGAAGTCGACCACGGCAGGGAGATAAAGCTCTATCATTTCCTGCTGCCGATCGTGGTGCTGCTCGGTGTCAGTATCTATGCGGACCTGGATGTGCAGATCGGCATCCTGGTGGCGGTGGCCGCGACGATTATCCTGTATGGCGCCCAGCGATTGATGGGCTGGTCGGACATGTTCGATGCCGTGCTCGAAGGCATCAAGGTCATGGTGCCGGCGCTGACGATTGTCATTGTCGCCTTCGTCTTCAAGGAGGTGAACGATCGCCTCGGCCTGCCGGTATACGTGATCGGCAATCTGCAGCCATACATGACCGCGGCCCTGCTGCCCGTGGTGGTGTTCTTCACCATGGCGCTGATCTCCTTCGCCACCGGCTCAAGCTGGGGCGTATTTGCGATCGCCATCCCTATCGTCATGCCACTGGCCGAAGCGGTGGGCGTCAGTGCGCCGCTGGCCCTGGGCGCCTTGATGTCTGCCAGTGCTTTTGGCAGCCACGCCTGCTTCTACAGCGACGCCACGGTGCTGGCCGCCCAGGGTTCAGGTTGTGGTGTTATGGAGCATGCTCTCACCCAGATCCCCTACGCCCTCATTGCCGCCACGCTATCAGCCCTGGGGCTCACCCTGCTGGCAGCAATTTAAGAAACCCGGTATTGTAATACCACAGCAAGATACCTGCGCCCATGCGGGGCGGCACTCCTGTGGCGCGGGTAAATGAGAGGCCGGTCACAGAGGTGGCCAGTCGCCTGGGATTAAAGGGCGCACCCGTGTTTTTTGTACGTATACTGCAGGTCCGCGAACGGGGTCCAGTTGACAATCTGTCGCACCGCCACGGGCCGGGCGACACAATGAGGCAAGTTATGCAACTTTCGAAGAGTTTTCTCATTTCTGAGATGGCGCTTTTCGATTCCCTGAACGTGGACGAGGTCCAGGAAATCCAGAAGTGGCTCATCTTCAAGAAACTCGACCAGGGCACCGTGATTTACAAGCAGGGCAGCAGCGGTCGCTCGGTGTGTTTCGTGGTAGAGGGCGAGCTGTCGGTGATCAAGCGCGCCGACGACGGTGACACAACCATCGCTACCATCGGTAAGGGCGAATCGGTGGGTGAGATGGCGATTATCGATGGTCTGACCCGCTCGGCGGATGTGGTAGCGGCCACGGAGACACAGGTATTGATCCTCAAGCGCGATGACTTCGACAAGCTGGTGGCAGAACAGCCGGAGATAGGTGTGAAAATCCTGCGCTCCCTGGCCAAGGCGCTGAGCATGACCCTGCGCGATCGTTCCGAGACCCTTGCCCGCCTGATGCACGTCTGATTCATCCGGGCTGGCTCGCTGGCCCGGAAACCCTCTACAGATTTCACCTGTTTCTCACGCTCCACCGGGTAACGCACTTGTTATGATTGGTGATATGGTGCAATATAACACCATATTAGTGGGCGCCGATGTCGCGGCGCACCGCGGTACCAAGGAGATGCACATGAAACGACTGACAATGATCACCACCGCCCTGGCAGCGACGCTGGCCCTCTCGGGCTGCGTTATCGTCAATGGCGAACCCGGCTGGGTAGGCAGCAGTGACTGGGAGCGTGAGCAGAAGCGCAACAGCGAGAAGATAGCCAACCTCGATATCGGCATGGAGCGCAGCGCCGTTGTCGGCCGCCTGGGCACCCCCAGTTTCTCGGAAGCCTATACCCGGGAAGGTGACGAATACCGGGTGCTGTTCTTCCGCACCCAACACCGGCACTCGGACGGTGAGACTACCCGTGACGAAACCACCCCGCTGGTGTTCAAGAACGACACCCTGATCGGCTGGGGTGACGAGGTTTACGCCTCAATCCGCTAGTGTTCCGGGGCCCGCAATGCGGGCCCCAGTCTTCCCAGGCCGGTTTTTCGCCAGGCTTTGCCCGCCTGTTCGGGTTGTGGGCTTCCACGTATGATCCCCAAAACCGGCTGAAACGCGGGAGACAAGCTTGGACTATCACTGGCGCGACGCACTGCAGGACGCCCTGCGCCGCAATCGCGGCGATGCCCACCACCGTTACTTTCAACTCGCTACCATCGATGAGGCTGGCTGGCCTGCCAACCGCTCAGTGGTGTTTCGTGGCTTCAGTGACGATGGTCAACGCCTGCAGGTGGCCACCGATGCGCGCAGTGACAAGGTCGCGCAGCTGGCAGCCGCCGGGCGGGGAGAAATATGTTGGTACTTTACCCGCAGCCGCGAGCAGTTCAGGATTCGCTGCTTCATCGACGTGCACGATGCTGCAGCGCCCGAGGCGGCGGCTCGCTCCGGGCTGTGGAGCTCGATGTCAGCGGCCGCCCGCGCCCAGTTTTTCTGGCCGGCGCCCGGCAGGCCGCTGGGAGAGGGTGAACCCGTCGCCGAAGAGGAGCTGCCACCTCCCAGCTTCCTGTTGCTGGAACTTGATCCCCAGCGTGTAGACCACTTACAGCTAGGGCCCGATCCCCAGCGGCGCCGCATCTCCACCCTCCAACAGGGTGCCTGGCATGCGCGGGCAGTAAATCCCTGATTGGCAGGGCACTCTTTCCGTTTTCGATACTCCAAGCAGGAGAGACCGCCGGCCGTGCTAGGCTGGTGTACAGTACCAGCCAAGGAGCGACACCATGCAGGCAGATCCCAGCGAGCGAATCAGCGATCCCGGCTATGGCGGAGGCCCGCCCCTGGTGCCTATCCTGGCGGGCCTGGTGGTGCTTGTGGCGCTGGCGGTCTGGTGGTTTTCGCCGGGTGAGCCGGAGATTCCCGCACCGGAACCTTTGGTTGAGTTGCCCGCCCCCTTGCCGGAAGCAGAGCCCGAACCGGTACCCGACATACCGGAGCCGGCACCGGAGCCACAGCCCGCGCCGACACCCGCTGTGGCGGCTGAGCCGGCGTCCCCTCCTGCACCGGCGCTCACCCTGGAAAACAGCGACGCGGCCCTGCGCGAGCAGTTTGCCCCGGAACTGGAGCCGGGCCCACTGGCGTCCGTGCTGCAGGCAGACAACCTGATAGAGCGCGGTGTTGCCGTTCTCGACGGTCTAAGCCGCGGCGTTTTGCAGTACAAGCTGTTGCCGGTGCTGCCACCGGAGGGCAAGTTCGCGGTGCGCAAACGAGGCGGCCAGGCGCTGATGGACCCGATTGGCTACGCTCGCTATGACGGCTACGCACGGGCCATCGAGTCGCTGGATACCGAGTTGCTGGTGACGACCTTCCATCGCTTCCGCCCGCTGCTGGAAGAGGCCTATGCCATGTTGGGTTACGAAGCCGGGGAACTCGACAATGCCCTGATCCGCGGTCTTGATGCCGTGCTGGCGGCGCCTGTCGAGGAGAAAGTGCTGGAAATCCGCAAGGTGGAGGCGGTATACAAATTCGAGGACCCGCGGTTGGAGCGCCTGCCGGAGTTGCATAAACAGCTCCTGCGCATGGGTCCTGAGAACACGCGGCGCGTCCAGGCCCAGGCCCGGGCGCTACGAGCGGGCTTGCTGGGGCAATAACGCTTCCGCCGTCTTGGTGCGGCCGCGACACCCGATTTTCGGTAGTGGCAACAGTCACGCGTCGGCGTAGGCTTGAACCATGGAAAAGAAGCTCCAGGAACCCGAGCTGATTGTCGGTGGCGGTACCAAGAAGATTCTCTATACCCTTGGCACCGTCAAGCGCATCGGCCTGCTGAACAGCGCCAAGGCCCTGTCCAGCAAGAATGCCTGCAAGGCTTGCGGCCTCGGCATGGGCGGCCAGCGCGGTGGCATGACCAACGAGCTGGACGAGTTTCCTTCGGTCTGCAACAAGAGCATCCAGGCCCAGTCAACGGATATCCAGCCACCCATCCCACCTGAGGTGTTTGAACACAGTCTCAGCGATTTCCGCGAGCTGAGTGGTCGGGAAATGGAGCGGCTGGGGCGCCTCGGCACACCGCTGTACAAGGCGGCTGACAGCGACCGGCTGGCACCCGTGGACTGGGATTGGGCACTGCAGCATGCGGTCGCGCGTTTCCGGGCAACGGCGCCGGAGCGCAGCTTTTTTTATTCTTCCGGCCGCTCCTCCAACGAAGCGGGATTCCTGCTGCAGTTGCTGGCGCGCCTGTACGGTACCAACAATGTCAACAACTGCTCCTTCTACTGCCACCAGGCCACGGGCGTAGCTTTGCGGCAGACGATTGGCACCGGCACCGCCACGGTGGAGCTGTCGGACTTGGAGCGCTGTGACCTGTTCTTCCTGATCGGCGCCAACCCGGCCTCCAATCATCCGCGCTTGCTGCACCAGCTGCAGCACCTGCGCGAGCGGGGCGGGGACGTGGTGGTGATCAACCCGGCCCGCGAGCCCGGTCTCGTTCGCTTCGCGGTGCCGAAAAGCCCGCGTTCCCTGTTAAGCGGTGGTACCTGGATTGCCTCGGATTACCTGCAGCCTCATATCGGCAGCGACCTGGCGCTGTTCACGGGCATTGGCAAGGCGCTGCTGGAAGCAGGCGCCATCGAGCACAGTTTCATTGATCAGCACACCACGGGTTACCAGGATTACCTGGCGCAGCTGGAGGCGGCTGACTGGGACGATATCACGGCGGCCACCGGTGTCGCGGCAGCGGATATGCGCCGCGTGGCCAAGCGTTACGCCGCCGCAGAGAATGCGGTGTTTGCCTGGGGCATGGGCATGACCCACCACCGCCACGGCGTGGAGAACATCGAGGCCATCAGCAACCTGGCCCTGCTGCGTGGCATGGTGGGCAGGCCGGGCGCCGGGCTGCTGCCCCTGCGCGGGCACAGCAATGTGCAGGGTATCGGCACCATCGGCGTGAAGCCGGTACTGCCACAGGCGGTATTTGAGAATATCGAACGGGAACTCAAGGTGCGCCTTCCCACCACCACAGGCATGGATACCCTGGCCTGCCTGACCGCTGCTTATCGCGGTGAGATAGACGCCGCGCTGGTCATGGGCGGCAATCTGTACGAGGCGACACCGGATTCGCGCTGGGCGGCGGACGCAATGGATCGGATCGGTTTCAAGATGTTCCTCACCACCACCCTGAATCGCGGTCATGTGCACGGTCTGGACAACTCTGAGGCACTGGTCCTGCCGGTGACCGCCCGCGACGAGGAGCTCCAGCCGACCACCCAGGAATCCATGTTCAACTATGTGCGCCTCAGTGAAGGCGGCATCACACGGCTGGCCCATGCGCGACCGGAGGTGGATGTGCTGTGTGAGCTGGCAAAGCGCCTGCTGCCTGAAGGCGCGCTGGATTTCGGCGCGTTCCGCTCCCACCGAAGTATCCGCGAGGCCATTGCGGCCACCGTACCGGGTATGGAAGCGCTGCGCGACATCGACGTGGCGCGCCGGGAGTTCCATATTCGCGGCCGGGTGCTGCATGCACCACGGTTCAATACCGACGACGGCCGTGCCCGGTTCCGGCCCCACGGCACCGGCCAGGGCTTCGCTCCGGATGCCGAATACCCCTTCCGCTTGATGAGCGTACGCAGCGAAGGCCAGTTCAACTCCATTATCTACGAAGAGAAGGACAGCTACCGCGGTGCAGAGCACCGCTGGGTGGTATACATGGGGGAGGAAGACATCGCCCGCCTGGGACTGGCAGCGGGTGATCGGGTCAATATCGCCTCGGAGACCGGGCGCATGGAAGGTGTCGAGGTCTTGCCCTTCGAGTTGCCCGCCGGCAATCTCATGGTCTACTACCCTGAGGCCAATGCACTGGTCGGCCGGGAGACGGACCCACGCAGCAAAACGCCGGCCTTCAAGTCAGTGGCTGTGAGGCTGGATTAGCCGAAGGTGTCCTCGCCGAACTGGCGCTGGATTTCTTCCACCTCGCCCATCTGCGTCAGCAACGCCATCACGCAGTCCGGGTCCAGGCGCTTGCCGGCCATGCTCATCAGGGTGTCCACGGCGTGGGCGTTGCTCCAGGCGTCTTTGTAGGGGCGCGAACTGGTGAGCGCATCAAACACATCGGCAACGGCGACGATTCGCGCCTCCAGTGGGATGGCGTCACCCTTGATGCCGTGGGGGTAGCCGGTGCCGTCTATGGCTTCGTGGTGATAGGCAGTGATGTTACGCAGCATTTCCGTGTGCTCGAAACTCTGCAGGCCGAAGTTGTCGATCAGGTCGTTGATAATGCCCTCACCGACTTTGGCGTGGCTTTTCATAATCGCCATCTCGGCGTCATTGAGCTTGTCCGGCTTCAACAGGATGCTGTCCGGAATGCCGATCTTGCCGATGTCGTGCAGCGGCGCGAACATGAAGATGTGTTCGATGTAGCTGTCGGTAAGGTCGAATTTGTCCGCCACAGCCTGGGCAATCAGCCGGCAGTAGCGCGACATGCGGTCCAGGTGGCTGCCGGTTTCCGGGTCGCGTACGTGGGTAATGCGTCCGGTGGTGCTCACTGCCGCAGCGAGGGTGTTGATCGACGACAACTCGTTGATGATCATCAGCGAGATCAGGTGAGCGTAAGGGTCCATCTGCCGCAGCACCCGCTCGGTGAATACATCGCGCTGGTTCGAGTTGAAGAAGATGAAGCCGATAAACACGCCTTCGTTGAAGATCGGCAATGTATAGCTGGCCGCGTAGCCAGCGCGGCCTATGCGCCTGGTGTGCTCCGCCGAGTTGTCGTCGAAAGTAACGGCGTGGTTGATAACCCGCGGCAGCTTCTGGTCGAGGATGGCCTTCAGCGAGGGAGCCTCGTCCATGCTCGCCTGGTAATGGTCCAGCGGGTTGTCGCCGCCGCTGGAGTGCATATAGGTGCTCAGTGTGTCCGTCTTGTCGTCGTAGATAGCGATGGCAATCCGCACGATAAACGGGAACATCCCCTGTAGCGATTCATGGGCAGCCACGAGGCGTTCCTGCAGCGGCAGGGCTTCGTCCAGCGCACTTAACGAATCAGTATGCTCGGTCATGAGCGTTATCTTGCCTTTGCACGTAGAGGCCCGCAGGCCTTTTATCTTTTAATGTTGACATTTTGTGACCACTATCTGCTTTGCGCAAGCATGCTGTTCAAACTTTGCGTACGCGGTTCGCATATGTTTTAAGCTTGTTTGTGACGTATTTCAGGGTTTTTCCCGTCATGTTTGAACGGCTTCACAACTTCTTCGCCGGGCGCTCGCCGCGCCGTACCACCGTGCTGCTGACCCTGGGGCGTCTACCCAAGGCACTGGAACTGGCGCGAGCCCTGCACAGTGCCGGCTGTCGGGTAGTGGTAGCGGAACCGTTTCGCTGGCACGTCTGCAAGCCCTCCCGGGCGGTGGCGGCCAGTTACCAGGTGACGGCGCCCAATAGCGATCGCCAGGCCTATCTCCGGGACCTGCTGTCAGTGATCGCCGAGGAGAGGGTGGAGCTGGTGGTGCCGGTGTCTGAAGAGGCGCTGCATGTGGCGGCGCTGAAGGACGCATTGCCCGACGGGGTGGCACTGCTGTGCCCGTCTTTCAGGGCACTGGCGCGTTTGCACGACAAACTGGCGTTTGCTCGCTACGCCGCCGGCCGTGAATTGGCGGTGCCCGCCACCCACCCGGAGAACACCGAAGCCGCGCAGGCGCTGATGGCCGCCGGGGATTACGTCGCCAAGCCGGCTCACAGCTGCTCGGGCATCGGTGTGAGCCTGTGCCGCGGCGGACAGCGCCACCAGGTCGGCGAGCCGGGCATGCTGGTGCAGGGATTCGTCGAGGGCGACCACATCAGTTCCCTGTCACTGTTGCACGAGGGTCGGGAACTGGTGACCGTGCTGTACCGCGGCGCCGTTTACGCGGGAACGGTGGCGGTGTGTTTCGAGCGTGTCGACGTGTCTGCCTCGGTACACGCCTGGATTCGCAAGTTCTGCGAAGGCATCAACTACAGCGGTTTTATCGCCTTTGACTTTATCGTCGATGCCCAGGGCAAAGCCTGGGCCATCGAGTGCAACCCGCGGCCCACCAGCGGTGTGCACTTCCTGGAGCGCGAAGCGCTGGGGCGGGCGATGCTGGCACCGGCCAGCGCAGACAGCATTTCTCTCAAGCCGGTGCAGCGAATGCAGTGGGCCTACTCGACGCTGACGGAGGCTTATGCCTCGATACTGCGCCCGCCCGAATTCCTGCGGCGCATGAAGCGCCTGTTCAGTTCGCGAGACGTGGTGTGGTCGCTGCGCGACCCACTGCCATTCCTGTTGATGACCCCCATGTCCTGGGAGATTCTCTGGCCTGCGATGACCACGGATGTGACCCTGGGCGAGGCCACCCAGCGCGATATCGCCTGGCTGTCAGGCGGGGTTGAGCCGCAGACCCCGCGCTAGCAGGCCCGTACCCGGCAGTACACCTGTTGCGCCGGCCGCGTTGTCAGCCGGGCGGCGGGGCGCACCTTGTCGGGATCAAGACACTCGAAATCAAATCGCCGTACCAGGCGGGCGATGATCAGCGCACTCTCGGTCTGGGCGAAGCCCGCCCCCACGCAGGTGTGCGGGCCCTGGCCGAAGGGAATATAGGCGCCCGGCGTGAGGGCGCCCTCGTTCTCCGGTAGAAAGCGCTCCGGAACAAAAGCATGAGGTTCGTCCCACAGGTCCCGGTGGCGGTGCAGGGTCCAGGGGGCGATCATCACCAGGGCGCCGCGTTTCAGCCGGCGTGGCCCGACCGTGGTCGCCTTGAGTGCAACCCGGGGAATAAAGGTAATGGGGGGATACAGGCGCAGCGCTTCCCGGAACACGGCGCGTACCAGCGGTAGCTGCCGCAGGTGGGAAAACTCGACCGGGCCATCCCCTGCGACGCTGTCGACCTCGGTGCGCAGGCGCGCCACCAGGTCGGGCTGCACGCTGAGGATGTAGAACACCCAGGTCAGCACGCTGGCAGTGGTTTCGTGGCCCGCGAGGAAAAACACCCCGAGCTGGTCAATCAGCTCTTCGCGACTGAAGGCCTCACCGCTGTCAGCGTCGCGGGCGGCAATCACTGCGCTGGCGATATCATCGTAATCCGCATCGGCGGCCAGGTGGGTGTCCACCAGTCGCCCCAGGTGGTCGCGGATGCGCTCGCAGGCACCCAGCACTTCCGCGGGCTGCGGCGCCTCACTCCAGGCCGGCGCCAGGATCAGTCGTTTGATATCCACCTGCGCCACCGAGCGCTCGAACACCGTGAAATCCTCGAACACATCCATGGCCACCTGCGAATCCAGGGAGGTGGAGAAAACGGTGCGGCAGATGATATCCGCTGTCAGGTGGCTCATTGCCAGGTCCAGGGAAAACGTCTCGGCGGTGGCGGCGCGCTGCGCCAGTACCGCCTCATAGTCGTCCACGGCTGCCCGCATGGCCGGAAAGGCGTGGCTGATACGCAGTTGGGAGAAGGCGGGGTCGATCATGGCGCGCTGCCGCCGCCACTTGGCGCCATCGGTTACGAAAATCGATTCGCCGATCAGCGGCTCCAGGGCGCTGACCATCAGGTCGCTCTTGGGGAAGACCTCGTCGGGGTCTTTCATGATCTCGCGTACCAGCTCCGGGTCGTTAAACAACACCGTGGAGCGGCGCGAGTAACCCAGGTTGCCTACCTTGAAACGGTAGGCCGCCGCAGGCAGCAGCTCCAGCAGATTGCCATCGCCCCGCCACAGGACCCTCACCAAAGCGGCGACTGACCAGAGCGAGTTCGGCTTGGGCGGGATATACTGGTGAGTGACTGCCGTAGCCCCCGGATGATGGCATTGCGGCGCAGTATGGGATGATCAAAAAATCATGTCCAGCCACACCCTGTTTGAACTGTTAGTTGCGATTCATATAGCCACCGGCGCCACCGGCCTGGTGGCGTTCTGGGTACCGGTCGCCGGCCGCAAGGGCGGCAGCAATCACCGGCGCTTCGGCACACTGTTCACCATGACCATACTGGCCACTGGCAGCGTTGCCGTTGGCATTTCCCTGACCACACTGTACGACCCTATCGGCACCCATCCGCACCTGGTCGACCACCCGGTGTTCTCCGACCCGGCCATGATCAGCGGTATATTCGGCTGGATGATGCTCTACCTGGCCATTCTTACGGTGAACCTGGCCTGGCAGGGCTGGCTGTGCATCAACAACCGGCGCGACCACCTGCGCAACCGGGCCTGGCACAATCTGCTGTCCCAGCTCATCCTGACGGTCGCGTCGGTGAATTGCTTCTATCAGGGCTGGCAGATTCAGCAGCCCATGATGATGGGTATGTCGATGGTGGGCTTCGCCACCGTGGCGACCAATCTCTGGTTCCTGTACCTGACACCGCCCAGCCCGGTGGCGCGGATTCGCGAGCACATCAAGGCACTGGTGGGTGCAGGCATCTCGGTGTATACCGCCTTCTTTGCCTTCGGCGCCGTGCGCCTGATCCCTGAGTTGGCACTTACTCCCGCTCTGTGGGCTGTGCCCCTGGTCGTTGGCCTTACCCTCATCATCTATCACCGCCGCGCCGTGGCCCTGCGCATGGCCCCGGCCAAGGTCTCTCCCGCCACCTGAAAACCCCGCTTCGGGGATTTCCTGCACAAAGTTTTGTAATACGATTGCCTAAACTGTGCATAAATGCGCAGTAATGGCGAATTTTTGAGCGTATATGCAGGCATCCACCCGCTGCTGCTTGACGTACATGTTATTGCTTGTAACATTTAATGTTAATCATTCTTACATGTGCGGCATGGCCGTTTGAGAGGTGGCGTTGTGGAAGAGGTCAGCAATACGGAGTCGGTCACAGGCGAGGATTTCGCGGGCTCGCGACGCCGCACTTCGCGCAGAGCCACGCTGATGGCGCTGGGTGTTGCAGCAGGGGTCACAGCCCTGCTGACACTGGCCCTGCACGGACGTGTCAGCATGGACGAAGCGCCTGTTGCCCGGGCGCCGATCCCGGTGTCGGTGGCCAGCTTCGCCACCCAGGACAGTTATCGCCGTGAAGTCTCCTTCCTGGGTCTGGTGCGGGCCGGGCGCAAATCCGACCTCGGCTTTGAAGTGCCTGGCTCAGTAGCCAGCCTCGCGGTGACCGAGGGTTCCAGCGTCAGCGCCGGCCAGGTGCTGGCGCGTCTGGACACGGCTCAGCTGGAGGCCCGCCGCGAAGCGGTGGCGGCCGACTTCCAGCGGGTGACCGCCGAGCTGGAACTGGCCCGCATCAAGGCCAAGCGCCAGCGCGACCTGCAGGCTACCGGTGCGGTGTCCGAGGAAGCCTTCGATGAAACCCGCTTGCGGGCCCAGGCGCTGGAAGCCCAGCTCGATAGCGTGCAGGCGCAGCTACGAGGGATCGATATCGATCTCGAAAAATCACTGCTGCGCGCACCTTACGACGGCGTTGTGGCGCAGCGGCTGGTCAACGCCGGCGCGGTGGTGAACGTGGGCATGCCGGTTCTGCGGGTGGTGGCCGCCGGCAGCCGCGAGGCCCACATCGGCATCGCCGCCGAACAGACCGCGCTGCTGACGCCCGGCCAGGCCTACCGCCTCGTGCTGCGGGGCGAGACCCACACCGCGCCGCTGCGCTCTATCCGTCCCGATGTCGACCCGGCCACCCTGACCGCGACCGCCGTATTCGAGCTTCCCGATATGGCCCGCGGGCTCGATGGCGAGCCGGTAACCCTGCGCCTGGAAGAGGAGGTGGCCTCGTCGGGCGGCTGGCTGCCGGTGTCGGCCCTGCTGGAGGGCGAGCGCGGCCTGTGGACGGTGCTGCGGCTGGAATCCACTGAAGCCGGCGCGGTCAGTGTGCGCGAGGCGGTCGAAGTGCTTGATGTCCGGGGCAGCCAGGCCTACGTCCGCGGCTCCCTGGCCGCCGGGCAGACTTACATCACCGACGGAGTACACCGGGTAGCCCCGGGTACTCCGGTACAACCCCTGGAACTCCCGCAGGAGAGCTGAGATGTTTGCGAAGTTGCTGTACAAGAATTCGCGTTACTTCACCCTGGTTGTCCTGGTGATCCTGCTGGTCGGTGCGGCCAGCCTGCGCTCGGTGGGACGCCAGGAAGACCCGACCATTACCAACCTGCGCGCCACCGTGACCACCTTTTTCCCGGGCGCCAATCCGTCCCGGGTCGAGGCCCTGGTCAGCCGGCCGCTGGAGGATGAAATTCGCGAGATTCCTGAAGTGGTCGAGGTGGAATCCACTTCCAGCACCGGCGTCTCAGTGGTGTCGGTGGAAGTGGACGATACCATGTCGGCGGCGGATATTGAGCGCGCCTGGACCGAAATTCGCGACGCGGTCAGCGACGCCGAGGTGAGTTTTCCCACCGGCGTGTTGGCGCCGCAGTTTGACAACGAAATCACCGTCGCCAACACCCGTATTGTCGCCATTCGCCCGCAGCCCGGGCGCGATGTACCGCTGGCGATTATCAAGCGGGTCGCGGAAGACTTCGCCGACCAGGCCCGTAATTTTGCCGGCACCAAGCTGGTGGAGCTGCACGGCGAGCCGCTGGAGGAAGTGCGCGTCAGCATTGACGAGGCAGCGCTGATCGCCCGTGGCATCTCCGTCGGGCAGGTGGCGGCGGCCCTGCAATCCGCCGACGCCAAACTCGCTTCCGGGCGCGCCAGTGGCCCGGACAACGACATCCTTATCGAAGTGGCCGGTGATTTTGATTCCCTGGAGCGCATTCGCGAGGTCATTGTGCGCTCCGGCGCCGAGGGCCGGGCGGTGCGTGTCTCAGACATCGCCGAGGTATTCAAGGCGGAAGTCACGCCGCCGCCCAGTATTGCCCTGGTGGAGGGCGTGAGAGGCATCCTGGTCGGTGTTTCCATGGAAGAGGGTCGCCAGGTCGACCAGTGGAGCCAGGGCTTTGACCGCTTTGTGGACGACTTCCGCACCCAGGCGCCTGCCGGCGTCAGCATTGAAACCAGCTACAACCAGAGCGTTTACACCGAGGCCCGCCTGATGGAAGTCAGCAAGAACCTGCTGATGGGCGTGCTGCTGGTGCTACTGGTGTTGCTGTTCACCCTCGGCTGGCGCGCCGCGGTGGTCGTTGCCGTTATCCTGCCGCTGTGCTCGCTGATGTCCCTGTGCCTGATGTACTACACTGGCCTGCCGATTCACCAGATGTCGGTCACCGGCCTGGTGGTGGCGCTCGGCCTGCTGGTGGACGGCTCCATCGTCATGACCGACGAAGTGCGCAAGCAGTTGCTGCGGCGCGTGCCGATGGTGGAGGCGATCGGCAATTCCGTCAGCCGCCTGCGCCTGCCGCTGTTTTCTTCGACCGCGACCACCATTCTCGCCTTTATGCCCATGGCTATCCTGCCGGGCCCGGCCGGTGACTTCGTCGGCAGCATCGCCAAAGCCGTGATTATGATGCTGGCATCATCCCTGCTGCTGGCGCTGGTGGTCACCCCGGTGCTGGCTGCCTGGCTCTTGCCCGGCGGTCTCTACAAAGAGAACCGTCACTGGTGGGACAACGGTATGGATGGTGGCCGCCTGGGCCGTGCACTGTCTGACTCGCTGGATTGGTCCCTGCGCCATCCGGTGGGCTCCATCGCCCTCGCGCTGGTGCTGCCGGTCACCGGTTTCCTCGCCTTTCCCACGCTGACTGCGCAGTTCTTCCCGGGCACCGACCGCGACCAGTTCTACCTGCAGGTGAAACTGCCGGATGGGCGCTCCATCCAGGATACCCTGGCGGTGGTGGAGCGCATGGACGAGCGTCTGCGCGATTATGAGCTGGTGCGCCGGGTGGACTGGATGCTGGGCGAGAACGCTCCCGACTTCTACTACAACATGATGGGCAGCAAAGAGGGCATTTCAAGCTGGGCCGAGGGCCTGGTGCTGACCCACGACGAAAACCAGACCGACAAGCTGATTCGCGAGTTGCAGGACGTGTTCGACCGGGAATTCCCACAGGCCCGCACCGTGGTGCGCGGAATCGACCAGGGTCCGCCGGTGTCGGCACCGCTGGAAATTGAACTGTTCGGCCCGAACCTGGACGTGCTGCGCGAGCTGGGGGCGGAGTTTCGCCTGCGTATGGAGCGCATTCCACAGGTAACGCACAGCACCACCAGCCTGGTCGCCGGCGCGCCCAAGCTGGTATTCAGCCTGGATGAGGAAAAGCTGCGCCTGGCCCAGCTCGAATTGGCCGACGTGTCGCGCTCACTGCAGGCGGGTCTGCAGGGTGCCGTCGGTGGTGAAGTGCTGGAAGATACCGAGCGCCTGCCGGTGCGGGCGCGTTTATCGGAGGCGGAATGGGCCAGCCCGGACCAGATCGCCAGCATTCGCCTGCCGCTGGCCAATGTCAGCGCCGGTGACCAGTTGCCCGGCGTTGCGCTGAGCACCCTGGGCAGCTATCGCCTCGAGCCCTCGCGCAGTCCGATCGGTCGCAAGAACGGTGAGCGCGTGAACACGGTGCAGGCCTACATCAACCGCGGCGTGCTGCCGGAGGAAGCGCTGAAGGTGCTGGCGGCGGATCTTGAAGCCAACCCGATTGCCATGCCGGTGGGTTACCGCTACCAGATCGGCGGCGACGCCGATGAGCGGGCCGAAGTGGTCAGCAACATCATGGCGCCGGTGGGCACCGTGCTGGCCCTGCTGGTCGCGACCATTGTGGTCACCTTCAATTCCTGGCGCCTGTCCGCCGTCGCCTTCCTGGTGTGCGTGTGCTCCCTGGGCCTGAGCCTGCTGTCGCTGGCGGTTTTCCGCTATCCCTTCGGCATCCAGGCCTTTATTGGCGTGATTGGCTCGGTGGGGGTGTCGATCAACGCGGCGATTATCATCATGACCGCCCTGCAGATTGACGATAAAGCAATGCGCTGCAACCGGCCCGCCATGCGGGATGTGGTCATGGACTCCAGCCGCCATATCGTCTCTACTACCATTACCACCTTCGGTGGCTTCCTGCCGCTGATCCTGGAAGGCAGCCAGTTCTGGCCGCCCTTTGCCATGGCCATAGCCGGCGGGGTATTGTTGTCCACGGTCGTATCCTTCTATCTGGTGCCTCCCATGTTCCTGCTGGCCAATCGCAACAAACCCCAGTCCCGGGCAGTGCCCATGCAACTGGCGCCGCCGCCCGGGCCCAGCCTGGAGCGCATGGCGAGCTGAATATGTCTGCGGCACTCCAGGACACCAAGAGTTACCACCACGGGGACCTGCGCAATGCGCTGATACTGGCGGCTGCGGAGCTGATTGAGGACAGCGGCTCGCTGGAGTTCGCCATGGTCGAGGCAGCCCGCCGTGCCGGGGTCAGTAGTGCCGCGCCCTACCGGCATTTCAAAGATCGCGATGAACTGCTGAAAGCCGTGGCGCAGCTAGGCTTCATGGGACTCACGGAAACCGCTCGCGAAGCGGTGGCTGGCAAAGAGCTCGGCACCGAAGAGGCAATTGTCGCCCTGGGCAGCAACTACATCCGCTTCATGCTCGAACACCGCAACTTTGTCGACCTGATGTGGGGCGATATGGGCGCGCGTGCCATGGAAGACGAGAGAATGGACATGCGGGGTTCAGGCTTCTACATCCTGGCGGATGCGGTGGCCGCGCTCTGTGAACGCGAGTCTATTTCACCGGTGAACCCGCTGGAACTGGCCACCGAGCTGTGGGCGATGGTGCACGGCCTGTCGACCCTGGCCATGCACCGGCAGGTGGACCGCTTCCTGCCGGGGGCGGATGCCTACCAGCTCCTGGAACGCAGCACCAGGGTATTCTTTGACGGCCTGCGGCTGGCTTCCAGCCGGCAGGGCTAACTGCCGGCGCCCGCTCCGGCGCTGTCTGTTACCCCCGCTCCTGGACTAGGCTTTCTTGCGCTTGCGGCGCCGCTTGGCGGGCTGTGCCAGACTGGATTTGGGATAGCGCGGCAGCTTTCCGGTCTGCAGATAGCGGTGAATGCTCTCCTGGCTGCGAATCTTCACGCTCTTGCGGCCGTTCTCCATCTGGTTGGACTGGTTCTCGTCCAGTACCCGCGCCTTGACGTTATCGTGCCACTGCTGGTCCAGTACGTCCTGCAACAGGCGCTGGGCGTCCGGGTCATGCACCGGGGTCAGTACTTCCACACGATAGTCCAGGTTGCGCGTCATCAGGTCCGCGGAGCCGATGTAGTACCTGGGCTGGCCGCGGTTGTAGAAGCTGTAGACCCTCGGGTGTTCCAGGAAGCGGTCGACGATGCTGATACCGGTCACCTTGTCCGACAGACCGGGCACGCCGGGCAACATGGTGCACATGCCGCGTACGTTGATCCTGACTTCCACGCCGGCGCTGCTGGCCTCGTAGAGTTTCATGACCATTTCCCGGTCAGCGAGGTTGTTGCACTTCAGGGTCATGGCGGCGGGATAGCCATCACGGGCGTTGGAGATCTCCCGATCCATCAGCTCGTACAGCCCCGAACGGCTGCTGTGCGGTGAGACCAGCAGGTGGCGATAGCTGGGGCGCTTGTAGTTGAAGCGCAGGAAATCGAAGACGTTGAATACGTCCTTGCCGATGCCCTGGTCATAGGTCAGCAGGCTGAAATCCGTGTACAGATTGGCGGTTTTCTCATTGAAGTTGCCGGTGCCGATATGGCTGTAGAAGGCAATGTCCCCATCTTCCTCGCGCTCGATCAGGATCAGCTTGCTGTGCACCTTGAGGCCCGCCACGCCGAACATCACCTCGACCCCGTTGTCAGCCAGGCGCTCCGCCCAGTTGATGTTGGCCTCCTCGTCGAAGCGCGCCTGCAACTCCACCACCGCTAGCACCCGCTTGCCGTTGTTAACGGCGTTGATCAGCGCATCGCAGACCCGGGATTTACCGGCCACCCGATACAGGCAGATCTGGATGCTTTTGACCGCCGGGTCCAGGGCCGCGGTCTTGAGCATATTGATGATGTAGTCGAAGGAGTGGTACGGGTAGTAAAGCAGAACGTCCTTCTCGCGAATTTTCTCGAAAATACTGCCGCCGGTCTCCAGTCGCTCCACGGGAATATGCGGCAGGGGCTTGTACTCCAGGTACTTGGGGCCCACGTTGGGAAAGCTCATGAAGTCCTTGGAGTTGTGATAGCGCCCACCGGCAATGAGGCTGTCGTACTTGCGCACGTTGAAGTGCTTGGTCAGGAAGCTCAGCAGGTGGTCCGGAATCTCGGCGTCGTAGACAAAGCGCACGGCTTCAGCCTTCTGGCGACGCTTGAGGCTGATTTCCATTTTCTCGATCAGGCTGTCGGAAATGCCGGTGTCGATTTCCAGCTCAGCGTCCCGTGAGAACTTGATGGTGTAGGCCGAGGAGCTGTCGACTTCGATCACGCCGCGGAACACCTGAGGCATGCAGAAGCGGATGATGTTGTCGAGCACGATGAACACCTTGCCCTTCTTCCCCTTCTTGCGGGGAATCTCGACGAAGCGCGGGACGCGGTCGCTGGGGACTTCTACCAGGGCATAGCGATGGTCGCCGCCGGCAACAATATCCACCGCCAGGTAGATGGATTCATCCGTCAGATTGGGCATGGACTGCCCGTCGGACATCAGGATGGGTTCCAGCTCCGGCAACACCTGGGACCTGAAGAAGCCCCGTACGTACTCGGCCTGGTGGGGTTCGAGCTGCTCCTCGTTAACCATGTAGATTTTGCGCTTGCGCAGCTCCAGCAACACCAACTCATAGATGCGGTCGAACTCGGTCTGCAGCTCCACCACGCGGGTCTGGATCATCTCCAGCAGCTCCTTGTACTGCTGCCGGACGCTGCCCGACGATATGGAGAGAAGCCGCCGCACTTCGGCGACCCGCACCCGGAAGAACTCGTCCATGTTGTTGGAGAAGATGCCCAGGTAGCGCAGTCTCTGGATCACTGGTACGTTGGCGTTGGCGGCTTCCTGCAGCACCCTGGCATTAAAGGACAGCCAGCTGAGTTCGCGTGGCATGAACTGGCTCGAGTCGAGGTCACCGAGGCGTAGGTTGAGGGGGTTCTGGGCTTCGTCATTTAGCGTCATAAGCCCAACAGTATAGCCCCGATTTATTGCGATTCGCTTAAACTGACTTGATCGGCATCATTAATCGGGGCCGTTGCGGTCCTCTTCACCGAAATAGAGCTGCTCGTCGAAGGTCTTTACCGCCTCGGGGAAGAAGACACAGGCTGCCGTTACCAGCATGCCGTTGATAAAACCCTCCGGAAACAGCAGCAGCGCCAGCATGGGCCAGACATCCAGACCGCGGCGTACCAGCTCAACCTCGCCCGCCAGCCACAGGGTGAGCAGGGTGGCGACAGCCACCGCCAGGGTGCAGAGCATGCCGCCAAAAAAGCCGCCGCCGAGGGTGTAGACAAACAGATTCTGCTGCCGTGGAAGCCTGGCGACCAGCGCGCTGGACAGGCTCGCCGGCAGCGCTACCCCCAGCACCCAGCCGGCTGGCAGTGACAGCAGGGGCTCACCCAGTAGCAGGACCTGCAGCAGCAGGGCCAGGGCGCCGGCCAGCACGGCCAGGCACCAGCCCAGCAGCAGCGTCATGCTGGTCATGGCGAGCAGATGCACCCGCAGGGCGCCGCCCAGGTCAACGCTCAGCAACCACAGGCAGGTGCAGCCCAGGCAGGCCCCCAGCACCAGGTGTATCCGCGACGGCACGGCCACCAGGGCAGCCCAGGGTGCATGGCGTAGTGCCATGCCAATACCCAGTAGCGTCAGCAGCGACAGGGCGACCAGCAGCCCAGTGGGTAGAATGTCGGGGTTAATGAGCACAGGACTAGCTTACCGCCGGCCGCCGTCTGCGCACAGTATTGGGTCGTGAGTAATCGCTGACTGTGGGCGTGATTCGCGGGTTTCGGGGCTGTGCCCGATGGTGAAAAAACGGGTGCGCCAGACTGGTGCGCGGGCCGTAAAAAAAAGCGGACAAGGCGATTCCGCGCTGCGGGAAAAGCTGTTAAGTTCCGCTTCAACTACAAGAATATAACCCCAAGAGGGCTCCTCCACATATGACCTATTGCGTGGCGATTGCGGCCAAAGACGGCCTGGTGTTCTGCTCGGATTCCCGTACCAATGCGGGTCCCGATATCCTCTCCACTTACTCCAAGATGCATGTTTACGACCTCGGCAGCGATCGCATGATCGTGCTGCTGAGCGCCGGCAACCTGGCGACCTCCCAGGCTGTGATCTCCCAGATCGAAGGTGACATGGAGGATGAAGAGGCGGAGTCCCTGCTGAGCTGCGGCAAGATGGTGGAGATTGCCAACTACGTCAGCCGGGTCAGTCGCGAGCAGCAGTCAGCCGCCAGCGATTCCACTGCAGAATCTGATGTCGATACCTCGGTGTCTTTTATCGTGGGCGGGCAGATCGACGGGAACAAACCGTCCATCTACATGATCTACTCCGCCGGTAATTTCATCTCGGTCTCCGAGGAAACCCGCTACCTGCAGATCGGTGAGAGCAAGTACGGCAAACCGATCCTCGATCGCATCCTGCATGAGGACACCAGCCTTGAGGACGCCGCGCGCTGCGCCCTGGTGTCCATGGATTCCACGATGCGCGCCAACGCCACCGTGGGCCCGCCGGTGGAGGTGCTGGTCTACGAGAACGATACCTTCGAGTCCGACCACTACATCAAACTCACCGAAGAGGACTCCTACCTCAGCACCCTGCGGCGCGCCTGGTCGGCGGCCATCAAGCAGGCCTTTCTCGACCTGCCCCAGTTCGAGTGGGAGAAGCGCTCGGCCTCGCTACAGGCGGTGAAGCCGGTCGCCGAGGTGCCGGTGGCCGACGAGCGCCGGCGGGACTAATCGCCCAGACCAGCTTACTGGCCGGTTAGCTACGGCCGGCGGCGCGTGCCACGGCGGCCTGCACGTACAGCAGTTTGTCGATGACCACCGGGGTCAGTATGAAGGGGTAGTGATCCCGCTGGCCCAGGCTGCGGCCCAGTTCATTCAGTGGAATAACAAAGCGCGCCCAGGCGTTGATCCTTTCGCGCGGGTCCTGGGCGGGGTCCGGTGACAGACCGTAGCAGATGGCGGTCTCCAGCGTGTCCTCGATATGCAGGAAGTGTGCGAAGCACTCCGCCCAGTCTTCCAGCGGATGTGAGCTGGCATAGGCGCTGATATGCCGCTGTTCCCAGCCGTCCGCCGGTCCTTCCTCGTAATAGCGATTGAGCGCCTGGTCGTAGTCTGCTGACGGGTCGCCAAACAACGCGGTAAACCCTCCAGGATCAGTCACCAACTGGGGATAGAAAAAGTGCCCCGCCTCATGGCGGATGTGGCCCAGCACCGTACGATAGCGTTCCCCCATCAATTCCCGCTGCTGCACTCGCTGGATTTCATCGGCTTCCAGCACGTTGATGGTGATTACGCCATCCTTGTGACCGGTGGTCACGAAGTGTTCCAGCACGTCCGGGTGGCTGCGCTTGTCTTCCAGGAAATCAAAGCGCATGCCCCCGCCGCTATTGACGTCCAGCCCCAGCTTGCTGACACCGGCGATCATGCGCCGCTTGGCGGCTTCCAGCCGCTTCCAGCGCAGTACGTTCTCGCCGCGCGACATCGAGGGGATGGTGCGATTTAACCGGCAGCCCGAGCAGAGGGTTTCATTCGAGTCTGCCTCCACCACGCCATTACAGACCCGCCACTCGGCGCGGTTGGCGCAGGGGCGATAGCGATTGCCCTCGCCGTCAACCCAGCCGTCGTCGTCTGTGTCCAGGGACAGCATGGCCGCACGAAGGGGCTCGAAGGCCTGGATACGGCCGCAATTGCTGCAGCGCGTATTCTCGCAGAACAGGGCCTGCCCACAGCGACACTGATAGGGAGTCATTACTGTTCCGGCGTAAACCAGGTCTGCTCAATCACTTCGTGCACCCCTTGCAGGCGGAGCTGGACGTGGTCGAGGAATGTCTCCAGTGCCTCGCCTTCCAGCTCGGCGCAGTTGGTGCGCTTTATCTTACGGTGCACAGATTGCACCGCCTTTAAGGCCTCGTTACCCCGGGGCAGCAGCCGCATGGAGGCTTCCAGTTCCAACAGGCAATGGGACAGGGCGCGAGGGAAATCGCGGCTGCGCAGCAGGAACTGCAAAACGTCCGCCGGGCGCACATTGTGGCGTACGCTGAGCCGGTACATCTGGTAGGCGCTGAGCGACTGCAGCACGCTGACCCACATGACGTTCTGATAGGGACTGACATCTTCTTCGGGATTCCCCAGCGCCAGGGATGCCACATCGATAATGCGCGTGGTCATGTCGGCGCGTTCCAGGTTCCGGCCCATGCGCAGGAACTGGTAGGTCTCGTCCTGGTTCATGGTGCCGGCCAGCATGCCGGAAATCTGCTGGGTGGACTGGACGATGCCGTTGAGGACACTGTGACGCGAAGCCCGGGGCAGACCCTTGTTGGCGCGCCGGGCCACGCTCAGGTACAGGCTGTTGACCCGCTCCCAGGTTTCGCTGGGCAGCGCCTCACGGCTGGTGCGCATGTTCTCCCGGGCGTTGGCCAGGGAGGTTATGATCGACGACGCGTTCTCGCGCTCGCTGAACACGTAGCTCATGATGTTCTTTTCCGTCGCCGCCCCCGGGCGCGCGTCGAAGCTCTCGCGGGCACCCAGCACGTTCAGCAGCAGTTCCCAGTCCGGTTGCACACTGCGTGGCAGGTCGAGGATCACGTTGTGGCGTACCAGGATCAGGCGCGAGGTATCCTCAGCGCGTTCCAGGTAGCGGGACAGCCAGTAGATTCGTTCAGCAACCCTGGAGAGCATCAGCCTGCCTCCGTGTCGACGATCCAGGTGTCCTTGCTGCCTCCGCCCTGGGAGGAGTTCACGACCAGTGAACCCTTGCGTAGGGCGACCCTTGTCAGACCTCCGGCGGTCACATAATGGCGCTTGCCCTGCAGGATGAAGGGCCGCAGGTCCAGGTGTCGCGGTTGGATGCTGTTGCCGCACAGGGTGGGCGCGGTGGACAGCGACAGCGCCGGCTGCGCCATGTAGTTGCGCGGATTCTTGCGGATGCGGGCGGCGAATTCCTCGCGTTGTTTCCTGGTGGACGCGGGGCCTATCAGCATGCCGTAGCCACCCGATTCGTTGGCGGGCTTTACGACCATGTTTTCCAGGTTTTTCAGCACGTGGTCGCAGTGTTTCTTGTCCACGCAGAGGTACGAAGGCACGTTGGGGATGATCGGGTCTTGATCCAGGTAGTACTTGATGATGGCCGGCACGTAGGTGTAGATCACCTTGTCGTCGGCGACACCGGCACCGGGGGCATTGGCAATGCCAACGTTGCCCTTGCGCCAGGCGCGGAACAGGCCGGGGGTGCCCAGCGCGGAGTTGGGCCGGAATACCTCCGGGTCCAGGAAGTCGTCGTTGATGCGTCGGTAGATCACATCGACGCGTTCCAGGCCGCGTATGGTGCGCATATACACCTTGTCGTCATCGCCAACCACCAGGTCCGAGCCTTCCACCAGCTCGGCACCCATGCGCTGCGCCAGGTAGGCATGTTCGAAGTAGGCGGAATTGAAAATGCCCGGGGTCATCACCACAATTTCCGGCTGGTCGCCGGGGCGAGGCGACAGCGAGGCCAGGGTATCGAACAGCTGTGACGGGTAGTCGTCCACCGGCTCGATGAAGTGCTTCTCGAATAGCTGCGGCAACACCCGCTTGGACACAGCGCGGTTTTCCAGCATGTAGGACACACCGGAGGGCACGCGCAGGTTGTCCTCCAGCACATACATCGTGCCGTCGCTGTCGCGCACCAGGTCCGAGCCGCAGATATGGGACCACACGCCGTAGCGCGGTTTGGCGCCAATACACTGCTCGAGAAATTCCGGCGAGCTGTCGATGATCTCCCGCGGCAGCACCTTGTCCTTGAGAATGCGCTGCTTGTTGTAGAGGTCATCGATGAACTTGTTCAGGGCTACCTGTCGTTGTACCAGGCCCTGCTCGAGAATTTTCCACTCTTTGAGCGGAATGATGCGTGGCAGGATGTCCATCGGCCAGGCGCGATCGATGTTCTCGCCGTCGCTGTAGACGGTGAAGCTGATGCCCATTTCCTGGATGGCGAGGTCTGCGGCCTGCTGTCGGGACAGCAGGTGCTTGATGGACATCTTGCGGGTGTAGGAAACAAGTCCACGGGCCGCCGCGCGGGCGTTGCCAGGCGAGCTGATGATCTCGTCATAAAATGCGCCGGGATCGTAGGCGCTCCAGTCGATGCCGGGGCGAGCGCGCTTGTAGGGCGAGGGCGCCTTGATGGCGGCGCTGGGGTCTGCCATGGGGTGAGCGATCCTTTTCTCTGCCTGGGACAACTGAAAAACTAGCATACCCGTCGATATGACGGCTGTCACCGCTGTTGCGCTGGCTTCCCCAATGCTCTCGCACTGCGTCCGCACTGCGCCTGCGTTGACACTGCCGGTGACACTGCATAGTCTCTCGCAATGCTTTCCTCAGTGCCTTTTCAGCCGCTGCAATAGCTGTTTGCCCAATCGACCGGACGCCGCACCATGCCATCTTTACTTCGAGCGCTTCTCTTACCACTCGCCAGCATCGTTCTGGTTGTCAGCAGCGGTGCCAGCGCCGTGGAAGATATGGGTTCCGGCGGCCGGCCGGTGGGTTTGGACTTTTCGCGCAGCCCGGTTTACGGCGCCCGGGGTATGGCGGCTACCGCCCAGCCCCTGGCCTCACAGGTCGCCATCGATATTCTCAAACAGGGCGGCTCGGCGGTGGATGCGGCCATCGCCGCCAACGCGGCGCTGGGCCTGATGGAGCCCACCGGCAACGGCATCGGCGGCGACCTGTTCGCGATTGTCTGGGACCCGGCCTCTGGCCAGCTCTACGGTTACAACGGCTCCGGGCGTTCGCCCCAGGGTCGCAGTCTCGACGACCTCAAGCAGCGCATCGCCGACATGCAGAGCGAGGGCCGGCTACCGGAAGGGCACCAGGGTATACCGGCCTTCGGCAGCCTGCCCGTGACGGTGCCCGGTACCGTTGACGGTTGGTTTGCCCTGCACGAACAGTTCGGCAAGCTGCCCATGTCCCAGGTGCTGGCGCCGGCGGTGGACTACGCCCGCGAGGGTTTCCCGGTCTCGCCCGTGATTGCCTACTACTTCGGGCGCAACCTGGCGCGCTTCAATCGCGATACCGGCATGATCGAGGAGTTCGATAATGCCCAGGCCACCTGGTTCAAGGGTGGGCGAGCGCCGGCGGAAGGTGAGCTGTTCCGCAACCCCGACCTCGGCAACACCCTGGAGATTATCGGCAAGGAAGGTCGCGACGTCTTCTATAAAGGCAAGCTCGCGGAGGTCATGGCCAAGTACTTCGAGCGCATCGGCGGCGACCTCAAGCTCGCAGACTTTGCCGCCCATCGCGGCGAGTGGGTGACCCCGGGCAGCGTCAACTACCGGGGCTACGACGTCTACGAGCTGCCGCCCAACGGCCAGGGCTTCGCTGCCCTGCAGATGCTCAGCATTCTCAAGAACGTGGATTTCAGCCAGTGGCCGCGCTCCTCGGCAGAGGTGTACCACTTCATGGTAGAAGCCAAGCGCCTGGCCTTCGAGGATGTGGCGCGCTACTACGCCGACCCGGACTTCTCCCAGATGCCGCTCACCGGACTGTTGTCTGACGAGTACGGCAAGCAGCGTTTCGCCGAGATCGATGCCGGCAAGGTCAACCCGGCGGTGGCCGCCGGTGAGCCCAAGCTGGAAGGTGAGGGCGATACCACCTACCTGACGGTGGCAGACAGCAGCGGCATGATGGTGTCGCTGATCCAGTCCAACTACCGCGGTATGGGCACGGGCCTGACACCGGACGGCCTCGGTTTCATGTTCCAGGATCGCGGGGAGTTGTTCTCACTGGATCCCACCCATCCGAACGCCTATGCGCCGGGCAAGCGGCCCTTCCACACCATTATTCCCGCCTTCGTCATGAAGGACGGTAAGCCTTACATGAGCTTCGGGTTGATGGGTGGTGGCATGCAGCCCCAGGGCCATGTGCAGGTGCTGGTGAACCACATCGATTACGGCATGAACATCCAGGAGGCGGGCGATGCGGCGCGCTTCCTGCACGACGGTGGCCGCAGCCCCACGAGCATAGACGGCGACCCGATTGGTACGCTGTACTTGGAACCCGGTGTGCCGGAGGCCACGCGCCGGCGCCTGCAGACCATGGGCCACAATGTGCAGATGGACGATACCGGCAGTCGCTTCGGCGGCTACCAGGCGATCCTGCGCCAGGGAGGTGTCTATGTCGGTGCCACCGAAATGCGCAAGGACGGTACGGTGGCGGCGTACTAGGCCTGACCTGAACCCGCTACACCAGGCCGAATACACGCAGCACTTTCAGTGCGCCCAGAGCCACGGTCACCAGCACCACCAGCCCGCCGAGGCCGTTGATCAGCGCGCTGTTGACGTGCTCGCCCAGGCTGCCGCTGCGGTTCATCACCACCAACAGGAACAGCGCGCAGATCGGCAGCAGGAAGCCATTGGCGGCCTGTGCAAACAGGATCGCCAGCAACGGCTTGGTGCCCACGGCCGCAAAGCCTGTCCCACAGACCAGCACTGTAATCCACACGACGCGAAAGCGTGGGCTCTTCAGGTCCTGAGACCAGCCCAGCACCCCACACACGGCGTAGGCCGCTGCCAGCGGTGCGGTCACTGCGCTGCTGAGGCCGGCTGCGAACAGGCCGGCGGCAAAGAAGTAACGCGCGCCGCTGCCCAGCAGTGGTTCCAACTGGCGCGCCATATTGGCGGCGGAAAACTCCGAATCGCCACCGAAGAACGCCGCCGCTGAGGTGCTCATCACCGCCAGGGTGATCAGGCCGCCGAGGCCAATAGACAGGCCGGTATCAATGCGTGCCTCACGCAGGGCCTGTCGCGTGTCAGACCCCGCTGGCCATTTCTCCTGCACGGCGCTGGCGTGCAGAAACAGGTTGTAGGGCACCACCGTGGTGCCGACCAGTGCAATGACGGTCAGCAGCGAGCCGCTCGGTACCTGTGGTACCAGTGCGCCTCTCAACATGGCGCCAAGGTCGGGACCGACCTGTAAAAGGGTGGCCAGGAACACCCCGCTCATCAGCAGCACCAGGGCCACCAGCAGCTTTTCAATCAGTGCATAGGTGCCGGAGGCCAGCAGGGCGGCAGCCAGCAGGCCAACCAGCACCGCCCAGGCGCTCATGGGCAGCGCCAGGATGCTCTCCAGGCCGATAGCGGCGCCGATGATATTGCCCGCTTCGTAGGCAGCGTTGCCGAAGCCAATGGCAACCACCACCAGCGCGATGGCACCGCCACCCAGCCAGCTGCCGGCAAAGTTCTCGCGCAGCGCTTCTGCCAGGCCGCGGCGCGTGACCAGCCCGAGCCGCGCCGCCATATCCTGAAGAATCATGGTGGCGAACACCGAGAACAGCAGCGCCCACAGCAGGGCGAAGCCGTACTCGGCGCCGGCGATGCTGGCGGTGGTCACAGTGCCTGGGCCAATGAATGCCGCTGTGACCAGGATGCCGGGGCCGAACTTGGAGCTGCTTGCCATGGTGTCGTTCCTTATGCCAGCCAAATGGGCAGGTTGCGCAGCAGTCCGCGGCGAGTGTGCCCCGCGTTACGCAGGGCTTTCCAGCGCTGGAGCCGGCTCATGCTGCGCGTCGCCAGGAAGCTGGTAAGCGCCGGGGGGGTGGCATGGCCGCGTTCCGTCAGCCGGGTTTGCAGCGCCGCGGCCTGCTGGTAGAGCGCTTCCAGACCGGTGCCGCGCTCGCCGCTGGCGCGCTGCCAGAGGTAGCGCCCGCCATAACCCTGGGCCCCCACCGCATTCTGCGAGTGTTGCCGGTAATCCAGCAGCGGGCGTTCACAGTAGTGGAGTTCGCCCACGCTGGCCGCTACCAGCGCCAGCCACCAGTCGTGCATCAAGGCCTCGGCCGGTAGCGGCCAGGCCAGCTCCAGCGCCGTCCGATTGAACAGGCTGGCGCAGCCGCTGATATGATTCTGCACCAGCAGCCGCTGCAGCGGTGCCCGCGGAGACAGTTTCTGGTAGCGGCTGAAATTCTCGGCGACCAGCGTCCCGTTTGCGTCGACCACCCGCATTTCCGAGTACGCCATTGCGGGTTGCGCCGCCGCGTCCGGGAGCAGGGGCAGCAGCGAGGCCAGTTTGTCGCGGTGCCAGATATCGTCCTGGTCGCAGAACAGGATGTGGGACTCCGTATGCTCCGAGAGTGCATGCTGCATCAGGGCCGTGAAGTTGGCGCGCACACCGCCTGCGGTGGCGGCGCTGTTCTCCAGCACGGTGATGCGTTCCGGTGCCCGTGCGCGGAAGACCTCCAGCAGCGACGGCGTCGCGTCGCTGCTGGCATCGTCGCGAATGACAAGCTGCAGATCGTGGTAGTCCTGCGCCAGCAGGGACTCGAGCTGCGCCCCCAGCCACGGTTCGCCGTTGTGGGTGGCCAGCAGGACGAGGACAGCGGGTGGCGCCTGAGCTTCCTGCACGCGATTCCTGATGCGGTGGTGAAAGCGGCCATGGTAGCAGCGCGCACTGCCCCTGTCCCCGCGAGTGCCCCCGCGATTGACCCGGCTGGAAGCGGACGCCAGAATAGGCGCCTCGCCAACACCGGAACCTTCCATGCAGCCGACCAGCAGCCCTTCCCAAAACCAGGCCCCGGCCGACCTGAACAGTCAGCTCGAAGCCCTGGCCGCCCGGGTCAATGAGCTGCTGGAGAAGGGTGACCGACCGGCTGCCCGCGAAGCCTGTGAGGCCATGTTTGCCCTCAATGGCGCTTACAACCAGGCCCATATGTTGATGGCGCGGGTGATGATGCCCGGGGACAACTATGCAGCGATCCTGTCACGCCTGCACCGGCACCTGAAGCCTGTCGGCTATGCCGAGATTGGCGTGGCGACAGGGGCGTCAATGGCGCTGGCAGAAGCGGATACGCACTGTGTCGGCATCGACCCCTGCCCGCGGGTGACTGCCACGATTGCCGCCCGCGCCCGGCTGTACCCCGTGACCAGCGATGACTTCTTTGCCCGCTATAAGCTCTTCGAGGAGCTGGGTGCTGAGCGCCTCGACCTTGCCTTTATCGATGGACTACACCTATTTGAGCAGGCCTTGAGGGATTTCATCAATCTGGAGAAGTACTCCCACCCGGGCACCGTGGTAATGATTCACGACTGCTACCCGCCCACAGAATTGAGTGCTGCCCGCGACCGGGTGATGGCCTACTGGGCCGGGGACGTCTGGCGCATGATTCCGCTGCTGGTCAAGTACCGCCCGGACCTGAACGTCGGCGTGATCCCTTCGCTGCCTTCGGGGCTGGGTATGGTCACCGGCCTCGATGCCAGCTCCACGGTGCTGGAGGAGCGCTTCGAGGAGATCGTCGCCGAGTTCATGGCGCTGGAATACCACGAGCTGGAAACCCGGCGCGACGAACTGTTACCGCCGCTCAGCAACGACTGGGATACCATTTGCGAGCGCCTGCCTGGTTGATCTGCCGCGGCTAGCGCGGCGGCCAGCTCATGTCGAAGCTCTCGTAGGCCAGTGTCAGATTGGGATTGTAGGCGGGATCTTCCAGCAGGCGACGGCCCCACTTCTGCTTCATGAAATCCCGCTCGCGTTCGAAGCGCAGGCGCTTTTCTCCGGTTTCCCGGCCGCGGCTGAAGGACTCAAAGTGGTAGAGCTGGGCGTAGGGTGTCCACAGGTTGCGGTAGCCGTCATCCGCCAGTTTCAGGCACAGGTCGACATCGTTGAAGGCAACGGCGAGGTTGTCCTCATCCATGCCGCCCACGTCCAGGTAGCTTTGCCGTCGTACCGCCAGGCAGGCTGCCGTCACGGCGCTGAAGTTCTGCACCAGCCGCAGCCTGCCCATGTGGCCGGTCTCGCTCTTGTAGAAGCCACGGAAGGCATGACCGGCCACGGCATCGGGGCCCACGCCCAGTACCACCCCGCCGTGCTGCACATAGTCGGTGGCAAAAAACAGTTTTGCGCCTACTGCCCCAATCCCCTCGCGCACGGCCTGGCTGGCCAGCTCGGTGAGCCAGTCGCCGTTGATAACTTCCATATCGTTATTCATCAGCAGCAGTACCTCGGCATCTGACTGCGATGCGCCGAAGTTGGTAAGTGCCGAGAAGTTGAATGCCCGGTCGTCGGTAAGCACCCGCACCCGGCTGTCCTGCCTGAGCTGTTCCAGGTAGTCGAGGCAGGCCGGGTCGCGGCTGCCGTTGTCGATGATGGTCAGGCGATAGTTGGGGTACTCGGTGCGCTGCAGAACGCTGTTCACGCAGTGGGACAGCACTTTCAGGGAGTCGCGGGTGGGCATAATGATGTCCACGCTCGGCGCCGGTTGCGGCAGCCGGTGCCGCACGCGGTAGGCCATGCCCATTTCCGACAGTTCCACCTCGGCATCCAGGCCCTGGCGCCGGACGTGATCCTGGAGCGCGCGCAGGCCGGCGTCGACCGCGTAATCCTTATGTTCGATGTCATCAGCGGTGGAACCTTCCACCGCGCGCCAGTGGTAGAGCACGCGCGGGATATGCGCGATGCGCGAGGCGCCAACGGCGTGGCTGGCGCGCAACACTAGATCGTAATCCTGGGCGCCCTCGAAGCCTTCCCGCAGCCCGCCCAGTTCGGTAAGCAAAGCTCGCTCCATAACTACCAGGTGGCAGAAGTAATTGATGGAAGCCAGGTAGTCCGGGTTCCAGTCCGGCTTGAAATGGGGGCGCATCGGCCTGCCTTCCGGGTCGACGATATCCTCGTCGGAATACAGCAGGCGGGGTGGATGAGGCTGTCGCAGGCGCTGGGCCACCTCGTACAACGCATCTGCGGTGAGCTCGTCGTCATGGTCCATGAAGGCCACGTACTCACCCTGTGCCAGGGCGATCGCATCATTGGTAGCGGCGCTGATATGGCCATTGGATTGGCGCCAGTGCAGGACGATCCGCTCATCCCTTGCCGCTACGGCCTCGAGCGCGGTACGCGTGTCCCCCCGCGTGGAGCAATCGTCGGCAATACAAAGCTGCCAGTGCGGGTAGCTCTGCCGCAGAACCGAGTTGACGGCCTTTTCCAGCAGGGCCGGCGGCGTGTTGTAGGTGGGCATCACCACCGATATCAGCGGCGGTGATTCCAGCCCGGCTGCGGTGTTGCGCTGTTGCGCCAGGACCTGCGCAGGTACCTCACCAAATTTTTCCCACCAATCGGCGTATTCGCGGCGCATGCCCAGCCGCGGGAAATTCTCGAAGCAGATGGCGAGGTCTTCCCTGGCGCGTTCCCAGACCCAGGCAGGACCAAAGCAGCGGTAGAACCAGAGCCAGTGCCAGTGATCCTCCAGGCTGGTTAGCCAGGCCCCCAGCGGTCGCAGCTTGAAGGACTCGATGCGCAGCCGGCAGTTGAGACGGCTGGGGGCGAACACCAGGCCCTGCAGATTCTCCTGCGCTTCCAGCGTGCCGAAGATGGCCCGGCCCCCGCGATCCTCGTACATGGGCGCCATCATCTCGTGCAGTTCGCCCTCCACCACGGTGTACAGCTTCGGGCCCCACAGACGGTCCTCACTCCGGTAGCGGATACTGAAATACAGCGTGCGCCCACGCAGGTGGTCAGGTGTCGGGTAGTACAGGTGGCCGCTGTCCCCGATCATGGTCAGCCAGCCGTCGGCCTGCTGCTCTCCGTGGGTGACCGCGCTCAGTCGCAGTCGCGCCGTATACAGGCCGTAGCGGAGCCGGCGGGCAATCGGGCGCGCCGCCTCGAGCAGTGTGCGGACGGTTTTGCGCCCGGGTCTGAAGCCGCGTGGTGCGGCGTCTTTCTCCGCCAGGCGGTCTTTCAACAGGGCGATTTCCCCGGCCAGGCCGCGGCGGTGGGCGCGTTGCTCCACCAACTGGTCGGCCAGCTCCGCGAGCTGTCGATTGCTATCGGCAAAGGTCTCCAGCAAGGCCTTGTAGTCCTGGCTAATGGGCCAGCTTTGCTCGATGTCCAGGGTGATCTGCGTGGGCGGCGTCCCGGCGAACAGCGGCGGTAGTGCCAGCTCAAACCAGGCGTTGGCGTCCTGGCACAGCAGCGTATAGCCGGAGGTCTCGTGCTGTATCACCAGGTTCTGGCACAGGGTGTTTTGTAGCGCGCTGTCTGCACAAACATCGACAAGCTGGTCGCCGACGCGAATCTCGAAGTGCCTGAGATGCACCACCCCGGCGCGGTCGGCCGGGAAGTAGCGCAGGACCTCGATACCCGCCCCATCTTCCACCTCAAACCGCAGGCGATTGTCCCCGTCGTTGAGAGCGGCCCACTGGCGCTGCAGCTTGTGTTCGCCGTGCTGCAGATCGCCGTCGCCCATCCAGAACAGCCGGGTTTCGAAGCGGTTCATGACACCCGTGGCTGGCTCGTACTCGGCGATCGGCCCCGGGCCGGCCTGCACCCGCAGGATGTACTGGTAGGCCAGCGCGTCTTCACGTTGCAGCAGGGTTTCTACCAGCGATGCGGGCAGCAGCTCCGGTGCAAACTGTTTGAACTCGGTGCTGTGCAGGGGGCGGATCACAGTGTCTATCTCGGTCACCCGGAAATCCATGGATTCCAGGAAGCGGCACAGGGAATCGCGGGTGTAGAAGCGCAGGTGGGTGTCGTCAAGGATGCCCTCATCCCGGTAGTCAAAGCGGCCTTCCAGCAGGTCCAGAACTACCCCGGCGTAGCCGACATTCGGCACCGACAGCAGCATCTCGCCGCCGGGCTTGAGCAGGTTGGCGGCGCGCTTCAACACCCCTTCGCGGTCGCGCAGGTGTTCCAACACGTCGGCGAATACCACGCAGTCGTAGCTCGCGGCTGGAAACTCTGCCAGTGCCTCGGCGTCTTCCAGGTCGGCCCGCTGCAAGTGGCGGTAGTAGGGTTCGGCTCGCGTAATATGCTCTGC
>JANQLM010000021.1 GCA_028280635.1 Halieaceae bacterium | reverse complement strand
TTGGCCACCGCCTTGCCCCGCGGTCCTCGGGGTCGTGGCTGAGGATCAGCTCCCGGGGAATCTCACGGCTACCGGTCAGGTAGTACTGGGCCAGGAAGGCGTTGATCACTTCCGCCTCGTCCTCGGCCAGCTTCAGCGGCGGGAAGTAGCTCTTGCTGCCCAGCACCCGGCCGGCGCGCACAAACAACACCTGCACACAGGCCTTGCCCGCCTCCACGGCGGCGGCCACGATGTCGAGATCACCGGACACACCCTCGATACCCTGGTCGGCCTGCACAGTCTGCAGCTGGCGCAGCTGGTCGCGATAGGTCGCGGCACGTTCGAAGTTGAGATTGGCGGAGGCGGCCTCCATCTGGTCGGCCAGGTCTTTCATCAGCTCCCGGGAGCTGCCGTTGAGGAACAGCACCGTGTGCTCCACCTGCTCCGCGTAGTCTTCCTCGCTGACCAGGCCCACGCAGGGGGCGGTGCAGCGGCCGATCTGGTGTTGCAAGCAAGGCCGTGAGCGGTTGCGGTAGTAGCTGTCTTCACACTGGCGTACCTGGAACACCTTCTGCAGGAACGTCAGGCTGCGGCGCACCGCACCGGCGCTGGGATAGGGGCCAAAGTAGGTGCCCTTGGCGCGCTTGGCGCCGCGGTGCAGGGCCAGCCGCGGGAACTCGCCGTCCGACAGGTAGATGTAGGGATAGGACTTATCATCCCGCAGCAGGATGTTGTAGACCGGCTGGTGCTTCTTGATCAGGTTGTGTTCCAGCAACAGGGCCTCGATCTCGCTGTCGAGCACCGTGACCTGGATGTCGTTGATCTTAGCAACCATCGCCATGGTCTTGGCCTCCAGGCCGCTGGCCCGGAAGTAGCTGGAGACCCGATTGCGCAGGTTCTTGGCCTTACCGACATACAGCAGCTGACCGTCGGCGTCGTACATCTGGTACACGCCCGGCCGCTTGCTCAGGGTTGGCAAAAAAGACTCGTGGTCGAAGGCCTGGCTCATTGCTCAAAGATACCGTAGCGGCGGGGTTCCTGTTCCAACAGGATACCGAATCGCGCCTGGACGGCGCCGACAATGTCCCGGGCCAGGGCGACAATCTCCCCTGCCGGGCGATGCTCCGGGTTGATGATCACCAGGGCGTGATCCGCGTGCACCCGCACCGCGCCCTCCCGCCGCTTGAAACCGCACTGCTCGATCAGCCAGGCGGCGGGAATCTTGTGGCCGACCGGGTCGTCGTAGTGCGGCACGCCGGGATGCCCAGCGGCCAGTGAAGTGAACGCCTCCTCAGCAAGCACCGGGTTCTTGAAGAAGCTCCCAACATTGGGCAGCTCCGCCGGGTCTGGCAGGCGGTTGCTGCGAATCTCCACCACCGCCTCGAAGACCTGCTGCGCATCGGGGTCTACAATGTCGTAAGCCTCCAGGTAGTTGGCCAGGGTCGGGTAGCTGGTGACCGGCTCGCGGGCTTTAGGGAGTTGAAAGGTCACGGATTCGATCAGCGTGGCGTCGCTGAGGTCGCGCTTGAAAACGCTGTCCCGGTAGCCGAAATCACAGGCACCCCTGTCCAGGACCTTATGCTCGCCGTTGGGCAGCAGCCTGCAGTGCACGGTCTCGATAAACTCACCCACCTCGACACCGTAAGCGCCGATGTTCTGGATGGGCGCTGCGCCCACCGAACCCGGGATCAGCGCCAGGTTCTCGAGCCCGAGGTAGCCGCGCTCCAGGCACCAGCGCACGAAGCTGTGCCAGTTCTCGCCGGCGGCCACCTGCACTCGCGCCCTGCTATCGTCCTCCTCCAGGACGGAAATGCCCTTGCACCGCTGCAACAGCACCAGGCCCGGCAGCACATTTCCCAGCACCACATTGCTGCCCTCCCCCAGTACAGTGATCGGCCAGCGGTTGGAGCGGGCATGGGCCAGCAGCCCTTCAAGCTGTGAACTGACCGTCACCTCGGCGAAGTGCTCGGCCATGGCCGGCACCCGCAGGGTGTTGAGGGGCTGCAGGTCGACGTGATCGCGGGTCATCGGTTGCGCAGGGCCTCAAGCAGGCCGCCGCTGGCCGCTTCCACCAGGTCGAGCACTTCGTCAAAACCGCGATCGCCGCCGTAGTAGGGGTCCGGCACCTCGCTGAAAGGCGGGTCGGGATGGAAGTCCAGGAACAGGCCCAGATGGCCATCGAAGCCACCGGGGCGAAGCGCCTCAAGGTGCGACAGGTTGCTGCGGTCCATGGCCAGGAGGTAATCAAACTGCTGGAAATCCCCGGCTTCGAACTGGCGCGCCCGCAGGGGCGACAGGTCGTAACCGCGCCGGCGCGCGGCGGCGGTGGCGCGGGCGTCAGGCGGTTCGCCTACATGCCAGGCGCCAGTGCCGCAGGAATCTACCCGAATCGCCGCTTCCAGCCCCGCGGCACGGACCCGTTCCGCAAACACACCGTGGGCCGTTGGAGAACGGCAGATGTTGCCCAGGCACACCATCAGCACACGGGTGCCGCGCCTACTTGTATCGCTATCAAATGCCATCGCTGTTGCTACTGAAAATCCTTTGTTTTCCAAGAGGTTGACTGCAAGAGACTCGCGCCGGCTCGCCAAAAGCACGTCGCCAGTGGTGCGGCAGGGACCGGAGTTAGCGTCCCAGACGAGATTCTATGGAAAATTGCCGCTTTTCGGCAGTCCTGCACACCGTTCCCCGGTCCGGAGTTCACTAGACTGAATGGTAAGCGCGGCGCCAGACCGCGTGTTCATTATGGTCACACAGGGAGATACCAATGTACCCGTATAAAAAAACCTGATCGCTGCGGCGATCATCGCGGCCACGCCCTCCACCGTGTTCGCGCAACAACTGGAAGAGGTGCTGGTCACGGCCACCAAGCGTGAAGCATCGGTTCAGGACCTGCCCTTCTCCGTCAACGCACAAACCAATGAGGATATTGAACGCACCAACGCCTTCACGCTGGAAGACCTGGCCCGCAACGTCGCCGGTCTGTCGATCCAGAACCTCGGGCCCGGCCAGAGCCAGGTAGCAATTCGCGGCGTATCCGCCGGCCAGATCGTCCGCGACCAGCCCGGTGTCAAGGAACAGGTCGGCGTCTACATGGATGAGACCGTGATCTCACTGTCGCTGTTCACGCCGGACCTGGACCTCTACGACCTGAACCGTGTGGAAACGCTGCGCGGCCCCCAGGGCACCCTGTTCGGCTCCGGATCGATCGGCGGTACCGTCCGCTTTATCAGCAACCAGCCGCAGTTCGACAACTTCGACGCCAGTATTGAAGCGAACCTACAGAGCGTGGACGACGGCGAGGAAGGCGGCCACCTCAAGGGCATGTTGAACATCCCCATGAGCGACACGCTGGCCATGCGCGTGGTTGGCTACGCTACCGAGTATGCCGGCTTTATCGATGCACTGGGTGAAAACGGCGCCCGGGACGACGACGTCAACAGCGGAGATCGCCAGGGCGGACGCATCAGCCTGCTGTGGCAGCCGACCGATACGCTGAGCATCACCCCGCGCATCATCTACCAGGACCTGACCGTGGACGGCTTCAACCGCGGTGAGGAATTCAACCTGTTCGCAAATCCCTATACCACCACTCGCCCGCCCATCCAGTTGGACAACGACAGCGAGCAGTACCTGCTGCTGGACGAGGAGTTTGAAGACGAGACCACCATCGCCGACATCGTGGTCAACTGGGAAGTGGACTGGTTCGACGTGACCTTCGTGGGCAGCTTCGTCGACCGCGACATCCTCGTCAGTCGCGATGCCAGCGCCCTGACCGGCAGTGTGGGTGTGGACCCCTTCGGCTTCCCCGATGAAGGCGTTCTGCTGCCTTCCAACCTACGGGATACCACGGATCTTGAACAGACTACCTACGAACTGCGCTTTGCTTCCAATGATGACGGACGGCTGCAGTGGGTGGCTGGCTTCTTCTACTCGGATGTCGAGCGCGAGTACGCCCAGCGCCTGCCCACACCCGGCCACGATTTCTTCGTGGACCAGGCCCTCGGCGAGGGCACCGCGGAATCCCAGCGCAACGGTTTCCCGGCCGACTCACCCTTCAACTCCGACCTGGACTACGACATCGAGCAAACGGCCATCTTCGGCGAAGCCACCTACGAGGTAACCGAGAAGCTGGACGTCACAGTGGGCGGTCGTTACTACGACTTCGAGGAGACCCGGGACATCCTGCAGGGCGGCGTATTCAGCAGCCTCGCCAACCAGACCGATGACACCGAGTCTGACGGTTTCACCCCGCGGATCATGGCCAGCTACGCCTACAGCGACGAAGTCACCTTCAATGCCCAGGCATCGGAAGGCTTCCGACTCGGCGGTGTGAATGATCCGCTCAACGTGCCGCTGTGCACGCCGGAGGACGAGGCCATTTTCGGCGGCTTCCAGGAGTACGACGACGAAACCCTGTGGAACTACGAGGTGGGCATCAAAACCCTGTTCGATCGTTTCAGCATCAATGCCGCGGTTTTCTACACTGATATTGAAGATCTGCAGGTCACTCTCGATGCGGGCTCCTGTTCCTCCCGGGTGTCGTTCAATGTGGAAGAAGCGCATACCTTTGGCGGTGAAGTGGAGATATCGGCCTATATTACCGATGCCCTGCGGGTGAACTTCGCCGGCAGCGTGCTGGAAGCGGAGTTCGACAGCACCGTGCGCGATGGTGAAGGCAATATTGTCGGCGGCGTGGAAGACGGCAACCGGCTGGCATCGGTGCCCGAGTGGCAGTTCTCCGTGGAAGCCAACTACAGCTTCGGTAGCCTGTTTGGCTCCCAGGATAGCTACGTCAACCTGATGTACCAGGGCGTGGGTGATCGCTATACCCAGCCGGGTGACCAGGTCGAGGGTGCCGGCGACTTCCAGTCCGGCCTGCCCTTCGGCGGCGCTACCGGAAACGAGGTCACCAGCCTCAACCTGGAGCTGGACTCCTTCTACCTCGCCAACCTGAGTGCCGGCCTTGTCTACAACAACTGGGACTTCACGCTGTTTGTGAACAACCTCACCGACGAGGATGCCGAGCTGTCCTTCGACCGGGAGCGTGGCGGCCGCGCGCGCCTGGCCTACCGGGTCAACCAGCCACGCACCTACGGTGCCACCGTGCGCTGGCGCCTGTAAGGTCCGGCCAGCCAAATGTGAGCCCCGCGCCAGCGGGGCTTTTTTTTGCCCGCGGTTAAGGACTAGCTGTTGATTAGAGCCCTAACGGCGTCAAGATCGGTGGCAGTGTCCACCCCCGGCGGCACGGGGGCCACGGCGTCCGCCACGTGAATGCGCGCGCCGTTGGCCAGTGCCCGCAACTGCTCCAGGGATTCGTAGCTCTCAAGCTGGGCCGGCGGCCAGCTCACAAACTGCTTCAGCAGCGACACCCGATAGGCGTAAATACCCAGGTGTCGGCGGGCGTTGGCAGGCACCTCACCGGCACTGCTGCCGGCGCTAAAGCCATCCCGGTCCCAGGGGATTGGGGCGCGGCTGAAGTATAGGGCCAGGCCGTTCTCATCAGCTACCAGCTTGACCACGTTGGGGTTGATGAAGTCCTCGATGCTGTCGATGGGTTCACAGAGGGTGGCGACACCCGCTTCAGGGTGGGCGGACAGGTTGGCCGCCACCTGGTCGATAACCGCGGCCGGGATCAACGGTTCGTCGCCCTGCACGTTCACCACCAGCGCATCATCGGGCAGGCCCAGCAGGCGCACCACTTCCTCGATACGGTCGGTGCCGGAGGGGTGGTCCGGTGAGGTCATAACGACCTCACCGCCAAAACTCTCCACGGCCGCCACCACGCGTTCATCGTCGGTGGCCACCACCACTCGCGCGGCACTGCTTTCGGCGGCGCGCTCATAGACGTGTTGCACCATGGGTTTGCCGGCGATGTCCGCCAGCGCCTTGCCCGGCAGCCGGGTCGAGGCATAACGTGAGGGGATGACAACGACGAAGGCCATCAGGCCTCCGGTTCGGCGGGCTGCCGTGTGGTGATACTGAGGTGAATAAAACCCATCTGGCCGGCGGCGTCCATGGCCCGCACCACGGATTGGTGCGGGGTCTGGGCGTCGGCAGTAATCACCATGGGCAGTGAGGTATCGCCGTCGGAGATGCGGCGGATCGCCTTCTTGAGGGTGTCGATATCCTCGTCCACCAGCTGGCGGGCATTGATGGTGTATTCGCCGGCCTCGTTGATGAGAATCTCAATCTGCTCCTGCACGTCAGCGCTGGCCTCGCCCGCGGCTTCCGGTAGGTCGATGCTGAGGTGGGTCTCCTTGGTGAAGGTGGTGGAGACCATAAAGAAAATCAGCAGCAGGAACACCACATCGATCAGCGGTGTCAGGTTGACGCTGACTTCCTCAAGTTTCTGGCGACGGAATTTCAAGTGGGCAGTCCCGGATCAATCCCCAAAGCCGCTGCCCTTGCCCTCGGTGTGCAGGGCATCCACCAGCTTGATGGTCTCCTGCTCCAGGGTGACAACGATGGCGTCGATACGGCCCACGAAGTAGCGGTGCATGATCAGGGCCGGGATAGCCACCGCCAGGCCCGCGGCGGTGGTCACCAGGGCCTCGGAGATGCCGCCGGCCAGCACCGAGGCGTTGCCAGTCCCTTCGGCCATGATCTCGGTAAACACCTTGATCATACCTACCACGGTGCCGAGCAGGCCCAGCAGCGGTGTCACGGCGGCGATAGTGCCGAGGGTGTTGAGGTAGCGTTCCAGGTCGTGCACCACGTGGCTTGCGGCTTCCTCGATGGAACTCTTCATGGCCTCGCGCCCGAGGTGGGCGTTGCCGAGGCCGGCGGCGAGAATGGCGCCAAGGGGGGAAGAAGCACGCAGGGTACGCAGCTTCTGGGCGTCCATTTCGTTGTTCTTGAGCTGGGTCCAGACCCGGGCCAGCAGGTGCGGCGGCGAGATCTTGTCGGCGTTGAGATGCAGCAGGCGTTCGCCACAGATTCCAACAGCGACTACAGAGCAGAGCAGTATCGGCAGCATCAACCACCCGCCCGCCGTTACTATTTCCAGCACCTGGCGTTACCTCCCACGGTCATTCAACTTGAGCGCCATTATACGCAGGGGAACAGGCAGTGGAAGCTGGCGCAGCCCAGTAGAGGCGGCGTTTGTGACGCCAGCCGGAAACTGTCGCGATACCGTCCGGCACAAGGCGAAGTTGCACCGCGCCCTGCTCCGCCGTATCGCAGGCTCGGAGACCAAACGCTGCCAGCCGACGGGTCACCAGCGGGTGGGGATGGCCAAAGCGGTTGCGGTAGCCGCGGCTCAGCAGCACCAGTGATGGGTCCACCGCGGCCAGCAGTGCGCTGCTGCTGGAGGAGCGACTGCCGTGGTGCGGCAGTACCAGCACATCCGCTGCCAGCAGGCCCCGGTCGCCACGCAACAGGCTGTGCTCCACGGCAGACTCGATGTCGCCGGGCAACAGAATTCCCAACTCACCATAGTCCAGCCGCAACACACAGGAGCGATTGTTGCCCTGCCCTTCCAGGTCCTGCGGCCACAGCACCTCGATACCCAGCTCACCGAGCCGCCGGCGCTGCCCCGCCAAACAGTAAGCCTGTGCCGGCAGGTCCAGCGGCAGGGCCTCGCCCAACCAGGTCTCGGCTACCGGAAAACGCGCGGCAATGGCGCCGGCGCCGCTGGCGTGGTCATTGTCGCCGTGGCTTATCACCAGCAGGTCGATCCGCTCCACACCCCGGGATTCAAGGAAGGGGAGCAACACGCCGGTCGCCATATTCGGCCCCTCCGGGTCGCCAGCGCCGGTATCGTAGACCAGGGTATGCTGCTGCTCCAGCACCACCAGCGCCAGACCCTGGCCCACATCCAGCAACCACAGTTCGAGATCGCCCCGCTGGGGGTTGTCGGCACGTGGCAACAGGGCCAGGCCGAGCCAGGCTGTGGCCAGCCAGCGCAGGGGCAGTGCCCGGTGGGCGAGCAGCAACAGCAGGCCAACGGCCAACCCGCCCAGTTGCCAGGGGCTCGGCCGCAGCCGAAGCCAGAGTGGTAGCTGCGAGGACAGCGCTGAGTCCAGCACAAAGAAGCCTTCCACCGGCAGGGCCGCCAGGGGCCAGATGATGGCGGCGGCATCCCACCACGCCAGCAACGCGCCCAGCAGGGACAGCGGCGCCAACCACAGGCTCAGCACCGGCACCGCAACCAGGTTGGCCAGCGGCGCCAGCCAGCCCAGGCCACCAAACCAGGCACTGGCCAGCACTCCCATGGCCGGCGCCAGCACCAGTTGCAGGCCCAGTACCAATCGCCAGCCCTGCCACTGCGGCTGCATATGGCGCAGGTAGAAAATCAGCGCCACCGCGGCGAAGGACAGCCAGAACCCGGCGCTGTGGGTGGCCAGCGGGTCCAGCAGCGCCACACCCAGCAGGGCGGCGGAAAGGCTGCGGGTCGGTGATACCCGCCGCCCGGCCAGGGCCACCAGTTGCACGCTGGCCAGCATCACCAGGGCACGCTGGGTCGGTAGCGCAAAGCCCGCCAATGCGCTGTAGGCCAGCGCCAGCGCCGCCGCCCATAGATGAGCTACGCGACGATTTACCAGCCGCCCCAGCAGAAAGCCGATACCCGCCACCAGGCCCACATGCAGGCCTGATATCACCACCAGGTGGTTGAGCCCGTAGCGCTGGAACTGCTGCCAGCGCTGCTGGCTGATGCCACTGCGATCACCATTTCCCAGCGCCAGCAGCACACCACGTACATCCGGGTCCGCGATACTGCGCTGCAGGCTGTCTGCCACCGCCTGGCGCCAGCCCTGCCAGCCAGGGAACACCGGCGGCAAGGGTTCGAGCCGGGTATCGCGCAGGTAGCCAGTGGCGGCGAACCGATGACGGGCGAGCCAGGCCTCGTAGTTGAAACTGCCGGGATTGGCGAGACCCCGCGGCCGCTTTAGCTTCACCTCGCCGCGCCAGCGCTGGCCTGCCCGCAGCGGCTGCTTACCGTAATAGGACAGCAGTACCCGCCCTACGTCGCGCCGGCAGTCGGCATTGATTTGCGGGCAGTCGAAAAGCTCGATCCGCGCCGCGAAGCGCTGGCGCAGCCGGCCCCGGCTGATGCGCCGCTGGGGCGGCTCCAACACCGTTATGGTTGCTTCCAGCACGGTGGCTTCCAGCGCCTCGGGGAGTTGCTGGGCGAGCAGACTCAGGCCCCAGCCGCAACCCCAGGCAAACCCCAAAGCCAGGCAGGCCGAAACGGCCGCGGCGGCAGGTGCAAAGCGCCGCAACAGCAGGCAGGTGAGCGCTGCCAGCAGAGGTAGCCAGGGGCTGGGCAGTATCGGCATCCAGCCGCTCAGGAACACGCCCACGGCGCTTACAATCATCCATGATTGCATTAAAATTAGCCGCCTTTGCTCCTCTCGTGGACCGGGGAGCAGAGGCTCGATTCAAGCACAGCACCAGGAGCGCTGCCAGCGCGGCCCATGCCAAAAAGAACACTCAAACGCCTGATGCCCACGCCACGCAGCATCAGGAATATACGGTCGCTGCGCTTCATGGGCGACTGGCTCTACCAGCCCAACCTCTGGCACATCAACCGCAGTTCGGCCTCAAGGGCCTTCTTCGTGGGCCTGTTCCTGGCCTTCCTGCCGCTGCCGATCCAGATGTTCCTGGCGGCGGGCCTGGCGGTAATGGTGCGCTGCAACCTGCCCATTGCCGTGGGCCTGTGCTGGATCAGCAACCCCCTGACCATGCCGCCGCTTTACTACTTCGCCTATCGGGTCGGCGCGGCGGTGCTCGGCAGGGATGCCGGCACCCTGAATTTCCAGTTGAGCTGGGAATGGCTCAGCACCAGCATGCTGGCGATCTGGCAGCCCTTTCTGCTGGGCTGCCTGATTTGCGGGTTCTTCTTCGGGAGCCTCGGATTTTTCACTATCCAGCTACTGTGGCGCTGGCAGGCGGTGCAACGCTGGGAGGCGCGGCGCCTGCGGCGGCGCCTGGCGATCGAGAAAGCTACTCGTGACGTAGAGCGTCGGCAGGCGGCAATTGCGCAGCACGACGGGCCGGATACAGGGCCGCCAGAAAGCAGAGAATCACCGCCACCCCGTTGATGAGCAGCAAATCGCGCAGCCGCAGGTCCGACGGCAGGTAGCCAATGGGGTAGACGTCGGTATCCAGGAAGCGGATACCCAGCCAGCCTTCCAGTGCCGCCACGAAGTCAGTCACGCCCAGGCTGGCCAACACCCCCAGGGCGCTGCCCAGTACAGTACCCGCCACTGCGATCAACAGCCCCTGGCGCAGGAAGATGCCGCTGATATCTCCGGGGCGCGCACCCTGGGCCCGCAGGATGGCGATATCAGCGCGCTTGTCCACTACCACCAACACCAGTGAGGAGACCACGTTGAAGGCGGCGATGGCGATAATGGACAGCAACAGCAGGATCACCAGATCCCGGGACATCTGTATCGCGGCGTAGAGGTTACCGTGTGTCTGGGTCCAGTCGGTGGCGTAAAAACCCGGCGGCAGTGTATTCACCAGCTCCCAACCCATGCGCGGCGCCGCGAACACGTCGTCCACCGCCACCCGGAAACCGTGCACACCGCCATCGGTGTCCGCCAGCACTCCGGCCTGGGTCAGGTGTATAACCGCGAGGGACTCATCCAGCTCGGTGCCGCTGGCCACTATGCCCGCCAGCCGAAAGGGCTGGAAACGCGCCGACTGCCCGCTTCCCCGCGGCACTATCAGGGTCAGGCTATCCCCCACGTCCACGGCCAGCCGCGCCGCCAGCGCCGATCCCAACAGCAGGCCCTGGGGGTCATCGGCAAAGGCCCGCAGGGCCGCCGGCGCCAGCGCCCGCTGCAGTCCCGGTAGCGCCTGCTGGCGCTCCAGGTCGATACCCTGCACCAGGGTGGTTTCGATGGCGAGATCGCGCACCAGCATGCCCTGCACTTCCACAAAGGGCGCCGCGGCGCGGATACCCGGTACGGCATCGATGTCGTCCGCATAGGCCTGCCAGTCGTCCACCGGCCCCCAGCTTTTCACGGTGAGCTGCGGGACCAGGGCGAGGATGTTCTCGCGCATCTCCCGGTCAAAACCATTCATGACCGACAGCACCAGAATCAACAGCGCAATGGCCAGCACCATGCCCAGCACCGAGAGCATGGACAGGAAGCTGGACAGGTAACCGCCGCGCCCACCCAGGGTGTAGCGCGCCGCTACCCGCAGCAATTCAGCCGAGCGCACGGCCCTGCTCGCTCACCGGGCCCCGCGCTTCCAGGTGGCCCGAGGTGAGTTCGTAGACACGATCCATATGGGCGGCGATGCCGGCGTCGTGGGTTACCACCACAAAGCTGGCGGTGGTGGTGCTCTTGAGGCGATCAATCAGGCCCAGCACCTGGGTCGCAGCACCTGGGTCCAGGTTACCGGTCGGTTCATCCATCAGCACACAGGCGGGCTCCATGACCAGAGCCCGGGCGATGGCCACCCGTTGGCGCTCACCGCCGGAGAGTTGGCCCGGCCGGTGCGACAGGCGCTCGCTGAGCCCCACCTCGGCCAGCAGCTCGGACGCCCTCGCCTCCGCCTGTCGGCGTCCGGCGCCGCTGATCATCAGCGGCATGGCGACGTTCTCACAGGCACTGAACTCCGGCAGCAGGTGATGAAACTGGTAGACAAACCCAAGCTGGCGGTTGCGCAGCTCGCAGCGCTGCTGCTCGTCGATGGCAGCCAGGTCCTGGCCCAGCATCAGCACCTGGCCCGCCGTCGGCAGGTCCAGGCCGCCCAACAGGTTCAGCAGCGTTGACTTGCCGCTGCCGGAGGCGCCAACAATGGCCACCTTGGCCGAGGGCGGCAGGCTGAACTCGACATCCTTGAGCACATCCACTTCCAGCGAGCCGTCACGGTAGGTCCGACACAGCCCGCGGCACTCCAGCACCGCCGCTTCACTCATAGCGCAGCACCTCGGCGGGCGCCACCCGGGCGGCGCGCCAGGCGGGAAACAGGGTTGCCAGCAGGCTTAAGACCAGGGCCAGCCCGGCGACTCTCAGCACGTCCTGCCACTGCAGCCGTGACGGCAGGTCGGAGATGAAATACACATCCGGGTTGAACAGCTTGGTACCGGAAATGGATTCCAGGAACAGGGTCACTTCGCTGATGTTGAGGGCAAGCGCGATGCCAGTGACGCTGCCGGCGACAATGCCGATGCCGGCCAGCAGCAGGCCCTGGGACATGAAAATAGCCATGATAGAACCGGCCCTCGCGCCCATGGTACGCAGCACGGCAATGTCCGAACGCTTGTCGGTGACTGCCATGGTCAGCGTGGAAACAATATTGAAAGCGGCCACCGCCACCACGCTCAGCAGCAATATGGTCATCATGGTTTTTTCCATTCTGATGGCGGCGAAGAGATTTCCCTGGCTAAGGGACCAGTCGCGGGCCTGCAGGTCGCCATCGAGACGGTCGTTGAGCGCCGCGGCAAGCGCCGGCGCCTGGTAAAGGTCTGCCAGTTCCACTCGCAGGCCCTGCACGCTGTCGCCGAGACCCATCAGCCGCTGTCCGGCCTGCAGACTGATGTAGGCCTGGCTGCTGTCGAGTTGGGCGCCGATCTCGAAAACACCCACCACGGTCAGGCGCTTGCTGCGGGGAAAACTGCCCAGCGGCGTGATGGTGAGGCGAGGCACGGTCAGCTCCACGGTGTCGCCCAGGCCCACTCCAAGGCCACGGGCCAGCAGCGCGCCCAATACGACCCCGTAGCGTCGGTCTGCGAGGGCATCGAAGCTCCCCGCGCGCATATAGCCCGAGACGTTGGAAACGCCCTGTTCGGCCATGGGGTCGATAGCGGTCAGTTGCACGCCACGCACCAGGCGCTGACTGCCGAGCAGCGCCTTGCCGCGGATATAGGGCGCCGAGGCCAGCACACCGGGCTGCCCGCTTACCTCCCTGGCCAGTGCCCGCCAGTCGGCGATGGGCTCAGCGGACTCCAGTTCCACGTGGGGCACCAGGGAGAGAATGCGATCGCGAAGCTCGCCGGCGAAACCATTCATGACCGACAGCACGGTAATCAGGCTGGCCACGCCGAGCGCCATACCGATCAGCGACACCATGCTCACCACGCCGACGAAGCGGTTGCCGCCGCGGCTGAAGGTGTAGCGCATGCCGATATGCAGGGACAGCCGATCGCGAATAGACAGGCTCAAGCTAGCTCCAGGGAGGTCCAGAGAGTGTGCGCGGCCATCATAACAAACCGCTGGGGGCGGGTGACTTAGCGGCGGCCGTGGTCGTCGGCGTTGTAGAAGTTCGAGGTGTCTTCTTCCTCGAACAGGCCGGCGGCGATACCGGCCTGGTTGCGGGTTTCCTCTTCACAGACCTGCGGATTGCCGCCACAAATCTCGCAGGCCTGGTCCATGCCGAGCGCGCCAATGCCACCACAGGAGCCCTTGATGGGTTTGTTGGAGAAAATCACGCCCACTGCCATGCCGGCAATGACGAGTCCAAAAACAAGTGCTGCGAAAACAAAGGTGGCCATGGGGGGAATTCTACTGGAATCTCATTGCTTAATCGATGCTGCTCAATTCGCTGCGGCTATTCGATGACTTGCAGCAATGGCGCCATGGCCGGCGTGCTGCTGGCCCTGAAACCGTCGCCGTCGCGGCTGATGAAATAGACCGCAAGCTCTTCATTTAGTGCCGTTTCCATGGCGCGCTCGGTGCCGAGCACGGTGAGCGCCGTGGCCCAGGCGTCGGCCATGGTGGCGCTCTCGTGAATCACCGTGACTGACACCAGGTCGTGTCGCACCGGCGCGCCGCTGCGGGGGTCGATGGTATGGGAGTAGCGCACGCCGTCGACTTCGAAGAAATTGCGGTAATCGCCGGAGGTGGCGACGGCGGCGTTGTGCAGGGTGACGGCTACCTGCGCCGAGCGCTCACCTGGCTGGGGCTTCTCCACGGCGATGCGCCAGGGTTCGTTGCGGGGGTTGAGACCAGAGACACGAATCTCGCCGCCGATTTCCACCAGGTAGCGATCAATGCCCTGCTGCTCCAGCCAGGTGGCCACCCGATCCACCCCATAGCCCTTGGCAATCGAGGAGAAGTCCACCGACATACCGGCGGGCTTGCGCAGGGCCGGTATATCACGATCAAAATCGAGACGCTGTTGGCCCACGCTTTCCAGTGCCTCCGCAATCGCGTCCCCTGCCGGAACCTCATCACCCAGCTCATGGCCCGCGACAACCGCCCCGAAGCCCCACAAATCCACCAGCGGCGCCACGGTCACATCGTAAGCACCACCGCTTGCCTCGCTGATCGCCCGTGACATCTCGAACACATCGGCGAAGTCGCGGCTGACGCTGAACCACTCGCCGGCGGGCGCCCCGTTGAAGGCTGTAATCTCTGAATCCTCACGCCAGTTGGACATGCTGGCGTTGACCGCCTCCAGTACCGCCTCAACACCAATATGAACGTCTTCCGGCGCCGGGTGGCCGGCCCCGGACAGCCAGGTGATGTTGTAGCGAGTGCCCATGGTGGCGCCGGTGAGACGCAGGGTTTCCGGCGGCGGCTCGGCACAGCCGGCCAGCCAGGCGAGCGCCATGACCGGCCCCAAAAACAAAAAAGCCGGCGACCAGCGCCGGCTTTTGCGTAGCCGCCTGAACATCATCCGCCGAAGTCGTCGAGCATGATGTTTTCGGGCTCCACGCCCAGGTCGGTAAGCATGGAAATCACGGCCGCGTTCATCATGGGCGGGCCGCACATGTAGAACTCGCAGTCTTCCGGCGCCGGGTGGTCCTTCAGGTACTGCTCGTACAGCACGTTGTGGATAAAACCGGTGAGGCCGTCCCAATTGTCTTCCGGCTGCGGGTCAGACAGGGCCACGTGCCAATCGAAGTTGCTGTTCTCGTCCTGCAGCCCGTCGTACTCGTCTTCATAGAACATCTCGCGCAGGGAACGGGCGCCATACCAGAAGCTGATCTTGCGATTGCTGTGAAGGCGCTTGAGCTGGTCAAACAGGTGCGAACGCATCGGCGCCATACCGGCACCACCGCCAATGAAGACCATTTCGGCTTCGGTTTCCTTGGCGAAGAACTCACCGAAGGGGCCGTACACTTTGACCTTGTCACCAGGCTTCAGGTTGAACACCCAGGATGACATGATGCCCGGCGGAATGCCTTCGCTACCGGGCGGCGGCGTGGCGACACGGATATTGAACTTAACCATGCCCTTCTCTTCCGGGTAGTTGGCCATGGAGTAGGCGCGAATCGTGGTTTCCTTGCACTCGCTCTCCAGATTGAAGAAACCGGAGCGCTCCCAGTCGCCGCGGTACTCTTCTTCGATATCAAAGTCGGAATACTTCACGTGGTGGGGCGGGCACTCGAGCTGCACGTAACCACCGGCGCGGAAGTCGACGTTTTCACCCTCTGGCAGCTTCAGCGTCAGCTCCTTGATGAAGGTGGCCACGTTGGGATTGGAGACAACCTCACACTCCCACTGCTTTACGCCAAAGACTTCTTCGGGCACCTCAATCTTCATGTCCTGCTTGACCGGGGTCTGGCAGGACAGCCGCCAGCCCTCGCCGGCCTCGCGGCGGGTGAAGTGGGATTCCTCCGTCGGCAGCATGGCACCGCCGCCTTCGTTGACGATGCACTTGCACTGGGCACAGGTGCCGCCGCCGCCGCAGGCGGAGGCCAGGAATACATCGTTGGCTGACAGGGTTTGCAGCAGCTTGTCGCCCGCCGGCACCTTGATCTCTCTCTCGCCGTTGATGAGGATCGTCACATCACCGGTGGCGACCAGTCGCGAGCGTGCCACCAGGATGACGGCGACCAGCGCCAGCACCACGGCAGTAAACATCACGACACCAAAAACAATGGTTTCCATAAATGAACGTCCCGCTTACAGATCAATGCCGCCGAAGGACATGAAGCCCAACGACATCAGTCCCACGATAATGAAGGTAATCCCAAGCCCCTGCAGGCCCTGTGGAACATCTGAATACTTTAGTTTTTCGCGAATCCCCGCCAGGGCGGTGATCGCCAGCGCAAAGCCGACACCGGAACCGGCGCCGAACACCAGGCTCTCGGAGAAGTTGTAGTCGCGCTCCACCATGAACAGAGAGGAGCCGAGAATCGCGCAGTTCACGGTGATCAGCGGCAGGAATACGCCGAGGGCGTTGTAAAGCGCCGGCACGTACTTGTCGAGGAACATCTCGAGAATCTGCACGATAGCCGCGATCACGCCGATATAGCTCAGCAGGCCCAGGAAACTCAGGTCCAGGTCGGGGAAGCCGGCCCAGGCCAGCGCGCCGTCGGCCAGCAGATAGTTGTAGATCAGGTTGTTGACCGGCACGGTGATGGTCAGCACCACCACCACGGCGATGCCGAGGCCAATCGCCGCCTGGATCTTCTTGGAAACGGCGATGAAGGTGCACATGCCGAGGAAGAAGGCCAGCGCCATGTTCTCGATGAACACGGCGCGCACGAACAGGCTCAGGTAGTACTCCATTTACGCGCCCTCCCTCGCTACCTGGTGAGCCGCCAGCTTGAACTCCGGCTGCTCCACCTGGTCAGTCTTCCAGGCGCGCAGCGCCCAGATCAGCAGGCCGATGATGAAGAAAGCGCTGGGCGGCAACAGCAGCAGGCCGTTGGGGTTGTACCAGCCACCTTCGGTGACCAGCGGCAGCACCTCGATGCCGAACAGCGTGCCCGCACCAAACAGCTCGCGAATAAAGCCCACCGTCAGCAGCACGACGCTGTAGCCCAGGCCATTGCCCAGACCATCGACAAAGCTCTCGAAAGGCGGGTTCTTCATGGCGAAGGCTTCGGCGCGGCCCATGACGATACAGTTGGTGATGATCAGGCCGACAAACACTGACAGTTGCTTGCTGATTTCGTAGGCCACCGCCTTGAGCACCTGGTCCACCACAATCACCAGCGAGGCGATGATGATCATCTGCACGATGATGCGGATATTGTTGGGAATGGTGCTGCGAATCAGCGAGATAAACAGGTTGGAAAACGCCACCACCGAGGTCAGCGCAATACACATCACCAGGCTGACACTCAGCGAAGACGTTACCGCCAGCGCGGAGCAGATGCCGAGGATCTGCAAGCCGATCGGGTTGTTGTTGAAAATCGGATCCGTCAGGGTTTTCTTCAGTTCAGACATCTCAGGCCTCCCCCGCCTTGAGGCTGGACAGGAACGGCCCATAGCCGCTGTCGCCCAGCCAGAACTGCACCAGATTGCTGACGCCACGCGTGGTAAGCGTGGCGCCACTGAGACCGTCCACCTTGTAGGCAGCGGTCGGGCTCTCTCGGTCAACGGAACCCTTGATCACTTCAATGGCCACCTCTTCCCCGCGGAAGGCCGCCTTGCCCGGCCACAGCGCCTTCCAGCGCGGATTGTCCACCTCGCCGCCCAGTCCCGGGGTTTCCTTGTGCTCGTAAAAGCCGATACCGGCAATGGTCTGGATATCACTCTCCAGCGCCAGGAAACCGTACATCTGACCCCACAGGCCGGCGCCGCGCACGGGGATGATCACGGTCTCGGGTTCGCTGGCATCGCCAACGATATATACCAGGCCGACATTTTCACGACGACCGATCTTCGCGGTGTCGGTCTCAGCATCAAGTCGGTCGGACTGGGCCGGATCCTTGGCGGCCGCCAACTGGTCAAAGCCATCTGCGTCCACGTTATCGATGAAGGCGCCGGTGTCCAGGTCCACCGCGCGGGCGGTGATGTTGGCGAACTGCTCGGAGACCGGCACGCCGGCTTCCAGCAGTCCGGCGGCAGCGAGAATATTACGCTGGCGGTCTTCCTGGACATTGGCTTCCTGGGCGGGCTTGAGGATCACCGCCGCCGCGGACACCAGCACCGAGCAGACAATGCACAGGGCCAGGGCAACCTTGATGGTTTTTCCGACTGTATCCTTGTTAGACACGTGCGAGCCTCCGTTTGATATTGGCCTGCACCACGAAGTGGTCAATCAGCGGCGCGAACAGGTTGGCGAACAGGATCGCCAGCATGATGCCCTCCGGGAACGCCGGGTTCACCACCCGAATCAGCACCGTCATGGCGCCGATCAGCACGCCGAACCAGATTTTGCCGACGTTGGTCATGGCGGCTGACACCGGGTCGGTAGCCATGAAAATCATGCCGAAGGCGAAGCCACCCACGGTCAGGTGCCAGTACCAGGGCATGGCAAAGGCCGGGTTGGAGTCACTGCCAACAACGTTGAACAGGGTGGCCAGGGCAAACATGCCGATGAACACGCCCAGCACGATGCGCCAGGCCGCCACGCGGGTGTAGAGCATCAACACGCCGCCCAGCAGGATCGCCAGGGTAGAGGTTTCACCGATGGAGCCGTGTATGCCGCCCACGAAACTCTCCATCCAGGTCATCTGCGCGCGCAGGGCGTCCATACCTTCGGAGGCCACCACAGACAGCGCGGTTGCGCCGGTATAGCCATCGACGGCGGTCCACACCGCGTCACCGGAGATTTGTGCGGGGTAGGCGAAGTACAGGAAGGCGCGACCAGTCAGCGCCGGGTTGAGGAAGTTCTTGCCGGTGCCGCCGAACACTTCCTTGCCGATCACGACACCGAAGCTGATGCCCATGGCCACCTGCCAGAGGGGCAGGTCCGGCGGGCAGGTCAGCGCAAACAGGACCGAGGTCACGAAGAAGCCTTCGTTCACCTCATGACCGCGCTTCACCGCAAACAGGCATTCCCAGGCGATACCCACCAGGAAGGTAACGGCGTAGATCGGCAGGAAATAGATGGCGCCGAAGATGAAGCAATCGAGCAGGCTGTTGGGATCGGTGGCGCCGAACAGATTGATCAGCGGCCCGTGCCAGTCGTTGATGCTGCCGGCGCCCGCTTCCACCAGCGTGTTGGCGTGGAAACCCAGGTTGTACATACCGTAGAACATCGCCGGGAAGGTGGCGAGCCACACGGTGATCATGATGCGCTTGAGATCAATCCCGTCACGTACGTGGGCGGTCGTGCGCGTGGTCGACGAAGGTGAATACAGGAAGGTATCAAACACCTCGTACAGGGCGTAGTACTTCTCGTACTTGCCGCCTTCCTGGAAGTGATGCTCGATGCTGTCGAAGAACTTCCGCATGAGACTTAACCCTCCTTCTCTATGCGCGTCAGGTTGTCGCGAAGAATGGGACCGTATTCATACTTGCCCGGGCACACGTAAGTGCACAGGGCGAGGTCTTCTTCTTCCAGTTCCAGGCAGCCCAGGGCCTGGGCCATTTCAGTGTCACCAACAATCAGTGCGCGCAGCAGCTGGGTCGGCAGTACGTCCATGGGCATGACGTCTTCATAAGAGCCCACGGGTACCATGGCGCGCTCGCTGCCGTTGGTGGTCGTGGTCATGTCCAGCAGCTTGCCGGGCATGAGCTTGCTCAAATATATCGGAAGGTTGGAGTGCTTGTTGGCGCCAGGAGACAGCCAACCCAGCAGCTCGCGCTCGGTGCCCTCGCGCAGCACGCTGATCTGGTTGTGATAGCGGCCGAGGTAGGAGGTGCCGCCCTGCACACGGCGGCCACCGAGTATGGAGCCCGAGATAATGCGGTTGTTGCCTTCCGCCAGCTCACCGGCGCAGAGGGCTTCGATATCAACGCCGAGACGGCTGCGCAACAGGCGCGGCTCACGGACCTGCGGCCCGCCCAGCGCAATAACGCGGTCTGTGTATAGGCGACCGTCGAGAAACAGACGGCCAATGGCAATGACATCCTGGTAGCCGACGGTCCACACGGTCTTACCTGGGCCCACAGGATCGAGGTGATGAATGTGGGTGCCGGCGAGGCCGGCCGGGTGCGGACCGGCAAAGGTCTCGGCGTGGATATTGTCGGCGCTGCCGACAGGCAGCTCCGCACCGGCAGCGCCACAAACGTAGAGTTTGCCTCGGGTCAGTTTTGCGAGCAGGTCCTGGCCCAGGGCAAAAGCCTCGCCCTGTTCGGCGATCACCACCGCGGGGTCTGCCGCCAGCGGCTGGGTGTCGATGGCGGTGACAAAAACTGCAGCGGGTTCGCTGTCGACTGCAGGCACCCTGCTGAACGGACGAGTGCGCAGGCAGGTCCACTGACCGGACTGGACAAGCTGCTCGCGAATAGTGGCGGCTTCCAGACCGCGCGCCGCGTCAGCGCTGAAGGAGGCGAATTGCTCGGCGTCTTCCTGGCCTTCCGCCACATCGATGACCACCGATTGCAGGACCCGGCGCGCACCGCGGTTGATTGCGGATACCGTGCCGCCTGCTGGTGCGGTGTAGCGCACCCCTTCGGTCTTCTTGTCGGTGAAGAGCAGCTGACCCAGCTTTACCTGGTCGCCCACCTGCACTTCCATGGTCGGCTTCATACCGACGTAGTCGAAACCAATGACTGCCACAGAGCGGACTGACGAGGCGGGTTTTGCCGCGTCAATCTCCTGCGACGGCCTGCCGGAAATCGGTATTTCCAGCCCCCGCTTGAGCTTGATCATTCGTTCTAGCCTGATTCTAAAAAATAGCTGCAACTACTGCTTGGATAGCCGGCTCGTACAGCCTCCCCGTGAGCCGCGCGCATTATACGGAATACCGCCCCTGATCGCTATGGTCAGTGAGCTTTAGCCGCTGATTTGTCTCAGTTTTTTCCGGTGTAACACCCCTACGCAGAGCAGGGTGATTGCGGGGCAGTTTACGTGATTCCGGGACAACGGAATTCAGCAAACTGCCCCGGGTTCGGAGTGCCGCTATCAGACTTTTGCCGGATAGACCGCGTAGTGGACGTCGGCCATCTGCTCAAGGATGCGATGCACCTGGCAGCTGTAACCGAACTCATTGTCGTACCAGAAATACAGGGTCGCGTGGGTGCCGTTGACGATGGTCGCCTCGGAGTCGAACACACAGGCGTGGCGCGAACCCACAAAATCGGTGGATACCACCTCCGGTGAGTTGGAGTAGTCGATCTGCTTGTGCAGCGGTGAATGCAGCGCCATGCGTCGCAGGTACTCGTTCACCTCTTCCAGGCTGGTCTCGCGACCCAGCGTGAGGTTGAGAATAGCCATGGATACGTTCGGCGTGGGTACGCGAATGGCATTACCGGTGAGTTTGCCCTGCAGCTGCGGCAGCACCTTGCCCACGGCCTTGGCGGCGCCGGTCTCGGTGAGCACCATGTTCAGCGGCGCGCTGCGACCGCGGCGGTCAGCCTTGTGGTAATTGTCGATCAGGTTCTGGTCGTTGGTATAGGCGTGCACCGTTTCCACGTGGCCCTGGACAATACCGAACTCATCATCCAGCGCCTTGAGCGGCGGTGCGATGGCGTTGGTGGTGCAGGAAGCCGCGGAGATGAGCGTATCGTCGGGCGTAATCTCATCGTTGTTGATGCCGTAGACGATATTCTTCATATCGCCCTTGCCGGGCGCGGTCAGGATCACCTTGGACACACCCTTGGCCTTGAGGTGCAGCGACAGGCCGTCGGCGTCGCGCCACATGCCGGTGTTGTCGATGACGATGGCGTCCTGAATACCGTACTCGGTGTAATCGATCTGGTCCGGGGAATCGGCATAGATCACCTTGATCTCATTCCCGTTGGCAACCATGGAGCTGTGCTCTTCGTCGACCCGGATGGTGCCGTTGAAGGGCCCGTGCACCGAATCGCGCTGCAGCAGCGTGGCGCGCTTGACCAGGTCGTTGGCCGCCTTGCCCTTGCGCACCACCACGGCACGCAGGCGCAGGGTGTCACCACCGTCGGCTTTTTCCACCAGCAGGCGCGCCATAAGGCGGCCGATGCGGCCAAAGCCATACAGCACCACGTCGCGGGGCTTGTCGATGGGTTTGGCGTTGCTGCCAACCAGGTCGGCGACCTGCTGCTTGACGTACTTCTTGACGGACAGGCCCTGGGGCTTGCCCTCGGTCTCATAGCCGACCGCGATGCGACCGACGTCGATGTGGGCGGTGCCCAGGTCGAGGCTGGCCAGCGCCTTGATCACCGGGTAGGTCTCTTTCTCGGACAGCTCGTTGCGCTCCACCTGCCGTACGTAGCGGTGATCCTGCATGATGTCGAGCACCGAGCGGTTTACCAGTGAGCGGCCGTAAATATAGGTCTTGACCGAGTTTTCGCGGGACAGCTTTCCCACCAGCGGGATCATCGCCTCGGCCAGTGCTTCACGCTCTTTCCAGTCCTTGAAATAGTCGTCGGGACGGGGGCGCGTGCGTTCGGTAATCATGCTGATCCTTCGGGTCGCTCAGGGGGTCTGATTGGGGCGCGTATTATCGTCATCCACTGTCTCTTAATCAAGCCGCTGGGGGTGTCGTCTACAGGCCCGCCGCAGGCGCATCGACAGGCCCGCCGCAGGCGCTTTTCACAAGCCCGCCGCGGGCGCTGGCCAAGCAACTGGTGGCGCCCCGGCAAGCTGGCTACAATAGCGCCCCTTTCGAAAACTGCCCCGTCATTTCTGATGTTTCGCGACCTGCTGGACTCCCTGCCATGGCCACCGGCGCCGGCCTCCCGCACTGCCATAGGGCCCACCCCCGGCAGCGCCCCCGCGCGGCTGCTGGTGGAACTGGCCGAGCGCAGCCCCTTCCAACTGGTGATCACGCCCGACACCCACAGCGCCAACAACCTGATACGCGAGCTGGGCTTTTACCAGCGCGACCTGGAGGCCCGCGGGCAACACCTGGATGCGCTGCTGTTCCCGGACTGGGAAACCCTGCCCTACGACAACTTCTCGCCCCACCAGGACATCATCTCCGAGCGCCTGCATGCCCTCTATCACCTGCCCCAGCTGCGCCGCGGGCTGCTGGTGGTGCCGGTATCGACCCTGATGCACCGGCTGCCACCGCGGGAATACGTGAGCGGCAACAGCCTGGTGCTGGCCGTGGGCCAGGAACTGGACGTGCTGAGCTTTCGCCGCAATCTCGAGCGCAACGGCTATCGCAGCGTCGACACGGTCTACGAGCACGGCGAGTTCGCCCAGCGCGGCTCGCTGCTGGACATCTTCCCGATGGGGGCAAAAGCGCCCTACCGCATCGACCTGATGGACGACCAGGTGGAAACCCTGCGCACCTTCGACCCGGAAACCCAGCGCACCATCGACAAGGTAGAGGACATCCAGCTATTGCCGGCCCGGGAGTTCGCCCTGAGCCGCGATGCCATCCGCCGCTTCCAGCAGAACTGGTACGCCAGCTTCGAGGTAGACCACGACGCCTGCCCCATGTACACCGAGATCAGCGCCGGGCGCGCGCCGGGGGGCTGCGAGTACTACCTGCCGCTGTTCTTCGATCAGTGCGACAGCCTGCTCGACTACCTGCCTGAAGACACCACCGTGGTGGCGCTCGGTGACCACTACAGCGCTGCGGGCCTGTTCTGGTCCGAGGTGGAAGACCGCTTCGAGGAATTCGGTATCGACCCGCGCCGGCCGCTGTTGCCACCCCGGGAAGGTTTCATTCCCACCGAGGAACTGTATCGCGACCTGAAGCGCTACGGCGTGCTGGAACTGCGCAGCGACCCCAAGGCGCCGGTGCACCATGAACTGGACCTGAAGTTCCCGCCGGACCTGTCCCCCGCCAACCACCAGGACTCGCCGCTGGATCACCTGCAGCAGTTTATCGCCGAGCATCGGGCACCGGTGCTGCTGTGCGCGGAGAGCGCCGGGCGCCGGGAAATCCTGCTGGAATCCCTGGGCCGGCATGGCCTCGCGCCCATCGCCGTGGAAAGCTGGGAGGCATTCCTGGCCAGCGGCGCCGCACTCGCCATCACGACGGCCCCAATTGACCGTGGCCTCTACCAGGGGTCCGGCCAGCCGACCCTGGTCTGCGAATCACAGTTGTTCGGCAACCGCGTCGCCCAGCGGCGCCGGCGCGAAGACAGCGCAGTGTCCGCCGCCAATGCCTTCAAGAACATCAACGAGCTGCGCCCGGGTGTACCGGTGGTGCACATCGAACACGGCGTCGGCCGCTATCTGGGCCTGGAAGCGTTGGAGGTAGATGACCAGCTCACGGATTTCATCACCCTGGAGTACGCCGGCGGCGACAAGCTCTACGTGCCGGTGGCCTCCCTGCACCTGATCAGTCGCTATACCGGCGCCGACCCGGACCTGGCGCCCCTGCACCGGCTGGGCAGCGAGCAGTGGGAAAAGGCCCGGCGCCGGGCCCGCGAGAAGGTCAATGACGTGGCCGCCGAGCTGCTGGAAATCTACGCCCGCCGCGAGGCTAGAGAGGGCTTTGCCTTCCCGGGGCCGGACGACGACTACGAGAAATTCAGCGCCGAGTTCCCCTTCGAGGAAACTCTGGACCAGGCCGAGGCGATCCACGCGGTGGAAGCGGATATGGAAGGCGGCGGAGTCATGGACCGGCTGGTATGCGGCGATGTCGGCTTCGGCAAGACAGAAGTGGCCATGCGGGCGGCCTTCCTCGCCACCCGCGCCGGCAAGCAGGTGGCCGTGCTGGTGCCTACCACCCTGCTGGCCCAGCAGCACTACAACTCTTTCTCCGATCGTTTCGCCGACTGGCCCGTACAGGTGGAAATGATCTCGCGCTTTCGCAGCGGCCGTGAGCAGGATGAGGTGATCAAGCGGGTGCGGGAGGGCAAGGTCGACATTCTCATCGGCACCCACAAGCTGCTGCAGAGCGACGTGAAGTACGCTGACCTCGGCCTGTTGATCATCGACGAGGAACACCGCTTCGGCGTCAAGCAGAAGGACACTATCAAGGCCCTGCGCGCGGAAGTAGACATCCTCACGCTGACCGCCACGCCAATCCCCCGAACCCTGAACATGGCATTGGGCGGCATGCGCGACCTGTCTATTATCGCGACGCCGCCGGCCAAGCGCCTGTCCATCAAGACCTTTGTGCGCGAGCACAACATCGCCCTGATCAAGGAGGCTATCCTGCGCGAAACCCTGCGCGGCGGCCAGGTCTACTACCTGCACAACGAGGTAAAGACTATCGAGGAAGCGGCCCGCAAACTGCGCGAGCTGCTGCCGGAGCTGCGAGTGGGCGTGGCCCACGGCCAGATGCGTGAACAGCAGCTGGAACAGGTCATGCGGGCCTTCTACCACCAGGACCATCACATCCTGGTGTGCTCGACCATTATCGAAACCGGCATCGACGTGCCCAACGCCAACACCATCATCATCGACCGGGCCGACAAGTTTGGCCTGGCCCAGCTACACCAGCTACGGGGGCGGGTGGGCCGCTCCCACCACCAGGCCTACGCCTATCTATTGACTCCGCCAGCCTCCGCCATCACTGACGACGCGGAAAAACGCCTGGAGGCCATTGAGGCCGCCGGTGACCTGGGAGCCGGCTACCTGCTGGCCACCAACGACCTGGAAATCCGCGGTGCCGGCGAGCTGCTGGGGGAGGAGCAATCAGGCCAGATCCAGAGCGTGGGGTACTCGCTCTACATGCGCATGCTGGAGCGTGCGGTGAAGGCCCTGCAGCGCGGCGAGATTCCCGATGCCGACAGCGACATCGACGCCCAGACCGAGGTGAATCTGCGCCTGCCGGCTTTGATCCCGGAGGACTACCTGCCCGACATCAACACACGGCTGGTGCTGTACAAGCGTGTTGCCGGCGCCGAAACCGAGGCGGACCTCAAGGAGCTGCAGGTGGAAATGATCGACCGTTTCGGCCTGCTGCCCACCCCAACCCGCAACCTGTTCAAAATTACGCAAATAAAACTGTTGGCGGCCAGCCTGGGAATACAGAAAATTGATGCTGGTGATCGGGGCGGCCACATCGACTTCAACGATAAGACCCATGTGAACCCGCTGGCCCTGGTCAAACTGGTGCAGGCTCAGCCGGAACAGTACCGGCTGGTAAAAGGCAACCGCCTGCGCTTCGACATCGAGCTTGAGAATTTCGAGGAGCGTTTCTCATTCGTCAGCGACCTGCTGCAGCACCTGTCCGAACAGACCACCGAGGCCGCGGCTTGAGATTGCCGGCCAGCCTGCTGCTGGCAGTGCTTGCTGTAACGCTCTCACACGGCCTGAGTGCCCAGGAGCCAGACGAGGCCGGCGACAGCTGGTACCGCATAGAGCTGCTGGTGTTTGCCAACCGCGATCCCAACGCCGCCCTGGCGGAGCGTTGGCCCCTGCTGCCGCAGCTCGCCTATCCTGCTCAATGGCAGCGCCTGGAGACCGGTGACCCGCGCGCAGCGGCCGACCAGCCTTTCGAACTGCTAACTGTGGAAGCCAGCGCCCCCGAGCCCGGCATCGACCTGTTCTGGGACCGCAGCGTCGCGGAACTGCTGTACGAGTACCGGCAAAAACAGCGACGCGCCGAGCCCGGGGTGACGCTTGAGCCGCTGGTGAAGCTGGAAACGCCGCTGGATGTGCCGCGCCAGCGGGTGCTGCTGCCCACCGGCGAACGGGAGCTGAACGCCCAGCGCCGCCGCATCGACAACAGCGCCGGCCTTGAAGTGCTGATGCACCAGAGCTGGCTGCAACGCATTCCCAGCCGCGAGGTGGCGCTGCCGCTGATCCTGGACGGCCCGGTGCAGTTCGGCGACTACCCGGAACTGCAGGGCAGCGTGCTGTTCTACAGCGGCCGCTACCTGCATATTGCCACCGACCTGTGGCTCAACACCGGGGGCGGCTACCTGGATGAGAACCCCACTACCGCAGGCTGGAGCATGCCGCGCCCGCCGCTGCCGGTAGACCAGACACATGCGCCACTACTGCCCTTCGCCGTGACGGTGGGGGATGACTGGTTCGAGAACCTGCCTGCCATCCAGAGTGCGCCCTTCCTACCGGGCGATGAGGAAAGCGGGTTCGGCGAGACTGACCCGCTCGTCGAAGAGGGGCCCGCGGCAGGCATCAGCGTATTTATGCCTCCCCGGGAAGAGACGCCAGAGCCCCCGGCCTTTGAAGACCTGGAGCAAGCCGATGATGCGGAACCGGAGGAGCTTGCCGCCGGACACCCACCGGCCACCGAAGCCGAGATGACGGCCTTCCTCGACCAACCGGTCCATGACTACGAGTTTCGCCACGCCGTACGGGTCGCCCAGCAGCGCCGCATGCGCAGTGGCGAGCTACACTACATCGACCACCCGCTGCTGGGCATCGTGGTCAAGGTGAGCCGGCACGAGTTCCTGCCCTTCACCAACCTCGACGAGTTCAACGCCGACTAGGCCTCCAGCCAGGCCTTCAGCAGGTTCGCCACCTGCGCACTGCCCCGTTCCAGTACCTCGCGCATGGACTCCAGGGTGATGGCTTCGTCGCCGAGGCCCGCCGCCGCGTTTACCACGATGCACAGGCTGGCATAGGGCAGGCCCAGTTCAGCGGCCAGCGCCGCCTCAGGCATACCGGTCATGCCCACCAGGTCGCAGCCATCCTGCGCTAGCCGCCGCACCTCCGCCGCGCTCTCCAAACGCGGGCCCTGGGTAGCGGCGTAGGTGCCGCCGCTGGCAACATCCAGCCCCAGCCCTCGGGCCGCAGCGGCCAAGCCCCGTCGCAGCCCCGCATCGTAGGGCTCGGTGAAGTCGATATGCTCAAGCGGGGTCAACTCGCCACGGGCGCTCTCACTGGCGTAAGAGACGCCATCGTAGAAGCTGTGCTCGCGGCCCCAGGTGTAGTCCACGACCTGGTCGGGAATCACCAGCCGCCCGGTAGGCATGGCCGGATTGATGCCCCCGACCGCATTCACCCCCAGCACCGCGTCAGCGCCCAGTTCCCGTAGGGCCCAGAGATTGGCGCGGTAGTTGATGCGGTGCGGCGCTATCCGGTGCGGCACCCCGTGGCGCGCCAGGAACAGGCAGCGCCTGCCCGCCAGCAACCCCTCCCGAATGGGACCGGAGGGCTCGCCGAAGGGAGTTTGCAGCGGGTGTTCGCTGTCCGTCTCGAAGCCCGCCAGGGCCTGGAGGCCGGTGCCGCCGATCACCGCCAGACGTTCCGGAACTGCATCACTGTTCACTGGATTTCCTTATACAAAATTTTCATCTGCGCATGTTTGCTAATTCCGATTCCCGCTTAAAACAACCGAGGCCCTGAAGCGCGGCAGATCAACGCATTTTTAAGCCTTTGAATTTACGGAAAAGTTTTTCAGGATAGATCGATAAACGCTTTTAAATAAGGGTTTTAGTCGCTTTGTGCATAATGGACAGCGGGGGGCAGTTTGATATGTTTGCCAGTGCGAACACCCACTTGGAGAAATCGCATCATGAAACTGCTCGGTCCCGCTGTTGGGGCCTGGTACAAGGATCTTCAAACCGGCGCCACCTTTGAAGTCGTTGCCTGGGACCCTGAGAATCTCACCGTTGAAACCCAGCATATTGATGGGGAAGTCAGCGAGTATGATCTCGATTCCTGGCGCGAACTGCTGCTTGTCAGCGTGGAGGAACCCGAGGACTGGCGCAACCCCTATGAGCTCGACGGTGAGGATTTCACGGACCCCGACCTGCCCTTCCACCCCGAAGACTGGTCCGGCCCGCTGAACAACATCGAACCGGAGTTCATGAACGGAGTCGAGGACTTCTAGGTACCGGCCTGCACGCCAGACGCTGTGCTACCGGGGTCATCCCGGTCAGGACAGTTATTTCCTGCGCCCTCTTCCTGCGCCTTCCCTGCAGGCCACAGAGCCACACCCACGCCCGAACTCCCTGATTCGACAGCGATTTTCCCTGTCGGCCGGACACATCTTCGGCTTGTCTTCACCGCCTCACTGTATATAATCCCAGCAACTGTATGAATACACAGCCCGGCACTCCCGGGAGGCCAGGACACTTGAGGTGTGAGGAGGTGTGAAATGGAAAAGCTGACCCAACGCCAGGAGCAGGTGCTCGCCGTAATCCGGCAGTACATCGATGATACCGGCTACCCGCCCACCCGCGCCGATATCGCCCGGGAACTGGGCTTCAAGTCGGCCAATGCCGCCGAGGAGCACCTCAAGGCACTGGCCCGTAAGGGCGCCATCGAGATGGTGGCCGGCGCCTCCCGCGGCATCCGCCTGCCGGATTCCGAGGGCATCCCCATCGTCGGCCGGGTGGCCGCGGGCAGCCCGGTGCTCGCCCAGGAGCACATCGAGGATCACTGCGCGATGCCCGCCTCGTTCTTCAAGCCCGCCGCCGACTACTTTCTCAGGGTGCAGGGTGACAGCATGATCGAGATCGGCATCTTCGATGAGGACCTGCTGGCCGTGCACCGCACCCAGGACGTACGGGATGGGGATATCGTGGTGGCTCGCATCGACAATGAGGTCACCGTCAAGCGACTGAAGCGCGGCAAAGACCCGCAATTCCTGGAGTTACTGCCGGAAAACCAGGACTATGAGCCCATCAAGGTGGACCTGGCATCCCAGGAGTTCGCAATTGAAGGTATCAGTGTGGGAGTTCTGCGCCGTAGCTGATTTTTCACCGCGGTTGGCTTTTCACTGCAGTTGGCTTTTCACCGCAACTGGCTTTGACCGGAGCTGATCGTAACCCATGCGACGCGAGAGGCGAGAGAAGGTCTTCCAGCGGACCCCGATCGGGCCCTGTAAAACTTCGAAGTGACTAACGACCGGCGCAGTTCAACGGCCGGTCGACACCTGCCGTACTAGTGCAGTACGCGCGGTTGCTGCGGCTCTACGGCTTCCTCAGTGACTTCGATTTCGCCCTGGTCGGCCATCTGAGCCGCCGCCTGGATACCGGCCTGGATCATGGCCCGGGCTACTTCCAGGGTGCCGTCCATCAGGTACACCCGGGACTCTTCAGAGAACTGGATGACCACCAGCGGCTCGCCGTCTTCGTCGGAGCGCTGCAGGACAATATCACCGTTGGGCATTTCTACGATTTCAAGTAGGGAAGAGGACACTAACTACCTCTGTTCTGGGTGGGTCCTCGGACAGTCTAACAACTACCACTCGTCGAGGCCATGGCCGAGTCGATCGATAAGATCGGCCAGGGAATCGTGCCACTGGCGCAGGCCCTGCTCACTCCAGGGCTGCTCCGCCAGCGCCAGCAGATTGGCGTTGCCTGCCGTGCTGCGGGTGCGCGCGGGCTCCGCCTGCAGGGCCGCCAGCCAGCCCCCCTGCTCCATTTGGCCCAATTCGACCAATTCACCGCGCCGGGGCTCCGCCAGACCGTAGTGCTGCTCCAGCGCGCCGATAGACAGGGGCGGCTCTGCCGGTAGTTCGCTGATATCGGCCAGTTCCAGCAGGAACCAGCCGTAAGCCTCCAGCAGGTGCCGCCGCACCGCCAGACCCACGGCCTCCAGCACCCGCGCCGCGGGCAGGTCTTCCCGGGCCAGCTCGGCACCGAGCATGCGAATCAGGATATTGGCGTGGTAGAGCTTCTGGTTGGCGAGGCCACGGGCAGTGCTCACGGGATCAGGAGCCGCCCGCTGCCTTTTTCGTGGGGGCCTTCTTCTTGGGCGCCTTCTTCCTGGTGGCTTTCTTTTTCGCTGCCTTCTTCTTGGGCGCCGGCACTTCGGCATCCCACTTGTCGCCGTTGTAGAAGGCGCGCCAGCCAGTGGCTTTGCCGTCGACCTCGGTCATCAGGTACTGCTCCTTGGTCTTGCGGCTGTAGCGGATCTGGGTGGGATTGCCGACGTTGTCTTCCACTGGCCCGGAGAACAGAAATGCGTACTTGGGATCAATCTCATCCTTGTGCGGCAGCAGCTCGGCCAGTAACGGCGCCCGGGTTTCGCGGTTGCGCGGAAACTGGCTGGCCGCCAGGAACAGGCCCGCCGCGCCGTCGCGCAGCACATAGGTGTCCTCGACTTTTTCGCAGGCCAGCTCCGGCATCGGCACCGGGTCCATTTTGGGCGGCGCCGGCTCACCATTGCGCAGCAGCTTGCGGGTGTTCTTGCAGGCCTCATTGGTGCAGCCGAAGTACTTGCCGAAGCGGCCGGTCTTGAGCTGCATATCCGAGCCACACTTGTCGCACTCGATCACCGGTCCGTCGTAACCCTTGATGCGGAAACTGCCGTGCTCTACCTCGAAACCATCGCAGTCCGGATTGTTGCCGCAGACGTGCAGTTTGCGCTTTTCATCGATCAGGTAGCTGTCCATGGCGGTGTTGCACTTGGGGCAGCGATGCCGCTCCCGCAGCTGGCGAGACTCGGCTTCCTCGTCGGCGTCCTCGCTGATCGCCTCGTCGCCAGGCACCAGGTTCATCGTGTTCTTACAACGTTCCTTGGGGGGCAAGGCATAACCTGAGCAACCCAGGAAAACCCCGGTGCTGGCTGTGCGCACCTGCATGGGCCTGCCGCATTTGTCGCAGGCGATGTCGGTCATGGTGGGCTCGTTGGAGCGCATGCCGTCTTCTTCAGCTTCCGCCTGGGCCAACTTGGCGCTGAAGTCGG
>JANQLM010000112.1 GCA_028280635.1 Halieaceae bacterium | reverse complement strand
TCGAGAAGGAGCCCAGTTCCGCCGCCTGCATGGCCTCCCACATGGCAGGCGTGGGGCGGGTGACAGTGTCGCTGCGCAGGTCAATCATTTCGGGTCCGTCCGGATATACTGGGGCCATGGATGATACCTCGTTATCCCTGTTTGCGGACGATGCCGTACAGCGGATTCCCCTGGTGGATGCGCATGTGGAATACCGATCGCAGATTCCCCTGCGACCTGGTGCTGACGAATGTCTGGCGCTGCTGATCGAGCAGACGCCCTGGCGCCAGGACCCCATTACCCTGTTCGGCAAGACCCACCTGCAGCCGCGGCTGCACGCCTGGTACGGTGACAGCGGTGCGCGCTACCGCTATTCCGGCCTTGCATTGGAGCCGCTGGCCTGGACGCCGCTGCTGGCATCCATCAGGTCACAGGTGGAAGCGATCTGCAATGCAGGCTTTAACAGCGTGTTGCTCAACTACTATCGCGACCACCGGGACAGCATGGGCATGCACGCCGACGACGAGCCAGAACTGGGGCCGGCCCCGGTGATTGCGTCACTCAGCTTCGGTGAGCAGCGCCCGCTGCGTTTCAAGCACCGCCATGATCGCCGCGTGGACCCGGTAAAGCTGCCGCTGGCCCACGGCAGCCTGCTGGTGATGGCGGGGCAGACCCAGAGCAACTGGCACCATGGCATGGCCAAGCAGTCCCGGCCCTGCGGCCCGCGGCTCAACCTGACTTTTCGCCGTATCCTGCCCCACTGATGGCAGCTATTTTCATTCAATAAACACCCGCTCAAGCCGGGCTCGGCGCATGTTATTCGCACTGAACAACCCGGCTTCGGAGATTTCTGGGTCATAAGGGCAACAAACTGGCATTTGTAGTGGGTGCAAGCAGAAACCCCTCAAAACACAGGACTATACTGTGCGCGCGCCAGGGAAATGGATGGCAGGCGCTATAAGAATTCCGGCTACGTCAATAAGTGAATCTGAGCGAACATGGACGGGTGTGAATGGATTTTGACGAACAGGAACTGGCGCTGATTGAACGCGCCGAGTGGCGGGTAACACAGGCAATTTGTTTGCGGGGCTTTTGTCTTGCCGTACTTTTCGGCGCCATAGGCCTCTACACCGGTGGTTTTATCACTGCAGAAATGCTGGCCGGCGCCTCCGTGGGGCTGGTGGTATTCGCGAGCGTCTGCCCCCAGTGGGGTCCGAGTGCACCGCGCTATGCGGAGCTGGTGCAACTGCTGGTACGCAAGCGCGGCGCCCGAGCTGAGCGCAATCTGATGCAGTCTTCGGCGGTGGTTTCCAGCCGGCGGGTGTCCTAGCCCGCCATTTTCAGCATGGCATGCAGCAACACGTTGCAGCCCGCCTCCAGGTCTTCGGGTTTGGCGTCCTCCGCCTCGTTGTGGGAGATGCCGTCCTTACAGGGCACAAATATCATACTGGTGGGTGCCACCTTGGCCACGTACAGGGAGTCGTGCCCGGCCCCTGACACCATCTCCAGGTTGCTGTAGCCGAGTTCTGCGGTCGCGCTGCGCACCGCCTCCACACAGTCCGGGTCGAACTGGGTGACCGGCATATGCCACAGCTCTTCGACGCGGCCCGCCAGTTTTTTCTCGGCACAGGCGGTGGTGACGTAGTCGCGGAATTCCCGGTCCATGCTGTCCAGCACCTCGGGGTCGGGGTGGCGCAGATCGACATTGACTACCAATCGCTCCGGTACCGTGTTGCGTGAGCCGGGTTCGGCCTTGATATCACCGAACGTGGCGCGGCCCCAGGGAGCGTGCCTGGCCGCCAGCTCGTAGCAGAACTGCATGATCGGCAGGGCCGCCATGAACGGGTCGCGGCGCACTTCCATGGGCGTGGGGCCGGCGTGTACGGGCTGGCCCTCGATCACAAGGTCGTACCAGCGGCTGCCCTGGACGCCGGTGAGCACGCCAATCTGCAACTCCTCTGCCTCGAGGATGGGGCCCTGTTCAATATGGGTTTCAAAGGCGGCGCGGATGGGCCTCGGCGCCGCGGGCAGCTCGCCCTTGTAACCGATGCGCTCGAGTTCATCGCCAAAGCGCTTGCCGGACTTGTCCTCGATGGCATAGATATCGTCCCGGGCCATCTCGCCGGCCCATACTCCCGAGCCCACCATGGCGGGGGCAAAACGCGCCCCTTCCTCGTTGGTCCACACCACCACTTCCAGCGGTGCCTCGGTAGTGATGTCCTGCTCAGTGAGGGTGCGCAGGACTTCCAGGCCTGCCAGGACGCCATAGACGCCGTCAAACTTGCCGCCGGTGGGCTGGGTGTCCAGGTGGCTACCGGTAATTACCGGCGCGGCCTCCGGATTGTTCCCTTCCCGGCGCGCAAAGATATTGCCCATCTCATCAAAGCTGACGCTACAGCCCACAGCCTTGCACCAGCTCACGAACAGATCGCGGCCGCGCTTGTCCTCATCGGTGAGGGCCTGGCGGTTGCAGCCGCCGCGCGACGTGGCGCCGATCTCGGCCATTTCCATCAGGCTGTCCCACAGGCGCTCGCCGTTGATGCGCAGTTCTTTTGTCATTGATGGCTACTCCACGGAATCCCGTTTCAAGGCCTGGCACATACAGTGTACCGAGCCGCCGCCGGCGGCAATCATGGCCACGTCAGGGTCGAATACTTCCAGGCCCTCGGCCCGGCATTTTTCGATCAGGCTTTTCCCAGCGGCGGGGATCAGTACGCGCTCGTCGCCGAGGGCAACGATGTTGGTGCCCATGTTCATGGTCTCACCGTAGCTGATGTCGATGATGCGGATTCCCCTTGCGGTCAGCCAGTCCACCAGTTCCGGCTCCACGGCTTCCACGCAGACGACCGCCAGGTTCTCGGCGATCATGCCCATCTGCACATCCAGGTGAAGGAAGTGCGGGTCGAAGGCATAGGTCATGAATTCCCAGCCCTCGGCCTCAAACCAGCCCTTGATCTGGTTCACCGCGGGCGCCACGCTGCGCTCCCCGGAGTAGCCGCAGATGGCCACACCCGGTTTCAGCACCATGAAGTCGCCGCCCTCCACGTTGCCTGCGCTGACCATGTCGTAAATGGGGATGCCCTGGTCCAGGTAGAAGCGCAGCACCGCCGCGTATTCGCCGCGCCGGTAGGCTTTTTCCAACTGCATGATGATGGCGCCCCAGGGCGTCATCACACTCGAGTCGCGGGCATAGACCTGGTAGGGCAGGCCGTCTTCCGCCGGCAGGATATGCACGTTGACGCCGGCCTGCTGGTAGGCGGCGATCATCTCGCCGTACTGCCGCTTCACTGTCTCGGCGTCGAACCTGAGGCCGACCCGCTCACTGCGCTGCGCCACCGCGTTGCCGGGCGTCCAGCGGTAGTTGTCGATCGGGCCTACCAGGAGTTCCCGCAGGCGGCCGTATTCGCTGTCGATTCCCCACTGTTCCGGGCGGGGTGTGCCGCCGCCCTCGATGCGCGTGCGCAGGTGCATAAACTCTCCTTAAGGACTAAGCTGCCGACACTTGCGGCCGCCGCGCCTATTATGGCCGCTCGGTGGAAACTGGCAATAAACGGCACCCGGGAGCACCTGATGAAGATACCCAAGATCCTGGCCTCGCTACTGGGTGTACTGCTGGTAGTCGGCGCGATCTACTTCTTCACCCTGGCGCCCCGGCACTTTGATATCCTGGTCAACTCGGTGGATCGCAGCATTCCGCTGCCGCCCGTAACGCCTGCCGCCGCGGCCCTCCACGACGCATTGTTCATAGCCGACCTCCATGCGGACCCCTTGCTGTGGCGGCGCGACCTGCTGCGGGAGCAGGCCCATGGCGCGGTGGATTTGCCGCGCCTGTTGGCCGGTAATGTCGGTCTGCAGGTATTCGGCTCGGTCACCAAGACACCGCGCAACCAGAACTACGATTCCAACCCCTCAGATTCAGATGTGCTGACCTACCTGGTGATCGGCAGCCTGCAGCCGGTGAAGACCTGGACCAGCCTGTACGAGCGATCCCTGTACCACGCCTTCAAGCTCGAAGACCTGCAACGCCGCTCGAATGGCCAACTGCAGATCATCTACAGCCGGGACGACCTGGCCCTGCTGGTTGAGGCGACGGCGCGGGGCAAGCCGCTGGTCGGGGGCCTGCTGGCGCTGGAAGGCGCCCAGCCCCTGGAGGGTGAACTGGGCAAGTTACAGGGACTGTTTGACGCGGGGTATCGCATGATTGGCCTGGCCCACTTCTTTGACAACGAGGTGGGAGGCTCCATGCATGGGGAGGACAAGTACGGGCTCACGGAACTGGGGCGGAAGGTGGTGCAGCGGGCGGAGGCCATTGGCATGGCGGTCGATCTGGCTCACGCCAGCCCCGCCGTGGTTGAGGATGTCTTCGATATGGCCACCAAACCGCTGGTGGTTTCCCACGGCGGTGTCAGGGCCGTCTGCGATGCCAATCGCAACCTGACGGATGCGCAGCTACGGCGCCTGGCCGCCAATGGCGGGGTGATCGGCATTGGTTACTGGGAAGCGGCGGTCTGCGACAGCACGCCCGCCGGTATTGTCGCTGCCATGGACCATGTCCGCGACACCATCGGCATAGAGCACATTGCCCTGGGTTCGGATTTTGACGGTGCAATCCGCACTCGCTTTGACACCAGCGAGCTGTCGGTATTGACCCAGGCGCTGCTGGATGCGGGTTACAGCGCCGGGGACATCCGCGCTGTCATGGGCGGCAACGTACTGCGGGTGCTCTACGAAACCCTGCCCTGACAGTTCGTGTTTATCGCAATGAACCATGGCCTGCGTCGGCTTTTCCTGCGTATAGTCTTTGCAGTGTCGTTCACTCATTCCGGGGATTGAAATCATGCTGATCAAACCGCGCCTTCCGCTCATATTGCTGGCGAGCCTCCTGCTGTCTGGCTGTGTCCAGTTCAGCAACCAGCGCGGCATCGAAGTGGGCTGGCAGGACGAGGTGGTCGCGCGGCTGGACAGGGGCAGCAGCACCCGTGCCGATGTGCTGGCGCTGCTGGGGCCACCCTCGCAGGTGATCGCCCTGCAGGATGAGACCGTCCTGTACTACCTGTTCGAAGACGCCGACGGCGAGGGCATGCTGCTGATCCTCTACAACAACATCGAGATTCGTACCCACTACGATCGGGCGATTTTCTTCTTCGATGACAACGACGTGCTGACCGACTTTGCCACCCAGGTGCGGGCCCGCGATGGCCAGTAGCCCGCTGCGACTGTTCCTCGCGCTGACGCTGGTACTGCTGGCGGGCTGCGTACAGTGGCGTGAGTACGAGCTGGGCGAACGGATTGAGGAGGCGAGGGTGCCGGAGCCGGGCACCGGTATCACGGTGGCGGACGTGATGGCCGAGTTTGGTCCGCCGCTGAGAATGTCGCGGGACGCCGGTGGCTACACCATGGCCTGGGAGTACTGGGAGATAGATGACTACCGGGTAGGCTTCGGGCTGGGTTTTGCCGGTGCCGACTTTCTCAATATCGACTGGGGGCGGGCCCGGGTAGAGGGCGATTTCATGCTGCTCGGCTTCGACGGGGAACACCGGCTGATCTCCGCCAGCTTCGAGAAGTGGAATCGCAAGGCCGGCGGCGGGCAGGGGGTGCAGGCCTTTGTCAGCGCGGTGGGTGTGGTTGAGATCGACGACCTGCTGGAGGAACTGTCGCAGCATACCTGGGGCGCCCAGTCCCTGCGCCGCATGCCGACCACGCTGAACCAGCAGAACCGCATGGACAGCGGCGACGCGGGCCTGGAGCAGCGCGGCAGCAGTACCTGGGTTGGCCAGCACTCGCTGGAGAATTGAGCCTCAGGCGGCGGCCTGAATCACTTTAATCTGTTCTTCCAGCACCTCTGGCGAGTACCTGGCCTCCAGCAAGGTGCGGTCGATCACGCCGCCAAAGCGATCGGCAATGGTTTGGGCTGCGGCCACCGGTTCCCCCACCGCCGCAAAGGCTTCAAGCACTTCGTCGCTGATCTGGTCCGGTAGCTGGTCCCACTGGCCTTCCTTGGTCATGCGATTGAGGATGGGCTGCAGGTCGCCCCAGCCGTGGGCATCCAGGACCGTCTTGTAGGCCGGCGTCGAGCCGTAGAAGCCGATGCGGTACTTGATGGCGCGCTTGGCCTCCTCCAACTCTTCCTCGGTGGTACCGGTGGCGGTGAACACCGGGAACTGGATGATAAAGTCATCCAGGCTGCGGCCATTGGCGGCCAGCTCCGATTCCAGCAGTGGCAGCATATTGGTCTTGAAATGGTGCTCGGTGCAGAAGCTGTGCACGATCAGGCCATCGGCCACCGCACAGGCGGTTTTCAGCATCAGCGGGCCGACCGCCGCCATGAGGATCGGCGGGCGGCCGTGTTCGGTGTTGGTGGGCGTGAACTCAGGGGTCATTAGCGTGTGCTGGTAGCACTCGCCGCGGTAGTCCAGGGGTTTGCCGTCGTACCAGCAGTCCCAGATCGCCCGCATGGCCTCGATGTACTCGCGCATCTGTTTGGCCGGCCCATGCCAGGGCATGGAAAAGCGGCGGGTGATATGCGGCTTGATCTGCGAGCCGATGCCCAGGGCAAAGCGGCCGCCGGACCAGGCGTTGATGTCGTGGGCGCTGTTGGCCATCGTCATCGGGCTGCGTGCCAGGGCGACGGCAATTGCCGTGCGCAGTTCAATCGTCGAGGTATTGGCGGCGGCGATCACCAGCGGCTGAAAGGGGTCGTGGGCAATCTCGGCCACCATCAGGCCGTCGAAGCCGAGTTCCTCCAGTTCGCGGGCCCGCTTGCCCAGGGTCTCGGTGGATGCCAGCTCTTTGCCATGCGCGTAAACGGTGTCGATTTTTATACTGCCCATTACGGTCTCCTCACAGTTCCTGGCTTAGAATAGTCGTCTTTCTCTGCCGCGGGAAACCTGCCATGGCTGGCTTTGGCTGGACCCACCATCACCTCACACTCAACGGCATCGCCGCGCACTACATTGAGCAGGGTCCGGCTGAAGGACCGGCGGTGGTGTTCTGCCACGGCTTCCCCATGCTGTGGTTCAGCTGGCATCGCCAGGTGCCGGTGCTGGCCGAGGCCGGCTATCGGGTGATTGCACCCTCCATGCGTGGCATGGGGCAGGCGGGGGCGCCGGCGGATCCCGAGGCCTATGGGGTCGATGCCGTCACCGCCGACCTGCTGGCGCTGCTGGACCATTGCGGGATCGAGCAGGCGGTGCTGGTCGGCATCGATTTCGGGGCCTTTGCCATCCAGGATTTCGCCCTGCGCCATCCACAGCGGGTGCGCGCCATTATCTGCCTGGAAAACCCCGCTGCCCCCCACGACCCGGATAAGCCGCCGCTGGTGGGATATCGGGAGATGGGCGAGCGGCATTTCCTGCATATCGAGTACTTCCGGGTCCCGGGTCGCGCCGATCGTGAACTGGAGGCGGCACCGCGAACCTTCCTGCGCAAGGTCATGTGGTTGCTGAGCGGGCAGGCCAACTACTTCGAGGTGTTCAAACATCCCCCGGAGACCAGCTATATCGATGCCATGCCCGAAACCCCGCCCCTGCCCTGGCCCTGGTTGGACGAGGCTGAGCTGGAGCTGTTCGTGACCGAGTACAGCCGATCCGGTTTTACCGGCGGGCTCAACTGGTACCGCTCCATGGATATCAAGTGGCAGCAGCGCAGGCCCTTCGAGGGGGTGGCTAGCGATGTCTCAGCCTGGTTTATCGGCAGCGAGCGTGACGTGGACCTGGAAGGCTTTCACGGCGAGGACCCAATCGGCCTGATGCGGGCGATATTCCCTCGCCTTGAGGACGTGCAAATGATCCCTGGCGCCGGCCACATGATGCCGCTGGAAGCTGCCGATGAATTGAATGTCATCCTGCTGGACTATCTTGGGCGTATAATGACCAATTAATCCGCGTAAACTGTTGTTATGGAACCGGTCAATACACCGATATTCAATCACCAGCAGCCCGCTCGAGTCGGCGTGCTGGTCACCAACCTGGGTACCCCGGGCGCACCCACAGCGGCTGCGCTAAAGCCCTATTTGAGACAGTTCCTGTCCGACCGCCGGGTCGTGGACCTGCCGCGGCTGCTGTGGTGGCCGATTCTGAACCTGATTATTCTCAATATCCGCCCCCGGAAGTCCGCCGAGGCTTATGCCGAGGTGTGGTCAGAGGAGGGCTCGCCGCTGTTTGTGCACACCCGCCGCCAGACCGACCTGATTCGCGACCAGCTCAAGGCGCGCCTGGGCGACCAGGTGGTGGTGGACTTCGGCTTCCGCTACGGCAACCCGTCCATCCCTGACGGGATTGCCTCACTCAAGCGCCAGGGCGCTCGCAAGATTGTGGTGCTGCCGCTGTATCCGCAGTACTCGGCCACCACCGTGGCATCCACTTTCGACGCCGTGGCGGAGGATTTCCAGAAGCGCCGCTGGCTGCCGGATTTCCGTTTTATTTCCCACTACCACGACCACCCCGGTTACATCGAGGCGCTGGCCGAGTCAGTGCGGCGCCACTGGGCCGAGCACGGCCGCGCCGACAAGCTGCTGATGTCCTTCCACGGCATTCCCAAGCGCTACTTCGATAACGGCGACCCCTACTTCTGCGAATGCCACAAGACCACCCGTCTACTGGCGGAAGCTCTGGAACTGGGGGAGGATGAACACCAGATGGTGTTCCAGTCCCGCTTCGGTCGTGAGGAGTGGCTGCAGCCTTATACCGACGAGACCCTCGAAGCCCTGGCCGAGGAGGGCGTGAAGTCGGTGCAGGTGATCTGCCCGGGCTTCTCCGCAGACTGCCTGGAGACGCTGGAGGAGATAGCCCTGCAGTACAAGGAGGTGTTCCTGGAGTCCGGCGGCGAGCGCTTCGAGTACATCCCCGCCCTCAACGAGGACGATGCCCATATCAACATGTTGACTTCCCTGGTGGAGGATAACCTGGCGGGTTGGGTGCGCAGCAGTTCTCCTCTTCAGGAAGTGCCCGATACGGCGGGGAATGAAGAGCGGTCAAATATTCACCCCATCGCCCGCTGATCGCTCTCGTAAATTCCCGATGACACCGGCCGCGTTCCCGGCGCATGGCAATAGTGTTATGCTCGCGAAACATACTGCAGGTTCAAAACCATGCGGCAACTGACTGGACTCGACGCCTCGTTTCTCTACCTCGAGACGCCCAATGCACCTATGCATATCTCGGGGCTGGCGATTTATGATCCCTCCACGGCGCCGGGCGGCGCTGTCCGCTTCAAGCAGATCATCGACAACACCACCCGCCGCATCAAGCGCCTGCCGACCATGTCCCAGCGCCTGGTCACGGTACCCATGGGTCTCGACCACCCCTACTGGATGGCCGACGGCACCTTTGACCCGGAATTCCATATTCGTCACCTGGCGCTGCCCAAGCCCGGCGACTGGCGCCAGCTCTGCATCCTTATTTCGCGCATCCACGCCCGCCCGCTGGACCGCAAGCGTCCGCTGTGGGAGCTCTACGTGATCGAGGGCCTGGACAACATGGAGCATCTGCCCAAGGGCAGCTTTGCGATCTTCACCAAGATGCACCACGCCGCCGTGGATGGCGCCTCCGGTACGGAGATCACCGCGGCCCTGCACGACCTGTCACCGGATGCCCACCTGGATGCCGAGCCCTACGCGGTGCCGGTGGAGAATGAGCCCACGACCGCGGAACTGTTGATTCGGGCCCAGGTGAATGCCGTCAAGCAGCCGTTCCGTTTTATCTCCGTGGCGCGCAACACGGTGCCGGGCTTTGCCCAGGCTTACACGCGCCTGCGCAAGGGCGAACTGCACCGGGTAGCCAGCATTCCGCGCACCCGGTTCAACGGCAAGGTGTCACCGCACCGGGTATTCAACGCCGTGCACTTCCCGCTGGACGAGATAAAGGGGATCAAGAACGCGGTTCCGGGAGCCACCGTCAACGATGTGGCGATCACCGTTGTCGGCGGCGCCCTGCGCAAGTACCTGCTGGACAAGGACGAGCTGCCGCCGGAAAGCCTGGCGGCCATGGCGCCGATCAACGTCCGTGACACCAAGGAGAAAGGCACCGGCGGCAATATCGTTTCGGCGATGACGGTGCAGGTGCGCAGCGATATCGACAATCCGGTCGACCGGCTCAAGGCGGTGCATGCCGGTACCGCGGAAGCCAAGGAGCTCTCCAACGCCGTGGGTGCCAAGTCCATGACTGATTACACCCAGTTCATCCCCAGCACCCTGACTGCCCAGGCTGCGCGCCTGGCCAGCCGCTGGGGGCTGCTGAACCGGGTGTCGCCGATCTACAACTGCGTCATCACCAATGTGCCCGGCCCGCAGATTCCACTCTATAACACTGGGGCGCGGCTGGTGGCCAACTACGGCACCGGACCGATCCTGGACGGTATGGCCCTGTTCCACGCCATTACCAGTTACTGCGGCGATTTTGCGATCTCCGCCACCAGTTGCCGGCAGATTATGCCGGACCCGGATTTTTACCGTCAGTGCCTGCTGGACAGCTTTACCGAGCTTAAACAGGCCACCGACAAGATCGTCGCCCGCGCCGGCAAAAACGCGCGGTTGGCCAGACAGGCCAGCAAGAAAGCCAGGGCCAAGGCAAAAGCAAAAAGCAAGGCGAAAACCGGAGCCGGGAAAAAGACCAGCAGTCCCCGGCGAACTTCCACCGCCCGCACAGCGACAGCGCCGTAGAGCAGCGCACAGACAGGTCCAGAGGGCGCCCGGATCACCATAGAGTGAAGAGCAGAAAAACAAAAAAGACATAAAGGGACCGCAGTATGGACGTGCACGCAGAAACCCACATGATTCCGCCGCCGCATATCGGCCTGGCGGTTACCGAGGCGCACCGCGCCCTGGCAGAGTTTGCCAGCCTGATATACACCCGCCGCTTTCTGAATCGCATGCCCCGCGGAGACGGCCACGGCGTGGTCCTGTTGCCCGGATTCCTGGGCGACGACGGCTACAACGCACCCCTGCGCAAGTACCTGGACAAGCTGGGTTACCACAGCGTCGGCTGGGCCCAGGGGCGCAACCTGGGCCCTCGCGGCGACCTGCTGGAACGGGCGCTGGACTATATCGACGATCTCGCCGCCCGCAGCGGCGGCAAGGTGACGCTGGTTGGACACAGCCTGGGGGGTATTTACGCCCGCGAACTGGCCAAGGAACTGCCCGACAGGATTCGCCAGGTTGTCTCCCTCGGCAGTCCCTTTGGCGAGGGCCGTGACACCGGTTCCTATCCGCGGCGCCTGTTCTCAGCCCTGAACCCGGACGAAGATATCACCATCGCCCAGCACACCCTGACGGAGCCGCCGCCGGTGCCCACCACCGCGGTGTATTCCAAGGGTGACGGGGTCACCAACTGGCAGACCTGTATTCAGGAGGGCCGCTACCCGCTGGCGCAGAATATCCAGGTCTGGGGCAGCCACTGCGGGCTGACCATCAACCCGATGGTGTGGTTCCTGCTGGCCGAGCGCCTGGCCCAGCCCGAAGGTGAGTGGAAACCCTTCCGCAGCAGTAGCTGGCGCCGGCTGTTCTACCCGAAAATCGGCTGAGCCGTCGCCGCACGCCGGTCTAACGCTTGTGCTCCGGGCTGTGCCAGCCGCTCTTGCAGCCCGCGTCCCAGGCTTCCGGCTGGTTACCATAGGCCGGCACACCCCCGGCATCCTTCAGCATGCGCGCCAGGTGCAGGCAGTTCCACACCAGGAAGGTGGTATTGCGGTTGGTAAAGTCGTTGTCTGGCCCGCCTGAGCCGGGGTCCATGTAGGAGGGGCCCGGTCCGGCTTCTCCCATCCAGCCAGCATCGGCCTGGGGCGGCACCGTGTAGCCGATATGGGACAGCGAGAACAGGATGCTCATGGCGCAGTGCTTGACGCCGTCCTCGTTGCCGGTGATCAGGGTGGCCCCCACCTTGCCGTAGTCACGGTACTGTCCCCGGGCATTAAAGCTGTGGGTGTAGCCGTACATGCGCTCCAGCACCCGGTTGCATACCGAACTCTTTTCCCCCAGCCATACGGAGGTGCCGATGATAAGGATGTCGCAGGCATCGATCCTGGCCTGGATCTGGGGCCAGTCGTCGCGCTCGTAGCCGTCCACACCGGTGTAGTCCTGCTCCAGGCCGGCGGCGATCTCAAAATCCACGGGCCGCAGGATTTCGGTGCTGACACCGACCCCCTCGAAGATGCTGGCGGCCATGGTGAGCAGGCCTTCGGTGTGAGAGAGATTGGGTGATCGTGTCAGGGTGCAGTTCAGCATCAGCACGCTGAGATCGTCATAGCTGGCTGGCGGGTTGCTGCAGAGCTCGGCTTTGAGCTTCTGGAATTGCTCGCTCATCGGGAATCTCCATGCGGATGCGGGCGGTAGTTTCGGTTCACCCCAAGAAGCATAGACGAAAGCGGCGTGGGCAATAGGCGTGTGGCCGGGCGTCCGGCAGGGTGGACCCGCGCGCCCGGGGGTAGCGCGGGATTCCGGTGTAGCAGTTTAATCAGGCGCCGTAAGCGTAGTCTTCAACCAGCCACTTGGTGGCGGTTTCGCCGTCGGAGTACTGGGTGTAGCGGCGGATGTCCTGGTACAGACCGGGAGCGGGAGCAATAATCTTGTCGACGAAGCTCTCGAAGTTGGGCGCCTGCTCAGTGAACCTGAAGCCGGCGTGCTCGAACATGAATACCTTGCCCGCTTCATCGCCCTCAGTGGGCATGAGCAGGTAGTTGCTGGTCTCCGGGATCTCGCCGAATACCAGGGTGGATGACAGCCAGTCGGGCAGGGCGCCGTGGCTATCTTCATCGTGGAGCATACGCACCCAGCCGAGGAATTCCTGCTTGAGCTGGCCCCACTTACGCGGGCGGGCCAGGTAGAAGGCCGAGGAGCTGGAGTTGGTGTCGCAATACAGGCGCAGGCTGGGGAACTCGGTATAGAAAGCCACCAGCTGGGCCATATGTCCGCCCTGTTCCTCAAGTACCGCCTGGTCGTCACCGGTCAGGGACAGGCCCACCACGTGCTCGATCTGTGCGATGAATTTCTCGGCGTCCACATCTGAGGTCGCCGCGGCAAAGCAGACAAACCGCTGATTCTCTCGGGCGAGGAAATCTTCCAGTTTTTTAAGGTCCATATGGCGTTCGCTCCAATTGGGGGTGCCTGTATTATGCCCGCAGACCGTGCAATTTAGATGCGTCAAAATCCCAAGCTGTGACCTGTGCCACACTCAGGAGCATACACCTGAGCCATGGTAAGCCGCCGAATTTTTGTATTAGAGACAGTAACTTGCGCTGCCTGGTCGCAGTAGGGCGGTATCTGCCGCTAAAGGGCAGATTCCCCGGCCGGGCCGCCCGCTCCAATAAAAGCTAGTGCTTCTGTGCTTTTTCTGGGTGGCGAGCGGCTTACCCCGCGTTGGTCAGCGTTACATCCGGTTGAAGTTACCCAGCGCCTGGCTGTGGAAGGCGATGTGCTCGCCGATGAAGCTGGCGATGAAAAAGTAGCTGTGATCATACCCGGGTTGATAACGAATCGTCGCCGGGAAGTCCGCTGACTCACAGGCCTGCTCCAGCAGCGAGGTCTGCAACTGTACCTCGAGGAAGTCGTCCTCCGTGCCCTGATCCACCAGGGTGGGTAGATGGACTGCATCGCCACGAATCAGTGCGCAGGTATCGTGGGCCTCCCAGGCGCTGCGGTCGTCGCCGAGGTAGTTGGCGAAAGCCTTCTCACCCCAGGGCACGGTGCTTGGCGAAACGATCGGCGAAAATGCAGACACCGAGTGATAGGCCCCGGGATTCTTGAGCGCGATGGTCAGGGCGCCGTGGCCGCCCATGGAGTGCCCGAAGATCGAGACCTTGTCGTGATCAAAATCGAAGCCCTGGCGCACCAGCCCGGGCAGCTCTGTCACGATGTAGTCGTACATGTGGTAGTTGGCGGACCAGGGCGCCTGGGTCGCATTCAGGTAGAAACCGGCGCCCTTGCCGAAGTCATAGGCTTCTTCCGGGTCATCCGGTACATGGTCGCCCCGCGGGCTGGTGTCGGGTGCGACAATGGCAATGCCATGCTCCGAGGCATAGCGCTGCGCGCCGGCCTTGATCACGAAGTTCTCGTCGGTGCAGGTGAGGCCGGACAACCAGTACAACACAGGCACTTTGCGGTCGTTTACCTGCGGCGGTACAAACACCGAAAAGTGCATCTCACAATCCAGCACCTCCGAACGATGGCGATACCGCTGCTGATGCCCCCAGTTGCAGAGGGCGTCGGAAATCTTCTCCATCAGTGACGCCCTCTGTCAGTAAACGACTACGCTGCGAATACTCTCGCCGGCGTGCATCAGGTCGAAGGCGTTGTTGATATCGTCCAGCGGCATGGTGTGGGTAATGAGGTCATCGATGTTGATCTTGCCGTCCATGTACCAGTCGACGATGGTAGGAACGTCGCTACGGCCGCGAGCACCGCCGAAGGCGATACCGTGCCAGCTACGGCCGGTCACCAGTTGGAAGGGGCGGGTGGCGATTTCCTGGCCGGCACCGGCCACGCCGATGATGTAGCTCTCACCCCAGCCCTTGTGGCAGCACTCCAGGGCCTGGCGCATCACGTTGACGTTGCCGATGCACTCGAAGCTGTAGTCTGCTCCCCCGCCCGTCAGGTCGAGGATTGCGGACACCACGTCGTCGACATCCTTGGGATTGATGAAATCGGTCATGCCGAACCTGGTGGCGAGCTCGACCTTGGCGGGGTTGAGGTCCACGCCGATGATCTTGCCGGCCCCGACCATTTTTGCGCCCTGGATAACGTTGAGGCCGATACCCCCGAGGCCGAACACCACCACGTTGCTGCCGGGCTCAACCCTGGCTTTGTAAACCACGGCGCCCACGCCGGTGGTCACGCCGCAGCCGATGTAGCAGATCTTGTCGAAGGGCGCGTCCTCACGCACCCGGGCCACGGCGATTTCCGGCAGCACGGTGAAATTGGAGAACGTCGAGCAGCCCATGTAGTGCAGCAAGGGCTGACCGTCCAGGGAGAAGCGGCTGGAGCCGTCGGGCATCACGCCCTGGCCCTGGGTTTCGCGAATCGCCTGGCACAGGTTGGTTTTGGGGTGCAGGCAGAAATTACACTCGCGGCACTCCGGGGTGTACAGGGGGATCACATGGTCGCCAGGCTTCACTGACGTAACGCCGGCGCCCACCTCGCGGACGATACCCGCACCCTCGTGGCCGAGGATGGCGGGGAAGGCGCCTTCCGGGTCTTCACCGGACAGGGTGAACGCATCGGTGTGGCAGATGCCGGTGGCCATCACCTCTACCAGTACCTCGCCCGCCTTGGGGCCCTCCAGGTCAACTTCGGCGATCTCCAGCGGCTTGCCGGCGCCAAAAGCTACAGCGGCACGTGTCTTCATGGTGTTCTCCCTGTCCTTGATGAGTGCGCTTTTATAGTTTGATAGCTGCGCAGGGAAGTAACGATAACATAGACCAGCAGCGCCGGTTCGCCGTGCCTGTCGGCCCGGAGATTCACGTGGCCAGGCTAAAAAAGCGGCCTGCTCTGCCGCGCCTCGCAGCACATTCAGTGGCCTGGCAGCAATGAAAGCCTGGCCTCATAGACGCCGCCTCCCTGCAAGCCGAGGAACAGCCGTTTCGCCTCGTCCTGCTCCCATAACACCAGGCTGTAGATGCCGCCCTGAAGGCTGGGGTCATCATGCTCCGCGGCGGTCCAGGTGAGTCCGCTATCGCTGCTGATCTCGAGTACCAGCGGCTGCGGGTCTGCAAAGTTCTTGTCCCAGCCGCCGGTATACATGACACCGGATTGCTCATCGATCACCAGATCAAAGTAGAATCGCGACCGGTCGTTCACCAGCACGGGGTGCCAACTCATCCCGTAGTCGGAGGAGGCAATCAGTCCGCCCTCACCCATCACATAAACCAGATCCTCATTGTTGGGATAAAACCTCACCCGCTCTACCGTGCTCGGCCGTGGCAACAGGGATTCCACCGCCGCCGAATGGTCAATTCGTTCCCCTGAGAGCCTGGAGAATGCCAGCAGCACCGGGTCCTCCAGCGCACCCTGACCGCCATACCAGTAGTGATCGCGATTGGGCGCATGGCTTAGTGCGGTGAAGCCGGTAGCAACCCCGCCCCATTCACCGTCAATCACTTGCCAGTGGCGGCCGAAGTCTCCTGACGCTGCCAGCGATGTGTAGCCGGTAGCAAACAGCTCGCCGGAGTCGTCCCTGAACAGCATGCCCTGGATGGGCTCCCGGCCTTCATATCCCTCGATGACCCCAAAGTCATTCTCGACAATGCGCCAGTCCTCACCGCCGTTCAGGCTTTCCACCAGCAGGGTCGATTCCGGCCCCAGGCGCACGGACGCCATTAGCTGGGATGGATAAAGCGCTTCCAGAGCGAGTACTGACCAGTTTTCCGGTGTTTTCAGCGCCCAGTCGTTGCCACCCTGATAGAGATAAATACCTCCGTCCGTGCCTGCGGCCAGTGTGGTCTCTGTCTCTGCAAAGGCAATAACAGTAAGGCCGCCAAGGCCGCGAGGCTCGAACGGCGGATCAGGCGCGGGTGGCGGTACCGGAGGCGGCGGAGATGAGGAGCCCGATCCGCCGCCGCAGCCGGCAACCAGGAACAGGGTGGTCGCCAGCGGGCAGAGCAAGCCTGCCAGGCCTTTCATGACGGTTTCTCCGGGTTCACTGACTCGCGGTACTGTATTGCGGCGCAGAGGTACTCTGTGAAGCCCGGCTCCATGGATTCAAAGAATGCCCCGAAGCGCTCATCTGAGCGGTACATTGCCGCAAGCTGTGCGTGATCTGCCGGGGTACAGTCGTAGAAGTAGGTATTGATGTGCTCTCGAACCCGGTCCACGCCGCTGAGGGTGTCCGGGGCGTCGGGGGGTGTTCCCGCGCGCATCAGGTTTGCCAGGTCGCTGTAGTTCGCGTCCTGTTCGGCCTTCACACGCTTCCAGTCGTCGCCGCTATAGTGCTTCGTTCTGCTGCGTGCCTGCTGATACTGTGGCGTTTCGCCCCACTTGCCGAGTACCTCTACCTGGTAGTCGTCCGGGTCGAAACCGCCGAATACTTCTAGGTCTGCCATTTCATGGTCTCCAATGTCTATGAGCTGCCGTAACTTCGCTTCGATGGCCACCAGCCTGTGCTTGTGCTCCGTGACCAGCCGGAGCTGTTCGCGCAGGGCGATCATGGAGTCTGATCGAGTCACTGCCAGAATTTCCGCTATCTTCTCCAGCCCGAAGCCCAGCGAGCGATACAGAAGAATGCTGTGCAGGCGACGAAGATCATCCCGTGAGTAGAGCCGGTAGCCGGCGTCTGTGCGCTGGGAAGGTACCAGCAGGCCGATCTCGTCATAGTGACGGAGAGATCGCTTGCTGACACCGCTCTCGCGTTCCAGCTCGCCGATAGTCAGTAGTTTCATCCGGGTGCAAACCAGTCGAAGTGTGTTACAGGGTGGTCACGATAGGGGTTCACATGATGTGAGGGTCAATAGGCAAGCGCAGTTTAATTCAGGTTTGCCCCTGCAGGCAGATCCTGCGCCTGAGGCTTGCTGACGTTGGCAAACCGTGGTTTTTACACCTGTTAAGGCAGCACCTCCCATTCCGGGTCCTCAAACTCGCCAATCACCTCCACCCGCACGAACTCCGCCTGCTCGGCAATGATGCGCCGGGCCGCCTCCGACTGGCCGTGTTCCATGGCATCGCGACTGGCCTTGCTGTCCCAACTGGCTATCGCCAGCAGCACGCTCTCGTCGCCGATTTTGCGATGCAAGCGCGTCCCCCGCGCCCCGGGCGCTGCCTGCAGAATCTCACTGGCCCGCACCCAGGCCTCAGCATACTGTTCCGCCGTATAACCCGGCTGGATATGCACCTCAAACAGAAAAATCATCCCCACCCCCAAACCAATCAAGCAAATAATACCCCCGAAAGCGGCTTCAACCGGGAAGGCATCCGGGTGTGGCGGATAGACGGAAACGCTACAGAGACATTCAGGTGACCTGGCGCCTCGATAGAGCGATTGCCACGTATCTAAAGCGGTTTTGTAAATAGCGCCTCAGTGAGTGTTGGAGTCGCTGAACCCCGGCGGTTTTATAGTAGAAGACTGAGCTGATCCCCGGCCGCAGGCGGCACCCGAAACTTCGAGCAGTCCAGGCCCTTGCGTTCGTCGCGATGGGTGAGGCCGTAGCGCTTGCAGGCCAGGTGGAAGCGTTTGGAGATCAGCTCGGCGAATTCGCCGGTGCCGCGCATGCGGTAGCCGAAGCGCGGGTCATTGTTGCGGCCGCCGCGGCACTGACGCACCAGGCTCATCACGTGTTCCGCGCGCAGTGGATAGTGGGTCTGCAGCCACTCTTCGAACAGCTCGCGAATCTCCAGCGGTAGTCGCAACAGGATGTAGGCGGCGCTGCTGGCGCCGGCCTCTGCGGCCTGCGCCACGATGGTTTCCAGTTCCCTGTCGTTAAGCGCGGGTATCACCGGGGCGACCAGTACGCTGACCGGAATGCCGGCCTGCGCCAGGGTCTCCACTACCTTGAGCCGGGTGGCGCCGTCGGCGGTGCGCGGTTCCAGACGGCGTTTCAGGTCCCGATCCAGGGTTGTCACACTCACAGCCACATTGGCCAACCCCTCGGACGCCATGTCTGCCAACAGCTCGACATCCCGCAGAATGCCCTGGCCCTTGGTAATCAGGCTGACCGGCTGCCGGAAGCGCTGCGCCACCTCCAGTAGTTGGCGGGTGAGGCGATAGCGCTGTTCCACCGGCTGGTAGGGGTCGGTATTGGCGCCGATGGTAATCGGCTTGCACTGGTAGCCCGGGGAGCGCAGTTCCGCTTCCAGTTGCTCTGCGGCGTTGCTCTTGTAGGTGAGGCGGGTTTCGAAGTCGAGTCCCGGTGACAGGTCCAGCCAGGCGTGGGTGGGCCGGGCATAGCAATAGACGCAGCCGTGCTCACAACCGCGGTAGGGATTGATAGACTGGTCGAAAGGAACATCCGGGGAGCGATTGCGGGCGATAATGGTTTTTGCGGTCTCGGGCCGGCACTCTGTGGCCAGTGCGCCATTATTTGCGGCGATAGTGTTGGTTTCATCAATGCTGGTTTCAGCATCGACAGCTTCATGCTGTAGATCAAACTCTCGCTCTACCTTCACCTCCAGGTAACGGCTATCGTGGTTGCTGATGGCACCCCGACCCTTGCGAACGGCGCTCAAGGGCGGCAACTGGGCCTGCAACGGTGTTTTGCCGGGCTGGCCCAGGGGCTGGCTGGGAGGCGGTATGTGCATTTTACTGGACATTTATACAGTATAAGCAGGATGCCGAGCCTGGGCCAGTAATTCTTGGCATAATCGGGAACAGGCCGTTCACCGCCACGGTATCCGCAACAGAGAAGAGGAAGACATGGGCGAGGCGATCTACAAGGAAGAATTCTCGCCAGCCGAGTATCGCGAGTTCAGCATCCGGCTGGAAAACCAGCTCGGTCTCCTGCGCGAGGCCATCAAGGCGCCCCAGTTCAATCGCTGGGAACCGACCTTTGGCGCCGAGCTGGAGGTCTACCTCGCGGACAACCTGTTCCAGCCTGCACCCGTCAATGAAGAGCTGCTGGCGATGGCCAACCACGAACAGCTCACCCAGGAACTCAACAAGTACAACCTCGAGTTCAACATGAGCCCGACACCGGCGCCGATCCAGAGCAAGCCGTTTATGGCCATGGAGTCCGAGCTGCGGGATTTCCTGGATATCCTGCAGGGCCACGCCCGCAGCATCGACGCCCAGGTGATTCCCATCGGCATACTGCCCACCCTGCAGGACAAGCACCTGAGCCTGGATTTCATGACCGACCGGCCGCGCTATCACGCCCTCAACAACGGCCTGACCCGGGTGCGTAACGGCGGCTTTCATATCGACATCGCCGGTGAGGACCACCTGTCCCTCCACGGGGAGGGGGTCACCGTGGAGGGCGCCAACACCTCCTTCCAGGTGCACCTGCAGTTACCCGAGGACCGCTTCGTCACCTGTTTCAACTCGGCCCAGCTCACCACCCCGCTGGCGCTGGCCCTGTCTGCCAATTCGCCGCTGATTGCCGGCTGCCGGTTGTGGCAGGAATCCCGCATCGCCCTGTTCAAGCAGAGCATCGACCTGCGCGAACGCAGCAACTCCCACTGGCGCCAGCCGGCCCGGGTCAGCTTCGGGCACGGCTGGGTGCGCAACAGCGCCTGGGAGCTGTTTGCGGAAAACGTGGCGCTCTATCAGCCGCTGATGCCGGTGCTCACCGATGAGGAAGAGGTCTCGGATCCGCCGCGGCTGCCCGAGCTGTGCCTGCACCACGGCACCATCTGGCCCTGGAACCGGGCAGTTTACAGCCACGTGGGCGGCGGCCACCTGCGCATTGAGTTCCGTTTCCTGCCGGCGGGACCGACAGTGTTGGACATGATTGCCAACGCCGCACTGTGCATCGGCTGGGCGTTGGGTATCAGCGCTGACTCCATGGACCACTACGCCGCCCGCCTGCCCTTCAAGTTTGCCGAGTACAACTTCTATCGCGCCGCCCAGGAGGGCATGGAGGCGCATCTGATCTGGCCGCGCAAGCACCGTGGCGGTCTCGAGGAGCGCCCGGTGCGGGAGCTGATCGAGGAGTTCCTGCCCCGCGCCCGCCAGGGCCTGGATCAACTGGAGCTGGACAGGGATGACGTCGACCGCCTGTGGAAGATCATCGAGGAGCGCTTTGATACCGGCCAGACCGGTGCCACCTGGCAGCTCAATACCTTCGAGAAATACCGTAAAACCCTGGGAGTGGGCGATTCCTGTCGTCGTATGCTGGCCGACTACGTGGCCAACATGACTGACAGTAAGCCGGTGGCGCGCTGGTGCTGAATCCGATCCGCGACCCCCGCCCTGAGCAAATTCCTGGGCGGGTGAACGAATTTCTGCAGGCCCTGCCCGGGCCGTCGGCGATTTACCTGACCGGTGAAGACGCCAGCCGTACCCGCGTGCTGGTGACCCTGTCACATGGCAACGAACCCTCGGGTCTGGAAGCGGTGCACCACTGGCTGCAGGAGGGGCGCCGGCCGAAGGTCAACGTGGTCATCATCCTCGGCGCAGTGGAAGCCGCACTGGCGGAGCCGCTGTTTTTCCACCGCCAGTTGCCCGGCTGCCGCGACCTCAATCGCTGTTTCAATCCGCCCTACAAGGATCGCCAGGGCCAACTGGCCCAGAGCATGCTGCGCACCATTCGCGAGCTGGAGCCCGAGGCGGTGGTGGATCTGCACAACACCTCCGGTTCCAGCGATGCCTTCTCAATCAGTATCGGCGACTGCGCGGCGCGGCGCGCCCTGGCCAGCCGCTGGGTGGACCGCCTCATTATTACCGACCTGCGGCTGGGTTCACTGATGGAGCAGGATCTCGGCTGCCCGGTGATCACCGTGGAGGCCGGCGGCAGCCTGGATGAGGCCGCGGATATCGTTGCCCACGAGGGTATTGCCCGTTTCTTCCTCGAGGATGACCTGCTGCGGCCGCCGGAAAAACTCACCTTGCTGCGTCATCCGCTCAGGCTTGAGCTGGCCGCCCACAGCCGCATCGACTACGCCGACCGCCCGCTGCACGACCGCGATATTGTCGTGCGCCACGATATCGAGCGCTTCAACTTCGCCCCGGTCGACCATGACGACATGTTGGGCTGGCTGGACAGCCAGGGCCTCGAGCACCTGCAGATCGGCAGCGATTACCAGCCCCATGAGGTGGACGAGTTCTTCCGGGTCGAGGCAGGCCAGCTCTATCCCCGCCAGCACATGCGCCTGTTCATGGCCACCACCCGGCCGGATATTGCCGCTTCGGACTGCCTGTTTTACTTCGTCTGTGACGAGGGCTCTGAAGAGGTGGCCGGAGCCTGATGCAGCAACGCCTGGAGGAGTTCGGCGGCCGGGGCGAGCCGATTGTCTTCGCCCATGCCAACGGTTACCCGGTGGGCAGCTACCGGCAACTGATCAACTGCCTCACCGAACACTGCCGGGTGACCGGCTTCCATCACCGGCCCATCTGGAGTCCGGAGATGCCGCCGGCGCGTCTCAACTGGGACCGCTTCGCCGATGACCTCGTGGAAACCCTGGAGGCGACCCAGAGCGAGGCGGTGTGGATGATGGGCCATTCCATGGGCGCGGTGGTCGCCGCCAAGGCCGCGTCCATGCGCCCGGAGCTGTTCCGGGGTCTGCTGCTGATCGATCCGGTGTTCCTGACTCCCGAGACCCTGGCCCAGCGCGCACACCTGCCGGATGAGGTACTCGACGAGATACCGATGATCCGCAAGACCCTGACGCGTCCCAACCGCTTTGCCAGCCGCGAGGAAGCCTTCGAGTTTCACCGCGGCAAGCGCGCGTTTACGGATTTCAGCGACCAGGTGCTGTGGGACTATGTGTTGGCTGGCACCCGCCTGAATGAGGAGGGCGAATACCAGCTGGCCTACGCCCGTGAGTGGGAGGCGGCCGCCTACCGTTCCTCTCCCCAGGTCTGGGAAGTGCTGGCCGCCATCCGCCTGCCGGTACTGGGATTGCGCGGCGAAACCTCCGACACCCTGTCGCCCGAGGCTTTCGCCCTGTGGGGGCAAACCCAGCCCCAGGCCGACCTGCGCGAGCGGCCGGGCGGCCACCTGTTGCCGCTGGAGCGCCCGGCGGAGACCGCCGCCGAGATTCTCGATTTCCTCGCTGCAGCCTGTGCGGCGCGCTCCAGCGCTTAGCACCCGGGAGGCGCGCTAGTGCTGCACCGAATCTGGTTGGGCTTTTTCCTGCTGGCCTTTCTGGCCGGCCTGTTCCAGTGGTGGTTCCAGGGCGATGCCGAGGTGTTCCAGCGCATGGTCTCGGCGATGTTCGATATGGCCGGCCTCACCGTGGAGCTGGCCATCGGCCTGGTTGGCTTGCTGGCCTTCTGGCTTGGGGTGGTGGCGCTGGGGGAGGCCAGCGGCCTGGTGGACCGCCTGGGTCGCCTGATGTCGCCGCTGTTCACCCGCCTCATGCCCGGGGTGCCGGCCGGGCATCCGGCGATATCATCGATGACACTCAACCTCAGCGCCAACGTGCTGGGCCTGGACAACGCGGCGACCCCCCTGGGTATTCGCGCCATGAAGGACCTGCAATCCCTCAACCCGACGCCGGACACGGCCACCAATGCCCAGATCCTGTTCCTGGTGCTGAACACCTCATCGGTCACCCTGTTCCCGGTGACCATCCTGCTGTACCGGGCGCAGATGGGTGCCGCAGACCCGGCGTCGGTGTTTATTCCCATCCTGATCGCCACCAGTTGCTCCACCCTGGCAGGCCTGCTGGTCACCGCCTGGGTGCAGCGCATCAGGCTCACCGACACGGTAGTGCTGGCCTGGCTGGCGGGCGCTTTTGCGCTGCTGCTGGCGTTGGTGGGCTGGTTCGCCACCCTCAGCGCCGAGGCGCTGCAGCGCCAGTCCAGCCTGCTGGCCAACATTATGATCCTCGGATTGGTGGTGCTGTTCCTGCTGGCCGCCCACCGCCGCGGCATCAATGTTTACGAGACCTTCGTTGAAGGGGCGAAAAGCGGGTTCCAGACCGCCATCGATATCATCCCCTTTCTGCTGGCCATGCTGGTGGCGGTGGGCGTCTTTCGGGCCAGCGGCGCCCTCGACCTGCTCCTGGACAGTCTGCGCGGGCTGGTGGCCCTGAGCGGAGCCGACGCCCGCTGGGTTGACGCCATGCCCACGGCGCTGATGAATCCGCTGTCGGGCAGCGGCGCCCGGGCCATGATGATTGACACCATGAACCAGTTCGGCGTGGACTCTTTCCAGGGCCGTCTGGCGGCCACCATGCAGGGTTCGACAGAGACTACGTTTTATGTACTGGCTGTATATTTTGGCGCTGCGGGAATCCGCCATGCACGCCATGCCGTGGCCTGCGGGCTGGCCGCCGACGCTGCGGGTATCACTGCTGCGATTATTGTAAGTTACTGGTTTTACAGTATTTAGTCGCCGGTTCGCCGCATCTTTGTCGAAGCTGTGAGCTGCACCACAGAGTGGGGGTGCAAAATACGTAGTAAAGCGGTAGTCTCTTTGCAACGTCGGCATCCAGTGGACACCCCCCTGATGGAGTACGGACAGTTCTGCCCCGTCGCCAAGACCGCCGAGTTGCTCGGGGAGAAGTGGGCCCTGCTGATTGTGCGAGAGCTGCTATACGGCAGCACGCGCTTCAGTGAATTCCAGCGCGCGATCAGCGGCATTTCCCCCACCATGCTCAACAAGCGCCTCAAGGAACTTGAGGCCAACGGGCTGATCACCAAAGACGACCACGACTACCACCTGACGGCCGCTGGTGAAGACCTGGCGCCCCTGGTACGCCAGTTTGCCATCTGGGGCATGCGCTGGGGGCGTGGCGACCTGCCGGATACGGATCTCGATGTGGAATTGCTGATGTGGGACATCCGCCGACGCATCAGGACCGAGTTCCTGCCGGAGCCGGGCGCGATCATCGAAATCCATCTGGATGACCTGCCCGAGCCCAACCGCTGGTGGCTGCAGGTGGAGGCCTGTGAATCCCGCCCCGGTGACCGCGAGGTGCAGCTTGTGTCGGAGCCGCCCAAGGGCGAGACAGACCTGGTGATAGAAGCCGGACTGCGTGCCCTGACCGAAATCTGGCTGGGCGACATGACCCTACAGACCGCCCTGGTCCGGCGCCAGCTCGTGCTGAAGGGCCGGCCGCTGTTGATCCGTTCCATTGAACACTGGCTGCCGCTGGCGCGTAACGCGGTGTTTTCGGAGCGGAAGCTGGACCCCTCGCCGGAAAATGTACGGCTGTCTATAAGACCGCTTGGGGTCAACACTCCAAAATAATACCGAGGCGCTGCGTCACCTTCGCCCTCTGCATTACGCGGCGCTCCGTAGCGTACCTCCCAAGCGGCTGGCGGAGGCGCCAATCAGTCATCGCCGCGCAGGCGGCACCCGCGTAAGGCAACCCAGTAACGATTTCACGCGCCTTCCGGATCCCCGCTTTCACGGGTATGCCCCATGGAGTTCGCGAAGGCTCTTTGAACAACTTCTCGTTGAGCAGCGTTCGAATCTAGGAGCTCAAGCAAGTATCGGCCAGGGCGGCGAAGGAGTCGGTGAGCCAGTCGGTTTCTATGCCGGGGACCCGGGGGCGGACGGCGACCAGGTGGGTCATGTTGAGGCTGTTGTGGTACCGGGCAATCTGTTCCGAGACTTCCGCCGCTGTACCCAGCAGGCACCAGTCTTCCGGTGCGGGTTGTGGGCCCCTGCGGAAGGGCGGGGCGGGCAGGGCGGCGAGTTTTTCCCGCACCAGGCCGACCCGTTTCGGATCCTCAGCGACGAATACCGTACGCATGATCGGCCGCAGGATTTCGCCACCATTGCCGTGTTGGGCCAGTGCATCCTCGTGGCGTGCGTAATTGCCCAGCAACTCGTCGAGGCTCTCCACTGGCGAAGCAAAATAGGGCAGGCCGAGACGGCCGGCCTGGGCGATGGCTTTGGGGCCGAAAGCCGCTACCCACAGCGGCGGGTGCGGCTGCTGCAGCGGCCTGGGGAACACCGGCTGGCCCTCCACGGGTGCGCCGGCCCAGGCGGCTTTCATGGCGGCCAGCACCTCGTCAAAACGATCGCGTTTGTCGGCACTGTTTACACCGAACGCCTCCAGCATGCCGCGCTGATAGCCCCGCCCCAGTCCCAGCACCAGGCGGCCGCGGCACAGTTGGTCCAGGCTGGCCGCCTGCTCCGCCGCCAGCAGCGGCTGGCGAATCGGCAGCAGCCAGGACGTGGTGCCCAGGGTCAGTTCGGAGGTCTGCGCGGCGACCGCCGCCAGGACCAGCAGCGGATCCGGTATCGAAGCGGTTTCCAGGAAGTGGGACTCCGGCAGGAAAAAGGAGCGGTAACCCCAGGCCTCGGCCTGCATGGCCTGGGCGCTGAGCCCCGCGGCGTCCAGCTCCATGCGCCAGGGGGTGATGCCGAGTTCGAAATCAGGCATCACCAAGCAGTCCGGCCTGGCGTCTATCAATATGACCGTCCGCCACCAATGAGCGGATGGCATCTGTCAGGGATTCCTCCACCGGCCGGTATTCGATACCAAGCTCCGCTGTCCCCTTGCTGTTGTCCATGCGCACCCAGTTGGTGGCGTACACCATGGCCTCATGGGTGACCGGGATATCCAGGGACTTGCCCCGCAGCCGGTTGAGCCAGTCCACCAGCCGGCCCGCCCCCAGCATCAAGCCGCCGGGCACCGGGATCTTGCGGATGCGCCGACCGGTGATCTCAGACAAGGTCTCCACCAGCTGGCTCCAGGTGAGAAAGTGGCCGCCCAGGGGGTAGCGTCCGGCGGGCAGCGCCCGCTCGAACAGACGGCGGTGGGCCAGTGCTACATCGCGCACATCCACCCACTGGTTACCGCTGGGTAGCACCGGCGCGGCCGCGGCCAGGTAGGCCTTCAGGCCCTGGTGGGGGTCGGTAAACCCGGGATCGTCAGGGCCAATGACGCTGGCGGGATAGGTGATGTGGATCGGCGCGCCGGTGGACTGCAGGCCGCGCACGTACTCTTCACAGGCGACTTTGGAGCGGCCATAGGCATTGGCGGCGCTGCCCGGTGGTGAGTATTCGTTCAGGTAGGCGGCCCGGGGATTGTAGAGTGCGGTGACGCTGGACACGTGGACGATGGTGTCCAGGCCGCGTTTTACCGCACCCCCGATCACGCGCTCGGTGCCGCCGACGTTGGTGGCCAGCACCCGGTCGGCATCCTGGCGGTCTATGGAGACCAGTGCCGCGCTGTGTATCACGCCCTCGCAACCGGCCAGGGCCTTGTCGACAGACGCCGCATCGGTCACGTCGCCCAGTACATAGTCGGTGATATTGCTGCCGTAGAGCCTGCGCAGTTTGTCCTTGTCACGCACCAGCAACCGCACCCGATGGCCGGCCGCGAGCAGCTCACGTGCAGTGTGATAGCCAATGAAGCCGGTGCCGCCGGTGACCAGGATGTGCACTTTGCTGTTTTTTCTCTTATCTATTTGGTGTTTTTACACATCATTTTGCGCGAGGAGTTGAACTTCTCGCCGCATCAGAGGACTATAGGCCCTCGTTCAGTTTAATGAAAACGGCAGTCCGATGACCGCTCGCAACCCACAGTACATGTTCACGCGCTCCCTGCATAAGCAGGCAGTGGTCGCTGACCTGTGCCGGTGGGCATCGGTGAGCACCATTTGCCGCGATCTGGATCGCGCGCATGGTTCGAGGAAGCTATAGATAGACAGTCACATCTGAACGACTGAAGATTACAAAAAAGGCCTCCGAGAACCCGGGACTCGGAGGCCTTTTTCATTCTCACCTGAGAACACCCTGAAAGACTCTCCCCGCCCGGGTTCCAGGCCACTGGAATAGAAGGTGGTCCCCGTGAAACGGACACTGAGAGTCAACATCATCGCTATCTACCTGATGGGATTCTTCCATAGCTTTATGGTGGTTATCCCGGTCTTTGTGCCGCTGGTGCAGGGCTACGGCCTGAGCATGGCGCAGGTGCTGCAGACCCAGGCCCTGTTCGCGTTGACCGTGGCCGTGTTTGAAGTGCCCTCGGGCTATGTCGCCGATATCTGGGGTCGCAAGCGGGCCATACTGGCGGGCTCGGCCTTCAACGGAGTGGGCTTTGTGTCCCTGCTTTGGGCGGACGGCTTCGTGGACTTCCTGGTTTACGAGGTCTTTCTCGGGGTGGGCATCAGCCTGATCTCCGGGGCCGACCTCGCCCTGCTGTACGACACTGAAACCCAGCTCCAGGACAGTGGTGTTGGCGGCGGTGCCGGCGCCAGCAAGTCCCTCAGCCGCCTGATCTCCATCGAGGCGGGGGCCTCCGGCGTGGCCGGTATCTGCGCCAGCCTGCTGCTGCTGTTTGCCGATATGGCGACCCTGGTCAAGGTACAGGCGGCCTGTGGTTTTGTGCCGCTGGTGCTGGGCCTGCTTTTGGTGGAGGCGCCGCGGCCGACGCTCACCCAGGGGCATGTGGGTAATGCACAGGCAATCGTCAGGACCCTGGTATTCGGTAAGCCGGTGGTGCTGTGGACCACCCTGGCCATCGCGGCCTTTGGCCTGCTGGCCCTGTACGCCTTCTGGATCTACCAGAAGTACTGGGAGCTGCAGGGCGTACCCGTGAGCCTGTTCGGTTACATCTGGGCAGTGTTTGCGCTGACCGTGAGCGTGGCCGCGCGCTATGCCGGCGCCATCGAGGCGCGGTTTGGCTGGCGGCGCATGCTGTGGGTCACGGCGGCACTGCCGGTGGTCGGCCTGCTGGGTATGGCCCTGGCCGGTGGTTGGGTGGGGGTGCTGTTTGGTTTTGCGATACAGCTGAGCCGGGGCCTGAGCCTGACCCTGTTCTACGAGGCGCTGAATCGCCGGGTGGACGGCGACTTCCGCGCCACCATGAACTCGTTGGTCAGCCTGGGCGTGCGCAGCCTGTTCATTGTGACAGGCCCGCTGCTGGGCTGGGCGCTGGACAGCTTCGGCGTGCTCAGCTCCCTGCTGGCGCTGGCGGCGATGTTTGCCCCGCTGTTTGTGCTGGTCATCCTCGGCCTGGGTGTGCGCATCCAGCGCGAAGCGGAAGGCGTGCCCCAGCCCGCCGTCTAAAACAAGCTTCCGGCCCGCTATCCCCGCGGGCCACGACCTGCAAAGCCAGGTCTCACTTGCCCGGTGGCGCCCCAGGCGTCACCGGGCTTTTTTATGGTGGATGGTTATACTTCCTGGGAACAGGAGCATACCCCCGTCATGGACAGATCAGCTTCCATCCTCGCCACCATGATCCTGCCGATCGCCCGCGCCCTGCGGCTGCAGGGGGTGGACCCTATGCCGATTTTCGAACAGGCGGATATCGACCCGGCCATGGTCATCAACGCCGACCGGCGCATACCGATGGCAAAAATGCAGGTGCTCTGGCAGCTTATCGGCGAGCAGACCGGCGACGAGGCCTTCGGCCTGCATGCGGCTGAGGAGTTACAGCCCGCCACCCTGCACGGCCTGGGCCTGGCGGTATTGGCCAGCTCCACCATTTACGATGTGCTGCAGCGCCTGGTGCGTTTTTCGCGGCTGCTGCATACCGGGCTGGAACTCACCTTGACCGAGCGCGACGAGTTCGTCGACATGGATATGGGCGTGGCGGAGGATTTTTACGCGGGTGCTGAGCCAGTGATCATCCAACCCCAGGCGGAGGATTTCGGCACTGGTATCATCGTGGTGTTATGCCGTCTGACGCTGGGGGAGTACTTCAGCCCCATCGAGCTGCAGTGCCGGCGCCCGGAACCGGAGAACCCGCATCCCTTCCTGGCCATGCTGGGCTGTCGCATACGCTTTGGCAGTGAATTCAATCGCATCACTTTTGTTAAAAGCGATATCAATGAACAGCTCGCCTCCGCCAACCCGGAGCTGGCGCGGGTTAACGATGAACAGACGGAAACCTATCTCGCTACCTTCACCAGGGTCAGTGCTTCGCGGGCGGTGGTCGGCAAGATTGTCGAGCACCTGCCCGATGGCCCACCCAGCCAGAAGGCCATCGCGGAGGCCATGCATGTGAGTAACCGCACCCTGCAGCGTAAACTGAAGGAGGAGGGCACCAGCTTCATAGATTTGCTGCAGGACGCGCGCCTGTCGCTGGCCAGGAAATACCTGGCCCAGCCCCAGCGCTCGATCGTAGAGATTGCCTACCTGCTGGGTTTTTCCGAGCCCAGCACCTTCTCGCGGGCCTTCAAGCGCTGGACCGGCCAGGCGCCTGCGGACTACCGTGCCCGCGTGCTCAGCGAACGGGACAGGGGCTGACGCGGATCAGGTTTACCACCTCCGGAGTCTGCTATGCTGCTTCGAAATTCCAGTTATTCTGAGGAATATTCATGTCGATTGTCTTGATCATTGCCGACCGGGCGGACGAGCGCCAGGTAGCGATATCCCGTGGCCTGGAACTGGCCAGTAAGATGGGGTGGGGCGCGCAGGTGGTGGGCTTTGCCTACGAAAACCTGGACGAGCTGAAACGCGCCGGTGTTGAACCCCAGGCGGTGAAAAAGAAGCTGCTGGACAAGCGCAAGGCCGACGTGCAGGCGGAAGTAGACAAGCATCGTCGCGACGTGCCTACCGCGGTCAATGTGGTGTGGCACAAGGCCATTCACCTGTGGGTGGACCAGCAGTGCGAACGCAAGGCCTACACCGCGGTCATCAAGACCGGTCACCGCACCGAGACTTTCCTGTACACCTCCACCGACTGGCACCTGCTGCGCGAGTGCCCCGCGCCGGTGATGATCGCCGCGGAGAAGAAGTGGCGCGCTACCAAGCCGATTGTCGCCGCCATTGACCTCACCAATAACGGCCGTATCAACAACCAGCTCAATGACCTGGTGATCAATACTGCCAAGGAGTTCGCGGAAAAACTCGATACCGAACTCTACCTGGTACACGCCCTGCATATCCCTGCGGTGCTGACCGAGCTCGACCTGGTGGATGAGTACAGCCACGTCAAGAAAATGAAGGCCGACCTGCAGCCGCGGGTGCTGAAGCTCGCCCACGCCCACGATCTGCCAATGAGTGCCATCAAGCTCAAGCAGGGCCCGGTCGACAAGGTGCTCACCAGCGAGTCGGCGCGGCTCAAGGCCCAGCTACTGGTGATGGGCACGCTCGGGCGCCGGGGAGTGAAAGGTCAGCTGCTGGGGAACACCGCGGAGAAGGTGCTGACCCGGCTGCGCACCGACGTACTGGCGATCAAGCCCTAGCGTCGGCGGCTGCCAGCGGCAGCCGAATCCTGAATACCACGCCGGAATGGTCCGGCAGGTTCTCGGCGCATGCTCCGCCGCCGTGGAAATCCACGATCAAGCGGACGATATGCAGGCCCAGGCCGAGGTGCACCCGATCACTCCGGTCGCGCACGGATACCATGGAATCAAACAACTGCTGCTGCATGGCAGCCGGCAGCAGCGGGCCCTCATTGCTGACGCTGAGTTCCGCCCAGCCATCCCCATGGGCCAGCGCCAGGCGGATGCTGCCGCCGGCCGGGGTGAAGCTGGCGGCGTTGTCCAGCAGCTTGTCGAGCATCTGTGCCACCAGGTCCGGCACACCGAAGGCGGGCAGTGTTTCTAGCGTGCTGTCATAGCTCAGTTGGTGCTCTTTGTAGAGTCCCCGGTAGGCCTCGAACAGCTCCGCGCATAGCCTGGCGAGGTCGTAAGCCTCGGGCCGGTTGCTGTGCACGCTTTCCTCCAGCCGGGTGGCCTCGCTCATGGCGGTGAGGATATTGCCGAGCCGCGACAGACCCTCCCGGGCGCGCTGCACATAGACGTCGTTCTGTTCGGCGCCCGCGTCCAGGTTATCCAACGATGACTGGATGACGGCTATCGGTGTGCGCAGCTCGTGGGAGAGTTTGCGCGACAGGCTGCGCAGGTAGTCGGTGTAATCCCGCAGCCGTGCCAGCAGGTCGGCGTACTGGCGCGAAAGCTCACCGATCTCGTCGCGGCTGCGGCTGACCGGAAAGCTGTCGTCCAGGCTGCCGTCGGGCTGGATCACCCGGGCGCTGGCCCGCGACAGGCGGCGGATGCGCCAGGACAGCCAACTGGCGTAGCCCAACAAGCCCAGCGCCGACAGCGCCATGGCCAGCAGACTGTAGTACAGCAGCCGCGAAAACGCGCGGTCTGTCAGGCTCAGGTAGGGTTCGCTGCCCTGGCGGGCGACCACGGCACCGATCACCTCATCGCCCAACACCACCGGTGCCGCGGTAGCCAGCAGCTTGCGGCCACCGCCAGCGGGAGAGGCGTACCAGGCCGCGGCGGCTTCGCCCGCCAGGGCCCTGTCCAGTTCCGGCAACAGCACCTGGCCGACCTGGGTGTTCGTGGGCTGCGCCCGCGGCGGCGCGCCGTTGAGGATTGCCCGGTACAGGGCCTGCAGCAGCCAGGGAGTTTCGCTGCGCGGCAGGTCGGCCGGATCGCTGCGGGCCTGGGCCATCGCCCAGTGTTGACGGTCCACGGCGGTGAGTTCAATGCCAGCGTAGGCAAACGGGGTCAGGGCCGTGGCGAGTTCCGCTGAGGGGTACACCAACCAGGGAGGTAAATTGCGGCTGCCCGGTAGTACCGTACCGACCGTATCGCCGGTGCCGGTGCTGGCGGCGCCGCTGTTGCGTACCAGGTAAAAGCCGAGGCGATGATCCAGCATGGTCAGCGGCAACTCCAGCTCCACCGTGAAGCCATCCAGGCTGTCCTGCCAGTAGCCCCGGATGCGCGGCTCGAACCCCATGACTGCCGCCTCCCGTTCGATTCTGGCCTGCACCGCGCCCGGTGCCGCCGTGGCAATCACGTAGTCCTGGCCTCGGCCGCTGCGCAGCACCAGGCGATCACCACTGGCGCGGCGCACGTTGCGCGGGTCGTGGTACACGACATTGTCATCAACCACGGTAAACAGCAGGTACAGCAGCGGGCCACGCACCTGGGCCCGGTAGCTCACTGGACCAAAGCGCTGGTGTTCCGGTCCCTCCCAACCGTCGGCATAGCCGTCGATGATCACCGGGCCGGTGGCAAGCCGCGCGTAAAGCTGGCCGGTCAGCGGCTCGTTGGAGTCGCGGCGCTCGGCGGACGGGTACAGCAGCGGCGCATTCTCAGCCACCACCGTGGCCACCGCCCGCGAGGTGGCCAGCAGCGCCTGGGCCTGGCCGCTCTGCAGGGCGCCTTCCATTTCCCGCACGTACTGGCAGCCTGCCCAGGGCAGGGCGATCAGCAGCAGACTGACCAGCAACAACTGGCGGCGTAGCGTCATATTGAAGACACCGGCATGGGCCGAGGCGCTAGGCCGCTTTCCAGCGGTACCCCATGCCGTAGGCGGTTTCGATCGCCGCAAACTGCGGGTCGATGGCGAGGAACTTCTTGCGGATACGTTTGATGTGCGAGGTGATGGTGTTGTCGTCCAGCACTACGTTGGCGGCATCCATCAGTTGCTGGCGGTTTTTGACATGGCCGGGGTGCAGGGCCAGGGCGTGGACAATCCAGAATTCGGTCACTGTCACGTCAACCGGCTGCTCCTGCCAGCTCACCGTCATGCGCTGGAGGTTGATAGCCAGGGCGCCGCGCTCGATTACATCGTCGGCCTGCACGGGCTGGCGCAGGGCGTCGACCCGGCGCAGCAGGGCGTGAATCCGCGCCAGCATCTGCGCCTGGCTGATGTCCTTGGTGAGGTAGTCGTCGGCGCCCAGCCGCAAGCCGCTGATCACGTCCAGCTCGGTATCGCGGGCGGTCAGGAACACGATGGGTAGCTCCGGGGCCCTGGCGCGCAGGTCCCGGCACAATTCGAAACCGCCTTCCACCTCGTCGTCCAGGCCCACATCGATGATGGCCATGTCCGGCAGGCGCTGCTCAAAGGCCGCCCAGGCGCTGCCCCGGTCGCCATGGCAGGACACCGCGAAGCCCTGGCGGGTGAGTGCATCGCGGTAGTTGGCCGCAATGGCGGGCTCGTCCTCGACGATAGCGATATGGCGCGACATAACGTTTCCCCAGAGTGTACAAAGCCGATAGTTCCAAAATCCGCCACCGGCCACAACCGCTTGCCACAATTCATCACAATTGCTCTCAAGCCTGCCACAGCCGGCGCGCTTCCGGGCCCGGGTTCGCTGCTGCAATAGCGCCAAATTCACAGGGAGACCCCGATGCGACAGGCACTGCTAATCCTTTTCCTGGGCGGGCTGGCCAGCGTTGGCGCCGCTGCCACCACCCTGGCGGAAGCGGGGGTACAGGCGCAGGAGGTAAACGCTGCCCCCCGTGCCGGCCAACTGCGGCTCAGTGGCCCCTTCGGCTATCGCCCGGCCGTCCAACTGGCGGCCGAGGCGAACATTCGGGTGACCGGACTGGTAGCCCACGTCACCCTGACCCAGACGTTTCGCAATGACAGCGAATCCTGGGTCGAGGGAGAGTACCTGTTTCCGCTGCCTGACCAGGCTGCCGTGAATCGTCTCAGGCTGGAGATTGGCGAGCGTGTCATCCTCGGCGAGATCAAGGAAAAGCAGGCCGCGAAGCAGATCTACGAGCAGGCGCGCGCCACTGGCCGCAAGGCCAGCCTGGTGGAGCAGCGGCGCGCCAACCTGTTCAGCAACCGGGTTGCCAATATCGGCCCCGGTGAAGTGGTAAGCGTGGAGCTGCACTACATCGAGCGCATTGGCTACCGCGACGGCCTGTTCAGTCTGCGCCTGCCCACCACAGTCACGCCGCGTTATACGCCGGCGAACTTTCCCGCGGCGGACGAAGTCTGGCAGTTCCAGCATCCGCAGCCGGCGACGGACAGTCACCCTATCCAGCCCATTACCATCAATGCCGAGATCAATATGGGCCTGCCGCTGTCGGCTGTGGACGCGCCCTACCACGATATCGCTCTGGCCAGGGAGCAGTCTCGCTATCGGGTCCGGCTGGCCGGCGGCCACGCGCCCATGGACAGGGACTTTCTGCTTAGCTGGCGAGCGCTACCCGGCAGTGAGCCGCGCGCGGCGCTGTTTCACGAGCGGGTCGGCGCCCACGATTACGCACTGCTGATGGTGTTGCCCCCCGATAGCGCGGCACCGGGGGAGCTTGCCATGCCCGGCCTGCCACGTGAGCTGGTGTTCGTCATCGACACCTCGGGTTCCATGGGCGGCAGCTCTATCGAGCAGGCACGGGCCGGTCTCGGCTACGCCCTGGGCAAGCTCAGGCCGCAAGATCGTTTCAACATCATCGAATTCAACAGTCGCGCCCGTTCCCTGTTTGCACGGTCGGTGGATGCCTCTCGCCACAACCTTGCCCGGGCCGAGGAATTTGTCCGCCATCTGGATGCCGGCGGTGGCACTGAAATGCGCGCTGCCCTCGAACTGGCACTGCCGCTGGCGGAGCGCGAAGACCCGCGGCTCAGGCAGGTGGTGTTTATTACCGATGGCGCTGTAGGCAACGAAGTGGAGTTGTTCAGGCTGATCGAGCAGCGCCTTGGCGCTAGCCGCCTGTTTACGGTGGGTATTGGCAGTGCGCCGAATAGCTGGTTTATGCGCAAGGCGGCCCAGGCCGGTCGCGGCGACCACGTGATGATCGGCGACGCGCTCGTGATCCAGGAGATGATGCACGGCCTGTTCGAAAGGCTGGGCCAAATGTCGCTGGGCAACCTGCGTGTGGACTGGCCTGTAGCGGTAGACGCTTATCCGCGAGCAGTGCCCGACCTGTACCGGGGGCAGCCGCTAATGATCAGTGCACGGGCGGAGGGCCGCCTGCTGGACAGCAAGGTCACGGTACGCGGTACCGGCGCCCGGGCCGCCTGGCAGACCGAGCTGGTGGCGGCGCCGCCTGCCGCCGGTATGGAAGCGGCCTACACGGGCATCAGCACCCTGTGGGCCCGCGCCGCCATCGAGAGCCTGCTGGATGAGAAAATACTGGGCCGCGACGAGCAGGCGGTGCGCGAAGCCGTACTGCCCATCGCCCTGGAACACCAGGTTGTCAGCCCCTACACCAGCTTCGTCGCGGTGGAGCAACAGCCCCGTCGTCCGCTGGAGTCTGGTCTCGAGAAGGAGGCGGTTGCCAACCTGCGGCCCCGAGGCCAGACGCCACAGATGTACGCCTGGCCCAAGACCGCCACCGACTCCCGTTTCCACCTGATGCTGGGCTGCCTGGCCCTGGTGCTCGCATGCGTGTTCTGGCGCTCGCCTGCCTGGGCCTGGCGTTGAACCAGCTGGGGGCCGGGGTTTACATCCAGCTCAAAGCCGCCCTGGCCCAGCAGCTCATCGCTCACGCCTGGGAACAGCCGCGGCCCACGAAGCCCTGGCCCTGGGCGGATACCCGGCCCGTCGCCCGGCTGGAGTGGCCGACCCGCGGAAAGTCGCTGTATGTGCTGTCGGGCGGGCAGGGCAATGCGCTGGCTTTCGGGCCGGCTCACGACCCGGCGTCGGCGCTACCGGGCACCCCGGGCCTGTCGATTGTCGGCGGCCATCGTGATACACATTTCCGTTTCCTGGCGGACGTGGAACCGGGGGAACAGTTGCTTCTGCACAGCCCTGGGGGCGGCCCGCGGCACTACCAGGTCAGCCGCAGCTTTATTGCTGATACCCGGCGAGGGCCGCTGCGAGCCGCCGGTGACGGCCTGCTGCTGGTGACCTGTTATCCCTTCGATGCGATGCGCAGCGGTGGCCCGCTGCGCTACGTGGTGGTCGCCCGACCGCTTTTGTGACCACTGTCACCGATTCATTTTC
>JANQLM010000002.1 GCA_028280635.1 Halieaceae bacterium | reverse complement strand
AGCCGGCTGTCACCACATATCCACTTCGGCGAGGTCTCACCGCGACAGGTGTGGCACGCGGCCGCGGCAGCCTCCTGCGACGAAGAACAGCGCTCCAAGTTCCTGTCTGAACTGGGCTGGCGTGAGTTTTCCTACCACCTGCTGCACCACTTCCCGACGATTCCCGAGACCGCCTTCAAGGCGCAGTTCGCCGAGTTTCCCTGGTTGGGCAAGCGCGAGCATCTGGCACCCTGGCAACGGGGCCAGACCGGCTACCCGATCGTCGACGCCGGCATGCGGCAGCTATGGCAAACCGGCTACATGCACAACCGGGTGCGTATGGTGGTGGCCTCTTTCCTCACCAAACACCTGCTGCTGCCCTGGCAGGCCGGGGAAGACTGGTTCTGGGACACCCTGGTGGACGCCGACCTCGCCAGCAATGCCTGCAGCTGGCAATGGGTAGCGGGCAGTGGCGCCGACGCGGCGCCCTACTTCCGCATCTTCAACCCGACCGCCCAGGGTGAGAAGTTCGACGGCGAGGGGGAGTACGTCAGGCGCTGGGTGCCGGAGGTGGCTGGCCTGCCCAACAAGTACCTGCATGCGCCCTGGACCGCACCCGATGAGGTGCTCGCGGCCGCTGGGCTGACGCTGGGCGTGGATTACCCACAACCCCTGGTCGACCACAAGCAGGCACGCCAGGCCGCACTGGATGCCTACGGCGAAATCCGCAGGGCCAGCTAGCGGCGGCTGACGGTTTCCGTCGTCAGCTGCAGCCGGGCGCCGATATTGACACAGCGCTCATCCTGCTGGGCGGCAATCTTCAGGCTGCGCACTATCGCCGGGTTCAGGTTCTCGTAGCGCTCCGCCGCGGCTTTCAATCGCGCCACGTTCTCGACCGTGCACAGGCGCGGCAACAGGCTGTAGGTCACCCGGTCGTGGTAGGTGGTGTCGTGGGCCCTGTCCAGGGTGGGCAGTTGGGCAATCATTTCCACCGCGAAGGGCGCTGCCAGTGATCGCTGGCTGGAGTAGGGAAACAGCCCCGAGGCAATCGTGCGACTGCGTCGCAGCGAGTAGGTCTCGCCGGCATCCATGGCCTCCGTCATCCAGTGGTACTTGTCCTCACCGCGGGCCGACAGTACCTCAGCGCGTACGGCGTTTTCCTTGCCCCGGGAGCTGCCGTCCCGCGCCAGTTCAGCAGCAGCCAGGGCCTCATGGCCCGGCCACAGGTGTTCGCTGAGCTTCATCACTACCCGCCAGCGCTGATCCTGGTCCAGCTTAAAACTGTCCAACTTGAGCTTGCCCTGCAGCAGGTCTTCCAGGCGCTGCCAGGCGGTGTCGTTATTGGCGACTTCGATGTAGCCCTGCAGCCAGAGCTGGCGAGCATCGCCTTCGGTACTGACCACCTTTTGCCAGAGCAGCGCCTCGAAGCGCTCCGCATAGGCCGGCAGCAGCTCGGCGCCGGTCGGGACCTGGTAGAGATAGCTGAAGCCACTGCGCAGGTTGCTGAGCAGGTCAGCGGTGACATTGAGGTCGGTCTCGCGGGTGATGTTGGCCGCCAGGATATCCAGGTAGGCGGTGAGGTCCAGGCGGGCATCGCGCATCATCTGGTGCAGGTCGTACCAGGCCATATTGCGCTGCAGAGGATCGTCCAGACCCATGATGTGTTCGGCCACCGTGGCCAGCGAGCGCTCATCGAGGGCCACCTTGATATAGGCGTAATCGCCGTAGTTGGGATACACGAAGTCCGGGCAGGGGGCGCCCTCGGCCTCCGGTACCGGGGTCTGTGCGCCGTCGAATATCAGCGGCAGTTCACGCTGCAGCACCAGGCGGTCCCCGTCCAGGGTGAACAGGGCCAGCACCGTGCGTTGCTCACGCAGGGTGGGATAATCGGGCGGCGTGGACTGCTCCAGCACCAGCGTGCTGATCACCCCCGCCTCGCATGCATAACGGGCCTCCACCGTGTTGAGCCCGGCGTTGTACAGCCAGTCGCGGGTCCAGTCATCCAGGTTGCGGTCAGCGGCGTCCGCCATCGCGCCCATAAAGTCCTCAAGCTCCGTGTTACCCCAGGCGTTGGTGGCGATGTAATCACGCACCGCGCGGCGGAACACGTCGTCACCGAGCAGGAAGCCGAGCTGCTTTAAAACCGACGCGCCTTTACCGTAGGTGATGCCGTCAAAGTAGGTGGTCGCTTCCTCGGTATCGCGCACCGGCAACTCGATGGGGTGAGTGGTGACCAGTTGATCCTCGGAGTAAGCCCACTGCTTGTCGCCGATGAAGAACTGATGCCAGGTTTCCTTGAACTCGGTAGCACCGGCCAGGGCACGCTCTGCCATGTAAGTGGCGAAGGACTCGTTCAGCCACAGGCCGTTCCACCAGGCCATGGTGGTGATATCCCCAAACCACATATGTGCCATCTCATGCATGATGACGTTGGCGATATACATGCGCTCGCGGCGGGTCGCCTCGCCGCGGAACAGCTTGTTTTCACTGAAGGTGACCGCACCCACGTTCTCCATAGCGCCGGCGATGAAGTCGGGCACGATCAGCTGGTCATACTTCTCAAAGGGGTAGGGCAGGCCAAAGTAATCGTCGAAGTAGTCGAAGCCCTGGCGAGTGATTTCAAACCAGAATTCCGGGTCCGCGTACTGGGCCATGGACTGGCGCACGAACAGGCGCATCGGGTAGCGGAAGTCAGCGTCTTCAAACACCGCGTACTCACCGGCGTGCAGGGAGAAGATGTAGGAGCTCAGCGGCAGCGTCGCCAGAAACTGCCACGTCCACCGGGACTCCGACTTCTCGATGGCGGATTCGCGTGTGGTGCTCACCACCTGCCAGCCGGCCGGTGCGCGCACGGTCAGGGTATAGCTGGCCTTGAGGTCCGGCTGGTCGAAATGCGGGAACAGCCGGTTGGCGCTGTAGGGCTGGAAATCGGTGTACAGGTAAATGCGACCGTCCTCGGGGTCCTGGTAGCGGTAAAGGCCGGCGCCATCCTGGCTGTACGGGTGCTCGTACTCAATGCTGAGACGGTGCACACCATTGGCCATGATTCCCATGGGCAGGGTGATGAAGTGGCCGTTGTAAGAGAACTCTATCGGCTGGCCGTCGAGACTGACCGACAGTACGGTGCCATTGCGAAAATCTACGGTCAGCGGTCGGCTTTCCTTGCCGTATTTGAAGTCGATGTCGACGCGGCCGCCAAACACATCTGGGCCGCGATCCAGGTCCACCAGCATCCGATAGGCGGGCTCGGAGACCACGCCGCGGCGATACCTGGCTTCCTCAGCGGTCAACAGCGCACCCGGCTCGCGTGCCGCTACGGCGCCGCCGGCGGGCGGCGACACATCCGTGTCGCAGGCTGCCAACAGGGCCAGGGCCAGGCTCGCCAACAGCCGGCCTGCCGGAAAAAACGCAAAGGGATACATCGTGAAGTGCTCTCTTATGATTCTCGGACGCGCCCTACCCCTCAGGGCGGCGCCGCCAAAGCGGCATTATACACAGCAGCCCGGGGGCTGATGTTTCACGGGCGGAACAGTCCGGGCCTGCGGCGTTGGGTGGCGCTTACTTCAGCGTGTGAACAGACCCTGGACAAGCAAGCCCCTGTCACGGATTTTTCATGCAGTCTCACCTGCCGGGAACTAAGCTTTCCACTATAAAAACAATCTCAGCGGCAGCACTGGATTCAACTCCCCCGGGATCGGGTGGCGCATCACTACAAGAGGGAAAACCATGAAAAGCTTCACGCATACACTGCTCGCCTGTATGGCCCTGCTGGGCATGGCGGCCCAGGCCCAGGACAAACCCAACATCCTGGTGATCTGGGGCGACGACGTCGGCCAGAGCAACATCAGCGCCTACACCTTCGGCCTGGTGGGCTACCAGACCCCCAACATCGACCGCATTGCCAGAGAAGGCATGATGTTTACCGACTACTACGGTGAGCAGTCCTGCACCGCTGGCCGCTCCTCCTACATCACCGGCCAGAGTGTCTATCGAACCGGGTTGTCCAAGGTAGGGCTGCCCGGCGCCGACCTGGGCCTGCAGGAGGAGGACCCTACCATCGCCGGCCTGCTGAAGGCTTATGGGTATGCCACTGGCCAGTTCGGCAAGAATCATCTCGGGGACAAAGATGAGCACCTGCCGACCAACCACGGTTTCGATGAGTTCCTCGGCAACCTCTATCACCTCAATGCCGAGGAAGAGCCCGAGAACGTGGACTACCCACAGAACCCGGAATTCCGCCAGCGCTTCGGCCCCCGCGGCGTCATTCACTCCTTCGCCGACGGTCGCGTTGAAGACACGGGCCCGCTGACCAAAAAGCGCATGGAGACCGTGGACGACGAAACCGTGGCCGCGGCCATCAAGTTCATTGAGAAGGCCCACGCTGACGGCACGCCCTTCTACGTGTGGTGGAACGGCACCCGCATGCACTTCCGCACCCACGTCAAAGAATCACTGCGCGGCATCTCCGGCCAGGATGAATACGCCGACGGCATGGTCGAGCACGATATGCACGTGGGCGAACTGCTGGAGACACTGGACCGCCTCGGCATTGCCGACAACACCATCGTGCACTACTCCACCGACAACGGCCCGCATATGAACACCTGGCCGGATGCAGCCCAGACTCCCTTCTTCGGCGAGAAGAACACCAACTGGGAAGGCGGCTGGCGGGTGCCGTCCATGGTGCGCTGGCCCGGCAAGATCGAGGCCGGCTCCATCTCCAACGAAATCATGCACCACATGGACTGGCTGCCCACCTACCTGGCCGCGGCCGGCGCGCCGGATATCAAGGAGCGCCTCAAGCAGGGCGGCGTGCGCTCCATCGGGCGCCGCTACAAGGTGCACCTTGATGGTTACAACTTCCTGCCTCACCTGACCGGTGACGTCGAGGAGGGACCGCGCAAGGAAATTTTCTACTTCTCCGACGGCGGCGAGCTCACCGCGCTGCGCTATCAGGACTGGAAGTTCATGTTTATGGAGCAAAAGGAGTACACCACGCTGCGGGCCTGGATTGAGCCCTGGACGCCGCTGCGGGTGCCGCTGATCTTCAACCTGCGTCGCGACCCCTATGAGCGGGCCTATCGAACCTCCAATACCTACTACGACTGGGTGCTCGACAGAGCCTTCTTCCTGGTACCGGCCCAGCAGTATGTGGGCGAGTTCCTGGGAACCTTTAAGGAGTTCCCGCCCCGCCAGAAGCCGGCCAGTTTCAGCATCGACCAGGTGATGGAGAATCTGCAGGACGCCACCGGCTCCTGACTGAAGCCAGGCGCGCGGGGCGGCGCCCGCCGCCCCGCCTAGTAAGGCTGCAGGCGAAAACTCTCGATCAGCAGCAACAGCGCGCTGTATAGCACTGCTCCGGCGATAAAGGCCGTGAAGCTGCGGATCGAGCTGACTCGCGGCAGGTCGCTGATCGCCCCGACCGCAATAATGCCCCCGGCGATATAGGCAAAACTCAGGGCGAAGACGGGCATGGAGATGGTGTAGATCAGGCTACCCAGCCACCCCAGGGCCATACTGCCGATCAGCAGATATCGCACCACCCGATCGTAGTCGTGCTCGTGGTCCTGCAACAACTCATGGTGCAGGCCCAGGAAATGCGCACCCATGGCCAGGCCAAACAACAGCGCCGGCTCGGGCCGGTAGATGGGTTGCTCCGCCAGCATGTAGCCGATGAAGGCAGCGTAAAGGCACATCGACGCCACCACCGCGCCATAGGCGCGGCCCGAGTGGAGCTGCTCGACCTCAGCCGTGCTGAAGGCCCGAATGCCCAAATAAACGCTAAATCCAAGCAGCGCCATCAGGTAGACATGGTGGGTGAGATAGCTGGCCACCGGACCGAGCGGCAGTGCATCCAGGCTGAGCTGTTTACGCGCCAGGTGCGGCAGCACGTCGATGAAGACGTAGGCCATGGCGACGCCCGAGATCACGCATAACAGCAGCCCACGCGTGCGGTCCAGTGCCAGTATGCCGGCGGCGCGATAATGCACCGCCAGCAAAATTAGCAATCCGATAATGGAACCGAGATAGGACGACATCACCACCAGTATACCCGGCGGTGCCGGGAGTCAGTCCAGGGTCGCCACCATTACCGCCTTGATGGTGTGCATGCGGTTTTCGGCCTGGTCCCAGGCGATGTTGTAGTCGGACTCGAACACATCGTCATTGACCTCGAGCCCGTCCAGTCCGAACTCCTCGGCGATCTGCCTGCCCACCACCGTCTGGCTGTTGTGAAACGCGGGCAGGCAGTGCATGAATTTCACCGAGGGGTTTCCGGTGCGCTCCATCAGGTCGAGATTGACCTGGTAGGGCCTCATGATCTCCACCCGCTCGGCCCAGGCCGAGGGCTCTTCGCCCATGGAAACCCAGACATCGGTGTGCACAAAGTCGACCCCGTCCACACCCTCATCCACGTCCTCCGTAAACTGGATCTCGGCACCGGTATCTCCGGCAATGGCCAGGCACTCGTCCACCAGGGACTCGTCGGGCCAGAATTCCATCGGCCCCACCAGGCGCAGGTCCATGCCCATCTTCGCGGCACCCACCATCAGGGAATTGCCCATGTTGTTGCGGGCATCTCCCAGGTAGGCAAACTTGAGCTGCTCCAGACTGCGGCCACCACCGTGTTCTTCCATGGTCAGCAGGTCAGCGAGTACCTGGGTGGGGTGGAATTCATCCGTCAGGCCATTCCACACCGGTACACCGGCATACTCCTCGAGGGTTTCCACGTCAGCCTGGCGAGCACCGCGGAACTGGATGCCGTCATACAGGCGGCCGAGCACGCGCGCGGTATCAGCCACCGATTCCTTGTGCCCCATCTGCGAGCCGCCCGCCAGCAGGGTGACATTGGCGCCCTGGTCATAGGCCGCCACCTCGAAGGCACAGCGGGTGCGGGTGGAGGTTTTCTCGAATATCAGCGCAATGTTCTTGCCAGTGAGCTGCGGCTGTTCCTTGCCGGCATATTTCTCCGCCTTGAGCTCCTCGGACAGGTCGAGCAGATAGCGAATCTCCGCCGGCTCAAAGTCCAGCAGCTTCACGAACGAACGGCCTTTCAGATCGACAGCCATGGGGGTGCCCTCCCGGGAAAACCGCACACTTAAGCATAATAGCCCGGCTGCTGCCAAGGCGTGGCCTTTCAGCTTGCGTAGAATCAACTACCCTTGAAGAAGTCCGCGTGACAGCGACGTTGCAGGGAGCTTTCGGGGGAAACGCTATGCGCAAGAGGTGGTGGGCCAGCATTCTGCTGTTGATCGCAGCACAGGCATCCGCGCTGTCGGGGGAGGCCTGCGTGGCCTGCCACAGCCGGATAACACCGGGACAAGTGGCGGATTGGGAACAGAGCAAACATGCGGCGGCAGGCATCACCTGCATCGACTGCCACCAGGTCGACAAGGATTCGCCGATGGCGACCCAGCACGCCACCCTGAAAGGCAGCGATGTGTTTGTGTCCGTGCTGGTTTCGCCAGCCACCTGTGCGGTCTGCCACGAAGGTGCCGTCGAGCAGTTTAACGCCTCCGGCCACTTCCGCGCCTATCACCAGATCATCCCCAAGGACAACCTGCACGCCCTGACCAATGTGCACGAGGGGCGCAGCCACCCGGAGTTCCAGGACGCGCCGAAGGAAACCGGCTGCATGCAGTGCCACGGCACGAAGATCCTGCTGGATGACGATGGCCGGCCCACCAAGGAAACCTGGCCCAACAACGGCATGGGCAATATCTACCCGGATGGCGCCACCGGCAACTGTACCGCCTGCCACAGCCGCCACACATTCAGCGTTGCCGAGGCGCGCCGACCCGCCGCCTGCGCCTCCTGTCACCTGGGACCGGATCATCCGAACATCGAGATATTCAACAATTCCAAGCACGGCCACCTGTATAACACCAGCGGCGAAAGCTGGAACTGGGATAAACCCGCCGAGGACTGGCAACCCGGTGACTATCGCGGCCCCACCTGCGCCACCTGCCATATGAGCGGCATCGGCAAGCTGGCGCTGACTCACAACATCAGCGAGCGCCTGTACTGGAACCTGTGGGCGCCGGAATCGAAAGTGCGTGGCAGCGACGATGTGCTGAGCCCGCTGTTGGGTGATGGGCCGGCGGGCCGCAAGAAAATGAAGCAAGTCTGCAACAACTGCCACAGCTCCCTGCACACCAACAACTACTTTGCCCAGGGCGACAAGGCGGTGAACCTCTACAACGAGGCCTACTACCGGCCCGCCAAGGCCATGCTGGAAGAGTTGCGCGGCAAGGGCCTGTTAAAGGAAAACCCCTGGACCGACGAGTTCCAAATCGTGTTTTATCACCTCTGGCACCACGAGGGCCGCCGCGCCCGCCAGGGGGCCATGAAGGGCGCCGCCGACTACGCCCACTGGCACGGCTTCTTCGAACTGCAGCAGGCCCTCTATAAGCTCGAGCAGATCCACGAGCAGCGGATGGCCAGCGGCGCTATCGAATAGCGCCGGGGCCGTTCTACAGTACGTCCGCTAGAAGTCCCAGAACAGCCCGCCGTAGACGCCGTCGATGGTAACGTCGACAGATTCCCTGCCGTCTTCGAACTCGAAGTCCATCACCCGGTAGCCGGCCTCAATACCCAACCCGAAGTCGAAGGTGTAGCCAAAGTTCAGCTTGGTATCGTACAGGGTGTCGTCATCGTAGCTCGTGTAATTGCCTTCAATACCCACCGAAAGGCCCGAAAAGGGCAGGTCAAAGCGGGCGTGGCCGTATAGCATGGGGAGCACGTAGTCGATGTCGATGGCGCCACTGGCGGCCGGATCGAAATTGTTGATAGTCATGGAGCGATCATCAAACCTGCGGCCGGTGACCCCAAGGTCCAGGTTGACCCAGTTATCGAGAACCTCGTAGTAGAAAGTGAAATCGGTATGGGTCAGGTCGAGGCTCGACTGCACGTCACCGGTATATTCCACCCCGTCAAACTCGATGCCATCGACGAATCCGAAACCTGAGTCACGGAGGTGTTGGTGCTCCAGCTTGATATTGGGCAACAGGGGCACCGGGTGTTCAAACTGGAGGTAGTAGCCCTGTCGGGTGTCCCTGTTGTAATTGAGATCGTCCTCAAGGTCGATGCGGCCGCCACCGGAGCGCACATCCCCTTCAAAGTTCTGCTGCCACAGGTTGATACCTATACGCCCGCCCAGCGCATCGGCCTGGGCGTTCGTGACAATGAGAAAGCCGGCGGCCGCCAGCAGCGCGTTAAAACGAGTCCTTTTCATTACACCTCTCCTGAATGGGGACCGCTAGGCCAGCAGCGCCGGGCGGCACAACCCCCCTTGATCGGGGTGAGCGAATCGCAGTCACGGTATTATTCGCTACCAACATGTCGCTCTGACAACAATTCGACTTCCGGTTATAACTGGGGTTCCCGGTACTGCTTTGCATAAAAAGCAGGTCATCCGGTTTTATTTAGTGGCCGTATTCGACTAAGCTAAGCGGTTAACAGCGGCTATACCGTCGCTATAATCGAGGGTTCCCTCTGACTGCCGGTCTGAGCGTTTCAGGACAGGCCGACCCATAACAATACTGCGAGGTCACTATGAACGCGCCCCAGGAACTCAACGTCGATAACGATCCAATCACCGAAGCCATGATGAAGACGCTGCAGGCGCAGCGTGACGACTACATCGCCGAGGGCTTTGTCAGCGCCGAAACCCGCATCGACCGCATGCGCCGCGGCATGGAAGCGGTGTCCAAGCACCAGGACCGCTTCGTCGAAGCGCTGAATACCGATTTCAGCTGCCGTCCCAAGGAGCTGTCCATGCTCACCGACGTGGCCGCCAGCATCCAGCCCTTCAAGAGCGCCATGAAGCAGGTGCGCAAGTGGATGAAACCGGAAAAGCGCAAGTCCACCTTCCCCATGGGCCTGCTGGGCGGGCGCTCGCGCATCGAGTACCAGCCCCTGGGTGTGGTCGGCGTAATCAGCCCCTGGAACTTCCCGGTCAACCTGACCTTCGGCCCCATGGCCGACATCCTGGCGGCGGGCAACCGCGCCATGATCAAGCCCTCCGAGTTCACCCCGCACACCTCCGAGGTCATGGCCGAGGTGGTGCGCGAAGCCTGGGATGAGAAAGAAGTGGCTATCTTTACCGGCGGCCCGGAAGTCGGCGCCGCCTTCTCCGGCCTGCCCTTCGACCATATGCTGTTTACCGGCGCCACCAGCATCGCCCGCCACATCATGGCCGCAGCGGCTAAAAACCTGGTGCCGGTCACCCTGGAACTGGGCGGCAAGAGCCCGGTGCTGATTTCCCGCAGCGCCGACATCAAGAAGGCGGTCAACCGCGTCATGCTCGGCAAGACCATGAACGCCGGCCAGATCTGCCTGGCACCGGACTACCTGATGGTGCCGGAGGAGAAGCTGGACGAGGTGGTAGCCGAAGTGCAGGCCATCGTGGCGGAAATGTACCCCACCCTGCTGGCCAATGAGCAGTACACCTCGGTGGTCAACGACCGCCACTTCCAGCGCCTCACTGAGAACATTGAGGACGCGAAGGCCAAGGGTGCGGAGGTCATCGCCTGCAACCCGGCCAATGAGGACTTTGCCAACCAGCAGGGCACCCACAAGATTCCTCCCACCATCATCAAGAATCCCACCGAGGACATGCGGGTGCTGGAAGAGGAAATTTTTGGCCCGCTGCTGCCAATCCGGACCTACAAAGATTTCGGTGAGACCATCGACTACGTCAATGCCAAGCCGCGCCCGCTGGCGCTGTACTACTTCGGCGAGGACGCCGGCGAAGAGCGCGCCGTGCTGGACCGCACCACTTCCGGTGGCGTCTGCCTCAATGATGTGATCATGCACATTATGCAGGAAGACCTGCCCTTCGGCGGCGTGGGCCCCGCGGGCATGGGCGCCTATCACGGCTTTGAGGGCTTCAAGACCTTCAGCCACGCCAAGTCCATCTACAAGCAGAGCAAGCTGGACGTGGCGGGTCTGGGTGGCATGCGCCCGCCCTACGGCAAGAACACCGAGAAGACCATCAAGATGCAAACCAAGATCTGACCCCTCGGGTCAGCTTCCGGCGGCCGCCTGCGGGCGGCCGTGTCATGTAGGCGCTCATGTAGAAACGAAAGAGGAGCAAACAGGTGGGTGATTTGAAACTGGGCCTGGCCCAGGGCTACTGGGGCGCGGGCCCCCAACCGAACTTCGTGGAAATGGCGGTCGAAGCCGAGAAGCTGGGTTTCGATTCCGTCTGGTCGGCGGAGACCTACGGCAACGACGCCTTCACCCCCCTGTGCTGGATCGGCGCCCACACGGAAAAGATCAAGCTGGGTACCGCGGTCGTGCAACTCAGCGGCCGCACCCCCACCTCCTGCGCCATGCACGCCCTGAGCCTCGACTACCTGTCCAACGGCCGCTTCATGCTCGGCCTGGGGGTATCGGGCCCGCAGGTGGTGGAAGGCTGGTACGGCCGGCCTTTCCCCAAGCCGCTGGCGCGCACCCGCGAGTACGTGGACATCATCCGCCAGGTATTCGCCCGTGAAGCGCCGGTCACCAACGACGGCCCCCACTACCCGCTGCCCTACCCGGGTGACGATGGCATGGGCCTGGGCAAGCCGCTCAAGCCCATCGTACACCCGGTGCGCAACAGCATTCCGATTTACATCGGCGCCGAGGGCCCCAAGAACATTGCCCAGACCGTGGAAATTGCCGATGGCTGGCTGCCCCTGTTCTACAACCCCTACGACGAGGGCATGTACGCGGAGAACCTCACCGGCATGCGCGATGACTTCGAGATCGCACAGATGGTCACGGTGAACATCACCGACGACATCCCCGCCGCGCTGCTGCAGATGAAGTACTTCATGAGCTTTTACATCGGTGGCATGGGCGCCAAAAGCACCAACTTCCACAAGGAGCTGTTTATCCGCATGGGCTATGAGGCCGAGGCGGAGAAGATCCAGCAGCTATTCATGGAGGGCAAGCGCGATGAAGCCGCCCAGGTGCTGCCGGACGAGCTCGCTGACAATATGTCGCTGGTGGGCCCGAAAGACCGTATCAGGGAGCGCCTGGCCGCCTGGCGTGATTCCAAGGTCACCACCATGCTGGTGGCCACCACCAACAAGGACACCCTCCGAGACATTTCAGAGCTGTTTTAAGACAAGCCCAAGACAAAGTCATGACTTACAACAACGAGCTTACCCCGATCATTGTCGGCGCAGGGCAATGCGTCGAGCGCGAGTACTCTGACTCATCCCCCATGGACCTGGCAGGACGTGCCGCCGGCGCCGCCATCGAGGCCAGCGACGGCAATGGCGTGGCGGACGCCATCGACACCATTGCCATGGTCAAGATCTTCTCCGACTCCGCCCCCCTCTGGGCCGGCAAGCTCGGGCGCAGCAACAACCCACCCCAGTCGATCGCCTCGCGTATCGGCGCCAGGCCCACACACCGCATCTATTCGGAAACCGGCGGCGACCAGCCCCAGAACCTGCTGATGGAGTTCTTCTCCGACCTGCAGGCCGGCGAACGCGAGTGTGTACTGCTGTGCGGCGCCGAGGCCATCAAGAACCAGCGCAATGCCGAGCGCAACGGGCTGGAGGTGGACTGGAACGAAGAGCACGAGGAAGAGCTCGAGGACCGGGGCTTCGGTCTCTGGGTAGTCAGCCAGCAGGAGCGCAACAACGGCCTGATCGCACCGATGTTCTACTACTCGATCATGGAAGACACCCGCCGGCTGCGCCAGGGCTTTGACCCGGAAACCTATGCGGCCCGCGAGTGCGAGATGCTGGAGGCTTTCAACCGGGTGGCCTGCGAGAACCCCAACGCGCAGTTCCCGAACCCGATGAGCGCTGACGACATGATGGCGGCCGAGCCGCTGACCCACCTCTACACCAAGCGCATGGTGGCGCAGGACAGCGTCAACCAGGGGGCGGCCCTGTTACTCACCACCGTTGGCAAGGCCAAGCAGCTCGGCATCCCGGAGTCCAATTGGGTGTATATGCATGGCGCGGCCAAGGGCGTTGAGCACGACATGACCGTGCGCCAGGACCCCAGCGTGTCGGCCATGGCCCACGATGTGGTGCAGCGGGCCTTCGATATGGCGGAGACCACGGTCAAGGACATCGCCCTGATCGACATCTATAGCTGTTTTCCGGTGGCAGTCAGCGCCATCGCCGAGGAACTGGGCCTGCCGCTGGACGGCTCCACCCCGTTGACTTTGACTGGCGGACTCGCCTTTTTTGGTGGCCCCGGCAACAACTACAGCATGCACGCGCTGGCGGAGATGTGGAGCCAGGTGCGCAGCGACCCGCTGCAGTACGCCTTCGTGCACGCCAACGGCGGCATGCTCTCCAAGCACGCCAGCGGCATCTTCTCCTGCCAGCCCAGCATCATCGACTGGACGGTGGCGGACACACTGGTTAGCCAGGACAGCATTCCCGCCCTGGAGTGTGATCTCAAACCCGACCACGGCACCGTTGTCGCCAGTACCGTCAATTACATGAAGGGCGAACCGGTGCAGGGCATTGTACTGGCGGAAACCGACACCGGCGCGCGTTTTGTCGCCCACACCCGTCCGGACGATCAGGACACCGCAAAAGCCATGCTGGCGGAGGAACCTGCCGGCCGCCGCATCGCGGTCAGCCCGGTGGACGACAACGAGTACGCGCTGCACTTCCAATTCAACAACTGACCGCCAATCCCCTAGAGAGGACCCCATGAGCTGCTGGAATTTCGCCGAGGCTATTTACCAACTGGCACAGAGTGAGTGGGGCGACAGGCCGGCACTCATTCACGCTGACAACAGCATCAGCTTCCGTGAGCTGGCGGGGCGGGCCGAGGGCATTGCCGACCACCTCATGGAGCTGGACCTTCCGGCCGGCAGCCATGTGGGCCACTACCTGCGCAATTCCAATGCCTACATGGAGACCTTTGTGGGCGCAGCGCTGGCCGGGCACAGCCACGTGAACGTGAACTTCCGCTACACCGGCGAGGAGCTGACCGACCTCTGCAACGGCCTCGATATCCGGGTGCTGGTGTACGACAGCGAGTTCGCCGATATCGTCGCCGCCATCAAGCCGCAGCTCACCGAGACCTTTGCCTTCATTGAGGTGAACGGCGACGCGGTGTTCGGCGCCGGCGCCGCCAGCAACGATTTTGCCGTGGCGCTGTCAGACCTGCAGAACCGTACACCCGCCAGCTTTGAGCGCCGCACTTCCAGCGACGACCTCATCCTGATCGCCACCGGCGGCACCACCGGCCTGCCCAAGGGCACCCAGTGGCGCCACGAGGACATGTTCCGCAAGACCCAGACCGCCACCGGCAACGCCCTGAAAATGCTGCTGGGTATTGAGGAACACCCGGCCACCATGGAGGAGCACGTCGCCAACGTGAACCGCCTGCCCGGCGGCATGCCTTTCCTGAGCCTCAGCCCGCTGATGCACGGCGCCGCCTTCATCACCGCGCTGATGATGATGGGCCAGGGCAACTCCGTGGTGACGCTGCCCGGCAAACGCTTTGACGCCGACACCACTCTCGACGCCATCAAGCGCCACGGTGTTGGCTGCCTGGTGCTGGTGGGCGACGCCTTCGCCATGCCCCTGACCGAGGCCCTGGAGCGGCGCGCGGACGAGGACACCATCAGCAGTCTGCTGATGCTGGTGAGCTCCGGCGCCGCCATGAGTGATGCCAGCAAGAGCGTGTTTCTGAAGCACAAGCCGGACCTGTTCATGCTGGACACCCTGGGCTCCTCAGAGGCCATCGGTTATGGCATCTCCACCCCCGAGGCGGGCGTCTTCAGCCCCCTGCCGACCACCCGGGTGCTGGACGAAGACCTCGGGGACGTGGTGCCGGGCAGCGACACCATTGGCATGATCTACTCCGGCGGCTTTTCTCCCATCGGCTACTACAAGGAACCGGAAAAATCCGCTGAGACTTTCCTGGAAATCGATGGCGAGCGTTTCGTGAAAACCGGCGACCGCTGCACCGTGCGGGACGACGGCATGATTGTGCTGCTCGGGCGGGACTCCACCGTTATCAACACCGGCGGCGAGAAGGTCTACACGGTGGAAGTGGAGACCGTGCTGGTGCAGCACCCCACCATTAGCGATGCACTGGTGGTCGGGCTTCCCCACGAACGCTTTGGCAAGCAAGTAGTGGCCGTGGTGGAGGGCCCGGCGCTGACGGACGCCAATCTCGATGTGGCCGGCATCCAGGCCCACTGTCGCGAGCACCTCGCTGACTACAAGGTGCCGAAGCTGGTATTTGCCATTGACGATCTGCAGCGGGCACCCAATGGCAAGCCCGACTACCCCTTCGTCACCCGGTTTGCGGAGCAGCAGGTAGCGGCAAATTAATCAAAATATTTCGGTCAATATGCCGGGTGATGGTCTACACTTGCCTGCAGTAGTTTGCAGCACCTTGATTATTCCCGCAGTTCGCAGCTCCATCACGTTTCGCAGTGTCTGAATTTTGGTCCTACTCACTACGCGATCGCACGCGGCGCTGGCCGTGCGCGCTAGTTTTTTCCAAGTTTACAAGGACTCAATCATGTCAGAGACAGTAACCGGAACGGTTAAGTGGTTTAACGAGAGCAAGGGCTTCGGCTTTATCGAGCAGGAAAACGGCCCGGATGTGTTTGCTCATTTCAGCAACATTGTCGGCAGCGGCTTCAAGACCCTGACCGATGGCCAGAAAGTGGAGTTTGTCGTCACGGACGGCGCCAAGGGCCCTCAGGCGAGCAACATCGTCGCCCTGTAATCCCCCCGGTAGTCGACTCCATGCGTTAAACCGCCTCTAGAGCTCGACTACCGTCTTTCCGTAGTTGCGGCCGGCGAACAGGTCGGCGTAGGCCTTCGCCACCTGGTCAATGCCCTGCAGGCGATGCTCGGGTGACACCAGTTTGCCTTCACGCATCCAGGCGGCGAGCTGTTCGCGGGCCTCATCGTAGCGCTCGTGGCGGAAATGGGTCATGAAGCCCTGTATCGACAACTCTTTGGTCACCACCTCGAACATATTGCGCGGCCCCGGTGCAGGTTCTTCGTCACCGTAGCCGGATACCGCACCACATAACACCAGGCGGCCACGGTGGTTCATCACATCGATCGCCGTTTCCAGTAGCGGGCCGCCGACATTGTCAAAGTACAGGTCAACGCCGTCGGGGCAGGCCTCGGCGATCTCCGCCAGCAAGTTGTCGCCGCGCAGAACTGCCGCGTCGTAACCCAGCGTGTCGACAATCCAGCGGCCCTTGTCTGCGCTGCCAACAATACCCACCGTGCGCGCGCCACGCATCTTCGATATCTGCCCCGCAATAGAGCCCACGCCGCCGCCGGCACCACTGATCAACACGGTCTCGCCCGGCCCGGGCTGGCCCAGTTCGGTCATGCCAAAGTAAGCGGACATGCCGGTATCCCCCAGCACCCCCATGTAGGCGCTGGGTGGAAACTCCAGTTCACCCGGCAGGCGGGCAATGAAATCACTGCCGTCACTCACGGAGTATTCCTGCCAGGCGAAGCGCGCCATCAGCCAGGTGCCAGGCTCATAGTCGGTGTTGCGACTCTCCACCACCTCGGACAGTACCAGGCCCATCACCGGCTCACCGAGTTCCATGGCCGGCAGCACCTCGTCGCCGGCGCCTTCGTTCATCCATTTCCGGAAACCGGCATCCAGCGAAACGAAGTGATTGCGGCACAGGAACTCCCCCTCGGCGAGGGGGGCCAGCTCGGCCTCCTTTACCGCGAAGTCAGTGTCTACCGGGTTGCCGTCCGGGCGGCGCGCGAGCACCACAGATTGATTGATGGTTGCCATATCAGCTTATCTCCGCGGTGGCCAGGACCACCTGGTCCCGGCCCTGGCTTTTTGCAGCGTACAGCGCCTGGTCAGCGCGCTGCACCAGCTCTTCAAATTGCTGGGGGTTCGCATACTCCGCGAGACCCACGCTGACCGTGAGTTCGGTCTCTGCCTTGATCGCGGCGCGGATGCGCTCGGCAATAGCCCTGGCCTGGCCCAGCCCGGTGCGGGGCAGGACCAGCATGAATTCCTCGCCGCCGTAGCGCACCACCAGGTCTTCCTTGCGCGAGTGCTCCCGCAGTACCGCGGCAACAGCCACCAGTTGCTCATCCCCGGCACTGTGGCCCCGGGTATCGTTGTATTGCTTGAAGTAGTCCAGGTCCAGCATGACCACGCAGAAAGGGTCGCCGGTGCGCTCAGCAGTGGGCAACAGCTTGTCCACCACCACCCCCAACTGCCGGCGATTGGCAAGCTGGGTCAGCGGGTCGATCAGGGCTGACAGGGAGTTCTCGATTTTCAGCGCGATGTTCTCGGTGATCATCCGGTGCTGGTCGCGAATCAGGCGCACCACCTGCAGGTAACCCAACAGGAAGATGATCGCCAAGGCCGTGAAAATCATATCCGGCAGTAACAGGAAGCGCAGGAATATCGCCAACGTCACGACCGTCAGGAAAATCACGATGACCCGCAGGGAGGTGCTCAACATGATCACCGCGCCGGCCACCATATTCATGAACACCAGGGCACACACCAGCACCGCGTCCTCGGCGTGGTCACCGTAGGGCAGGAAGATGGGGGACACCGTGGCCAGGTAGGCGGGGATACTCCAGAAGGTAATCCAGTATTCCCAGGGCTTGATGGTTGCCGGCGTGACATCCCCGGCCCGCAATCGGCGCCCAAACTGCCAGGTCATCAGCGCCCGCGGCAGGTTGGATGCGACGACGGCCGCCAGCCACAGGTTGGCGGTGAGCGTTGAGGAGAAATGCACAATGGTGACGTAGAGCATGAGGGACGCCGACGCGACACCCAGAAAGCCGTACTTCATATTGGCGTAGAGGGTGCGAATACGCTCGAAATCGAGCTGCTGCGTGTTGGCCTGGTCTGTTTCGCTGACGTTCATCCTGTCCCCATGCTCACGCCGCAGACCTCAGGCGTCGACCCCTTCGATAGATGGTACCTCGGCCTGCAGCCACTCGACAAAACGACGCAACCGCTGCGATTGGTAGCGGCCCGCGGCATAGGCCAGGTTGATATCCAGGCTCGGCGCGCGCCAATCCGGCAACAGGTCAACCAGCGCTCCGTCGGCGAGTTCTCCCGCCACGAACCAGGCCGGCAGCACCGCCATGCCCAGCCCCTGGGAGACGGCCTGCTTCAGCGCAAAGATATTGTTGGTCTGCATCCGCACCGGGGGCTCGATATCGCGCCGTGTGCCCCCGCGCGCCAGCGGGATACGCCCACCCTCATAGGGGGCCAGCGCCACCAGCGGCAAGAGTGCGGCTTTTTGCGGGGAACCCGGTTGACCATACTCGGCAACAAAAGCGCCGGATGCCACCAACAGCCGAGATACCGCACCGAGCTTCCGCACGACGAGCCGCTCATCTGGCACCGGGCCCACCTTCACCCAGCAGTCACAGCCAACCTCGGAAAAGCGCACCAGCTCGTCTTCAAGCAACCAGGTGATATCGACACCCGGGTGGGTATGCTGGAACTCAAAGGCAATACGGGCCAGGTGTTGCTGACCCAGGGCTACTGGCGCGACCACCTTGAGGCCACCCCGCAGTTCGGCGTCGCTGCGCCTATGACGCTCGGCCATAAGCTCCCAACCCTCGATAAGCTGACGCGCCTCCACCAGCAGCTCAGCACCCGCGTCGGTAAGCGCGAGGGAGTGCGTGCTGCGCCTGAACAGTTGAGTGCTGAGGCGGTTTTCCAGCTCCGCAAGCTGGCGGCTGGCCGCCGGTTGAGAGATACCCAGGTCGCGGCCCGCCGCGCTGATACTCCCCGCCTCCGCGATCCGCACGAAGGTCTGCAGCAGGCCAATGCGATCAAATGCTTTGCTCATACGTAATACGTATATCTGATATAGCGGCTATCCGTCTACAGCAATATGCCGATTTCCCTGAAAGTAGCTCCAACGCAACACCAAACCACGAGGAAATCAGCATGCAACACACAGCGAGCAACAAAACTTACGCACTCGGCGGCGAGCTGATCGTCAACCGGCTCGGCTACGGCGCCATGCGCCTGACCGGTCAGCCGGGCAACTTCGGGCCCTACCCCAGGTGGGAGGAAGGCAAGGCACTCCTGCAACGCGCCGTGGAGCTGGGCGTTCAGTTCTTCGACTCCGCCCGGGCCTACGGACCGGAGTGGGCGGACCGCTTGATTGCAGAGGCATTGCACCCCTATGCCGACCAAGTTCTGGTCGCCACCAAGGGCGGTGTGGACAAGCGAGCCCCGGACCAGATCGTAGTTGATGGCCGGCCGCAGGCGCTGGAAGCCCAGATAGATGCCGCACTCGAAAACCTGAAACTGGAGCAACTGCCCCTGTTCCAGCTTCACAGGGTCGACCCGGAAGTGCCGATCGAGGAATCGGTCGGCGCGATCGAGATGGCCCGCCAGGCCGGCAAGCTGCGCCTTATCGGCCTGTCCAACGTCGACCGGGAGCAACTCGACCGCGCCCTGGACGTGGCACCCATCGCCTCGGTACAGAATCGCTTCAACCAGGCCGAGGCAGGCGATGGCGATTTGGTGGACTACACCAACGCACGCGGCATTGCCTTCATTCCCTACGGCCCGCTCGGCGCCCATCCCCTGCGGCAGGGAGCAACCCTGCCGGCGCAGGAATCTCTTGCCTGGCTGCTCAAGCGCTCACCCAATGTGATCGTGATACCCGGCACCACCTCGATCACCCATCTGGAAGAGAACATGGAGGCCTGGAGCCATGTGTAGCGCAAAAGCAACCGCTCGCCGCGCCGGCATTATGCAGGCCTTCGCGACCTGGCTGGCTGTTTACCCCACCATCACCGTGCTGTCGCTGGCCAGTGAGCCGCTGCTGGGCCACTGGCCGCTGCCCGCCCGGACCCTGGTCATCAGCCTGACGATGGTGCCCATCATGCTCTACGTCCTGATGCCCTTCGTCAGCCAGTGGCTGCAGGCTCTCAGCGGCTCCCGCCAAACCCGATCCACCCAGGGAGGACAGATCTGATGAGCACCCAAGCAAGACTCCGTTTCGCACCACACCTCAGCCTGACGTCCCCTGATGACGGCTTGTTCCGGCATCTCGCCGGCAACAACCCGGTGGACCAGATTCACTTTATCGCCGATCAGGGGTTCACCGCCGTCGAGGACAACTTCCTCAGCCTGCGGCCCGAGGCCGAGCAGGCCGCCATGGGCCGCGCCCTGGCGCAGCGCGGTCTGGATATGGGAGTGATCGTCAACACCATGGTGTACAGCCGACCGAGCTTTGTGTTGCCCGATGAGGCCGAGCGACGGCGACTGGTCAGCGAGGTCCATACCACGGCGAGGGCGGCCCGCCGGGTGGGCGCGACCCATGTCACCACCTTGTCCGGCACCGCCCACCCTCACCTACCGCGCGACTACCAGACCGCCAACATGATCGAAAACCTCAAATGGGCAGGTGAAGCCGCGTCCAAGGAGGGCCTGGTGCTGGCGCTGGAACCCATCAATCACAAAGGCTGGCCCGGCACCTTTATGACCGAATTGGGCCACGCCTACCTCATCAGCAAGGCCGTGGACATGCCGTCAGTGAAGGTGCTCTATGACCTGTGGCACCAGCAGATTCACGGCGGCGACCTGCTGGCCAACCTGGAACTGGCCTGGGACGAGATCGCCTATATCCAGGTGGCGGACAATCCGGGTCGGGTCGAGCCCGGTGCCGGCGAGATCAACTTCCCGGTGGTTTTCCAACGCCTGGCCGAGAAGGGATTTACCGGCATTGTCGGCCTGGAATTCGGGCCGTCCCAGCCCGGCCAGGCCGGGGAGTCGGCCGTGCTGGAGGCGCTGCGCCCGCTGAACCGGCGTTTCGGAGCCCGGCTCCGGGAACCGACCCGCGCCCCGGTATCGACTTCGAGTATCATCGCGGCATGATTAATGAAGCCCTCAGGAAGCAGTACCGGGAGGTGGTGGACGCCTGCGACTACCGCCTCACCGGCCACCCCAAACTCGGCATGGCCGGGCAACTGGACGACATCAGCCGCTGGGCACAGCGCTACGACGCCCAGGACATGTACGGTGAAGGGGAGTTGATCGAGTCGTTCCAGCGCGATATCGCCGACCTGCTGGGCAAGCCCGCCGCCGTGTTCCTGGTTAGCGGCACCATGGCCCAGAACATCGCCCTGCGAATCTGGGCCGACCGGGCCAACAGTCGCCGGGTCGGCTTCCACACCACCAGCCACCTGAAACTGCATGAGCACAATGCCAGCGAGATTCTCTACGGGCTCGACACAACGCTGTTGGGGAAGCCAGGAGAGACCGTGGGCCTGGACGACCTGAAGCGCGCCGGCGACTTGTCAGCCGCCCTGCTGGAACTGCCCATGCGCGAGATCGGCGGCCAGCTTCCCGACTGGGAAACCCTCCAGGCCCAGAGCCAGTGGGCAAGGGCGCAGGGCGTCAAGCTGCACATGGACGGCGCCCGGCTCTGGCAGTGCACCCCCCACTACGGCAGGAGCATGGCGGAAATCTCGGCCCTGTTCGATTCGGTTTACGTGAGTTTCTACAAGGACATTGGCGGCATCGCAGGCTCGGTGCTGGCGGGCCCGGAGGACTTTATCGCCGAGGCAAAAACCTGGATCGCTCGCGCCGGTGGCAGCCTCTACAGCCTGTTCCCCTACGTGCTCGCTGCCCGTGCCGGTATGGAGCGGAACCTGGCAGCGATCCCCGCCGCTGTAGAAGCCGCCGGCTGGCTGGCAGCCGTGTTTGCCAACCTGGGCCTTGCCACCACGCCGGCGGCGCCGCCCACCAACCTGTTTCACCTCAAGCTGGAGGCAGACCCCAACACCCTGGTTGAACGGGCCATAGACTGGAGCGAGCAACACGGCGTGTTCCTGATGCCGATGCCACGCGCCATGGACGGAGAACGCGCGGTCATGGAGTTCAGCCTCGGCCGGGGCATAGAGGCGCAGACCAGGGGCCAGTGGCAGGCCTGGTTGCAGGATTTCTACGGACCGCTTGCCTGACACGGCGCAAGCGTACCTTCAACAAGTAGACAATTTCCACATATGGCAGGTGCGTGGGCTTTACGCACCCACCCCAGCCACCGCATCATGTAAACCCCGTGGCTGATGTGGTGGTATTGCCTCAATGAAACTCCCTGCTTTCGTTCCCCAGGACCTTCGCCAACTGATGCGCTTCGTGCCCACCAGCGGCTGGGACGCCATTGAGTGGACGCCACTGCTGGGCGCGATGCGGGAAGTCAGTACCCGTTACGTGACGGGTCGCGGCGTGCGGAAGCTGCGCGAGAGCCTGGCGCAAGCCGTTCCGGATATCGAATGCGCCTCGACGCTGCGTGGTCTGGAGCGCTTCAACAGCCTGTCTGATGACACGCAGTTCAGGATAGCCGGCGATGCCATCCTCAGGCTCTATTTTGCCCAGTGGTTGAGCGAGGATGGAGTGTTCATCGACCTGCGCAGCATCCACTTCGGCCTCGATGAAGACACCCTGCACTTCGCCCCCAACGGGCTCTGGATTCGGCTGCGGCCAGAGTTCCGCAACGGCATGGTAGCCCTGTACCGGTCTTTTTACAGCGATGATGAAAAAGCCTTCGATGCAGCACTGAAGCAGATGGGCATGCTAAAGGCGGGCATGAACAGGAAAGCCGAGGCAGAACTGAAGGGACTGCTGAACCGTCACTTCGGCATCGATCAACGTGCCCAAACCTTTTCAGTCGATGCCTTCAAGGCCTCCTTCGACGAGTTGTTCGCCTTTTTCATCCAGCACGACTACAAGCTGCACAGCGACTTCATCTTCGTGGGCTTCTACCTGATCACCCTGTACCTGACCCTGGAGCAGGGCGGGCAGGCCCACGATGTGAGAAGTATCTGTTCCGATGTACTGCTGAACTAGCGACGCCCGGCGTTGCGGCGCCGTTATTCGCGGCTGGTCAGCGCCAGCTTGAGGCCCAGCACGGCAAAGCTCCCCGCAAACACGCGCTGTAGCATCACGCTGACGGTCTCCGAGTGAATCACGTACTGCCGCACCCGCGTCGCCAACAGGCCATAGACCAGGAACACCGCCAGGGTCATCACCATGAACACCAGGCCCAGCGTGAGCATGGCCTCGGTGGCCTGTTCCACGTGGGCGGGAATGAACTGGGGCAGGAAGGCCAGGAAGAACACCGTGAGCTTCGGGTTCAGGATATTGATGAGGAATCCCTTGAACGCCACCGACACCAGGCTCTGCCTGCTCTGAGGGTTATCGGTGTCTGCCAGCGCCAGTGGACCGGAGGACTGCAGCATCGACCAGGCCAGGTAGAGCAGGTAGGCCACACCCGCATACTTTACGATCTGAAACGCCAGGGCGCTGGTGTGAATGACGATGGCCAGACCCAGTATGCTGGCGAGCAGGGAAGGCACTATGCCGAGCGTGCACCCAAAGGCCGCAGCGGCACTGGCCCGGCGGCCCATGAACAGGGCTATCGCCACCGTGTAGAGCACACCCGTGCCCGGTATCAACACCACCACCAGGGATGTCATCAGAAATTCGATACTCACCATACGCTCACTCCTCTCAGCAGATAGAAAGTCTAGCGCACTATCGCAAACCCGCGCCGTGTAGCGGCAGGTTTTTCCGAGAAAAGCCCCCGCGATGGCCGATTGCCGCCGGCGGCGCGACATTTCCTGCGCTAAATTTGTCCCAGGGTGTCAATATCGCGGGCGCTGGATCGTCGTTGGTATGACAGTGGCTTCGGCCACCCGGATACCGTCAAACAGGAGGACAAACCGATGGCGAAATTTGCACTCATGCTGCCCCACGCGCCCGACCGCTACAAGGGACTTTCAGAGGATGACTACATGGCCGTGATCAAGGATTACGTGGCCTGGGTCGAGCAGGCGACGGCGGACGGCGTCTATGCCGGCGGCCACAAGCTGACCGAGGACACGGGCAGGGTCGTCACCAGCAACGGCGAGAAAGTGGAGGTGCACGACAGCCCGTTCACCGAGGTCAGCGAGATTCTTGGCGGCCTGATGATCATTGAAGCGGCGGATTACGATGCCGCCGTGGCCATCAGCCGGACTCACCCGCACCTCAAGCACAACAGCAAGATCGAGATTCGCCAGGTGCACGAGGTGTAGGGCCGCTTGTCCGGCGAAGACATCAGGCAACAGCTCGATCGGCTCTCACGCCGGGAACGGGGCCGGCTCATCGCCGGCCTCGTCAATCGCCTCGGCCACCAGCACCTGGAACTGGCCGAGGATGTAGCCCAGGAGGCGATGCTGGCCGCCCTCTCGACCTGGCAGTACCAGGGCACACCCGACAACCCGGCGGCCTGGCTGACCCGGGTGGCCCACAACAAGGCCATCGATCGCCTGCGCCACGAGGCCCGCAACCAGCGGCTTGACGAAGGCGTCGACATCGGGGCGGCACCGGAACCCGAACCCGAGCGCATCGCTGACCCGGAACTGCGGCTGATCTTCCTGTGCAGCAACACGGCACTGGAGGGCGTCGACCGGCTCGCCCTGACGTTGCGGGTGGTCAGTGGCTTCACCGCCCGGGAGATCGCCAACGCTTTCCTGGCACCCGAGACCGCCGTTGCCCAACGCCTGTCCCGCGCCAGGCACAAACTCCAGCGCCTGCCAGGGCCCGAGGCCAGCCCGCCGAGTATCTTCGAGATAGAGCGGCACCTGCCCGCCGCGCTGAAAGTCATATACCTGATGTTCAGCCTGGGCTACGCCCCGCGCTCCGGAGAGCAACTGGTGCGCCGCGACGTGGCCCTGGAAGCCCAGCGCCTGGCCCGCGAACTGGCGGACACACAGCACACCAACACCGCGGACGCCCAGGCACTTGCCGCCCTGCTCTGTTTCCAGGTTTCGCGTCTCAACGCCCGTGAGAGCGAATCTGGCCTGCCGGTGCTGCTGAGAAACCAGGACCGCAGTGCCTGGGACCGCAGCGCGGTGGACGCTGGCATGCACTACCTACAGGCGGCGCGCGCCGCCGACTCGCCCTCCCGCTACCACCTGGAGGCGGGCATCGCCTCGCTGTATGCCTCGGCGCCGAGTTGGGAGCAGATCGACTGGGACGCCATTCTCATGCTGTACGAAAAACTCGAGGCGCTGGCGCAATCGCCGGTGGTGCAGATCAACGCCAGCGTGGCGCGGGCCTTCGCCGGCCAGGCCGAGGCCGCCCTGCGGCAGCTCGATGCCCTGGCCGATGAGCCACTACTGACACACTACGCGCCCTTTCACCTGGCCCGCGCCGAGGTGCTGCGGCTGCTGGGCCAGGAAGACCGCGCCCGGCAGCAGTTCCAGGCCGCTATTGAGAGTGGCAGCTCCGCGCCGGTTCTACAGCACCTGCAGCAGCGTTGCCTGTTCCACCACTGAGCCGCGCGTCGGACAGAATGCGGTCGATCTCGGCGTGAAAGGAGCGGCGGCCACCGGTGATGTTCAGCGCCTCCCAGGTCGGCGCGAGCCGGCGCACGCGGGTGACGAACGCGTCCTGGTAATAGGTCTCATCCAGGAAGCCCTGTTCATACTGGAAGTACATATTGTCCCAGTGGGTCTGCTGGGCGATCTGCCACTGGCGGAAGCGACCGCGCTCCTCCACCGAGAGCTGGTCCAGCGCGCTGATGTCATCCGGGTAACCGGCGCTGGTGAGCCGGGTAATGATCGGGCCGATGTACTCTGAATCCGCCGCCTGCACCAGCATCAGCTGCAGGGCATCGGCCCGGGTCTTGTAGGTCTGGGCCAGCGCCAGCCGCTTGTTCTCCTCCATGGCCCGGGTGTTCTGCCGCACCTGTACCGACAGGTACACCAGGGTGGCCAGTACCGCGATGGAACCCAGCAATTCGCCCAGCGCGCCCAGTTCCATTATCGTCATAATGCTGCCTCGCTTCGTCCGCTAGCCGGTAGCGCTGGCGTAGTTGTGGAAGATGATGCCCAGGCTGTAGCGCTCACCCCCGGTGACCTGCGCCACACCGTGCCTGAAGGCGCTGCGGTAGTAGCCGCGCTTTCCCGCACTGGGGTGATGCCTGGCGGCGACGATCACACAGTCACCCCGGTCCAGCTTGACGATGTGCGGGATCGTCTGCATACGCGGGCGCTGCTGTGTGAGGACCAGCTCGCCACCCTCAAAATCCTGCCCCCGCTGACTCAGCGCGATGATCAACTGGTAGGGGAAGTAATGCTCACCCGAGATATCCTGGTGCAGGCAGTTGTAGTCGCCGGCACGGTAGCGAAGGATCAGCGGCGTGGGCGTGGTCTGCCGGTGGCCCTGCTGCTCGCGCTCGTAGTCAGGAAACCGCGCGGGAAAATGCTGTTCGCTGTTCACCCGCTGCGACCAGGTGTTCGCCGCGCCCACCAGCAATTCATAGAACCGCGCACGCAGCTTCGCAACCCGCTCGGGGAGCGGGTCGGCGAAGTAGCGGTACTGGCCGCTGCCGAAGTTGTAGCGCGACATATCGATGGTGGAGCGATAGCGCTGCTCCCGATCATACTGGGCAGTAAAGTCCCGGCACTCCACGGCATTCAACACTTCCGGCAACACGCAGAAGCCCCGGCAGAGTAGTTCGTCTGCGTAATGTGAAAAGCTGCCACTCGCGGGTATGTTCACTGGTGCGTCTCGGGTGCTGGCTCACGCGGGAGCGCGCGGTACCGGAACCCATGAGCGTAACAAATCCGGGAGGCGAGACTCGCCGTAATCGGCCCTCTAGAAAGCGACGCGAAAACGCGCCGGCTCGCTCAGTCGGCGAGCTCCTCCCAGCGCGCGTAAGCGGCCTCCAGCTCAGCCTGCAGATCCGCCAGCTCTTCCAGCACACCGTTGGTGACGGCATGATCCTGGTCGTAGAAACCGGGAGCGGAGATCGTCGCCTCCAACGCCGCCTGCTTCGCCTCCAGCGCCTCGATGCGGTCGGGTAGCGCATCCAGTTCGCGCTGGTCTTTGTAGGAGAGCTTCTTCGCTTCAGGTGTGGTTTGCTTGTTCACGGGCGCTGGCTTGTCGGCGGGCTTGGATGACACTGATTTGCCCGGCGCCGGATCATCCAGTCCCAATAGGCGCCCACCCTTGGCTGCCCAATCGCTGTAGCCGCCCACGTGCTCGCTCACCCTGCCGTCGCCCTCGAGCACCAGGATGCTGGTGACCACGTTGTCCATAAAGGCCCGGTCATGGCTGACCAGCAGCACCGTGCCCGGGTACTCCATCAAAATCTCTTCCAGCAGTTCCAGGGTTTCCACGTCGAGGTCGTTGGTGGGTTCGTCCAGCACCAGCAGATTGGCGGGCCTGGAGAACAAGCGGGCCAGAATGGCGCGGTTCTGCTCGCCACCCGACAGCGCCCTGACCGGCGTGCGCACCCGGTCCGGAGTGAACAGGAAATCACCCAGATAAGAAATGGCGTGACGCCGGCTACCGCCCACCTCGATAAACTCCTGACCGCCGCAGACGTTATCGATCAGGTCTTTGTCGGGGTCCAGATGGGCGCGAAGCTGATCGAAGTAAGCGACCTCCAGTTTGGTGCCCAGGGTCACCGTACCGCTGTCCGGTGCCAGCTCACCCAGCAACAGCTTCAGCAGGGTGGTCTTGCCCGCGCCGTTGGCGCCGACAATGCCAATGCGGTCACCGCGGGTCACCAGGGTCGAGAGCCTGTCGATCACGCACTTGCCATCAAAGCTGACACTGGCGTCTTCCACTTCAGCCACCCGTTTGCCGGAGCGATCCGCCGCTTCCACTCGGAATTTGGCCTGGCCGGTGCGCTCCCGGCGCTGGCTGCGCTCCTCGCGCATGGCCTTGAGTGCGCGTACCCGTCCTTCATTGCGGGTGCGCCGCGCCTTGATGCCCTGGCGAATCCACTTTTCTTCCTCGGCCAGGCGCTTGTCGAACAGGGCGTTCTCTTTCTCTTCGGCGGCCAGTTGCTGATCCCGAAAACGCAGGAACCCCTGGTAGTCGCCCTGCCAGCGGCGCAGGTGGCCGCGGTCCAGCTCAACGATGGTGTTGGCCAGGCCCTGCAGGAAGGCCCGGTCGTGGGTGATAAACAGGATCGCGCCCGAGTAGTCCCTTAGCGTTTTCTCCAGCCACTCGATGGCCGGGATATCCAGGTGGTTGGTGGGCTCATCCAGCAGCAGGATGTCGGGTTCGCTGACCAGGGCCTGGCCAAGGGCAACCCGACGCCGCCAGCCGCCGGACAGGGTTTTCATCTTCGCATCCCCCGGCAACTGCAACTGGCTGATCACAGACTCCACCCGCTGGGCCAGCAGCCAACCGTCTTTGGCCTCCAGCTCCGCCTGGGCGCGGGCCAGGCCATTCATGTCGTTTTCGACGATACAGTGGTGATAGCGCGCCAGCAGGTCGCCTATATCCGCGAGGCCATGGGCCACCACATCGTAGACATCCTGCTGGTCGGCATTGGGCAACGCCTGGTCCAGATAGGCAATGCGCGCTCCCGGGCGCAACCAGCGCTCGCCGCTCTCGGCAACAGTGTCGCCGCTGATGACCTTCAGCAGCGTCGACTTGCCGGCCCCGTTGCGCCCCAGCAGGCCAATGCGATCCCCCGGCTCCACGCTGAACTCGACATCGTCGAGCAGCACCTGGGTGCCGTACTGAAGGCTGATACTGTCGAGTTTGAGGAGAGGCATGAGCGCGCCGAAGTACTGGGGCCGCCGATTGTACGTGAAGCCGTGCCCTTAAGGCAGCACGGAACCTACCGGGACTCCGATTGGCCCCGGCGACCCAGCCGGACGGCGACCTGCTCGAAGGCCTCGCTGACCCAGCCGCGACGCCAGGCGATATGCGCCGCCTTGATACCCAGCCAATAGCCGCCGTAGGCCGCAAAAAACAGCAGCCAGTTGCCCCGCGACTCCGCCAGCCAGTAGGCCGGCCAAGCGATGGCCAGGCCGAAATTCATCACCGATTCAATAAACAGCGCGAGCGCCAGCTCAAACACCGCACCGGGATCGAAGCTGAAAAAGATCCCCCCCAAATCAGATAGAAAGTCAGCGACATCCGCCCACTCGATCAGCAGCCAGGTATACAGCGCCACCAGACCATAGAAGCCGCCTCCAAAGCGGAACCACTGGCTCATCGCCGGGTCGAACTGGCGGCGGCCCTTCCTGCCCTTCTGCTTTTTTCCCAGCGCCTCGATACTGCCCCGGATTTCCTGCACGCTGTCCCCCACCAACCAGCCGCGATGGAACGCCAGGGCCACCAGCACAAACGCCATCACAAACAGTGGCAGGCCGGCGGTAAACAGTGCTGAGAAAATGGTCTTTAGAGTCATGTACCTATCGGTGTCAGTTGGGATGCTGCCTCGCGACCCATCAAACACATCATACGCAGCCGCCCAGCCAGCTGTCATCGATGCCCTGACATAGATACTCCTCCGTCAAAGCTCTACTGATCCGATGGAACGGCCACGGACGGTGCTCACCGTTGGCATCTGCGCGATGCTGACGTTACACAACGGACTCATCGCGGAGCATTTTTCCAGGTTTTTTTACAGCGGCGGTTGACACCCTGTTTTATAGGTCTATAGTTCGCGTCCTCGATTTACATCGACAGTTTTTTGGAAGACAAACACCAATGTTACAGATGCAGAGAATTCAGTTTCTGAGCGACGCGCCCCTTCGCGGGCGCGAGCCGCTGCGTGGCTGCCACCTGGGCCAGTTTGGCAAGGAGGCGGTGAGCTAGTTGCGTCTTTCACTTGGAAGGCGCCAGGCCTTTCAAGGTAATCCCGGGGGAAAGCCCCGTTCAGGAAACCCGATAGGCCACAGTCTGTCGGGTTTTTTTATGCGCGCAATTCGCGCGAGGAGGATGGCACATGAACATGCGAATTCTGCGCTTGAACCGCGCCGGGCTGCCCATCGGCTGGGTTTCGCGGGAGCAGGCTGTCGTCCTTTACGTGAAAGAACAGGTCATCTGGAGCCTGGGTACCGAGATCACGCGCATGCTGGGCGGCATGAACCGGAACGGTTGTCGCTCGAGCATCACCCTTGCGCCGATCATTGCCTGTGAGGGCCGCCTCGGCGTGCCGAGTGTGGTTCCGTCGCTGAGCAACGACGTTCTGTTCCGTCGTGACGGCTACTCCTGCATGTACTGCGGCCGGACCTTCACGCGCACCGAATTGACCCGTGACCACGTGGTTCCGCGGGTCCAGGGAGGGCGAGACGTCTGGACCAATGTGGTCGCCGCCTGTGCCAGGTGTAATCACCGCAAGGGTGGCCGCACGCCGGAGCAGGCTGGTATGGAGCTGCTGGCAGTTCCGTTCGAGCCCAACCTGTACGAGTACATGTATCTGGCGAATCACCGCATTTGCGGTGATCAGATGGGGTACTTGCAGGCCCGCTTCGGTGGGCACAGGAACTGGCAGGCTGCCTGAGGGCGGTCTGCCATCACAGAGTTTGGGATGTTCCCGACGGGTTAGCGGTGCCGGTTCTGTACGCCGGCCTGGCACAAGCGCCGCTGGCGTGTTGTGTACCAATCTGGACGGAAGCCTGAACAGAGGTCTTTGTAGCTCAGCTGGCAGAGCGATCGAGAGTTAATCGATTGGACGCGGGTTCGATTCCCGTCAAAGGCACCGCTTAAGAAGCGGTAATGGGAAAAGGTCGAGAGACCTGGGGTTCGACTCCCCCACATGTTTCTTACACATGTCGAAAAACCAACCCGAGGCCCATGGTCTCTGGTGTGGGCTGACCCGCGGTGATGCCGGTGCATCGCCTGGGGAGACCCCTGCCGGCAGACGCCGGTAATGCGGCCGCCCCCGGTGGCCGCCGTGCGCGACAGTGAATGATGTTCGCTGGCCGTTGCGGGAGAGAATGCAGTAGAGCCTCAGGAAGAGGCACTCTCCCGTGACGCGCTATCGCACCGCTCGTTGGCTGCCCCGCGCGGCGAAAGCCGGAGGCCACCGTGTTACCGGGTGGGCCTCACCTATTAACGAAGCCTGTTTTCCAGGGAAGAGGAGGACTGACATGATCTTTTGGAAAACGATTGATATTGCAGACAACGAACGCGCCCTGCTGTACCGGCGCAACCGGCTGGTTGACGTGCTGATGCCGGGGCGCCACCGTGTGTTGCGCCTGAGCGGTAGCACCCGCGTTGAGACGTACGACATCACTGGTGTGGTATTTAACGCAACCCAGGCGAAGTTCCTGGTAAAAACTCACGGCGACCTGCTTGCCCGCTACATCGAGCACTTCGAGATGGGCGACAACGAGGTCGGCCTGGTTTACCGGGACGGTCACCTGAAGGATGTGCTGGCCCCGGGAAGCTTCCTGGCAGTCTGGCGTAACGTCGAAGCTATTCGCGTCGACGTTGTCGACATCTCAGGCGACTGCGAAGTCGAGCCGGCGCTGCTGAGCCTGCTGAACTATCGACTGGCTGCTGACCGTGGTCGCGTGGCCGCCCGCAGCATCAAGTTCTGCGAGGTCGCGGATGGCTATGTCGGTATGCTCAGTGTGGACGGCAAGTACCAGCGGATGCTGACGCCGGGTAGCTACGGCTTCTGGACCTACAACCGCAATGTGCTTGTCGGCATTCTGGATATGCGCCTGCAAACCATGGAAGTCAGTGGCCAGGAGATCCTGACCAAAGACCGGGTAAGCCTGCGCATCAACCTGAGCGCAAGCTTCAAGGTGATTGATCCGGAAACGGTAAACGCCAAGCTGGCCGACTACAGCGGCTTCATCTACCGCGAGCTGCAACTGCGGCTGCGGGAGGTGGTAGGCACGCACACGCTGGACAGCCTGCTGGAAGACAAGGACCGTCTGAACCTGGCGATCGCGGAAGACCTCCGCGCCCGCATGGCCCAGTACGGCATTGAGGTGACGAGCGTAGGTGTCAAAGACATCATTCTGCCCGGTGATATGAAGCTGATCCTGAACCAGGTTGTCGAGGCTCAAAAGGAGTCCGAGGCCAACCTGATCAAACGGCGCGAGGAAACTCAAGCCATGCGGTCACTGCACAACACCGCCAAAATGATGGAAAACAACCCGACGCTGATGCGTCTGAAAGAGCTGGAAGCTCTGGAACGGGTCACGGACCGTATCGACAAAATCTCCGTTTACGGCGGTCTTGACGGTGTACTGAACGACCTGGTCACTCTGGGTTCACGTGACGTGAACCGTTGATTACTCCTGCCCCCGACGGGGGCGGGAGCTTTTTCTTTTTCTCCGCACAACTACACCAATCAAATAGATCCTTGACATTACCTTCGATAGAAGAGATTTGTGAATGAGATCAGAGCGGAGGAACGCTTCTGACCCTTGCGACTCCAATCTCAAAAACCTTACTCTGACCCCAGTTCCTAGGTGTTGTAACGGCGGGAGGAGATTCTGGCGACAGACCGCTGGTGCAGCGCGACCATCAGGCCGAAACATAGGGCAGAAGAAAGGGTGCCAGGAAGGGCGTGATACCTGCGGAGAAACCAACCGCAAGCAACAACAACGCCACACTCCCCCGCAGCAAAGACACTTCACCCTTGCCTACCGACCAGCCCGCGGCACAGAACACCGAACCCATCGACGTCCAGAACCAGCCGCAGCGGTAGATGTTCAAGCCGTCCGCAATGGTGAGCAGTGCAAACACGACCACCAGTAAAGGTGCGACGCGCACAGCCACAGCATTGGTGACTTTCATGCGCTCTACCACGGGCTCCGGCGTCTGCATCTCGTACCCCATATGGAGTGTGTTCAGGTTCCGAGTGTATCTCACAAAGAGGGAGCGTGATTAGATCGTCCAGGGAATCGCTCGGACAACGCTCGTCTCGATTTCCGAAGTTTGCGCCAATTAATCCGGGATCGGCCTGTTGAGCAATGTCGGCGTGAACTCGAATTCAGGTGCCCCAAGGGTATTGTCCACCCAGTCGGGCTCTCTCCAGGTATCCCTCGCCAACATACACTGCCCGATAAAGAACCGCCCGGCGTCGTCCCTGTTTGTCGCCAACACCACTTCCTCGCCCAGGATAAAGGCTCTCTGCAGTGTCACCGCCACCGTCTCCTGCACTTGTACATGGCCTTTCCATACTCTGTAGACATCAACCGTAAAGACCGCCATGTCCTGATCTACCAGGATCTCTCCTTTCATCGGAATGGCTGAAAACACGGCCTCGGCCCGCGCCACCTGCGTGGCGTCGTCGGCACAACTCAATGCGGATACGCGAACCGGTATCGCGACAAACAGGCAGGCCAACACTATTGTCGATATTTGGATGAGCTTGGACATAGTCACCACCTCTTTCCTGACTAGCGTCTACACTAGCTGAGACAGTTTACAGTTTGCGTCAGAGTGGTGTTGATGAGGAGAAAAGTAAACTGTCACCGAAGTTCACACGGCCACCGGCAAATAAAAATGAGACTCACCATAAAGCCATTGATTTCCAGCCTGATCCTGTCACTGACTGCAGGCCTATCCACCGCTGCGGCCGCATCCGAATCAGCAAACCAAACACTGGAGATATCCGCAGAGACGTTTGATTGTATTCGTGATATGACCCCGGTGCGCGGCTTTTACGTGGACAACCTGATGGGTGACCTGGACGCCACCCTGGCCGTGGCGAATTCGCCTGACGGGGGTGTGTATCCTCCCGGCTCGGTGGTGCAACTGGTACCGGGCGAGGTGATGGTGAAACATCCCGAGGGATTCAGCCGCGCCACCAGGGACTGGGAATTTTTCGAGCTGGATGTTTCACCCGCGGGCAGCAGCATACGCAACCGTGGCTTTGTCGACGTGGTCAACCGCTTCGGCGGCAATTGCTTTGCCTGCCACGTACAGGCCAAACCCCAATGGGACATGATCTGCGAGACGAACCACGGCTGTGAGCCCATCCCGCTGACCCGCGACATTCTGTTGCTGCTGCAGAAGACCGATCCCCGCTGTGACGAGAACCCAACCCTCACCGCCGAGGAAACCGGCAAGCTGAAGGCGCTGCAACAATCCCTGCAGGGCGGCACCTAGGATATTGCTCCATGCCAACAAGCGAAGAAGTCCAGGTGCACACCGGCGGCTGCCACTGCGGCGCGGTTCAGTATCAGGTGAAAGGTCCCTTGAGGGGAGTCGTGAATTGCCACTGTACGGAATGCACCCGGCTGAATGGTCACTTCGGTCCGCACTCAAAAGCGCAGAAAGCACACGTTGAATTCGTCCGGGACGATGGACTCGCCTGGTACAAGATAACGGAAAAGGCCAGCCGCGGCTTCTGTCGGAGATGCGGCGCAGGGCTGTTCTGGGACCATGCTGACCAGGATGCCTATGGCATTGTCGCCGGCTCACTCGACCAACCAACCGGCCTGGAGACTATCGGTCATATCTTCGTCGCCGAGAAGTCAGATTTCTATAACATCACCGATGGGCTGCCACAGTTCGATGGCTCCTCCGACGGCCAGTTGGCGGGTGACTACCGCTAACACGGCGCAAAGGAGATTTTGCTGACGTTCAGGTTGAACAAATGCTGTGAAGAATCGTGTCCCGGATACCTATCTCTGATCTCAATTTTCCTCCGGGTCGCGCCTGGCCCGAACACACTGTCACCACCGCTCCACTAATCTCTTAAATAGACGAACGGATCATCAACACGAAACAAGTCCTCACCGAGCAGCAAGTTGTGAAGCGTATTTCTAAAGTCTAAAGGATAGTCAGTTCGACTCTGCTGAGTGTGATGATGATAGTGGATGTTTAGCAGGTAGAGACCTGCAACGGAGTGTAGAACATTCTTTAGGTTAGCTTCCTTGAAGTTCAAGTTGCGCTGGTGCTTCACCAGATTGTACGCGCGCCACCAATCTGGTTGAGCGTCACCACTCCAGTTTGACCATGGCCTGAGAGCGAGTTCAAAGCGCCTACTAACTACCTTCTGTTTATGAATTGACGGAAGGTGCTGAATCACTATCGATTTATATCGATCAATACGATTTGGCGATCTATTCGGAGAAAACAGTTTACACAGCTTTTTCAGAAGAGCGTCAACTTCTGAACCCGTCGCCAGAAGCACTCTCGCGAGTTCCGTGGAGTAGGTCCCGTAGTTTTCCCGATCAAACTCGATATATCGTGACAATCCAACAACATCAGACTCGAGCGAAAGATAGTAAGGCCAGTGAGCGTTCTTTTGCTGCCGATGGATACTCATTACATTCCCACAACAATAATTCTCGAGGAGTCCGCGTCGACAGTTCAATCAATCGGATAGGCTCGCGACATGCCGAATCGTAGACCAAGTTTAGACACTACGATTTTGTGGAAATAGAATCTAGTTACGATGAGAGTTCACTTAACTTCCGAAAAAAGGGAATAGCTTGCGGGACCTGGTACACAGCTACACAAACTTCTTACCGTCTACGACTAGGAAGATTGCCTGGGAGTTAAGAAGACTGTCAAAGGAATTCACGGCTACTCAGCAGGCGCCGAAACATCCTGCGCGGCAACGATTCTCCATTCACCCTCGATTTTGACCCAGACGTCAGTCCACACATAACGGCCGCTGCTGCCGTCCTTTTTGCGCCAGGTCTCATCACCGAACGCGATAGCGGTATTCCCGTAGAACTTGATATCGATGTTGTTGATGGTATTGGAAACAATGTACTGGGCAGGCCCGGTGTCTTCGGTAATCGCAGCCTTGTCTTAACGGTTGCCGGACGTGCTCGTGCCGACGAAATCATCGGCAAAACACACCTTCAACTTTTCCCGGTTTCCCGTCACCACGGACTCAGCCCAGTCGTGGGAACAGGTAATGATGTGCGCCCTGGCTTCCGCATAGGAATCGGTGGGCGAGGGCTCCGAGCTCAAAACATGTGCCGTGGCTACAAGGCAAATACATGACAGTAAACAAAATGCGGGGTGTTTCATCACCTCTGGCCTCTTCCGGAATTAAGTAAACTGTCACCGTAACTCCACTAACTCTTACATACAAGTTGGACTTCGAGAGCCCGCTTACAACACTGTATTTATTGACGTTTCTTGGATTTCTGTTCTACTTTCTGGGTAGCGCTTGAAATTTCTTAACTTCACTTTTGGTGATGATCTAAAGGATTAAGCAATGACCAAACCATCTGGCACATGCTCGATTCAGAATCCCGATCGCCCGAAACCCAGTGATCAAACGTGCATAAGGGTCGTACTTATCCGCATCGTAAGTGCAATCAGCAAACTCAAAAGTTCACCGGCATACGTCCTCATAGATACGCGACCCACGCACCAGACTCTTGCTAATTCAACAATTGCGATACTCGCAGACTCACCGCTTCTGATTGCTGAAGCTGGCATAATCACAAATGATTAAGGTAGATTTTCATGTCCATAACGTATCGACCGAGAGTGACAACGACTTCGTCTTTAGTTTGGAGCGACTCAAAGAATACATCTCGAACTGCAAGATTAGCTGTCTAGCAATAACGAATCACAACACTTTCGATTTAGCTCAGTTTCAGGAGATTGTAGATCAGGTAGACATCACCATATTTCCAGGTATAGAGATTGACCTTGAAGGCGGACAACTTCTACTCATTTCAAACGGAAACGCTCTGGCTGAATTTTCAGCCAGATGTCAAAAGGTTTCAAAAGAGTGTCCAAACAAAAAGGACTCATTGTCCTTCGAAAAACTAAAAGAAATATATGAGGACTTATCCCACTATATTCTTATCCCTCACTACGACAAGAAGCCCAAGATCAGTGAAGAGACACTGGCGAAACTTTCACCTTACGTAACTGCTGGTGAAGTAGCCAGCCCGAAGAAGTTTGTTTACTGCATCAAGGAAGAATCACGTCTAGTGCCAGTGTACTTCAGCGATTGCAGAATCCATGAGAACCTCCAAAAGTTTCCCGTCCGACAAACTTACATGTGGTGTAAGTCGCCTGATTTCAATGCCATTAGGAATTGCCTGCGCGACAAAAGCAAAGTGTCATTGTCTCAGGAAAAAGGGAAATATACGTTTCAGGTTTTTGAGGACGGTCAGGAGCTTGCAACGGGCTTGAACGTCGTAATTGGCGAGAGATCTTCAGGAAAGTCTTTTACGTTAAGAAAGATATTCCAAGAGTTTGAAAACGTCAGATACATCGAACAGTTCTCTCTAGTAGCGACAGATGAGAAAGAAGATGAAAGACGTTTTGACAGGCAACTAAGTGACAAACACAGTCAATTCTCGCGTGATTACCTAGAGGAACTACAAAGCGCCGTCCAAGACATCATCGACGTTGATATCGAGCAAGATTTCCTAGCACTTTCACGATACGCAGAATCACTAGTCAAGCACGCAATAGAATCCGAGAAACATGATGCCTTCTCGAGAGCAAAACTGTTCAGTGAGACGGAGTTTCCAGTTCTCAATCAAACAGGGTTGATCGACCTCATAGCCTCAACCCAAAACCTTATCGAGAACATCGAATTCAGAAACATCATTCAGAGGCACGTATCAATTGACAGATTGAAGCTACTGATCGTTGAACTAATGCAAGAATATGGGAGGAGAGAACAAGATCGAAGAAAACGAATTTGGATCAACGAGCTCGTAACTGAGATCAAGCAAAAGCTAGAAGTCAAAACGGCGGCAACAACTATTTCCAACGTAGATCTCTACAACGTTGCAATGAACTTGCAGAAAGTAAAGAAGTTCAATCAGGTGGTCCGTCTAGCAAGAACAGAACGAGAAGTCATGCGAAGGCCACTTCAGGGTTTTCAGATCGTTGCCAGGGCCGGCGCATTCGAAGGAGCAGCGCAGATAAAGAAGGAGAGCGGGCGAAAGGTAGCGTTTAGCGAAGCTTTTTCCAAGTACGGCTCGCCTTATCTATACCTACAAGAGCTAAAACAAATTGAGGGCTTGGAAGAAGCAGATCTATACAGGTACTTCGTCAGAATTGAATTCAAAATACTTAACAATGATGGGTACGAGGTTTCTGGTGGTGAAAGATCCGAGTTTAACTTACTTCAAGAGATTCAAGATGCACAAACGTACGACTTGCTTCTTGTTGATGAGCCTGAGTCATCTTTCGACAATATTTTCCTGAAGAAGGAAGTCAATGAACTGATTAAGGACATATCGAAGACTATGCCAGTCGTCATTGTCACGCACAACAGCACAGTAGGCGCTTCAATCCGCCCAGACTATTTGTTGTGCACTAGGAAGGAGATCGTAGATGGGGAGATAGAGTACAGAATCTATTCTGGGTTCCCGACGAGTAAGCAGTTGTGGTCGGTGGACGGTAGGAGCATAAGTACCTGGGAGGCGACGATGGGGTGCTTAGAAGCTGGCGAGGAGGCCTACGAAGAGCGGCGAAGAAGTTATGAAGATATTAAGGATTGAAAATGGAAACGGTTGGTTCAGAACATCTGAGAACAGCGAATGGAAAGAAGTCGACAAGATTGATAAGGATGGCTTACTAGAATTGTTGAACTGCTTTTTGGATTCCGAAATCGATATGGATGTTTTCGATGAGGAAAAACTCTCTAACGCAGCGCAACAGATTGTCTATAGGAGTGTCTACGAGAAACTCAACGCCCTGGCTGAAAACAAGGGAAAATTCAAAGACGAAAGTGATCGCAAGTATCAAGATGCAATCGAGAAGTATTCTCAAGCATAGGAGAAGTTACAATTTTCTATTCAATAGTACTCTTTAGAATCACATTTTTCGCCCAAAGTCGTTTTAGATAATCAGTGTCCGCTTTGACCTACGAATTCAATTGCTCGTAAGTCAAAGCCACCTAAACGCTATCGCAAAGAAGACGTAGCGCGAAGAGCATTAGGTTCAGAGTAAGGGTTCTGAAGAAGTTACTCTAACCCCTGTTATCGACACTATTCCCAAGCCGGCCGTTCACGGGAGAGCTCTTCCATTAGTCTAAATACTGTATCGGCGTTGTCCTCATCACGCTCTAGGAGAATGGCGCGAAGGTTATCCAGCCTTTCGTTGAGTGCAGCGTTTTCTTTCTCAATAAACTCAAGTCGACTAGTAATGACTTCCAGTTCCCGATTCTGCCCCGAGATTATTTGATCAGACTGCGTCTTCAAAAGAACAGTCGAAACACCTAAGATGAGAGTGACCAAAGCAGCGAACCACTTTGCATAAGAATCAAGCCGCCTTGAAGATAGTTCTAGTCTTCGGGTAGTGGCGTCCATGAGCGCAGCAACTGATTCCACTTGATCTCGAGCCCTAGCGTCAATTCCTGCAGCATTCTGAGTGTAATCATTTTCATCCATGGATAACTCCTGCCATAAATTATCAGCCTCACGTTGGGGTCACAAAGATGAATTTCCAAAAGCTTCCAAAAGACGCCACCGAAGAAAGGTTTAGAAAGTGTGTCAGTGCAAACTTTTCGAGAGACCTACTTCGACGCCAATCACCTCGGCCATGGAAACTCGTAGAACCTTAGAGAATACTGGGATCAGTAAAGAATCTCTCAATCTAAAGATTCTTCCGGGCCTCTTCGATGATTTGCTTGCTCCTTACTTCTCTTATTGCAGCCTCCTCCGCCCATTCAGCGCCAAGCTTCTCAATTTCGATGTAAATCTCGTAGTCATTCAATAAATCTCGATATACATCGAACAGATTCTTATATTTCCTTGCCACAAAGATAATCCGAGCACCATGAACAGAAAACGCGTACTCACCATCAAAAGCACCTGAGCGGATTGCTGCACTTATGTGTTCGAATTTGTTTAGATAGTTTTTGAGGAGCGTGAAGTCGGCAACTTTGGCGGACAGTTGATCAACAACTGAATGTGGCAGTTCATCCTCGTATCGAACTCCGTACCTATCCAATAAGTGGTGAACTTTGGCATCTTCGTCTTCTGAAGGCAGAAACTCTAGCAGCGCGTGTTGGGCGTTTATCTTGTTCCACTTAATGTTCTCGCGATGTGCGGCTGCACCAGATTTAATCTGCCACCAGATTAGAAAGAGCGAAATCAAACCAACTCCAGAAATTAGCAGTTCAACCTGTTGATAGACATCCACTTTACGGTCTCCAGCCTCCTTATGCCTTGGCCCCAAATAGGGCTCAAGCGTCGTTAGATCGTTGATCACTGTATCCAAGTGCAGAAATCCTGCCGAATAGATGTTCCTGATCCTCTTGTCCTGATCGATCAAATAGACCCTAAGCACATGGCTCATACTTCCTGAGTAACTGCCATCTTCGTTGTAGTACTTCGCCCGAAACTGCCCATACCCATCCAGGATCGGCTTCAGGTCTTCTTCTGAACCGGTGGTCAGAAAACGCCATTCGAAGTCTCTGCGCTTGAAGTGTTGGGAGTACTTATTCATCGCGGCGGGTGTATCGAGTTCGGGATCGAAGCTCAAGCTGATCAGGGTGACCTTGTCCTTGAGTTCTTTATCCTCCACCAGCTTCGCCTGCACCTGCTTCATCACGTAGCTAGCCAGCGGGCAGCCATTCACATCGGGGCAGTGGGTGTAGATGAAACCCATCAACACCAGTTTGCCGTCCATGATCTCGTGGAGGGTGGTGGGGTTGCCGTGCATGTCGATGACCTTGCCGTCGACGGCTTCGCCGAGCACGGGCAGTTCGTAGGTGCCGGGGGCCGGGGGCTCGTATTCCAGCTCGCCGTAGCCGGGGGCGAGGATAACGGTGTCCGCTGCCGGGCCTGGTGCCAGCAGTGCGAGGAAACAGGCGATGGTCCCTATCACCGCGCGCATGGTGTTACCTCCCGGCGATCTGCCCTGCGGTGGGCCGCTTGAGCTGGTTGCCGTACAGCGCGTAGGCGCCAAAGCGCATCTGGTGGGGTGCGCCGAGCTTAGCGGCAATAAAGTCGATGGCCAGGGTCTGCTTCAGCTCCTTGCCGTCCCAGTCATACACTTTCAGGTACTGCAGGTCCGGGCCCTTGGGTGCCTGCTTGTCCCAGTTGGCCAGCAGCGAGGACGTGTAGTAAACGCGCTCGCCGTCCCAGCTCTGGCTGACCATGTTCACCTGGGTGCCGATCTTCTTCTCGTAAATCTGTTTGGCATTGAAGGGGTCGGAGACATCGAACAGCCGCGTCATGCCGTCGTTCCAGGTGTTTACCCACAGCCGGGTGTCGTCATTGGCGATGCTGATATCCACCGGCAGCGGAATCTTGCTGGCGTCGCCGATATCCCCGACCTCTTTTGCCTGCCACTCGTTGTCGTCATCCAGGTAGACCAGCCACACCTTCGAGGTGAGCGCGGTGGAGGTGAAGCAATAGTTGTGGTCGGGCTTCCAGGCGCAGCGGATTTCCAGCGGCGCGCCGGGCACGTCGAACACCTTGCGCGGCTGGCGGGCGTGCATGTCCCAGGCCACCATGGTGTTGCCGAAGGCGGCCATAGCTTTCGGGTCAGCCATCATGGCGCCCATATTCATCATGTAGTTGTTCCAGCCGGTGAAGGATGAGGTGAGCATCAGGTTCTTGCGCGGCAGCACCCGCACGTCGTAACCGTAGCCGTCGGCGAATTCACCTGACTTCTTCGCTCCCTGTAGCTGGTCGGCGGTGGGCATCCAGTAGGTGGCGATGTACTTACCGGCATTGGTGTACTCCACCAGGGCGGTGCGGCCGCCGTGGTCGCGGTTGTTGGACAGCCCCGTCAGCATCATGCGCCCGGGCAGGGCGTAGTTGGTGTGGGGACCCACCACGCCGCCGGACTTGTCCACGAAGTCGTCGATCACCTTGTGCAGGCTCGGTTTGGCCGGATCGGTGTGAACGTCGAAGATGAAGATCTTCGAGGTGTCCAGCCCGCTGGCCCACAGATAGCGGCGGTCGTCGGTGAGGCCGGTGTGGTGGGCTTCGTTGCGGCCACCCACCGAGAGGCTGGCCACTACCTCGCCGTAGTTCGCTGACTCGGGGTTCACATCCACGGTGACAAGCTTGTCCTGCTCGTCGCCGATGCCGGGCACGCCCAGGGTCCACACGTAGACGAAGTCTTCCTGGCCTTCGATCTTGGCCATGTAGGGGGACATGCAGGTTTCATCGGCGCCGGCCGACAGGGAGAAAACAAGGCAGATCAAGACCGCCAGGTGCAGGTGTCGCATGGCACACCTCCCATTGTTCAGGTGATGAACAAAGCTTAGACAGTCTGCCAGTCCCCGCAAGTCAGCCGCGGGCGGGCTTGTTTGCCCCGGGAGCCAGGGGCGCAGGCTACCCTCGCGCTATGGAGATGCCGCCGTCGACCAGCAGGGCACTGCCGGTTGTAAAACTTGAGGCGTCAGAGAGGAGATACAGCACCGACTCGGCCATTTCTTCCGGGCTGGCGAAACGGCCCAGCGGGTACAGCCTTCTCACCGCCTCCTGGGCGGCCGGACTGCTGGCGAACTCCGCTGCCATCGGTGTGTCGGTGGCGCCGGGCAAGAGGGCATTCACCCGCACGCCCTTGGCGGCAAATTCCACTGCCAGGGCCTTAACGAGACCGATGAGGCCGGCCTTGCTGGCGGCATAGGCAGCCACCTCGGGAAAGGCCACGGTGTATCCCACGAAAGACGAGGTGAACAGCAGCGATCCGCCCGCGGTCATGGCGGGCGCCTGGTATTTGGCGGCGAGGAAGGCACTGCTGAGGTTGGTGTCCAGCGTGGCACGCCAGTCCGCCAGATTCAGCGCCGGGGTAGGCCCGCCGGCGCCCAGGGAGCCGGCGTTGTTAAAGCCAATGTCGAGCCGACCGAAGGCCTCCAGGGCGGTCTCCACCAGGGATCGGGCGTAGTCCTCGTCGGCCACGTCACCGGCCAGTGCGACGGCCTGTCCACCTGCGTCCTGGATCTCCGCGACCGCCTCCTCCAGCAGAGCCTGGCGCCGCGCGCCGAGTACCACCGATGCGCCTTCGGCCGCCAGCCTTAGAGCGGCGGCGCGGCCAATACCAGAGCTTGCGCCGGTGACGATGGCGACCTTGTCCTGCAGCCTGTACATGTACCCCTTTCTCCGTGTCAGTACACAAGAGCAAGGATACGCAGGCCGCCGTAGGGCGCCGGCTGAATTCGGAACTCACATCAGAGGGTTCGAGCGTGGGCGGCAGTTCCGAAAATAGAAACCCTCCACCCTGTACTGGGTGGGTTCGGCGAGTATCGCTGATGCCTGGCTCGGCTCAGCTATCGGTCAGCCAGTCCTCGACGACAGCCTGCGCCCGGTACCGGCTCGGGGGTTCGAGGCCGGGCGGCTCAGTCTGCACTTCGGCGCCTTCGGGAGCGGACGGGAAATCGGGGGCCGACCCGGTGAGCTCGGTGGCCGGGAAACGCTGTTGCTCAAGTTGCTCCGGGAACGCGGCCGGCAAAGCGACGGCAGCCATCAACAGCAAGCCCTGGATACAACCGGCGAAGTAATGAGACATACCACACCTCTTCGTCTCTACCACACTGATATCTTCGCACATTAAGCGGGCGGCAGACACTCCTCCGGACCGTCTAGGCCAAAGGGTTAGCGGCGGGCGGCAGTTCCCACAGCCAGGCATCACCCACCTCCTCGTCCTGCACCATCTCGGTGCGGGCGAAGCCCAGCCCGTGGAGAATACGCGTGGAGGCGTTCTCTTCCGGCAGGGTCTTGGCGATCACCACCAGTTGCGGGTCCGTCTGCCGCGCCAGTGCCACCAGCGCCCGCGCCGTTGCCGAAGCATGGCCCTGGCCTTCCAGGCCGTCCAGTGTGTAGTAGGCGATTTCCACCCGGCCTTCGCTGGGCGCACCCACGAAGGCGCCACCGCCGACAGCACGCCCGTCGTGAACCGCGACGTAACCGATCCAC
>JANQLM010000120.1 GCA_028280635.1 Halieaceae bacterium | reverse complement strand
ACCGATCCACGGCGGCACATAGCCGATCTGCTGGTATAGCCCGGCGGTGCCCCGGCAATGCTGACGCAGTTGTTCAGTCTGGCCTTCGATGGGCTTCCGGGGTTGGCCTTCCGTATCGCAGGCCACGAGTTCAAATGTGGGGGGCATGTCCGTTCCTGGGTTGGGCGCTGCGGCGCAGGCGCCGAAAACGCATATACTGAAAACCGTGATGGCAGCCTGGCCGGGTGACAGATGTCCGCTAGCCGACTTGCCGCCCTGTTGCTGATTGCCTGTGGCGCGGCGGCCCAGAACTACGAGAACAGCCGCGCCGTGGAAGCGATTGGCGGCGAACCGGCCGCGCTGCTGGCCAATATCACCACCCCCGCATTGGGCCTGCCGGCCATGCAGCTACCCGCTGACAACCCACCCACCGAGGCGAAGATCGCCCTGGGGCGCAAGCTGTTCTTCGACCGCCGGCTGTCCTTCAATCGCACCCTGAGCTGTGCCATGTGCCATATACCCGAGCAGGGCTTCGCCCAGGTGGAGCTGCAAACCCCGGTGGGTATCGAGGGACGCTTCGTGAAACGTAATGCCCCCACCCTGCTCAATGTCGGCTACCGGCCCAGCCTGTTTCACGACGGCCGGGAAAGCACCCTGGAGCAGCAGGTGTGGCAGCCGTTGCTAAAGACGAACGAGATGGCCAATCCCTCCATCGGCTTTGTGCTGGCGACCATTCGCAAGGCCGGCGATTACGGCGGCCTGTTCGAGGCGGCCTTCGACCAGGGGCTGACCATGGAAACCGTGGGCATGGCGCTGGCCAGTTACCAGCGCGCGCTGGTGGCCGGGGATTCCGCCTTTGATCGCTGGTACTTCGGGAAACAGAACGATGCCCTGTCCGCCGAGGCCCAGCGCGGCTGGATGCTGTTTCAGGTGAAAGACTGCGTGCGCTGCCACCAGGTCGGCACCCAGGCGGCCCACTTTACGGATGAGCAGTTCCACGATACCGGTATCGGCTATGCCGCCAGCATGGGTATCCGGCAGCAGGCGGAGACCGTACGCCTGGCGCCTGGTGTCGAGGTGGTGCCCACGGTCAGCTTCGCGCGGCCGGAGGCCAATGACCTGGGGCGCTATGAAGCCACCGGCCACAGTGAAGACCGCTGGAAGTACCGGACCCCGAGCCTGCGCAATGTGGCGCTGACGCCGCCTTACATGCACAACGGTTCGCTGCCGGACCTGATGGCGGTGGTGGAGTACTACGCCGCCGGCGGGGTGCCACACGCGGGGCAGGACGGGCGGGTGCGGCCGCTGGCGCTGACGGACGCCGACAAGCGGGCGCTGGTGGTGTTTATGAAGTCCCTGACCGGGCAGGATGTGAGAGACCTGGTCAGGGATGCGCGTTCAGAAAGGATCGGGAACTAGTCGAGCCAAGCTCGGGCTTTACTTGTCCTTATCCTTCTTCTTTTTCATTTCCTCTTCCATGCGTCTGGCCTCAGCCTCCGCCTCGCGGCGCTCCGCCTCGGCGCGTTCCTGCTCCATGCGGATTTTCTCCTGAATGGCGGCCTCCCGCTCGGCCCGGGCGGCGTCCTGGGACTGCTCGGGCATGGTCTGGGAAGACTGTTGGGCGTTGGCCGGCGCGATGGCTGCCGCTGCGGTGAGGATGATCAAAGTAGTGAGTAGGTTTTTCATGGTCTTGCTCCATACGGTGCTGAACGTTCGCTCAAGCAGGGAGGAGCATATGCTAGTGATTACAAGCTTTTCCACGGCAGTCATCGCAAACTGCACTACTGTCACAGTTGCGCTGATTCGGAGGTAAATAGTGCGCGCAGAAGGCGGGGAACTTTATCCGCGGGATGAGATAAACAATGCCGTTTCCGGAACCAGATTAGCGACGGGCAAGGCGCGCGGCTGCGCCCTCACTTCTGCTTGAAGGTGTCGATGGTGTTGTCGCCCATGTTGGAGAGGTTCCGCAGCGAGTCAGCGCCAAGCCTCACGTCAGCACTTCCGTATAGGTGGACCGGAAGTCCCTGGCCGGCAGAGCTGAGCGGCCCGGGCTGCGCACCCTCCAGGCCTGTGCCTGCATCCGCACGCCCCCGGATGACAGCCGATGGAAACTCACCGTCACAAAGTGCTCTCGGGTTCGCCGTTTCGGATACGGTGAGAACGGCCCGTGGCCCGGCCGGGTATCTACCGTGCGGTGGTATTTCACACGCGCCGCATCCCAGCCCAGGGCCTCCCGGGTTTTCTTGTCCGGGAAGTCGCGAATCGACTTGTCCGGCGCATTGGTGGCGAGGCCGTAGATACTGCCCGTCAGGTTGCTCATCGGTGAGGCGATCACCTCGTACAGCTTGCCCCCTCCGGGGCCCAGGCCGGTGCTTGCGATGCGCCCAAAGTGCACATCACCCGACATGAGCACAATATCGTGGCCCGAGCTACCGAGCGCACCGATCAGCTCGGCGTACTCCTTACCGTAGGAACGCAGGTTGTCCTCCAGGCTCTTCTTTTTGACGATCAGTGGCTGGCAGGTCACGAGCACACCGGGGGTTTTCAGCGAACGCGCCCAGTCCAGGACCTTCCTGAAGGACGCGGCAGGCATCAAGCGATCAGCGGTGCGACTGGAGCGGAAGTCCGCGAGGCAGAAGGACAGGTCCTGACCAATCGTAAAAGTCTCCACCAGTTTTGTGCTCTGCACCCGGTGAATGCCGCTTAACGCAGTCTCCTCCCAGACGGCGCGAATGGCATCATTCTGTAGCCGCCACAGCAGCGGATTCAGTTTGCTGACCTCGGGGTAGCCGTTCCACAGCTCGTGGTCATCGGCCAGCATCCAGGTACCGCCCCGGCGCAGGAGCTCGCGCAGGTAACGCCAGTTTCCCGCGTACACGTTCGCCAGCCGGGTTGCTACCTCTGCTTCCACAGGCGACAAGGTCTCGCCGCCCACGTCCAGATAGACCTGGTCGCCGGTCAGAAACGACACATCCGGTCGCCACTGGGTCTGGCCCCGCGAGTAAAGCGCCTCGTAGGCCGCTCCAATGGCGCCGTTGTCCTTGTCGGCGTAGTAGCAACTGCCGAGGGCAACGGTGAAGGGATCAGCCCCCACTTCCGGCAGGCGGCCCGGCAGCGTGTTGAACTCACCGCGCGCCACGAGCTGCCAGCCACCCTCGTAAAAGCCCCTGTCCGCAAATTCCTGCAGGTACTGTTCCGCTGTAACGGTGTAGCGTTTGCCCGCGCGCAAGCCATCGATTTTCAGTTCGCGATAAAAGCGCGTCTCCAGTGTCGAGAACGGACGATCCCAACTCTTGATCAGCTTTTCCCTGGCGAGCTTCCCGGTCGCCTCATCGAAGACCCTGATCCTGGCGCGGCTGGGCTTTGTGAGTTCACCGAACAAGGTTCCGAACCAGAGCTGCGCTGTGGTACTGCCCACTCGCTGGATCACCAGTGACCAACGGTCATCCGCCGTGTATAGCGACATAGTTCACCCCCGATAGTGTTTCGATAGCGTTGGCTAGACTGCGATGTCTCAATAGACCAGCCGGTAGTCGGCGCCCAGTACCGTGATTGAAAACCTGCCCCGCTCCTCGGCACGCACGTCACTGCGGACCGCCTCCTGCACGTCTATCAAAAACAGGTTGTCGTTGAACGCGGCGGCGTACTTCCTTCCACTGTCCAGATTCACCAGATTTGTTGACGAGCCCCCGGCCACCGAGACGATTTCGAGATCAACGTTTTCCTTGACGTTCCCCACGTTAGTCAGGATGACGCTATCCAACTTGTCCACTTGGCGCGCCTGAGGCCATGCAGCTCTCGCGGCATCCGCTTGCTTTCCACAGCGCTGCGAAGCTCGTCGTAGTCCTTGTATCCATGTGCCTGCAGGGTCTCTTTCACACCCTCCAGAATCTTTTTATCTTCATCGCTCATTTGACGACCCCTGTTCTTATTGATTCTTGGGCAAGCGGCGGCATGGCGGCTGCCGCTCTCTGGATTAATAGCAACCCCTGGCGAGTCCCGCCACTAAACGAACGGCCTAGGCCGGGGTGTGGATAGTGCGGCGGTGTGGCTATCAGCCTGGCTGGCGCGAGGTTCGCTCCAGTATCACCGCACCTGGACCCTCCTCGGCCAGCTTGTCGTCGGCGTTGTATATCGGGCAGTTCTTCATGGACAGGCAGCCGCAGCCGATGCAACCGGTGAAGTAGTCCCGCAGCTTGCTGAGGTAGGCAATCTTGGCATCCAGCACACCGCGCCACTGCCGGGACAGGCGCTCCCAGTCTTTCTGGGTCGGCGTGCGCTCATCTGGCAGCGTGGCCAGCGCCTCGCGAATCTCCTCCAGGCTGATACCCACTTTCTGCGCGGCCTTGATCACCGCGATGCGGCGCATCACATCCGCCTTGTAGCGGCGCTGGTTGCCGGCGTTGCGCCAGCTCCGAATCAGGCCCTTGTCTTCGTAGAAATGCAGGGTGGCAATGCTCACACCGCTGCGCTCGGCCACTTTGCCGGGTGTCCAGTTCGCTTCTTTCATCGATTTTTCCCTCGGTAGTTGCATGAAAAATAGATCAAAGAAGGCTTTACCTCAAGTTAACTTGAGGTTTTAGACTGCGCAGCATATTTACTGACGGAGGACATTCCCATGGTACAACTCGAACATCTCAACCTCGTGGTCAACGACATTCCACAGACCCTGGCCTTCTACCAGGCGGCTTTCCCTCACTGGCGCGTACGCGAGCAGGGCGGCGGTGCCTGGAACGGCAAACAGCGTACCTGGCTGCACTTCGGTGACGACTACCACTACCTCACCTTCAATGACAATGGCGAGGGCGAGGCCCGCGACCTGCGCGGTCATACGCCAGGACTTGCCCATATGGGTTTCGTTACCCACAACATCGATGCCGTCATCGAGCGCCTGGCAGCCGCGGGCTTTGCCGTCGACAAGCAGGGCGCCGATGAGCCCCACCGCCGCAATGTCTACTTCATCGACCCCAACGGGATCGAGGTGGAGTTTGTGCAGTACGACAGCGACCTGCCCTACCAACGCAACCTGTCGAGTCAGGAGGCCGCATGAAAATCCTGGCGTTTGCTGCCAGCAACAGCAGCACATCCATCAACCAGCGGCTGGCCCGGCACGTGGCCCGTCGCATCCCCGGCGTGGAGGTCGAAACTCTCGACCTCAATGACTACGAGATGCCGATCTTCAGCGAACAGCGGGAGCGCCGCAGCGGCCAGCCGGCCGAAGCCCGGGACTTCTACCGCAAACTGGGCGAGGCCGACGCCCTGGTCATCAGCTTTGCCGAACACAACGGTACCTACACGGCGGCCTGGAAAAACCTGCTGGACTGGACCAGCCGCATCGACCGGCGCTTCTTCCAACAGAAACCGGCGCTCTACCTGGGTACCTCGCCCGGCGGCGGAGGTGCGCAATCGGTGCTGAGCCAGGCCACCGCGTCGGCGCCCCACTTCGGGGCTGAGGTGGTGGCCAGTGTCTCCGTGCCCCGTTTCCAGGACAGCTATGACGGCGCACGCGACTTCGTTGCTGACCCCGCCATCGACCGAGAACTGGCGCAGGCCGCCGCACTGCTCGCCGAACGAATGGGGTTGCGCGAAATCAGGAGGCTGGCGTCATGAAGCCGCTGCTGATACTGATGGGGCCGGCGATCGGCCTGTGCCTGGTGCTGGGACAGGAGCCGGAGACCGTGCTTCGCTACGCTGGTGCCGTGCTGTCTTTTGCTGTTGCCCGCGACGCCGCCACCTGCCCCACCTGCGTGCTAAAACTGCCCTTCTGAGCCAACTCGCCGGCGGCATGGGTGGGTAGTGCCAACAACCGTGACCTCGCTACCACTTCTCCGCGAAGGGCCGGATCTCAACATCAAATGACCAGGCAGAGCGCGGCTGATGGGCCACGTGAAACACTTCGCCGGCAATATCGATGGGCTTGATGAAGAACTCGTCGGGTTTGTCCGGGTGAAACTCATCCCGGGTCCAGGGCACATCAATCACCGCATCTATATTGAAGTAGGCGACGTGGACACCCTGCGGGCCAAGGGTGCGTGCCATGGCCTGGGCGAGATTGCGCTGGGCGGCCTTGGTCGGGGAAAAAACGGCATAGGTGGGAACACCTCGGAAAGCCGCGGTGTTACCCGTGACCATGATGGCGCCGTGCCCGCGGTCAACCATGGCAGGCGCGAAGGCGCGTCCCAGGTAGAGCAGCGTCGTGGTATTCACCCGAAAATTGCGCTCGAGTTCTTCCGGGTCCGCATCGAGAAAGCTCGCGAAAGTGGCGCGCACGGCATTGTGAACCACCACATCCGGTAGCCCCATGTCGCGGGTGACTTCATCGCATACCGTGAGCAGCCGATCGAGGTCGCCGATGTCGATAGCAAAGGCACGAGATGCAGGAAGTTCCTGTTCCAGCGCTGCCAGCCGGTTTGCATCGCGGGCCAGCATGGCTACCCGGTAGCCGTCCGCCGAGAAACGGCGCGCTATCGCTGCGCCAGTACCCTCACCTACGCCCGTTACCAGGCAAACCCTGTCGGCCATCGGAAGCTCCCGTCGCGCTGTGCCTCTTCAGTTTAGCAGGGCCTGACTGCAACGAGGTTCCGGGCCGGCGATCTTAGGGCGCCGCGCTGCTTCGTGGCTTGAGTGAATCCTGGCAGATGAATACCGGCATGACTTCCCGTCGATTCTGTCCTCTAATACAAATACAGAGCCGGGAGGGAACAGCCCATGTCCATCAGCAGACGCCACTTCGTGGGTGCCAGCGCCGCTGCCCTGGCCGCACTGGGCCTGCCCGGCTGTGGCCGCAGGCCCGTGCCCAGGATGGAGCCCAGCACGGCGGGCAAGGTCTCGCTGTTTCGCAATGGCGTGATCCTGCCGATGGATGCCGGGTTTTCCCAGGTGTCGGCGATGGCGGTGCAGGGTTCGCGCATCCTGGCATTGGGTGACGCCGCCGAGAGCGCCGCGGGCCGTGGTGATGAAATCATCGACCTCGACGGGCGCACCCTGCTGCCTGGGTTTATCGAGCCCCACATGCATTTTGCGCTGCTGGCCGGATTTGGCGGTGCCACCGATGTCGGGCCCTTTGAGCAACCGGAATTCGACGACGCCGTGGAGGCGCTCAGGCAGGCCGCAGCCGCCACGCCCCCGGGCGACTGGATCATGGGCCGGCAGTTTGACCCGATCCTGCTGGAACCGCCGCGAGAGCTGACAGTTACCGAACTGGATACCGTATCCGCCGACCGGCCGATCTTTGTGTTAAATGCCTCCGGCCATATCGCCTATGTCAACAGCAAGGCACTGGAACTGGCCGGCATCACCAAAGACACGCCGGACCCGCCCGGTGCCAACTTCGGCCGCTTCGAGGACGGCCGTCCCAACGGCGTGTTGTACGGCACCGCCGCGCACCTGCCGGTGGCGATGCGCAACCCGACGCTGACGGCGCGCATGCAGTCGGGTTTTGTCGCCGCCGGACGGGAGGTGGGAGACTTGGCCGCCTCGATGGGCGTAACTACACTCTGCGATATGGCGACCGGCGGCCTCAGTGGCCCCGCGGAAATCGACCGCTACCGCGCCATGTTCGACGGCGACGCCATGAAAGCGCGCATTCGCGCCTACCTGTTCGACAGCGCCGCCGAGCTGTGGGACGAAGCCGGCACCCGGCCTGGCCAGGGCGACGCCCTGATGCGGGTGGCAGGTTGGAAAGTGGTGACCGACGGCTCCAACCAGGGCTTTACCGGGCGCCAGAGAGAGCCCTATGTGTTTTCCGACAACGTCGGCCTCTACTACGTGCAGCCCGACGACCTGAAAGCGCTGGTCGAACTGCGGACCGGCCAGGGCTGGCCACTGGCGCTACACGGCAACGGCGACGCGGCTATCGACTCAATCCTCAACGCCATGGAAAACGCCAAGGCACAGGGCATAGACGTCAACGCCCTGCGCTGCCGCATCGAGCACTGCTCTATTCTCCACGACGAGCAGATCGAGCGCATGGCGGCGCTGGACATGGTGCCGAGCTTCCTGATCAACCACGTGCACTACTGGGGTCACGTAATGCGCGATCACGTGTTCGGGCCTGAGAAGGTGCAACTGCTGGATCGCTGCGGGTCGGTGGAAGCCGCTGGCCTCGACTGGGTGATGCACACTGACGCGCCGGTCTCGCCACTCGGCAGCCTGCAGAAAGTGCGCACCGCGGTGGCTCGCGACCTGTGGCGGGAACCGGACACCGTGCTGGCACCGGATGAGCGGGTCAGCGTGGAGGCCGCCCTGCGGGCGGTCACCATCAACGCCGCCCGCGCCTGTTTCTCAGAGCACGAAATCGGCAGTCTGGAGCCCGGCAAATTCGCCGACCTGGTGATCCTGGAAGAGGATCCGCGGGACGTGGAGCCCGCCGCCGTCGCCGATATCCAGATCAGCCAGACCTGGATGAATGGGCGGCAGGTCTACTAGCGCAGTACTAAAAGGGGTCAGAGCCCTTTTTTGAGAAAGCACCTGTCACCGAAGTAAAGCCCGGGCAAAAAGGGCTCTGACCCCTTTTTAGCGATCCCCGCTCAATCTTCAAAGCGGTCGAGTACCGCGCCGTGGCTGGCACTGGCCGCGTTCCTGGCAAACTTGGCCAGCACGCCGCGCGTGTAACGCGGCGGCGGGCAGGTCCAGGCCGCGCGACGGCGTTCGATCTCCGCCTCATCCACGTTGAGTTGCAGGAGCTGCTGGTGGGCATCAATGGTGATCGAGTCACCGTCTTCCACCAGGGCGATGGTGCCGCCGGCATAAGCCTCCGGCGCCACATGCCCCACCACCATGCCCCAGGTGCCCCCGGAGAAGCGCCCGTCGGTAATCAGGCCCACCGATTCTCCCAGACCCTGTCCCACCAAAGCACTGGTGGGCGCCAGCATCTCCGGCATGCCCGGCGCGCCACGCGGGCCCAGGTAGCGCAGTACGACCACGTCGCCGGGCTTGATCTGGTTGTCGAGAATCGACTCCAGCGCCGACTGCTCGTCGTCGAACACCCGGGCCGGGCCGGTAATGGCCGGATTCTTGAGGCCGGTGATCTTGGCGATGGAGCCGTCCTCGGCAAGATTGCCGCGCAACACCGCGAGGTGACCTTCGGCATACAGCGGGTTCGATACCGGCCGCACCACGTCCTGGGCATCAAAGTCAGGGAGGTCCAGGGACTCGATCACCTCGGCAACGGTCTGGCCGGTGATGGTGAGGCAGTCGCCGTGCAGCAGGCCGGCATCCAGCAGTGCCTTCATGACCAGCGGAATACCGCCGACCCGGTGCAGGTCGATGGCCATGTACTTGCCGCTGGGCTTGAGGTCACAGAGTACCGGCACCTTGCGGCGCACCCGCTCGAAGTCGTCGATATTCCATTCCACGCCCGCGGCGTGGGCGATGGCCAGGAAGTGCAGCACCGCGTTGGTGGAACCGCCGGTGGCCATGATCACCGCCACCGCGTTCTCGATGGCTTCGCGGGTGACAATATCCCGCGGGCAGATGTTTTTCTGCACCGCCTCCACCAGCACCCGGGCGCTTTCCTCGGTGCTGGCGCGCTTCTCGTCTTCCACGTTGGCCATGGTGCTGGAGAAAGGCAGGCTCAGGCCCAGGGCCTCGAAGGCAGAACTCATGGTATTGGCCGTGTACATGCCGCCGCAGGAGCCGGTACCGGGAATGGCGTTGCGCTCGATCGCAATCAACTGGTCTTCGTCAATGGTGCCCGCCGCGTGCTGGCCCACCGCCTCGAACACGCTGACGATGTTGAGGTCTTCACCGTCGAGCTTGCCGGGCAGGATGGTGCCACCGTACACGTAAATCGACGGCACGTTGGCGCGCAGCATGCCCATCATGCCGCCGGGCATGTTCTTGTCACAGCCGCCGATCACCAGCACCCCGTCCATCCACTGGCCGCCGACGCAGGTCTCGATACAGTCGGCAATCACTTCCCGGGACACCAGGCTGTACTTCATGCCCTCGGTGCCCATGGCCATGCCGTCGCTGATGGTGGGCACACCGAACATCTGGGCATTGGCACCGGCGGCCTTGATGGCATCGGCGGCGGCGTCCGCCAGCGGCTGCAGGCCGGCGTTGCAGGGGGTGATAGTGGAGTGGCCGTTGGCCACGCCGATCATCGGCTTGTCGAAATCGCCGGCGGTGTAACCCATGCCATAGAACATGGAACGGTTGGGGGCGCGCTCAACGCCCTGGGTGATGTTGCGTGATCGTCTGTTGGAAGCCATCGGTCAATTCCAGCTATGCATTTAATTGTGTGTGCCCCTGGGGGCACGGTTGAGGTACCACAAGCCTAGCAGGCGCCGGCCGCAAAGACTGTCAGCTAGACGACAATTGGCCGGCGTCGCTTTTACAAGCCATGGCCCCCTGATGCAGAATCCGGGGCTCATCGGGACATACACAGATGCTGGGACTACCGGGACTACACAGTTGGATATCGCGCCTGCCCAACCAGGTGCAGGCGGCGGTGCTGGGCGCCATGGCCACCCGCCGGGTGGCGGCCGGTGAAGCCGTCTATACCCTGGGCTCCACACCCGAGGCCTGCTACATGATCCAGCGCGGGCGGGTGCGCATCTGCAACACCACCGAGTCCGGCCGCGAAGTCACCCTCGGGGAGCTGCGCAGCGGAGACTGCATCGGCGAGGTCGGCATGATTGACGGCCTGCCGCGTTTCAATTCGGCGCTGGCCGCCGAAGACTCGGAACTGCTGGTACTGGACAAAGCCAGCTTCGATCACCTCTACGCCACCCACCCGGAGATCGCCCAGGAGTTGAACAAACTGCTGGCCTACCGGGTGCGCTTCTTCTATATGCACGCCGAGGAATCCCGCGCCCTGAGCCTGGGCCAGCGCCTGGCGCGGTTGCTGGCGCGCACCGCCTACGGTGCCGGTACTCCCCAGGACAATGGCGACATCCTGGTCGACCCGCTGTCCCATGAAACCCTGGCCAGTATGCTCGGTGGCACCCGCCAGGCGGTAAGCCAGGAGATGAAGCGGCTGGAACGGGCGGGGCTGATTCGCAGCAGCTACGGCAAGGTGTACGTACGCGATCTTGAGGGTCTGCTAAAGCCGGTGGAAGACCTGATCGGCGCCGAGGCCATCGTCCCCACCTACACCGGCGATTAGATAGTCGCGGCCGAGCCCCGGGGTGGGGCCTGTGTGTAGAGTAGCTGCACGTAGCGGCGATATTCCAGCAACTGCCGCACCAGGATGTCGGGGTCGTTCAACGCCCGCGACAGCGTGATGCCCCCTTCCAGGATCGTGGTGAGCATATCGGCGAGATCGTCGCTGCTGGTGTCTTCCGGCGGGGTGTATTGCCGATCGATCTTTTCGAACTGCTCCCTGAAGATTCGCCGCCAGTCGCGAACGATATCAGCGGTGACGCCCCGCACCTCGTCATTCACTTCCTTCCACTCATAGGTGAACGAGGCGATCAGGCAACCGGGGTGCAGACCTTCCATGTCGGCCATGCCCTCCGCGAAAAGCTTCACGAAGATCAGCATCTGCTGCAAAGGCTCCTCGGTCAGCTCCGCGGCGCGCTCGAAGTACTCGCGAAACAGCAGCTCGTCGTTGCGCCGGTAGCGCTGTAGCAAGGCCAGGGCGAGGTCGTTCTTGCCGTCAAAGTGGTAGAAGAAACCGCCCTTGGTGAGTCCTGCCTCGGTGATGAGGGTCTCGATGGATGTGCCCGCAAATCCGTGGGCGAGGAAGTGCTGCTCGGCGATATCCAGCAGCCGTTCCCGCGTTGCCTGGCCTTTGGTAGACATAGTTTCTATACCGTAAGTGCAGTTTCTTCGCTCCGCGGGCGCAGGTGGCGCTCCAGGCGGCTGCACAAATTTCCGCATGTTACTGACAGTTAAGCAGTTTTTGAAAAAGTTGAAAGAAAGTACTGCCGGTTCACTAGATCGGCGCAGGGCGAAAACCTAGGATTTGCGCCTACTCGGGCCGCATTCGGCCAGAAGAATTCAGGGTGAGAACCATGGGTAAGTACCGCAATAATCTTCCACAGTTGGGCGAGCGCCGTTTCATCACGGACGGCGGTCTGGAGACCGTCATGTGCTTCCAGAAGCAGATCGAGTTGCCGGAGTTTGCCGCCTACGACCTGCTGAAAACCGCACAGGGCCGGCAAACCCTGCGCGAGTATTACGATGACTACTTTGCCCTGGCGCGGGCCTACTCGGTCGGCCTGCTGCTGGAAACGCCGACCTGGCGTGCCAACGCCGACTGGGCTCGGAAGCTGGGCGATTCACCGGCGGAGCTGGCGCGACTCAACCGGGAAGCCGTGGAGTTCCTGGTCGATCTGCGCGCCGAACACGACAGCGAGACCACGCCGGTAGTGATCAGCGGCAATATCGGCCCGCGGGGAGACGGCTACGCGCCCGACCACGCGATGTCAGCCGAGGAGGCCGAGGACTATCACGGCGAGCAGATCGCCGTGTTCGCCGCCAGTGCTGCGGATATGCTCGGCGCGCTGACCATCAACTACCTGGATGAGGCCGTCGGTATCGCCCGTGCCGCGAAGACGCTGGGTATGCCACTGTGCCTGTCGTTCACGGTGGAAACCGACGGCAGCCTGCCCACCGGGGACAGCCTCGCCAGCGCCATCGAGTCAGTGGACGCCGCCACCGACGGCTGGCCGGCTTACTACATGATCAATTGCGCGCACCCCAGCCACTTCCGACACCTGCTGGATTCCCAGGCACCCTGGGTGCAGCGCCTGCGCGGTGTGCGTGGCAATGCTTCCCGGATGAGCCACGAAGAGCTGGACAATGCGGAAACTCTCGACGAGGGGAACCCGCTGGAGTTCGGTGCGGAAGTTGCCGCCATCAACCGCCTGCTACCAGAGGTCACCGTGCTGGGGGGTTGCTGCGGTACCGATCACCGCCATATCGAGGCGATATGCCGTAACGCGGCCTAGCCCGCCAACTGACGTAGCGTCAGCCCCCGGCCGCGACTGCGGCAGGCGGTCTGGGCCAGCAACAGTTCGGCGGTCGCCAGCGCATCCCACAGCGCGTTGTGACCGTGGTAGTCCGGCAGGTGGTAGCGGCGCCGGCAGGCGCCCAGGGTCAGGTCGCCGCGCTTGAGGGCCTGCTCGCGGCGCTCGAGCAGGCGCTTTTCCATCTGCAGGGTACACAGGTGCGGCTGCAACAGCGGCGCGCCGTGCTGCGCCAGGCTCACCCGGTCCAGGTAGGCGAGGTCCAGCGGAGCGTGGTGAAACACCAGTACCCGGCCCCGCGCCGCGTCCAGCAGAGAATCCAGGGCCGCACCGGTATCCACTCCCTCCGCCACCTCGCAGTCCCGTAGCTGGTGAATCGTGGCACTCTGCCCCACGGACTGACTGGGACGAATCACCACATGGTGGGCGCTATCCAGGGCGATGCCGCCATCCCGAATCACTACCCAGCCGAGGCTCAGCAGTTCACCCTCGTCCGGGTCCAGGGAGGACATTTCCGCATCCAGGGCCAGGAACTCGACCTCGCGCCAGTCGGCACGCTTCGACGGCAGCGGCGCGGACCAGAAGTCGCGCAGGCAGTCATCGGCCCGACGCCGCCAACGCCAGCGCGGCAGTTCAACCGAGACCGGCACGGTAGGACTGGCGCAGGGCGGCCTGCGCGTCGTCGAGAATCTTGAAGGCGTCGCGCAGCTGCTCGCGTGCGAGTTTGGGCAGGTCGTTGGGGTTGAGGAAGTTATCCGGCGTCTCACCGCGGCTGACCTGGGCGGCCTGGTGCTGGATACGCAGTTGCTGCATAAAACGCAGCGCATCGGCGAGGTTGCGGCTGTCGCCCATGGCCATGTGCTTGCCCCGGGCCAGTGCCTCCAGGCGTTCGTCGGTGTTCACCGCCGCCACCCGATGGGCCAGGGCGTGCAGCCGCGCGGTATCGGTGGCCAGCAGGATGCCGCGTTTCTTCAGGTCCAGGCTGTCGCGGTGCTCGCCGTCCCGGTCTACCACGAAGCGACGGAAAATCCCCAGCGGGGTCGAGGCATCCAGGGCATTGGCCGCCAGCGCTGCCAGGAAGATGCTGTTGCTGGCGGCGCGCTCCAGCATATGGGACTGGAGTTGCTCCACCATCGCGGCATCACCGTGAATACCACGCAGGTCGAAAAAGATGGACACCCGCATCACCGCATCCGGGGTCGGCGAGCGGGTCCACTTGTCCACGTAAGCCAGCCAGGTGGACAGCGGCTGGCGCCATTCGGCGTTGCTGGCCATGATGCCGCCATTGCAGTAGTCGTAGCCGCAGGCATTCAGACCGTCACAGACCCGATTCGCCAGCGACTCAAAGTAGGCGGCATGCTCCTCGCCGTAGTCTTCTGACAGCAGCAGACCGTTGTCCTGGTCGGCGCCCAGCAACTGCTCCCCCCGCGCCTGGGAGCCGAAACCCACCCAGCAATAGGGGATGGGAGCCGGGCCCAGCTCCGCCTCGGCGAGCTGGATCAGGCGCACCGTCACCGCGTCGGAAATCGCCGTGAGAATGCGCGACACCTGCTGGGCGCGCATGCCGGAACTGACCCACTGCACCATCAGGTTGGGCATACCCTTTACCAGTTCCACCAGGGCGTCGACGCAGTCACTGCGGGAAACGTGCTGCACCAGGTAGACCGGGTCATCCTGGCGGGCGAGGATCAGGTCGCTGGTGGTGACTATGCCCACCAGCTTGCCGTCTTCAACGACGGGCAGGTGGTGGTACCCGCGTTGGGTCATCAGCAGCATGCTGCTGAACAGGGTGTCGGTGCCGAGGATGGTTTCCGGATTCGCCGTCATGATCTCTCCCACCGGGGTGGAGGGATCGAGCCCCGCCGCCGCATAGCGGGCGCGTACGTCGCGGTCGGTGACAATGCCCAGCAGCTCCCCGTGCTCAACGACGAAGGCGGACGATACGCGGCGTTCCGACATCACGGCGGTAGCGACCTGCACGGTCTCCATCGGTGTGACCGTCAGCAGGTCACGCGCCATCACCGTATGCACTTCCCGCATCATGCTGTGGGGCTGTGGCTCGTAGCGGGCTGCCCGTCGCAGTCGCCGGCTGCGCTGGCCGCTGAAGTAGCGATCTACCGAGCGGTGTTCATTACGCAGGCGGCGGTACTCGACATCCGGCAGCAGGTAGATCAATGCGTCCTCAATCACCGTGGCGCCCACTTCGCCCTGTTCAGCGTTGAGCCCGTCGATATGGAAACTCTCACCCTCACCCAGGCGGTCGAGCAGCGCGCCTTCGGCATCGCGGATATCCACCGCGCCGCTGCGCAGGATACGCAGGCCACCAGGCTGTGCGCCCTGCTCGAAGCTCTCCCCCTGGGGATGGTAGGTGATCTGCAGGGTGGCCGCCGCCAGGGCCTGCTGCTCGGCGCTCAGCTCATTAAGAGGTGGCGATGCGCCGAGAAAAGCGGCGATCTCAGACAGCTCTGCCGGCAGCGAGTCGGTCATTTCCCCGGCTTGGGTACCGTGTCATTGCCAGGCTGCGCGAACTGGCTGGACATCTCGCCGTAGTAGCGGCTGCCGTCGGCGGCCGCTACCAGGCGAATGCGCTCGCCCGCTTCCGGTACATCGCTGGCCGGATGGCGCCAGTCGTGGCCGGCCTCGTCCACCGGCAACAGCGCGACCGGCGGGATATCACCGCTGGCGGCGGGGTCGTATACGCTGACCAGCACACCCTCAAGGGGGTGGGCAGAGTGCAGCAGCAACATGCCGGCGTCGGAGTATCGCAGGGTCAGCTCGAAGTCCTGGTTCTCCAGCTCGCAGACACCGCTGGCCCAGCGGCAGCTACTCTTCGCCACCAGCGGGTAGTCCCGGCCAGGCTGCGCCGGGGCGGCCTGCTCGCCGGTCAGGCTGCCGATCGCAAACCAGGCCAGCACCGACAGGACGGGCGCAACAATCAGCGCGATAACCACATGCTTGTTGGTGAACACGGTTTAGCCTCCGCCTCGATAGCTTCAGTCTACAAAAAAGGGGCGCCCATGGTGAGCGCCCCCGCAAGGTAGATCCTGGATGGTTCTGTTCCTGGTGAATATCAGTGGCTGTGCGCAGCCTCCGCGCCCACCGGCACACGGATGTGCTCGACCAAATCGCGAATCTTCTCCGGCGGCCTGGCCGTCAGGGCGGAGACCCCGAAGGCCACCGCAAAGTTCACCACGGCACCGACCACACCAAACGCGTTGGGCTCAATGCCCAGGAACCAGTTGGCCGGCATATCCCCGAGGAAGGCGGTAGAAGCGACAAACATGATGCCCTTGTGCTGGAACACGTAGAACAGGGTGACGCCGATACCCGCCACCATGCCGGCGATGGCGCCCTCCTTGTTCACACTCTTGGAGAAGATGCCCATCATCAGCGCGGGGAAGATGGAAGACGCCGCCAGGCCGAAGGCCAGGGCCACTGTGCCCGCCGCAAAGTCCGGTGGGTTGAACCCCAGGTAACCGGCGCCGGCGATGGCCACCGCCATGGCGATACGACTGGCCCTCAGCTCTGATTTCTCGCTGATCTCGGGCATGATCATGCCCTTCAGCAGGTCATGGGAGATGGCCGAGGCAATCGCCAGGAGCAGGCCCGCCGCCGTGGACAGGGCCGCGGCCAGGCCGCCGGCCGCCACCAGGGCGATCACCCAGTTGGGCAGCCTGGCGATTTCCGGGTTGGCCAGCACCATGATGTCGCGGTCGACCTTGACCATCTCGTTGACGCTGCTGTCAGCGGAGTACTGGATGCGGCCGTCGCCGTTCTTGTCCTCGAAACCCAGCAGGCCGGTGGTCTCCCAGTTCTTGAACCACTGGGGGCGCTCTTCGTATACCAGGTGCTGGCCGGGCTGGGGCTCGATGGTTTGCATGAAGTTGAGCCGCGCCATGCCGGCCACCGCCGGTGCCGTGGTGTAAAGAATGGCAATGAATACCAGCGCCCAGCCCGCGGAGGAGCGTGCATCGCGTACCTTGGGCACGGTGAAGAAGCGGATGATAACGTGGGGCAGGCCCGCGGTGCCGATCATCAGGCTCATGGTGTAGGCAAACATATTGAGCCCCGACAGCCGCACGTCGGTGGTGTACTCGCGGAAGCCCAGCTCAGTCACCATCTGGTCGAGCCTGTCCAGCAGGAAGGTCTCACTGCCGGCCATGGTGGAACCCAGGCCAAGCTGCGGCAGCGGGTTGCCGGTGAGATTGAGGCTGATGAAGATGGCCGGAATGGTGTAGGCCATGATCAGCACGCAGTACTGGGCAATCTGGGTATAGGTAATGCCCTTCATGCCACCGAGTACCGCGTAGAAGAACACGATGGCCATGCCCACCAGCAGGCCGGTGCCGTAGTCCACTTCCAGGAAGCGGGAGAAGGCCACACCCACCCCTTTCATCTGGCCGATCACATAGGTCACCGAGCAGATGATCAGGCACACCACCGCCACCGCGCGGGCGGCGTTGGAGTAGTAGCGGTCACCGATAAACTCGGGCACGGTGAACTTGCCGTACTTACGCAGGTAGGGCGCCAGCAACATGGCGAGGATCACAAAGCCCCCGGTCCAGCCCATCAGGAACACGGAACCGCCGTAGCCCATGAAGGCGATGAGGCCGGCCATGGAAATAAAGGAGGCCGCTGACATCCAGTCCGCAGCCGTGGCCATGCCGTTGGCCACCGGGTGCACGCCGCCGCCGGCGACATAGAAGTCCTTGGTGGAGCCGGCCCGCGACCAGATCGCGATGCCGATGTAGAGGGTGAAGGTGGCGCCCACTACCAGATAGGTCAGGGTTTTCAGGTCCATGGGGCTAGTCCTCCTCGACCTTGAACTCGCGGTCCAGGTCGCCCATTTTCTTGGTGTAATAGAAGATCAGCCCCACGAATACGTAGATGGAGCCCTGCTGGGCAAACCAGAAGCCCAGCTTGTAGCCGCCGAGCTGGATCTGGTTGAGCACATCGACCAGGATGATCCCGAAGCCGAAGCTCACCACAAACCAGATCACCAGCAGCTTGACCATCAGGGCCAGGTTACGCTGCCAGTAGGCTTTGGCCTGTTCATCGCTTAGTTGTGACATGACACACCTCCGGTGCGAATGTTTTTTGTTGTTAGTGTCCCTAGCCTAGCGCCAGGTGCACTGCTTTTCTGTTAGACCTTGGTCTAAGACGCCCCCAGCCTAGAAGGCGTGCTTGACCGCGAATTGGATCCGGTACAGCTCACCCTCGCGTCCGTCTTCCAGTTCCCGGTAGCCGTAGATCAACTCACCGCCAATCTGCATGCGCGGCGCCGGCAGGAAGTTCAGGTTGGCGTGAAAGGACTGGTAGCTCTTGTTGAGGGAACCGGCATCCATGAACTCCATGGTGCTGGGGTTGTCTGCCCCGGAGGCCGACAACGAGAACGTCGAGCGCCAGCGGGGTGACCAGTAGTGCTGGTAGGCCACGAAGGCGCCCCACTGGTCGATGGTGTCGATGGAACCGTCGTCCGCAATATAGCCATCGTTGTATGAGTTCAGACCCATATAGCGGCCCAGTGCCGAGCCGTAGCTGGCCATGAAACGGATGTCATCCTTGCCCAGCATCCACTTGCCCGCCAGGCTCAGCCCGTAACCGAATTCCTCGTCGGAATCCTCCTTGAAGGAATCGCTCTCGGAGCGGTCCTCGTAGCCCAGTTCGCGGGCGATGGCAGCGAAGGACCAGCTCAGGTCGCCGGTCTTGCCGTTGTAGCGGGCGACGATGTCGGGCAGGTCCTCGGCGTCGTCCAGGCGGATCTGCGGCAGGCCATCTTCCACCTGGTTGAGCCGGGTGGCGGGGTTCTCAACCGCGAACTGCCAGGGGCCCTTGGTCCAGCGCACCAGCGGCTGGCGATCAAAGATGGTGCCTACCGGGCCGACAAAATCGATCAGGTCGGGGAGCGCCCCCACGTTGAAGAAGGTCGACCAGGTTTGTCCCGCCAGGATTGAGGCGTCTTCGCTGTACTGCCACTTCACATAGGCGTGGCGGATCCGCGAGTTCCAGGAGTTGGAGATACGCTCGTCACCGTTCTCACTGAGCATGAAATCGAGTTCGATGCGTGAGGAGATGTTTCCGGCGTCGGTGTCAGTGGAGGTGTCGAAGTAAAAGCGCGAGCCCTTGGCGTGGATATTGGTGTCTACAAAATTATCCGCGCTGCCCTCCATGGGCTCTACCGGGATCAGCGACGGCACCAGGAAGTCATCAATCAGGCGGTTGCCGGGGTCGCCTTCCTGGTAGTCAGTGGTGAGGGAATCAAGCTGTATGTAGCCACCGTAGGTGAACTTGGTGCCCTTGCGTATCGGGCGCACGACCTCGATTTCTTCTGCGTTGCTTTCGATGGCGGCAGTGTTGGTTGCCATCATGGCTTTCAATTCAGCAAGCTGGCGTTCCAGCTCGGCGATCCGACCTTCCACGTCTTCACTGGCGGCCAGACTGCCGGACGAAGCCAGCGCGGCCAGTACAGCGGCGGCCATCGGCTTTGCAGTGAATGCTCTTATATTTTTCATTGTCTGCGCTCCTCGATGGGTTATGCGAGCAAGCACAGTATTAGCCGCCGGATCACTCCGCCCCATTAGACTTTAGTCAAAGGCCGGGGGCGTTTTCGACCAAAGTCTAATATCAGCCGACCAGGCTCTCATCGACACTGAGGCTTCAAGACAAGGTGCTAACCGAGGAGGGCCAGCCATGAGCGCGCCATCAACCTATTCCATCCCCACCGACTTCCCCCGCGCCGGCACGCTGGACAACGCTGGCTACGAGGCCATGTACCGGCGCTCCATAGAAGACCCGGAAGCTTTCTGGGCAGAGCAGGCCCAGGCGATTGACTGGATGCAGCCGTTTGAGACGGTTAAGAACGTCTCCTTCGACAAGGACGACCTGCGTATCCGCTGGTTCGAGGAAGGCGTGCTGAATGCCTCCAGCAATTGCATCGACCGCCACCTGGCTGAACACGGCGACCGTACCGCTTTTATCTGGGAGCCCGATAACCCCGAGGAGGCAACGCGCCATATCAGCTACCGGGAATTACACCGGGAAGTCTGCAAGCTGGCCAATGGACTCAAGTCGCTGGGCGTGGGCAAGGGTGACGTGGTCACCATCTATATGCCGCTGGTGCCAGAAGCCGCCTATGCGATGCTGGCCTGCGCCCGCATTGGCGCCATCCACTCGGTGGTGTTCGGCGGCTTCAGCGCCGAAGCCCTGGCCGGCCGCATCGATGACTGCCACAGCGAGATCATCATCACCTCCGACCAGGCGGTGCGCGGCGGCAAGTCCATCCACCTCAAAGACAGCGCCGACCTCGCGGCCCAGCATGCCCACACCGCCAGCATTCGCCATATCGTTACCGTGAAGCGTATGGGCGAGCCGGTCACCTGGCTGGACGGTCGCGACGTATGGTACGAGGAGCTGGTGGCGCCGCAGCCCGCCGAGTGCGAGCCCGAGCCCATGAATGCCGAGGACCCGCTGTTCATCCTTTACACCTCCGGCTCCACCGGCAAGCCCAAAGGTGTGGTGCACTGCACTGGCGGCTACCTGGTGCAAACCGCCCTGTCCTTCAAGCATGTGTTCGACTACCAGCCCGGCGACGTGTTCTGGTGCACCGCCGACGTCGGCTGGATTACCGGCCACACCTACCTGGTCTACGGGCCGCTGGCCAACGCCGCCACCGCCGTGATGCACGAAGGCGTGCCCAACTACCCGGATGTGAAGCGCTGGCCGGAAATCATCGAAAAGCACCAGGTCGACATCTTCTACACCGCACCCACCGCGATCCGCAGCCTGATGGCCTTTGGCGAAGAGTGCGTAAAAGGCGTGGACCTCTCGAGCCTCAGACTGCTGGGCAGTGTCGGCGAGCCCATCAACCCGGGAGCCTGGCGTTGGTACTACGAGACTTTCGGCAACAGCCGCCTGCCCATCGTCGACACCTGGTGGCAGACCGAAACCGGCAGCGCCATGATTGCGCCCCTGCCCGGTGCAATGGACCTCAAGCCCGGCTCCGCCACCCGACCGTTCTTTGGCATACAGCCGGCGCTGCTGGATGCGGAAGGCCAACAGCAGCAAGGCGCGATCACCGGCAACCTGGTCATTCTCGATAGCTGGCCCTCCCAGGCCCGCACGGTGTACCGGGATCATCAGCGCTTTATCGACACCTACTTCACCACCTACCCGGGCAAGTTCTTTACCGGCGACGAGTGCCGCCGCGACGAGGACGGCTACTACTGGATTACCGGACGCGTGGACGACGTGATCAACGTGTCCGGCCACCGCATGGGCACCGCCGAGTTGGAGAGCGCGCTGGTTGCCCACCCCGCCGTGGCCGAAGCCGCGGTGGTGGGCTACCCCCACGACATCAAGGGCCAGGGCCTGTACATGTTCGTGACCCTGAGTGCCGACCAGCAGCCCAGCGACGACCACAAGGCCGACCTGAAGAGCTGGCTGCGCAAGGAAATCGGCCCGATCGCCCATCCGGACGTGATCCAGTGGGCGCCGGGGCTGCCCAAGACCCGCTCCGGCAAGATCATGCGCCGCATCCTGCGCAAGATCGCCCACAACGAGTGCGAGCAGCTTGGGGATATCTCCACCCTCGCCGACCCTTCGGTGGTGCAAACCCTGATCTCCGACCGGGTCCAGCCTCCGACCGCACACCAGTAATCCCCCTGGGGCCGGGTGCCTCGCGTACCCGGCCCGCTTTTTCCGCTACACTTTCTCCAAAGCGCGGTGGCAACAAACCGCCCCGCGCAAGCGACAACGCCATAAAAACAACAAAGCAGACGGTCGAGGGATGCCAGCACTCATCATTGCCGATGATCACCCCCTGTTTCGCAATGCGCTGGAACAGGTGTTCCAGATGCGATTCCCGGCGTTGGATATTGTTACCGCCGCCGACGTCGCCAGCCTGCAAACCGTGGTCGAGCAGCAGCGCGACGTGGTCATCGTGTTGCTGGACCTGAACATGCCGGGAGCCCACGGCTTCTCGGCCCTGTCCTGGCTCACCGGCCAGCGGCCGGAAACCCCGGTGGTGGTGGTATCCGCCAACACCCAGCCTGACACCGTGCGCCGGGCCCTGGACCACGGCGCCGCCGGCTTTATCTCCAAGTCCGCCGACACCGAGGTACTGGAGCAGGGCGTGGCCAGGGTGCTGGAGGGAGAACGCGGCATTCACCCGGGACTGGAAGTGGCCGCTCGCGGTGCGGAACTGAAAGCGCTGGACGTGGCGGAGGCCCTGGGCAGCCTGACCCCCTCCCAATTCCGGGTGGCCTCAATGCTGGCCGAAGGCCTGCTCAACAAACAGATCGCCTACGAGCTGGACGTCAAGGAAGCCACCATCAAGGCCCACATGACGGAGATCTTCCGCAAACTCGGCGTCAACTCCCGCACCCAGGCGGTGCTGGCGCTCGCCTCCCTCGCCGTCGAGCCCGGCGCTGATGATCGCGCCGTTAGCTGAGTGACCTGGATCTTCCTGCATTCGCGGGAATCTACCTTCACTGCCTCTGAAGCCGCGTGAGCAGCACCGGGGGTTTTTCCGGGACGCGCTAAAAGCATGACGTCCATGTCTCGCTCGGGTGCGGCCGTCCTGGCCGCACACGGTCCCGGAAAAACCCCCGGCACTACTCACGCTCCGCCATCACTTGACCGAGATTCTTATCTTCGTAGCCTCCAAGTATGAACGTGTACTTTTCGTAGGCGTGATCTGGACATACACCTTCCCGGACTGCAACCGGCCATAAATCATCTACGGGACGCCACGCGCGCTCTACCTGAGTTGCTAGAAGTTCAGGGTTTCGACGCTGATAGTCAGGAATCTCGCGCAGTGCGAGGGTGTGAGCTGGGGGTATGCCTTCCCGGACCGTGAACGGCCAGGACGGCCGTTCCCGAGCGAGACATGGACGTCATGCTTTTAGCGCGTCCGGGAAGGCCCACCCCCAGTTCGCACCCGATCTACGGAGAACTTCGCGCCAGACAAGAGAGAATCACGCGGCAGACTTTTCTACCAGGGCAATGATGAGCGCCTGCAAGCGGGCGGCCTGAACGGGTTTGGGGAGGAAGCGGAAGCCCGCTGCGGTGACGCGGTCCCGGACTTCGATGCTGTTGTCTGCGCTGATGACGATGCAGGGCGATTCGTTGCCGTAGTCGCGCTGGGCGGCCTGAACCGCGTCGACGCCGTTCTCGCCTTCATCCAGGTGGTAGTCCGCCAGGATGACCGCGGGCCGGTCGCCGGCCTGTAGTTGCTTGCGCAGGGCCCAGCCGCTGTTGACGGTGACCACCCGGGCGCCCAGGCTCTCCAGCAGTTCGCTCATGCCCTCCCGAATGCGCGCATCATTGTCCAGGCACAGCAGCGACAGGCCGGCCAGACCGCGGGTGGCTTCGTCGGTGCCTTCGGATTCGGCATCTACCGGCTTGCCGAGGGGTACGGTTACCGAGAAACAGGTGCCGCGGCCTTCCACGGAGGCCAGCCCCAGGTCCAGCTCCAGTAGCTGGGCATAGCGGCGCACAATGGCCAGCCCCAGTCCCAGGCCCTCCTCCACGTCACCCGCCTGGCGCGGCAGGCGCTCGAACTCCTCGAAGATGCGGGCCTGGTCGGCCTCGGCGATGCCTGGCCCGGTGTCCAGCACCTGCAGCTCCGCACTGCGGCCGCGGCGACGAAGGCCAATCAACACCTTGCCGGACTCGGTGTAGTTGAGGGCGTTACCCAGCAGGTTCTGCAGGATGCGGTAGAGCAGGCCACGGTCGGTATAGAGCCACAGGTCACTCGGCTGGACCCGCAGCTCGATGTTCCGGGACTCGGCCACGGCGTCGAACTCGGCGCCCAGTTCCTCCAACAGCTTGCCGGCATGGAAATCAGATGCCTCGGCGATTTCGCGGCCGGAATCGAGGCGGGCAATTTCCCGCAGCTCGGAAATCAACTGCTCAGCGCGCTGCAGTGAACCATCAATCTGCGCCACGGTGCGCGCGACATCGGTGTCCTCCGACGCATCCAGGCGGCGCTGCAAAACCGAGGTGAACAGGCGCGCCGCATTGATGGGCTGCAGCAGGTCGTGGCTGGTGGCTGACATGAAGCGGCTCTTGGACTGGTTGGCGTCGCGCAACTGGGCCTCCACGCTGGCGCGCAGGCGGTTCTCCCGGCGCAGCGCCGCGTTGCTTTCGCTGAGGCTCTGGCTGTCGCTGGCCACCTTCTGCTCCAGCTCCTGCTTGGCTTCTTCGAGCTGGGCGACCACTTCCCGGTAGTCGGTAATGTCGATGTAGGTGGTCACAAAGCCACCGTGGGGCATGGGGGTGCCGCGGATATCGATCACCTTGCCGTTGGGCAGGGTGCGCTCGAGTCGGTGCGGATTACCCTCGCGCAGCCAGTCGAGGCGTTTGGCAATTTCCTCGCTCTCGGGCCGTCCGCGGGACCCGAGAATGCCGCGCTCAGCATTAAAGCGGTAGACCCGTTCGATGGGGCACCCCACGTAGAGGAAACGCGGCGGGTAGTCGAACAATTCCTCGTAGCGTTTGTTCCAGGCCACCAGGCGCAGGTCGCGATCCACCACGGACACACCCTGTAGCAGGCTTTCCACCGTGGTTTGCAGCAGCTCCCGGTTAAAGGTGTTCAGGCGGCTGGCATCGCTCACCATGCCGGCGAGATCGGAGTAGGCGAGCTGCTGCGCGCTTTCCAGTTGCTCCATGGCCTGGTGAGCGGAGGTGGCGCCAATCATGGCCGCCAGTACCGATTCCACCCGCGCCACTACGAACTGTGGTGCGCGGTCGGACGGCAGCAGGCGCTGCTGGTAGCGGTCTTCAAACTCCCGCCACATGCGTCGCAGCTCGCCCTCTTCCACAAATGGCGGCAGCAGCGCCTGTAGCTGGCTGACGCGGATCAGGCTGAGGGAAAAGTCTTCCGCATCCGCGCCTGGCGCGGCTTCATCCATGAACAGTCGCGCCTGGCGCAGGTCGGCCGCGCTGGGAGATAGCCACAGGGAGAACGCTGTGAGTGACAGGGCATTCAGGCCCAGGGACCAGAGCGTGGCATAGGCCAGGCGCGCCTCGCCGCTGGTGCCCAGTAGCTGCAGCGGCCGCAGCCAGCCGATGCCAAAGGGGCCCCGCGTGAGCAGACCGTGCCCTTCCGGCAGCACCACCGGCAGCACGCCACAGTAGAACCAGGTAGCCAGCCCCAGGCTCAGCCCAATCAGCACGGCGCGGCCGTGGGCCCGGCGCCAGTACAGCCCCGCCAGCAACGCCGGGGCGAGCTGGGCGGCGGCGAGGAAGCAGATAAAGCCAATCTGGGTGAGCCAGGGGATCTCCATGATCCAGCGCGCCACCAGCCAGGCCGCCAGCATGATGCCGGCAATCGTGACCTGCCGAACCCGGCGCAGGCTGTCACCAAGCTTCAGCACCGCCGAAGGCGACAGTGCGTTACTGCGCATCACCAGTGGTGCCACCACCTCATTGGTGATCATGATCGCCAGCGCCACGGTGGCGACAATGACCATGCCGGTGGCGGCGGAGATGCCGCCGATAAACGCGGCCACCGCTATCCAGTCCGACTCCAGCGCCACCGGCAGCAATTGAACATAGGTGTCCGGTTTGTGTTGCTCCGCCACCGCGAACACGTGGGCGCCGGCCTGGCTGATCGGCACCACCAACACCATGAACAGCAGCAGGTAGAGGGGTACCAACCAGCGCGCCGTACTGACGCTCCGCTCGCCCTGGGATTCCACCACCATGACATGAAACTGGCGCGGCAGGCAGAGAATGGCGAGCGCGGAAATCAGCGTCTGGGCGGCAAAGTCAGCCGACAGTGGCAGCCGCCAGCCAGGTGCGGTCAGGGAATGCTCCGCCTCGGGCAACTCATAGAGGTAGAGCAGGGCCAGGGCGGCCACTGCGCAGAATGCCAGCAGCTTGACCAGTGACTCCACCGCCACTGCCGTCATCACCCCCTGATGGCGCTCGCGCCCATCCAGCCGCCGGGTGCCGAACAGGATGGTGAACACCGCCAGGATGATAGCCGTCAGCAGCGCGGTATCACCCCCCACCGCGTCCACTTCACCGCCACCGATGGTGGTCCAGGCCTGGGCCAGTGCCTTGAACTGCAGGGCGATGTACGGCAGCACCGCCGCGGCCGCGACCAGGGTGACGATAAAGGCCAGCGCCTGGCGCTTGCCGTAGCGGGCGCCGATATAGTCGGCAATGGAGGTCACCCGGTGCTGTTCCCCCACCGCCAGCAGGCGGCGAATCACCGGCCAGCACAGGGTGAAGGCAATGATCGGGCCCAGGTAGATGGGCGCGTGGCTCCAGGGCAGGGCCGTGGCACTGCCTACCGCCCCATAAAAGGTCCAGGAGCTGCAATAGACGGTGATGGAGAGCGCGTAAATCCAGCCGCGCCAGAGGGCGCCGCGGCGGGCGGTGCCGGCGTCAGAGTTGTGATCGGTGAACCAGGCGACTGCAAACAGCAGGCAGATATACAGGAGCGCCAGGCTCAGCAGGTTCGACGGTGACAGCATGCCTGTGTTCTAGTTATGGGGCATACCGCAACCATAACAGAGTGCGGCGGGGCCGGAACCCCGCTGCTGTCGTGCGTCAGGCGATGGTTATGCTTTCGTCCAGGTAAACATCCTGGATGGCATTGAGCAGCGCCACACCTTCGGCGGTGGGCTTCTGGAAGGCCTTGCGACCGGAAATCAGGCCCATGCCACCGGCGCGCTTGTTGATCACCGCGGTGCGGATGGCCTGGTGCATATCGTCCTCGCCGCTGGGGCCACCGGAGTTGATCAGCCCGGCCCGGCCCATATAGCAGTTGGCCACCTGCCAGCGCACCAGGTCGATGGGGTGGTCGCTGGTCAGCGAGTCGTACATCGCCGGGTGAGACTTGCCGAAACCAATCGCCGGGAAACCGCCGTTACCCTCGGCCTGCTTCTGCTTGACGATATCGGCTTCAATAGTGGCCGCCAGGTGATTGGCCTGGCCGGTGGTATCCGCTGCGGTGTGGTAATCGACCCCGTCTTTCTTGAAGTCGCTGTTGCGCAGGTAGGCCCACAGCACAGTGACCATGCCCAGTTCGTGGGCGTACTCGAAAGCTTCGGCAATCTCGGTGATTTGCCGGCGACTCTCCGGGGAGCCGTAGTAAATAGTGGCGCCCACTGCCACTGCGCCCAGGTCGAAGCTCTGCTTCACGCTGGCAAACAGGGTCTGGTCGTACATCGTGGGGTAGGTCAGCAACTCGTTGTGGTTGAGTTTGACGATGAAGGGAATGCGGTGGGCGTACTGCCGCGACACGGAGCTGAGCACACCCACGGTGGAAGCCACCGCGTTGCAGCCGCCTTCGATGGCCAGCTCGACGATATTGGCGGGATCGAAGTAGCGCGGGTTGGGCGCAAACGAGGCCCCCGCCGTGTGCTCGATGCCCTGGTCCACCGGGAGGATGGAGAGGTAGCCGCTGCCGCCCAGGCGACCGGTATTGAGCATGGACCCAAGGCTGCGCAGGACCGACGGGTTGCGGTGCTTATGGCTGACCACCCGCTCGATAATGTCCGGCCCCGGCAGGTGCAGGGTGTCGCCGGGTATTCCCTCGCAGCGATAATCGAGCAGGTATTCCGCCTCGTCGCCGAGGCTGGTGGCAATATCGGTTCCGATAGTCGATCCCATAGTGTCTCTCTCCCACGCCCCTGGCGTACAACGCGTATCCAGGCTCTAAGGTAGAAGAAACACCGGAACCTGTCTCAACAGGTTCCGGGACCATTGACTTCACTCAATGTTTTGCGGGGCCCGTACCCCGGGAAGGCCGCGAGGGCGACCTGTCAGGCGACCTTACTCAGGCAGCCTTTCAGGCGACCTTGTACCGAATCGGGATCTCCAGCAGGCCGCGCAGCAGGATGTTGGGCATGTACTGCAGCGCATCCGGTTCGCAGGCCAGCTCGAACTCGCTGAAGCGCTCAAACAGCACTTCCCAGGCGACCCGCTGCTCCAGCTTGGACAGGTGCTGGCCGATGCAGACGTGGGTGCCGAAACCAAAGGCCACGTGGCGCTTGGCATTTTCCCGGGTCACGTCGAACTTCATGGGTTCCGGGAAATGGCTGTCGTCGTGGTCGGAAGAAAAGTATTTCAGCAGCACCATGCTGCCGGCGGGAATATCGACGCCGCCCAGGGTGTAGTCGGACTTCACCACCCGCCACATATTGGAGGTCGGCGAGGCCAGACGCAGCGACTCGTCCACCATATTGGGGATCAGCGAACGGTCAGCGCGCACCTTCTCCGCCTGGTCGGGGAACAGGCACAACTGGCGCATGCACTCGGCCAGGGTGGCGGTGGTGGTTTCGTTGCCCGCCACCATGAACTGGGTGCAGTAGGATAGCTGCTCTTCTATCTTGAGGGGCCGGTCCCCGTACTTCGCATTGGCAATCACGCCCAGCATATCCTCCGCGGGCTTCCCGCGGCGGGCGTCCAGGGCCTCAGCGAACCAGTCGTACTCGTCTTTTATGCCCTGCTGGGCGGCAATCAGCGCGTCTTTGTCCGCGACCTGGGACAGGGCGGTGACATTGTCCTCGGTCCATTTGAAGGCCAGGTCAATCATGTCCAGGGGCATGCCCAGCACATGCATGATCACTGACAGCGGCAACGGCCGGGCAAACTCCTCGATAAAGTTGCACTCGCCCTTGCTGACCAGCTCATCCACCAGGTCGTTGGCACGCTGGCGAATCCAGGGCTCGTAGCGCTCCAGATAGGGCGCGGTAAAGTACTCCCGCACCGCGTCACGGAAAACCTTGTGATCCGGGTCGTCTATGGTGAGCAGCGTCCCCTTGCCCAGGTTGTAGGTGGCATCCATGGCGGACTGCACGTCGGGGTCTACCTGCCGGGCCGAACCCAGGGCCAGGCCAAACTCGTTGGAAAACACCTCGGGCTTGCGGTGCGCCTCGCGTACCAGGTCATAGGTGGAGACCACAAAAATGCCGGTTTGCGGGTCCCGGTGGACCGGCGCTTCCGCGCGCAGGGTCTTGTCGTAATGGTAGGGGCACTGCAGGGTGGCCGGGTCCATCAGCGGCATATCCTGGAGGCTGCGGTTGTCCTGAGCTTGCATGGCAGTAGATCCCGTTTCTGTTTTTATGGGAGTTAAATCCTAGCAGAAACAATCAGGATTGACTGTATTTTTTAGATTTACCCTTCCCTGAGGTGTGTCAATTGTCCTCAGCAGCATCTGCACCTAGGCTGGATTCAGGCCCTCAGGAGCGCGACCATGGCCCAGCAGACCCTCCCGGAAACAGCTCTCTACCGTCACTGCGACACCGCCAGCCTGCCGTTCGAGCACAGCGGCGAGTTGGAGGCACTGCCCCTCAGCCCCGGCCAGGAGCGGGCCCGGGAGGCCCTCGAGTTCGGCATGGATATACGCCGCCCCGGCTTCAATATCTTTGCCCTTGGCGAGGGCGGCCTGGGCAAGCGGGAACTGGTGGACAACCTGCTGGCGGGCCGCAGCGACAACGGACAGAACGGCTTCGACTGGTGCTACGTCGCCAATTTCGACGATCCCCAGAAACCCAGGCTGTTGAAGCTTCCCGCGGGCATGGGCCGCGAGCTCAACGCCGACATGCAGCAGTTGGTCGAAGACCTGCTGACGGCCCTGCCCTCCTCCTTCGATGACGAGGAATACCGCCGGCGCCGCCAGGAAATCGAAGACGATGTCAGCGAGCGTTACGAGGCAGCGTTTCGCGAGCTGGGCAAGACCGCCGCGGAGCGGGACGTGGGGCTGCTGCGCACGCCCATGGGCTACACCCTGGCGCCCACCCGCGACGGCGAGGTGGTCACCCCCGAGCAGTTTGCGAAACTGTCCCCGGAGGAGCAGCAAGCCCTGGAGGCCGTGATCAGTGAGCTGCAGGCGGAGCTGCAGAACGTCCTCAATACCCTGCCGCTGCTGAAGCGCGAGGCGGCACATCGCATCAAGGCGCTGCACAAGGAAATCACCCAGTTCACTGTTGAGCAGCTGATCGCCTGGCTGGAGAACAAGTACCGTGACCAGGACGAGGTGATCGAGTACCTGCATGGCGTCAAGGATCACGCCATCGAAAACGCCGAGGACTTCCTGCCCGGTGACGGCGATGCGGAAATTGAACACGTGAGCGCGCGGGCGCGGCAGTACTCGCTGTTCCAGATCAACGTCCTTGTGGACCGCCAGGGCGGCGATGGCAGCCCGGTCGTGTTCGAAGAGAACCCCACCTACCAGAACCTCGTGGGGCGGGTGGAATACGTCTCCCAGATGGGCACCCTGCTCACCGACTTCACCCTGATCAAGCCCGGCGCCCTGCATCGCGCCAACGGCGGCGTGCTGATCATGCAGGCCGACAAACTGCTGCGGCATGTCTACGCCTGGGAAGGCCTGAAGCGGGCGCTGCGCTCGGGTGAAATCAAAATCGAGTCGCTGCAGGAAGCCCTGAGCCTCAATACCACGGTCTCCCTGGAGCCGGAGTGTATGCCCCTGGACGTGAAGGTCATCCTCCTGGGTGAGCCCCTGCTGTACTACCTGCTCAAGCACTACGACCCGGAGTTCAGCAAAACCTTCCAGGTGGCAGCCGACTTCAGCCCGGCGTTTGAGCGCAGCGACGAGCAGCAATTGCTCTATGCGCGCATGGTCGCCTCCCTGCAGCAGCGACAACAATTGAAACCGCTGGATGCGGCGGCGGTAGCCCTGACCATCGAGTTCGCCTCGCGCCTGGCAGACGACCAGGAGCGCCTGTCACTGAATCGCGACGAACTCTCGCGCCTGCTGCTGGAGGCCGATCACTGGGCCGGGCAGCGCGGCAGCGACCGCATAGAACGGCAGGATATCGACCAGGCCATCGAGCGCGAGCGCCACCGCCACGGGCAGCTGCGCGAACGGCTTGGCGAACAGATCCTGCGTGGCATCAAGCTGATCGATACCGAAGGACAGCGCGCCGGCCAGGTGAACGGCCTGTCGGTGATGGCGGTCGGCGCCCAGCGCTTCGGCCTGCCTTCGCGAATTACCGCCACCGCCCGGCTGGGCAAAGGCCAGGTGATCGATATCGAGCGGGAGGTAAAGCTGGGCGGCGGCATACACTCCAAGGGTGTACTGATCCTGTCTTCTTACCTGGCCAGGGAGTACGCCAGGGAGCAGCCCCTGCCGCTGGCCGCCAGCCTGGTGTTTGAGCAGAGTTATGGCGGGGTGGACGGCGACAGCGCCAGCTGCGTGGAGCTGTGCTGCCTGCTATCGGCCATTGCCGACCTGCCCCTACGCCAGGACCTGGCGGTCACCGGCTCCATGAACCAGTTAGGGGAGGTGCAGGCCATAGGCGGTGTAAACGAGAAGATCGAGGGCTTCTTCGAGCTCTGTGAGACCCGCGGACTGACCGGACGGCAGGGGGTGGTGATACCGGCCGCCAACCGCGTGCACCTGATGCTGCGCAAGGCCGTGCGCGAGGCGGTGGCGGGCGGGCGCTTTCACATTTATACCGCGGACACGGTGGATGACGTCATGAGCCTGTTGTCGGGGCTACCTGCCGGCGAGCCCGACGCCGAAGGACGGTACCCACAGGGCAGCCACCGCCGCGCGGTGTGTGACAGCCTCGATCAGCTACTGGAACGGCAAAAGGCCCTGCACACAGACTCCGGCGATGACCATGAAAAAGACAACTGAGCAGCGCATCGTGGTGACTGTGGATACCGCCGCCCGGGCGGAGCCGGCGCTGGCGCTGGCCGCCCTATTGGCCAAGGCACAGCGGCGTGCACTACACGGCCTGTTTATCGAAGACACCGACCTGCTGGCGGTGGCGCGCCTGCCGTTTACCCGCGAGTTCCCGCGCGCCGGTGGCCCATCAAGGCACTTCGACGACAGTACCCTGGAACGGCAGATGGCCCGGCTGGCCGAGCAGTACCGCGCGGACCTTGAGCGCAAGGCCCGGGAGGCCGCGGTGCCCTGGAGTTATGCCAGCCTGCGAACCAGTAAACGCCTGGCGCTGGGCGCTGCCGACACCCGCGCGGAACTGCTGGTTATCGGCCAGCCCGCGCCGCTGGCGAGCCCGGGTCCGCCGCGGGTGCTGCTGCTGAACGGTGACCGGGCGACGGTGCTGGCCACGCTGGATACCGTGCTGTCAGCGGCCGGCTATGAGGGCGCGGACCTGTTGGTACACGGCGCCTTCGACGCTGAGGCCTTGAACCGGGTGCTGGCGGAACATCCGGGGGTCACACGACGGCTTATCGGCGGGCCATCCCTGCAGGAACTGCTGACCGGCCCCGCCTATCGGCCCAGCCTGGTACTGCTGGCGCGGGACGCTGAGGCCGCTGAGCTGGAGCCCTGCCTGCGCCTGGCAGACTGCCCGGTGATCGCCGCCGCCGGACACTAGAGAGACGTCTCGAAGTACTCGCAAAGATCCCCGTCGTCCGGGAAGCTGACCTGGCCCAGGTGGCTGAAGCCCAGGCGCTGAAGTACCCGCATGGAGGCCTGGTTGTGGGGCGCCGTGATAGCGGCGAGCTGGCTCAAACCATACTGGCGCCGGGCATAGTCCATCACCCCACGGGCGGCCTCAGTGGCGTAACCCGCACCGCGCCCCGCGGGCAGGAAGGAGTAGCCGAGGTCGACGTGGTCGAGAAAGTCGCGCTTGACCAGGCCTGCCATGCCCACTGCCTCGCCGGTATCGCGCCGGCTGACCAGCCACATACCAAAGCCATACACCTCGTAGCTGGTGAAGACCCGGTCGCGCATGCTGGCCAGGGCCTGCTCTTCCGTGCGCACGCCGCGGTCGGCGATATTGGTCTTGAAGTCCGGATCACTGAGCATGGCCAGGTAAAAACCGCTATCGGCTTCCGTCAGTTGGCGCAGTTCCAGGCGTTCGGTATCAAACAGGGGGCTCATGGCGGCAAGCTTAGCAAGGCCGGCGCAGAACGACACCCGATCCGGGGTCCCGCACCGCCAGCAATCCTGCTATAACAGGCGCCTCGCCCTGGGGAAACGACCGATATGAGCCTGTTCAGCCTCGAAGAACTCGAAACGGCCGCGCAACTGGTCTACCAACACCTGTTACCCACCCCCCAGTATGCCTGGCCGCTGCTGTCGGAGCGGCTGGGCCTGGAAGTCTGGGTCAAACACGAAAACCACACCCCCACCGGCGCCTTCAAGGTGCGCGGCGGTATCACCCTGGTGGACTGGCTGTGCCGCGAGCAGCCCGATTGCGCCGGGATTATCACCGCCACCCGCGGCAACCACGGCCAGAGCCAGGCGCGCGCCGCCACCGCGCGCGGCCTGCGGGCGCGCATCCTGGTCCCGCGCGGCAATTCCGTTGAGAAGAACCTCGCCATGCGCGCCTTTGGCGCGGAACTGGTGGAGTTCGGTGACGACTTTGACGCCGCCCGCGAGGAGGCCGGTCGCCAGGCCGAGGCGGAAAACCTGTTCGTGGTGCCACCGTTTCACCGACAGTTGGTGCGCGGTGTGGCGAGCTATGCGCTGGAGCTGTTCCGCGCCGCGCCGCCGCTGGACGCGGTCTACGTGCCCATCGGCTGCGGCTCGGGCATTTGCAGCGTGATCACGGCGCGAGACGCCCTGGGCCTGGACACCGAGGTTATCGGTGTGGTCTCCACCGAGGCCATGGCCGCCAAACTGTCCGTGGAGTCAGGTCACCCGGTGGAAACCGAGAGCGCCAATACCTTCGCCGATGGCATCGCGGTGCGGGTGCCGGTCACCGAGGCCCTGGAGATCTACTCTGCGGGGGCGTCGCGCATCGTGGCGGTCAGCGACGACGAGATTGCCGAAGCTATCCGGGTCTACTTCAGCGACACCCACAATGCCGCTGAAGGTGCCGGCGCGGCGCCGCTGGCGGCGCTGATGCAGGAGCGCGAGCGCATGCGGGGCAAACGCGCCGCTGTCATCCTCTGCGGCGGCAATATGGATACCGATATGTTTCAGCAGGTGCTGGCGGGAGAGACGCCCCGGATTGTGTGAGGGCAACTGGTACTAAACCTGGCCACGCGCCCTATTCCCGGGCGTCCAGCATGAAATGGATGTCCAGCACTTCACCGCTTCGGCCGGTCTTGCGGGGCAGGCCACAGCGATCAAACACATCGAGCATCGACTTGTTGAACTTCAGGACCAGCGCCTGGAACTCCTGAATGCCCTCGTCCCTCGCGATGATGACCAGATGTTTGAGCATCAATGTGGCGATGCCCAGTCGCTGAAAATCGTTCGCCACCGTGAACGCTACTTCGGCCACCAGGCGCGGGGTGCGCTCCACAATGACGTACCTGGCCACCGCAACGGGTAGTGGCTGGCCGTCTACCTGCACTTCGCCGATCAGCGCCACATGGCTGTCAAAGTCGACCTCGGTGAAGTAACGCAGCTCACGTTCAGACAGGTGATCCTTGGCGCCGTGGAAGCGTTTATAGATATCGTCCCGGGTGAGCCTCTGCATTCCCTCCTGCAGACTGGCCTTGTCCGATGGCCGGATGGCGCGCAGGTTCAGGGCCCGTCCATCACGCAGGGTCTCCTGAACGTCGTAGTGTTCACGTTCGCTGTGGTCCATTGTCTAAACCCTGGTGAGGGCGATGCGCCTGTTCTGAGCGCCAGGCGGCCTGGCAGCATTCCTGCGGCCTCACGAGGCCCCTGCCTGGAGCGGCGCCGGTATCGAGACTACGGTGGCAATATTACTGCAGATACAGGCCTGTTTTCGCCGCCCAACGTGCCGACTACGGCGCCTCACGCGCCCAGGCATGCGCCTCCGGGCCGGCCACCCAGCGTACGGCGTTGTGCACCAGGCGCTGGAACTGGGGATTGGCGTAGGCCTCGGGGTCGTCTCCGCCCTGGATATAGACAATAGGGCTGTTCCCGAAGCGTTTTACCCAGCCGACCAGGTGGGAGCCGGCGGGATGCCGCCAGCCCTCGCGGCTGTACATTTCGCCCGCCACCGCCAGGCTGGCGGAATAAAAATTCTCATCCTTGAACGGGTAGTCACTGCCCAGCAGGGGAATGACGTCGTCTTCGAATACCGGGCACAGGTAGAGCTCATCTGTCATGCGGAAACGCTCGGGCAGGCCCTCGGTCACCGGGTGCTCGAGCAGCACACTGATCTCGTGGTCCACCTTGTGCCGATAGCCGGAGTCCGGCCAGTCCTGCCCCCGCAGGGTGGCGGGCCGGTAGTGGAAACGGCCACCGACAATCTCGGCGTACCGCGGCCAGGCCGGCCAGGCGGCGATGCTGTGGTGCATGAACACGCAGCCCATGCCCGCCTCCAGCATGGCCAGGAAAGCCTCCTGGAACGCGGGCTCCGGGGGGACCGGGGCCGCGCCATGGGTGAAGTCGACGCCCGGCATGTCGTAAAAAACGCAGGCGTTCACCCGCTCGCACAGGGCGGGTGTGAGCAGGTCCGCCGCCAGCGGCTGCTCCACCAGCGACCAGGCGAAATCCTCGAGACTCTCGAACAGGGTCGCAAAGGCATCGCGTTCGTAGGGGTGGCCGCGGGCGGCGACCAGCAGCCTGTTGGCAGCACTGTAGTTGATGATGCTCATGGCGGCTCCCGACGGGGCCCAAAAAGGGATCAGAGCCCTTTTTCAGCGGCGGGGACATCAGCCCCGAAGGTGTCTGGGAAAAAGGGCTCTGACCCCTTTTTTTGGGGCCAAGCTAGCCCAGAAAAAAAATACAGTCAATTCTGTTTGTTTTTTACAGGGTGCTCTGCTACCTTTTCTAACCTGCTCAAATTCCACATAAAACTAAATAAGGAAGGCATCATGGATCTCGGACTCAAGGGCAAGAAAGTCGTCATCACCGGCGGCTCCAAGGGCATTGGCCGCGCCATTGCCAACCTCATGATTTCAGAGGGCGCCGATGTCGCCATCTGCGCTCGCAACGGTGAAGAAGTCGACGCCGCGGTGGCCGAACTGTCGCAATCCGGCAAGGCCATCGGCAGCGCCGTGGATGTGGCGGACAAAGCCGCCCTGCAGGGCTGGATCGCCAGCGCCGCCGAAGAACTGGGCGGTATCGACATCCTGGTACCGAACGTCAGCGCCGGCGGTGGCCAGATGGATGAAAACGGCTGGCGCGCCAACCTGGAAGTCGACGTCCTGGGCACCACCAACGCCATCGAGGCGGCCATGCCTTCGCTGCAGGCATCCGGCGCCGGCAGCATTGTGGTAATTGCCACGACCGCGGCGGTGGAAGACTTCCTGGGCCCGCAAACCTACAACGCCATGAAGGCGGCGCTGATTGTTCATTCCCAGGGCCTCGCGCAGGCACTGGCGGGTTCCGGGGTCCGCGTAAACGCGGTCTCCCCCGGCCCCATCTTTATCGAGGGCGGTGCCTGGGACTTCATCAAGAACAATATGGCCGACATCTACAACAGCACCCTGGCCGGCCAGCCCATGGGCCGCATGGGTTCCGCCGAGGAAGTCGCCAATGCAGTGGCATTCCTGGCCAGCCCCGCTGCCAGCTGGGTCACCGGTGTGAACCTGGTGGTGGACGGCGGCTTTACCAAGCGCGTCCAGCTGTAAGCACGGCACTGCGACATGGCTGAAGCGACAGAGGAAGCGGTCGGCAAGAGCGACCGCATCGACGTCTACCTTGTGGTAGGCGGCAAATACCACAACATGGACCACCCCCGCCTGGAGCTGTTGAAGCTGCTGGCGGAGCAGCCGCGCCTGAAAACGCGGATCGGTGAGGACTACAGCGATATCGACACCATCTGCGAGTCGGACTTCATCATCAGCTATACCGTTGATGTAAACCCGACCGCCGAGCAGACCCAGCGCCTGTGTGATGCCATGAAAGCGGGCAAGAAGTGGTTTGCCCTGCACGGCACCAACTCCATCCTCGCCTTCGAGGAGGACGGCCGGGTGAACAGCCCGCGGGACAACGAGCCCTTCATGGAAATGCTGGGCAGCCAGTTTCTCTCCCACCCGCCCATCATTCCTTACGACGTGGAGGTGACCGAACCTGAGCACCCGCTGGTGAAGGGTATCTCCGGCTTCACGGTGAATGATGACGAGCTGTACCTGTCGGTCCTGCACGGTGAAAACACGGTGTTGATGAAGACTCACTGGACCGGCACCACCGAGGCGTTCATGGACGCCGACTGGAACGAGGATGAGCCGCGCCCGATCCTGTATCTGCACCCCTATGGCGACGGTGAGGTGTTGTACCTGACCCTGGGCCACAGCCGCGGCAAGTACGACATGCAGCCGATGATCGAAGAGTATCCCGAACCCGAGCTCGGCGCCTGGCAGAACGACGAATTCTACGAACTGCTGCGCCGTGGTATCCGCTGGGCCATGGGTGAGCTCTAGGGGCCCGGCGAGGAACTGAGGAGCTGAGCAACCATGGAGCTTGAATTCTCTGTCGAGGAGCAGGCCTTCCAGCAGGAAGTCCGCAGTTTCCTCGAAGACAGCTACCCCGACCACATCCGCGAGGCCACTGAAAAAACCGCGACGGTATTCGTGGACGCGCCGCCTGCCATGGAGTGGCAGAAGATTCTGGTAGAGAAGGGTTGGGCGGTGCCTGGCTGGCCCGAGGAATGGGGCGGCACCAACTGGACCGCTACCCAGAAGTACATCTGGGCCATGGAGTGCTCGCGTATCGGCACGCCGGCCTATAACCCGCTGTCACTGCAGCTATTGGCCCCGGTGCTGATGGAGTTCGGCAGCGAGGAGCAGAAGCAGAAATACCTGCCGAAGATGCTGTCCGGCGAGCACTACTGGTGCCAGGGCTTTTCCGAGCCCGGCTCCGGCTCCGACCTCGCCAGCCTGAAACTCAAGGCCGAGCTGCAGGGCGACCACTATCTGGTAAACGGCTCCAAGCTGTGGCAAACCCACGCCCAGTTTTCCGACCATATATTCTGCCTGGTGCGCACCAGCAGCGAAGACCGCCCCCAGAAGGGCATCAGCTTCCTGCTGATCGATATGGCCACCCCCGGCGTGACTGTCGACCCCATCATCACCATGGGCCTGGACCACGAGGTCAACCAGGTATTCTTCGAGGACGTCAAAGTGCCGGTGGAGAACCGGGTGGGCGAGGAAGGCGACGGCTGGAAGCACGCCAAATTCCTGCTTGAGCACGAACGCGGCGGCGGCAGCTCCGCCTACCGCCGGCTGGCGGAGCTGGAACACCTCAAGCACATCGTCGCCGACATCCAGGCCGGCGACCCGGAATTCAACGACGACCTGTACTACTCCAAAGCCATTGCCCGCATCGAGATCGACCTCAAGGCGCTGGAAATGATGGAGCTGCGCATTCTCACGGACCTGGCCGCCGGCAAGATGCCGGGCGCCGAGAGCTCCATGCTGAAGCTGACCACCGTGAACATCGAACAGCGCATACACCAGTTGGCCGTCGACGTCATCGGCTACCACGCCCTGCCCTTCAAGCAGGAGGGCGAAGGCCCCGACTATGCACCTACCGTGGTGCCCACCTATCTCAACAGCCGGGCCGCCTCCATTTTTGGAGGCAGCCAGGAAGTGCAGAAGAACATCATCGCCAAGGCGGTGCTGGGCCTCTAGGCCGGGAGACAACATGCGCGCGAACGCCCTGAAACAGGAAGCCAAAATCCTGCTCGACTTTGTCGAGCGCAATACCTGCACGCTGACCGACAGCGTGATGGAAATCGACGGCGCCGAGTACGCCGACCCGGCGCTGTTCCAGCGCGAGTGCCTGGAGCTGTTCCGCAACTACCCGCAGTTCGTCGGCCCAAGCTGCATGTTGCCCGAGCCTGGCGACTTCTATGCGTTCGACGACACCGGCATCCCGCTGATCGTGCTGCGCAAGCACGACGGCTCGCTGGGTGCCTACCTGAACATCTGCTCCCACCGGGGCGCACCCCTGGGTGAGGGCATGGGCCAGGCCAAGAAACAGAAGCTGTTGTCCTGCCCCTACCACGCATGGGCCTATGATCTGGACGGGAATCTTGTTGGCGTCCCCTTCGGCAAGGACGGTTTTACCGGCATGGACAAGGCATCGCGCTGCCTGAAGTCCGTGGACGTGCAGGAGCAGGACGGCATGATTTTTGTCATGCCCAACCCGGAGCTGTCTTTCGATATCAATGAAACCCTGGGTGGCATCGGCCAGCAGATTGAGGGCTTTGGCTTCAATGACCACCACCTGCTGGGTGTAAAGCGTGTGGAAACCAATATCAGCTGGAAGCTGAACATGGATACCTTCCACGAGTTCTATCACTTCGACAGCCTGCACCCGGAAACCATCGCGCAGATGTCCTACAACAACATCTGCCACTACGAGCAGTTCGGCCGCAACCACTCCATGAGCTCGCCGAGCCTGGCGATTAACGAACTCAGGGAGCAGGACGAAGCCGACTGGCAGGCGCGGGAGTACATCAGCTTCGTCAACTACATCTTCCCCAACACGGTCATTTTTGTAGTGGCCGACCACTTCCAGACCTGGCGGGTCTATCCCGTCAACCAGGGCAAGTCGGTGGTCTACCACAGCATGTTTCTCCCGGAACCGCCCGCCAATGAGGAAGACCGGGCAGAGAAGGAAGCCTTCTTCCAGATGATCAATGACGTGGCGGTGACCGAGGATTACAGCCTGGTCGAGAAGATTCAGCGCACCCTCAATGCCGGCATCGAACGCTCGGTGCTGGTGGGGCGTAATGAGCCGGGTGTCCAGAACATGCATCGCCAGATTCGCGAGCTGCTGTCCCCCGCTGACATCATTCGCCTGCAGAACAAATAGACACCTTACAGAACACCATCTAAAGACAGGAGAGCTATCGTGGCCATCCCGAAGGAAAAGCTGATCAAGGCCTACCGGATGATGAAGACCATCCGCGAGTTCGAAGAGCGCACCCACGCCGAGATCATGAACGGCCAGATCGCCGGCTTCACCCACCTCTACACCGGCCAGGAGGCCAATGCGGTGGGCGTGTGTGAGCACCTCAGCGACGCCGACACCATCATCTCCACTCACCGCGGCCACGGCCACTGCATCGCCAAGGGCGCGGACGTGATCGGCATGATGAAGGAGCTGTTCGGCTCCTCCGCCGGTCTCTGCAAGGGCAAGGGCGGCTCCATGCACGTGGCGGACGTCGACAAGGGTATTCTCGGCGCCAACGGCATTGTCGCCGGTGGTCCGCCCATTTCCGTGGGCTCGGCGCTGGCCGCCAAGATTCGCAAGAACGGCAACGTGGCCGTGTCCTTCTCCGGAGACGGCTCCGTCAACCAGGGCACCTGCTTCGAGGCCATGAACATGGCCGTGGTGCTGAACGTGCCCGCGGTGTTTGTGATCGAGAACAACTACTACTCCGAGCACACCAGCATCAACTACGCGGTGGGCTGTGACGACCTCAAGGCCCGCACCGAGGCCTTCGGCTTCCCGGTATTCGTGGCTGACGGCTCCGATTTCTTCGCGGTGTACGAGGCGGCCGGCAAGGCTATCGAGCACGCCCGCGCCGGCAACGGTCCCGCCGGGGTTTTCGCCGAGCAGGGCCGCTACCACGGCCACTTCGTCGGTGACCCGCAGACCTACCGGGGTGAAGGCGAGCTGGACGAGCTGCGCGACAAGTACGACTGCCTGAAGAAGTTCCGCGCCACGATGGCCGAGACCGGTGAGCTGTCTGAGGAAGAGCTGGACGCGATCGACGCCGAAGTGATGGCGCTGATCGACCAGGCCGTGGAAGACGCCAAGGCCGCGCCGCGGCCCACGCCTGAAGAAGTCACCCAAGACGTTTATATCAACTACGCCTGAGCAGGAGGACACGATCATGCCAGAGAAAACCATGCGCGATGCGATCAATGAAGCCCTGCACCAGGCCATGGCCGAGGACGACTCGGTCTTTGTAATCGGTGAAGACGTGGCCGGCGGTATGGGCTCCGACGGAGACCCCGGCAGTGTCGGCGGTGTCTTCGGTGTGACCGGCGGCATCTACAAAAAGTGGCCGGACCGCTGTATCGATACCCCGATCTCCGAATCCGCCATTGTCGGCGCCGCGGCCGGTGCCGCCCTGGTGGGCATGCGCCCGGTGGCCGAAATCATGTTCGCCGACTTCATCGGCGTGTGCATGGACCAGATCGTCAACCAGATGGGCAAGTTCCGCTACATGTTCGGCGGCAAGTCCAAGTGCCCGGCGGTGATTCGTTTCGCCTCCGGCGGCGGCTTCAGCGCCGCCGGCCAGCACAGCCAGGCCATGTACCAGGTAATGACCTCATTCCCGGGCCTGAAGGTGGTGATCCCGTCCAATGCCTACGATGCCAAGGGCCTGATGCTGACCGCCATCCAGGACGACGATCCGGTGCTGTTCTTCGAGCCCAAGGTGCTCTACCAGGAGACCGCCGAGGTGCCGGACGAGATGTATACCATCCCCTTCGGCGAGGCCAATTTTGTCCGGGAAGGCGACGATGTGACCGTGGTGGCTTTTGGCCAGATGGTCCCGAAAGCCGCCGCTGTCATCGATGCCCTGGCGGATGAAGGTATCAGTTGTGACCTCATTGACCCGCGTACCAGCTCGCCGCTGGACACCGGCGCCATACTGGAATCCGTAGAGGCCACCGGCCGCCTGGTCGTGGTAGACGAAGCGCCGCCCCGTTGCGGCCTTACCGCCGACGTGGCGGCACTGGCCGCGGACAAGGCCTTCAAGAGCCTCAAGGGCCCGGTCAAGCAGGTGTGCGCCCCGCACAGCCCGACGCCGTTCTCGCCGGAGCTGGAAGCGGCCTACCTGCCCGACGCCGCCAAGATTACCGCGGCTATCAAGGAGACCCTGGCCTGATATGAGCAAGATCTACCCGATCGCCGTGCCCAAGTGGGGCATCGAGATGGTGGAGGGCACCATCAACACCTGGAACAAGTCCGAGGGCGATGCCATCGCCAAGGGCGACGAGGTGTTCGAGATGGAATCCGACAAAATCGTCAACGTCTGGGACTCTCCGGTAGACGGCATCCTCCGCAAGGTGATTGCCGAGGAAGGTGACGCCCACCCGGTGGGTGCCCTGCTGGGCATTATTGCCCCGGACGATGTCAGCGACGAGGAAATCGACGCCTTTGTCGCCAGCTACGCCGGCGAAGAGGCCGCCGAGGAACCGGCGCCGGCCCCGGCGCCCGCACCCGCCGCGGGCGGCAACGACGCCTACACCCGCTCCTCGCCTTCAGTCCGCCGCCTGGCCGATGAACTGGGCGTGGACCTGAACACGGTGGAGGGCACCGGGCGTCGCGGACGTATCACCGAGGACGATGTGCGCGCCGCCGCCGGTGGCGATGGCGGTGCCGACGAGGATGTAGAGATCATCCCACTCACCGCTACCCGCAAGACCATTGCCAAGCGCCTGACCGAGGCCAAGCAGACTATCCCGCATTTCTACCTGACGGTGGAGTACGAGATCGACGGCCTGCTGGCCCACCGCGCCAAACTGAACGAAAGCGGCGATGTGAAGGTCTCCGTCAACGACCTCATCGTGTGGTGCGTAGGCCAGGCCCTGATGAAGGAACCGCGGGTCAACGTCAACCTGGTGGGCGACGATATCCACCAGTTCAGGCGCGCCAATGTCTCGGTGGCCATCGCGACCGACGACGGCCTGTACCCGGCGACGGTGCGTGGCGTGGACGCCATGAGCCCGGCGGACGTGGCCTCCGCCACCAGCGCCCTGGCCGAGAAGACCAAGAGCGGCAAGCTGGAAAAGGAAGACATCACCGGCGGTTCCTTCACCGTGTCCAACCTGGGCATGCTGGGGGTCAGCAACTTTACCGCCATCGTCAACCCGCCCATGGGCGCCATCCTGGCCCTGGGCAAGGGTGAGCAGAAGGTGGTGGTAAAAGACGGTGAGCAGGCGATTGCCACCGTGATCAGCGCCACCTTGTCCTGCGACCACCGGGTGATAGACGGCGCCGTGGGGGCAACCTTCCTGCAGGTGCTGGGCGAGGAGATCGCCGCACTGGTTTGAACACCTGGGCGGGGTGATCCGCCCGAACAAAACCGTGACACACAGGCCAACTTCGCGGTATGCGGGTTGGCCTGCTTTTTTTGCGCGGGTTACACTGCCAGACCGCCACCTTCGCGGCAAATCACAACAATAACTGGCAACATCGACCATGATTGAAGCAAAACGAAACGCCGTGCGAGGCCTCGCCTTCGCCTTTGCAGGCACCCTTGTCGCTGCTTGCTCCGACAGCAACAACACTTTCCAACCCGCCCCGGAATTCAGCGTTGACCCCAGTAGCGTGGACGTCAGCCAGGCAGATGTTTGCGATATCCTCCAACCCGGCAAGTGTGCTTTCCCCTTTCCCAGCAATTTCTACACGGTGGAGGACACCAGCTCCGGCACCGGGCGCCGGGTCAACCTCAACCCGACCGCGATTCCAGGGACCAGCGATGGTGTTGCTTTCGACCCCACCGAGTACAACCGCAACGATGGCTTCTCGCCGGGTCCGCTGATCCTGCTGGAGGTCCCGGGCATCGACCTGGCACAGACCGGCGCCGCCAGCTTTACCGATATGGGCCGTTCGCTGGCGGCGGACGCACCCATCCAGTTGATTCACGCCGCCACCGGTGAGCGCCAGTTGATCTGGGCCGAGCTGGACAGCCGCCCCGCGGAGGGCGAACCGCGGGCACTGATGATTCGCGTGGCCAGGAACCTGGAAGACGGCGAGCGCTACATCGTCGCCCTGCAGAACCTGGTGGCAGAGGATGGCAGCCCAATCCCATCCAGCGAGGCCTTTACCGTGTTCAGGGAGGGCATTCCCTCCGATATCGCCGCCTTCGAGGAGCGCCGCGCCGGTTTCGAGGAAATCTTCTCTACTCTGGGTGCCAACGGCATCCAGCGTGAGTCGCTGTTCCTGGCCTGGGATTTCACGGTCGCATCGACCGACAACATCACCGGGCGCATGCTGCACATCCGTGACCGCGCCTTTGCCGACCTGGGCGGCGCGGCACCGGTGACCACCGTTGTCAGCGTCGAGTCCCCGGACGAGTCCGAAAACGCCGACCTGGGCCGGCGCATTGCCGGCACCCTGTCGGTGCCCAATTTCCTGGACGCTGCCGACGGACAGCCGGGCTCGCGCTTCGGCTACGACAGCACCGACCCGGATGCGCTGCCCGTGCGTTTCGCCGGTAGCGGCAGCGTCGAGGTGGACTTCACCTGCGTGATCCCGCGCCAGGCACTGTCCGATTCCAGCGACACCATCGCCGTGGTGATCGGCCACGGCCTGTATGGAAGCCGCGAGAGCGTCGACGATTTTGTCCCCGTCGCCGAGGAACAGAACATCATGTTCTGCGGCATGGATTCCTGGGGCATGTCAGACTCCGACCTGGGCGTGGCTTTTGCCAGCCTCAGCAATATCAACAACTTCCCGCAGCAGGCGGACCGTATCCAGCAGGGCTTCCTCAATATCACCCTGCTGTCTGAGGCCATGCGTCACACTGAGGGCTTTGCCGCCCTCGACGCCTTCCGCGACGGGGGCCGCAGCCTGTTCCAGCCCGGCGCCGTGCACTATGAAGGCGTCTCCCAGGGTGGGGTGCTGGGCGCGGCACTGAGTGCCATCAATCCCAACTTCGAGCGCTCGGCACTCAATGTGGCTGGCATGCGCTTCAGCCTGTTGGCGCGCCGCTCCAATGCCTGGGGCGCCTTCGCCCTTGCCTTCGACCCGGCCTATCCCGACCCGCTGGACAAGCCGCTGGTGTGGTCTGTCATCCAGATGCTCTACGACCGCGGTGAAAACAACGGCTACGTGAATCACGTCACCCGCGACCCGCTGCCGTGGTCCAGTACCTCCCGGGTACTGATACACCTGGCGATAGGCGACAAGACCGTATCGGAGACCGCCGGTGAGATACTCGCCCGCAGCATGGACGTGCCGCGCCACCTGCCCAGCGTGGTGGAGGGCCGACATGTCGCCGTGGAGCCCTACCTGGGCATCGAAGGCATTCCCGCCTACCCCTGGGCCGGCAGCGGCCTGATACTGCGGGATTCCGGACCCTTCCCGATCGCCGACCACGACGGCACACCCCTGCAGGCCATCGTCAACAACTTCGAACCGGCCGGCTACAACACCCACAGCATGACTTTTGGCCAGCGCGCCGCCCGCGACCAGAAAGCCGCCTTCTGGCGCACCGGAGAAGTGGTCAATGTCTGTGGTGAGACCGCCTGCTTCGGTGACGGCTACGACGGCACCCCCGGGGAATACACGGCGCCCAACCCCCAGCCCTGACGGCTTGGCGCTTATCAACGCCGGGGGCAGCCTCCCCGGCGCCTCCCTCTCGGTACTCGCAACTCCGGTGGAAGTGTAAGTAAAGTCGATTCGACTTTATCGATTTGACGAATCGAGATTTTCGGTCCATATTCAAACCTTAATATCTTCAAGTATTTGCATATAAGAAAACATGCGAGGCAAAAAGCTTCGCACTACCGGGGGGTAGAGCACCGATGCCGAGTCGCACGCTGGTCGCCAAGGAACTGTCCGAGATCTTCAAGATTCTCGCCCACCCGGACCGTATACGGATTATCGAAGAGCTGGGCATCGACGAACGCGACGTCAACAGCCTCGCAGAACAGCTCGACCTGGCCGGCACCCGTGTTTCCCAACACTTGTCGCTGATGCGCGCCCACCGACTGGTGGATGAGCGCCGCGAGGGCCGCCGCCACGTCTACCGGCTGCTGCAGCCGGAAATCGCCGAATGGATTATCGAAGGGCTCGACTTTGTCGAGGGTCGGATGACCGGTGTGGACAAATCCGCCATCGATAGCGCCCGCAAGCTGTGGAAAGCACAGCAGAACTGACAGACAGCGAAGATAAGAGAGGAAGCAACCCATGCCAAAGTTCGCCGAAGGTGTCATCAAGTTCCAGAACTCCGTGTACCCGGAGAAGAAAGAACTGTTCGAGAAACTCAGCAAGGGCCAGTCCCCGGAAGCCCTGTTTATCACCTGTTCTGACTCGCGGATCGAAACCGCGATGATCACCCAAACCGACCCGGGTGAGCTGTTCATCTGCCGCAATGCCGGCAATATCGTTCCTCCGCACACCACCCACACCGGCGGCATGACCGCATCCATCGAGTTCGCCGTGGCTGCCCTCAACGTGCCGCACATCGTCATTTGCGGTCACACCGAGTGCGGCGCCATGAAAGGCGCGATGAACCCGGAAGGCCTCGACGCCCTGCCCCACGTGAAGGAATGGCTGAGCTATTCGCGCGCGGCGGTCTCGGTAGTCGAGCAGCTTGGCAGCGGCCTCAGCGATGAAGAAAAAATGAAGATGCTGCTGGAACAGAACGTGATCCTGCAGCTCAACCACCTGAAAACCCATCCCGCGGTTGCGGCCCGCCTCGCCAAAGGCGATCTGCAACTGCATGGCTGGGTTTACGACATCAAGACCGGTGGCGTGGCTGCCTACGATGAAGCGAGCAACAGCTTCGTCTCGGTGGACAACCGCTACGCAGAAGAAGCCGCCAAGATGGCACACGACAAGGGCTGTGCCGCCTGAGGGGCGACCGGTTCGGGAGTACCACTATGAAGTATTTTGATACGAGCAACCTGCGCGGAGACATTTTCGGCGGCATTACCGCCGGCATCGTCGCCCTGCCGCTGGCCCTGGCCTTCGGTGAGGCCTCCGGCGCCGGCCCAATTGCCGGCATGTGGGGCGCCATCTTCGTCGGCTTTTTTGCCGCCCTGTTTGGCGGCACCGGCGCACAGGTGTCCGGCCCCACCGGCCCGATGGTGGTGGTGTTTGCCGGCGTCTTCGCCTCACTCAGCGGCGACCCGGCGCTGGTGTTTGCCGCCGTGGTGCTGGCGGGCCTGATCCAGGTCGGCCTGGGCGTCATGAAAATGGGGCAGTATATTCGCCTGGTGCCCTACCCGGTGGTATCGGGTTTCATGAGCGGCATCGGCTGCATCATTATCGCCCTGCAGGTCTCGCGCCTGTTTGGCCACGAACCCGAGCAGGCCGGCACCGTTCCCGCGCTGCTGGAAATCCCGGAAGCTATCATGGCGCCGGTGTGGCCGGCCCTGTTGGTGGGCGCCACCACCCTGGGGATTATCTTCACCTGGCCTAAGCGCCTGGGGACTTACCTGCCGGCGCCGCTGGCGGCTCTGATCATTGGCACCCTGCTGAGTCTGGTGGTACCCGGCTCGCCGATTCTCGGCGACATTCCCACCGGCTTCCCGGACTTTGTGGTGCCGGCCTTTTCCACCGCCACCTTTGCCATCGTGCTAGAGGCGGCGGTCATTCTCGCCGCCCTGGGCGCCATCGACTCGCTGCTCACCTCGCTGGTGGCGGACAATATGACCCGCACCCGCCACGACTCTGATCGCGAGCTGATCGGCCAGGGCGTCGGCAACACCGTGGCCGGCCTGTTCGGCGCGATCCCCGGCGCCGGCGCCACCATGCGTACGGTGATCAATATTCGCACTGGCGGGCAAACGCGCATCTCCGGCATGCTGCACTCGCTGCTGCTGCTGGCCATCGTCATCAGCCTGGCGCCTTTGGCGGAACTGATTCCCCATGCGGCGCTGGCCGGCATCCTGATCAAGGTGGGCTATGACATCATCGACTTTGCCTACCTGAAACGCGCCCACCGCGGCCCCCGCCTGGATCTGGCACTGATGGCCCTGGTGCTGCTGCTGACCGTGTTTGTCGACCTGATCACCGCGGTGGCAGCTGGCGTGGTGGTGGCTTCGCTGGCCTTCGTCAAGCAACTCGCCGACGAGCAGCTCAAGAAATTTGGTGATGAAGACGACGCCATTGTGGTCACCCCGGAGGAGCGTAGCCTGCTGGAAGAAGCAGGCCGCGCGGTGACCATTTTCGAATTTGGCGGCCCGCTCAGCTTTGGCGCCGCCGCCGATGTCGGCCACACGGTGCGTGAGCGAACCCGCCGCAAGGCCGCGGCCCTGATCCTCGACTTCAGCGGGGTGCCCTTTGTCGATGTATCTGCGGCGCGCGCCGTCGAGACCATCATCTGTGACGCCAGGCAGGCGGGGAAAACCGTCTACATGGCGGGCCTGGATGATGACGTGGCGTCCACCCTGGCGGCCCTGGATGCCACCCACTGCCTGCCCGTCGACACCAGCTATGAGCATCGCATCGATGCCCTGCGTGCCGCGGTGAAGCAGGTAAAACGCCAGCGCGCCAATGGCGACAACTCCCCGGGCGCACTGCCCAACGTCAGCGCAGCCTGACGGGCTGTTGATCGAAAACGCCGGGAGGGTGAATGCCCTCCCGGCGCCGTTTCAGGCCACGGCAAATCCCGGCAACACCCTGCGGATCAAGACAGCCATTTCGGCCAGCGCCGGCATGCCGCAACCCCAGCCAGCAAATCTGCAAGAACAAGCCCACTGAGGCTTGCATTGTCATGGGAGGCGGCTAGCATGCCCGTCCCATCATCCGGAGTTTTTGCGATGTACTCGTCCCACCCGGTTAGCGCCCTGTGCGCTGCAGTCCTGTTGCTCAGCGGCTGTTCAGACAGCGACAACACGTTCGACCCCAACCGCGTTCCAGCGCCGGCCCTCACCATCAACACCATGGCGTCGCCGGAGGGCATGGCCGGTGAAATGACGCGGCTGGTGTTCCGGGCGACGTTGGACATACCCAATACCGACGACACCACGATTCTCTACGACACCACAGCGGGCACGGCCACAGCGGGCATCGACTACCTGGAGACACAGGGCAGTGTCGTCATCCCCGCTGGCGAACTGCTCGCTGACATTGAGATCGAGGTGCTGGGTGATGCAGAAGAGGAACCGGCAGAAACCCTGATACTGAACTATCGGGTGGATGGCGGCCCCACTCAGGCTGCCAGCAATGTGTTGGGCTATATCTCCAACGATGACACGGCCTGCACCGCGCCCTACCAGAAAGCCGACCCCAACCGCTGGCGCATCACCGAGGGCAACCCACTCAACTACGCGCACCGCGGCGGTGTGATCGACTTCCCCGAGAACACCCTCTATGCCTACAGCGAGGTGGCGAAACTGGATGAGGCCATTGTGCTGGAGATGGACGTCTACCAGACCCTGGACAACGAACTGGTGATCATCCACGACCTGGACGTGGACCGCACCACCAATGGCACCGGGCTGATCGCCGACCTGACCCTGGCAGAGCTCAGGCAGTTGGATGCCGCCTACTGGTTCGTCCCGGGCGTGGGGACACCGCGTGATCGGCCGGAAGCCGACTACGCGTTCCGCGGTATTGCGACCGGTGACCGCCCGCCGCCGCCGGGCTATACCGCTGATGACTTCCGGATTCCCACCCTCGAAGAGGCCCTGGCCCGCTACCCGGATCGGCTCATCAACCTGGAGTTGAAACCGGATCTCGACGGCGAGGGTATGTATGAGACCCAGATGGCCGCCCTGCTGACGGCCTACGGCCGCTTCGACGACGTCATCGCCGCCTCCTTTGTGGATGAAGCCGCCAACAACTTCAAGGCGGTGGCGCCCTGCGTGCATACCTCCGTACCGCTGGGCCAGGGTACTTTCCTGGTACTGGGTTCCCAGGGTGACCTGCCACTGCCGCCCGTGCCGGAGCACGTGGCGTTCCAGGTACCGCCGGATACCAGCCAGATCGGCCAGATCCCCGATGACCTGTTCATCCAGGTGGTGACCGAGGATTTTGTGCAGGACGCCCACAACGCCAACCTGGCGGTGCAGGTGTGGACCATTAACAGCTGCGAGGAAATGCTGGCAATGATCGATCTCGGTGTGGACGCCATCATGACCGACCGACCGGTGTTACTGCAGTCCCTGCTGGACCGGCCTCCCGCCGAGCGCAGTTGCAGCGCCGACTGAGAGCGAGAGGGAAGGGGCAGGGCGCGCGAATCCGCCCGCCTGAGGCGCCGCTGGTACAACTTTATTGATCTATGTACAGGTTTTGTTGAGCTTTGTAATCCAAACCTGAAAGCGGGTCGTACCTAGGACGTTTTTTAACCAGGTGTACCACCATGATTGCAAAGAACCTTGGCAATGCAGAACGCGTCGTGCGGCTGCTGCTGGGCGTGCTGGTTGCCATGATCACGGCCATGCAGCCGCAGTTTGGCGCCTTTGAGGGGCTGACTTCGATTATCGCCCTGTTCCTGATCCTCAACGGCATCTTCGGACGCTGTTACCTGTGGCATATGCTGGAAATTACCAGCTGCGGCTGCAGCCAGGCTCCCCAGGAACGTTTTTGCGGCAAGCGAGCAGCCTGAAGCAGCCGCCGTAAACCAGCCAAACCCCGGCACCGCGCGGGAACTCCCGCGCGGTGTTGTCATCGAAGGCATGACAAGTTCATCGAGATACCGTCATGCCGCAGCGTCGCACCAACCCCCTGTCGCTTACCCATCGAGCACTATTGAGTCTTTTCCTCGGGCTCTGCCTGTCGGGCAGCCTGCCAGCAGGCGCCGGTATTATTCCCGACAGTGAGGCCTGGGAGCGCTGGCGCCCGGCCGCGGCAACGCCTGCCGTCGACGTCGATCACAGCCCCTGGGGCCGGATACTGGCCACCTACCTGGTTAACGATCACCCGTCCGGCATCAATCGCTTCGACTACGCCGCGGTCAGCGCCGCGGACCGGGCACTGCTGGATGGCTACATCGATAACCTGGCGACACTCACGGTCAGCGAGCTGACGCGGGCCCAGCAGCAGGCCTACTGGGTGAACCTTTACAATGCGCTCACGGTGCAGCTCATCCTCGACAACCCGCAGGCCACCAGCATCCGCCAGATCAAGGACGGCTTTTTCAGCATCGGCCCCTGGGGAAGGGAGATTATTACGGTAGAGGACGTGGCGCTGACGCTCAACGACATCGAGCACCGTATCCTGCGGCCGCTCTACGAAGATGCAAGAGTGCACTTTGCCGTCAATTGCGCCAGCCTGGGCTGCCCCAACCTGCAGCCGGTGCCCTTTACCGCCGACAACCTGGACCGACTCTACGAGGCTGGCGCGCGATCCTTCGTCAATCACCCCCGTGGGGCGGACATCGACGGCGAGACCCTGACACTGAGCTCCATCTTCAAGTGGTTCAAGGATGACTTCGGCGACAGCCGCTCGGTGCGACTGGCCTGGCTGGCGCAGTTTGCCAATGATGAACTGGCGACGGCGTTGCGCACCTGGGAGGGCCGGGTTCGGTTCAAGTACGACTGGGACCTGAATGCGCCCTGATCTGCCATCGACATGCAGCGACGCCGGAGCCGGTGAGCCACGCGGCGCGAGGCCTCACAGCTCTGCGAAAAACTGAAACATGGCTTCGATTGATTTATCGCGCCGGGTCGCTACACTCGCATAACCCTTACAAAAGGCGCCCCTAATTACAGGAACAAATCATGCTGAAACTGCTGAAAAACTTCTCCCTGCTGGGCCTGCTCGCCATCTCCCTGGTGGCACCCGGCGCCCTGGCCGAGTCCTCGACCCCGGTGCTGGACCGGGTGGTCGACTTCAAGGTGCTCAAGGTCGGTATGTCCGGCAACCAGCCGCCCATGAACTCCAATAGCCGCAGCGGCCAGCTGATCGGCTACGAGGTGGACCTGGCGCGCGCGCTGGCATCTTCCATGGGTGCGCGACTGGAAATTGTCACCATGCCCTTCGGTGATCTGCTGGATGCACTCAACAAGGAAAAAGTCGACATGGTCATGTCCGGCATGGCGATCACAGCCGGCCGCAGCCGTGACGTGAGCTTCGTCGGCCCCTACATGATGTCCGGCAAGTCCATTCTCACCAAGGACAGCCTGCTGTCACGTGCCACCAAGTCCGCAGACTTCAACCGCGGCGACCTCAAGCTGGCGGCGCTGGAGAACTCCACCAGTGAGGTGTTCGTGCAGTCAGCCGCCCCGGAAGCGACGCTGATTCGCGTCAAGGACTACGACGCCGCCGTGGACATGGTCATTGCCGGTGAAGTGGACGCCCTGGTGGCGGATATGCCGATCTGCATTCTCTCGGTGCTGCGCTACCCGAACGCCGGCCTCGCCACCCTGCAGTCACCGCTGTCCATCGAGCCTTTTGGTATCGCGGTGCGCAAGGACGACCGTCAGTTCGCCGAGCTGGTAGACAACTACCTGGATACCTTCGGCAAGATGGGCATGCTCAACCAACTGCGCAAGAAGTGGTTCGAAGACAAGTCCTGGATTGCGGCCCTCCCCTGAGAACTGGCCCCAATCCTTAAAAAGCCGGCACTTGCCGGCTTTTTTTTGGCTGCTCGCATCGCAAAGATGCTGCTGAGAATTTTGCCTGAGCACTGAGGCCGCACGCACGGCACCCGGGGTCGTTCCGGGACACGCTAAAAGCATGACATCCCTGTCTCGCTCGGATGCGGCCGCCCTGGCCGCATCCGGCCCCGGAACGCCCCCGGGCACCGCACATGCTCCGCCTGAGTCGCTAGTAGTTTCGAGCTTCGAAGCGAATCTGCGATGGTCGCGCGTT
>JANQLM010000081.1 GCA_028280635.1 Halieaceae bacterium | reverse complement strand
CGTCAGCGCCGCTGTCAGCGTCGTCTTACCGTGGTCAACGTGACCGATGGTGCCCACGTTCACGTGGGGCTTATTGCGTTCAAATTGCTCTTTGGACATTGTAAAAGCCTCTGAATGTTTGCCAGCTAATTAGCTGTTCTTGGAAATAATTTCTTCAGCGATGTTGTTCGGCGCTTCCGCGTACTTCAGGAACTCCATCGTGTAGGTAGCACGGCCCTGGGTGGCGCTACGCAGGTCGGTGGCGTAACCGAACATCTCAGCCAGCGGCACCTCGGCGGTAACCACCTTGCCGGACGGGTTCTCGTCCATACCACCGATCATGCCGCGGCGACGGTTGAGGTCGCCGACCACGTCACCCATGTTTTCTTCCGGGGTTACCACTTCCACCGACATGATCGGCTCGAGCAGTACCGCGCCGCCCTGGTTGGCCAGTTCCTTGGTCGCGAGGGAGCCGGCGATCTTGAACGCCATCTCGTTGGAGTCCACATCGTGGTAGGAGCCGTCGTACAGGGTCGCCTTCAGGCCCAGCAGCGGGTAGCCAGCCAGAACGCCGTTCTGCATCTGCTCCTCGATACCCTTCTGTACCGCGGGGATGTATTCCTTGGGCACCACACCGCCAACGATTTCGTTGACGAATTCCAGGCCCTCGGCAGACTCGTCTTCGCCCGGCTCGAACTTGACCCAGACGTGACCGTACTGACCGCGACCACCGGACTGGCGTACAAACTTGCCCTCGATCTCAGAGGTGTTGCGGATCGCTTCACGGTAGGCCACCTGCGGCTTACCGATGTTGGCCTCGACGTTGAACTCACGCTTCATGCGATCAACGAGGATGTCCAGGTGCAGCTCACCCATACCGGAGATGATGGTCTGGCCGGTTTCCTCATCGGTCTTGACGCGGAACGAGGGATCTTCCTGGGCCAGCTTGCCCAGCGCGATGCCCATCTTTTCCTGGTCGGCCTTTGACTTCGGCTCTACGGCGACCGAGATCACCGGCTCCGGGAATTCCATGCGCTCCAGCACGATCGGCTTCTCGATGCTGCAGAGGGTGTCACCGGTGGTGACGTCCTTGAGGCCTACGGCCGCAGCGATATCACCCGCCAGTACTTCCTTGATTTCCTCGCGGCTGTTGGAGTGCATCTGCACCATACGGCCGACACGCTCTTTCTTCATCTTCACCGAGTTGTAGACCGCGGTGCCGCCTTCCAGCGTACCGGAGTACACACGGAAGAAGGTCAGCGTGCCCACGAAGGGATCGGTGGCGATCTTGAACGCCAGTGCCGAGAAGGGAGCGTCATCGTCAGCTTCACGCTGCTCGACGGTCTCACCGTCGTCCAGCGTACCTTCGATAGCCTTCACCTCGGTCGGCGCAGGCATGTACTCAATGACCGCGTCCAGCACGGCCTGTACACCCTTGTTCTTGAACGCAGAACCGCCCAGTACCGGGACGATTTCGTTGGCCAGGGTGCGCAGGCGAATGCCTTCCTTGATCTCTTCGACGGTCAGCTCGCCCTCTTCCAGGTACTTTTCCATGAGTTCTTCAGTGGCTTCCGCCGCTGCTTCCATCATGAACTCGCGCATCTCGGCGACGTCGTCTTCCATGTCCGCGGGAACGTCGGCGTACTCAAAGGTCATGCCCTGGTCGTCTTCGTTCCAGAGAATCGCCTTGTTGACCACCAGGTCGACAACACCCTTGAACTCGTCCTCGGCGCCGATGGTCATCTGCAGCGGAACAGCATTTGCGCCCAGGCGCTCTTTCAGCTGGTCGACAACCATTTTGAAGTCAGCACCGGCACGGTCCATCTTGTTGACGAATACCATGCGGGGTACTTCGTACTTGTTGGCCTGGCGCCAGACCGTCTCGGTCTGGGGCTGGACGCCGGAGGAACCGCACAGGACCACGATGGCACCGTCGAGCACGCGCAGAGAACGCTCTACTTCAATAGTGAAGTCCACGTGCCCGGGGGTGTCGATGATATTGATGCGGTGCTGGTCAAACTGCTGCTGCATACCCTGCCAGAAGCAGGTAGTGGCTGCAGACGTAATCGTAATACCGCGCTCCTGTTCCTGTTCCATCCAGTCCATGGTCGCGGCGCCATCGTGCACCTCGCCAATCTTGTGGGACAGGCCCGTGTAGAACAGAACGCGCTCGGTGGTCGTGGTTTTGCCAGCGTCCACGTGTGCGCAGATACCGATATTGCGATACCGGTCGATCGGAGTTTTACGTGCCACGTTAAAAATCCTGTCGTGAAAGGTTGTAGGAAAGGTTCTTTAGAACCGGTAGTGGGAGAACGCCTTGTTGGCTTCCGCCATGCGGTGTACGTCTTCACGCTTGCGAACGGCGTTACCCTTGCCCTGGGAGGCGTCGATAATCTCGCCGGCCAGGCGCTGGGTCATGGACTTCTCACCACGGGACCGGGCGTATTCCACCAGCCAGCGCATGGACAGGGCCATACGACGTGACGGGCGAACCTCTACCGGCACCTGGTAGGTCGCACCACCGACGCGGCGGGACTTCACTTCCACCATCGGGGCGATGTTTTCCAGGGCCTCGTCGAATGCCTCGAGGGGGTCCTTGGACAGGCGATCCTCAACAATATCCAGGGCGCCGTAAACAATACGCTCGGCCACGGACTTCTTGCCGCTGATCATTACATGGTTCATGAACTTCGCCAGGGTCACGTTGCCGTACTTGGGGTCCGGCAGTACTTCGCGCTTGGCGACTACGCGTCTTCTAGGCATATTGCCTTCCTCTTCTCTTCAGGTTACCCGGACACTGACCTGCCACTGTTGCGAGAGCGCATTGCGGGGGTGCAGGGATCCGGCCTTACTTGGGGCTAGGCCCCATTCATTGTCTGCTAAAAAGCTGTTGCCCCACCTTAAGGCAGGGCGGCGTCCCTATTACTTGGGACGCTTGGCACCGTACTTGGAGCGACCTTGCTTACGGTCGGACACTCCAGAGGTGTCGAGGCTGCCACGCACGGTGTGATAACGCACACCGGGCAGGTCCTTTACACGACCGCCGCGAATCAGCACCACGCTGTGCTCCTGCAGGTTGTGGCCTTCACCACCGATGTACGAGGACACCTCGTAACCGTTGGTCAGGCGCACACGGCAGACCTTGCGCAGTGCGGAGTTCGGCTTCTTCGGCGTAGTCGTGTAAACGCGCGTGCAAACACCGCGGCGCTGCGGGCAGCTCTGCAGTGCGGGCACGTCGCTCTTGGCAACCTTGCGCTTTCTAGGCTTACGAACCAACTGGTTGATCGTTGCCATTAAAAAGAAACTCCGTTAATAAAATTCGGGACGTAAGATGTCCCCCCTATTCAAGGGAGGCGGCATTCTATAGATGAGTTCCGGTGGAGTCAATGCCTGTCAGGCCCCGGATTTCGGGCCCTGGCAGGGTTTTCCTGGAGGCTTGTGGTGCACTCAGCGCACGACGTGCCACCGGGTCTGGCGGCCGGCCAGGTAGATCACCCGTTCCCCGTCGAAAAGGGCATCCTGTTCGAGCTTGATTTGCACGAATTGGCCATCCCATTCAGGGACAGGAGTCTTGATGTTGCCTTCAATGGCGTAGACGGTATTGGGGTACAGGGGCCAGTCGCCGCGAATCGGGGTATCACCCTGGTTGTCCCACATGCCGATAGTGGGACCCGGCGCATGGCCAAAAACGCCCAGTGGATGGGTGTAGGTGCTTGCAATAAGACCACGGCGTTTAGCAGCTTTGAGGCTGCGAGCCAGGATGTCGTTGCCGGTGCGGCCAGTTTTGTAGGCGCCCGTGAGACCGTCCTGCCACTGATTGCCCTTGGCAAGGGCAGTCACCAACCCCCTGGGCACACCCTCTTCACCCAGCCGCGGGACGTAGGCCATCTCCTGGGTATCGGTGCACATTTTCAGGTAGCAGATGCCGACATCGGTATGCAGTACATCACCCGGCATCACCGTGCCCTGGCCGCCACAGAACGGGGAATCCTCGCCGCAATCGTGACCCTGGCGCTGCAGGTTCACATCAGGGTGGAACCAGATCGGCAGCTGCAGCTCCAGGAAGCGCTCGTGGATGTACCAGGCAATATCTTCAGTTGTCGTGGCGCCCGGCGTGATCACCCGGGTCGAGAATGCCTCGCTGATGACCTGGCGGGCTATACCGACAATGTGAGGGTATAGCGCGAGTTCAGCCTGAGTCCGAGTTTCCAGCCAGCGCACGACCAGTTCTTCGGCGGGGACCACCCGATCGTGAAGCGACTCCGGCAACGCCGCCATCAATCGCTCGTACAGGCCGTGGGTCAGACCGTCCGCGACCGGCCAATGAGTGGACACGTTTACGCCTATCCGCCCGGGGTCCTTGTCAGCCACCAATTCGCCTAGCGCCGCCCACTGCTCATCCAGATTACCGCCGGACCAGCCTGTGGAATAGGGACTGCCCAGTGGATAGCGGTTCACTGAAAGCTTTTCCAGGCCGTCGGGACCGCGGGAGAACACCAGCATAGTAGTTCGGCGCGCGGCAAAACTAGGCTGGGGCACCAGTGAAAAATATACCGGGTCCTCCGCGTACTCGCGCGCAATCACCAGCCACATATCAAGGCCCGCCTCCTCCATCAGCGCCGGCAGCAAATCGTCCAGGCGTTGCTCGAGGATGCGGTTCTCCACGGAAGGGCGTTCCCGCCAGGGCAGCACCGCGTGCGTGTTAGCGACCACCCTACCCTGTTCCATGTCGGCGGCCGTCGGCAGGGAAATCAGACCGCTCATGATTGCCGCGGCGGTCAGGGCCACCTGGAGTAACTGTTTCATATGAGTTTCCTTATTCCTGAGTCCGTGTTCAGCGCATGCTCACAGCGCCGTTGGGTCGATGCCCCCGAGTTTGCAGACGATCGCCCACTCGGCGGCCGTTACCGGCTGCACCGACAGCCTGGCATTGTTCACCAGCACCATATCCGCAAGCTTTGGTTCCAGCTTGCAGACATCCAGCGTCACCGGTGTCGGCATCGTCGCCAGTGCCTTGATATCGACGCATTCCCAGCGGGGGTCATCGGTCGTGCTATCCGGGTGCGCCGAGGCAATCACTTCGACCAGGCCGACAATCGCTTTCTCTTTCTGTGAGTGGTAGAAGAAGCCGCGGTCACCTACGGTCATGCTGCGCATGAAATTCCGGGCCTGGTAGTTTCTTACGCCATCCCACTCCTCGCCCTGCTCGCCGCGATCGAGCTGCTGCTGCCAACTCCAGGTGGATGGTTCAGATTTGAATAACCAGTAGTCCATGGCATCTTCCCTTCTGTGCAGCGTTGCAGGCTATAAACTGCCAAAGCCCGGGTCAAGCAAGCGCCAGCCAGGGATGACGCACCGGCCCCGCGACCGTATGCTCAGGTTTCAGGCACATATTGCGCGATATACATGCCAGCCTACGAGTACAGCTCTACACCCGACGGCCTGCCCGTTTTCCGAAAATACAGTGCCGCCGGACCAGACGCCCGGTTTGCCGCCGAGGCCGAGGGGCTGGCGGCACTGGCGGCCACCGCCACAGTGCGCACACCGGAAGTTATGTCAGTCAGCGACTCTGAGCTCGTGACCAGGCGCATCGAACCCGGCCAGGCTACTGCCGACGGTTGGAGGCAACTCGGGCAGCAACTGGGTGCATTGCACGATATCGAGCAGCCTTGCTTCGGCTTCATCGGCGATAACTACTGTGGCGATACCTCACAACCCAATCCCCACAGCGATGACGGTTATCGCTTTTTCGCTCAGCACCGGCTGGGCCACCAGGGTCGACTTGCCCTGGACGGCGGCTTACTCGAGCACGCTGAGCTCACCCAGCTGGAAAAACTGGCGGAGAGACTGCCTGATCTCGTACCTGCCCAGGGTCCGGCCCTGCTGCATGGCGACCTGTGGAACGGCAACGTCCTGTTCGACAGCTCGGGGCAAGCGGTGGTCATCGATCCCGCCTGCTACTGGGGCTGGCCGGAAGCGGATATCGCCATGTGTGCGCTATTCGGCGGTTTTCCGGAACCCTTCTACCAGGCCTGGGAAGAGAGCTGGGGGCCGGCACACGGCTGGCGCGAACGACTGCCGCTCTACCAGCTCTACCATCTCCTGAACCACCTGAACCTGTTTGGCGGCGGCTATCGCCAACAGGTGTGCGCGGTGCTGGACCGCTTTGCATAACCACACCAGGGGCCAGCGACAGGCGGGCAAAAAAAGGGCCCACCTTTTCAGGTGAGCCCTTCTCGTTCTGAGCCCGGCGTACCGGGTGCAGGCCCGAAGACTTAAGAGTCGGCCTGCAGCGCCTCGGTAAGAGCCGCTTCGATCTCCTGCATGCTGACGCTGCCTTCCGGCGATTCCACGTCGCGCTGCTTGCGACGCTCCTCGTGGTAGGCGAGGCCGGTACCGGCGGGAATCAGGCGACCCACTACGACGTTCTCCTTGAGACCGCGCAGGTTGTCGCGCTTGCCGGTGACCGCCGCTTCCGTCAGTACGCGGGTGGTCTCCTGGAAGGAGGCCGCGGAGATGAAGCTCTCTGTCGCCAGTGACGCCTTGGTGATACCCAGCAGCTCACGCTCACCCTGCGCCGGGACCAGGTCCTCGGCCATCAGGCGCTCGTTCTCCTCGAGGAAGGTCGTGTATTCCACCTGCTCGCCCTTGATCAGGCTGGAGTCGCCGGAGGCCGTGATGGTCACCTTGCGCAGCATCTGGCGAACGATCACCTCGATGTGCTTGTCGTTGATCTTCACACCCTGCAGGCGGTACACGTCCTGGATCTCGTTGACGATGTACTTGGCCAGCTCCTCGATACCTTTCAGGCGCAGGATATCGTGGGGGCTGGGCGGGCCTTCGGATACAACTTCACCCTTCTCTACCGATTCACCTTCGAACACCGACAGGTTGCGCCACTTCGGAATCAGCGATTCGTAGTGGGTGCTGCCATCCGGCAATGCAGAGCCGTCGGTCGGGGTAATCACCAGGCGACGCTTGCCCTTGGTTTCCTTGCCGAAGCTGACGGTACCGGAGATTTCCGCGAGGATCGCGGGCTCCTTCGGCTTGCGCGCTTCGAACAGGTCGGCCACCCGCGGCAGACCACCGGTGATGTCGCGAGTCTTGGAGCCTTCCTGCGGGATACGGGCGACGAATTCACCGACGCCGATCTCCGCACCGTCCTCCAGCGAGACGATAGCGCCTGCCGGCAGGAAGTAGTGCGCCGGTACGTTGGTACCGGCCAGCGTGAGTTCCTTGCCCTTCTTGTCGACCAGCGTAACGGCAGGACGGATGTCCTTGCCTGCCGCCGGACGCTCACCAGACTCCATAACGGAAATGCTGGACAGGCCGGTCAGCTCATCGGTCTGGCGCTTGACGGTGATGCCCTCTTCCATGCCGGAGAACTTCACCGTACCCGCCACCTCGGTGATGATCGGGTGGGTGTGCGGGTCCCAGGTGGCAACAATGTCACCGGCCGCCACTTCTGCACTGTCGGCCACGGTAATGGTGGCACCGTAAGGCAGCTTGTAGCGCTCACGCTCGCGGCCACGCTCGTCGGACACGGTCAGCTCACCGGAGCGGCTCACCGCCACCAGGTTGCCGTCGGCGCGCTCAACGAACTTCAGGTTGTGCAGCTTGACGGTACCACCGCCCTTCACCTGGATGCTGTCCGCCGCAGTCGCCCGCGACGCCGCACCACCGATGTGGAACGTACGCATGGTCAGCTGGGTACCCGGCTCACCGATGGACTGGGCAGCGACCACGCCGATGGCTTCACCCATGTTGACGCGGTGGCCACGGGCCAGGTCACGGCCGTAACACATGGAGCAGATGCCGTAACGGGTTTCACAGGTAATCGGCGAGCGTACCTCGACTTCGTCAATACCCATTTCTTCCAGGCGCTCTACCCAGCGCTCATCCAGCATGGTGCCGGCGGTAACAGCAATTTCATCTTCGGTACCCGGGCGAATCACGTCCTTGGCAACGATTCGGCCCAGCACACGGTCACCCAGTGACTCGATGATGTCGCCGCCTTCGATGACCGGGGTCATCAGCAGGCCGCGGTCGGCGCCACAATCTTCTTCGGTCACCACCAGGTCCTGGGCCACGTCGACCAGGCGACGGGTCAGGTAACCGGAGTTCGCGGTCTTCAGTGCGGTATCGGCCAGACCCTTACGCGCACCGTGGGTGGAGATGAAGTACTGCAGTACGTTCAGGCCCTCACGGAAGTTCGCGGTAATCGGCGTTTCGATGATGGAGCCATCCGGCTTCGCCATCAGGCCGCGCATACCGGCCAGCTGGCGAATCTGCGCGGGCGAGCCACGAGCACCGGAGTCGGCGTAGACATAGACGGAGTTGAAGGAATCCTGCTCTTCGTCCTCGCCGTCGCGGTTGACCACGGTTTCCTTGCTCAGGCCTTCCATCATGCTCTTGGACACGAGGTCGTTGGCACGAGACCAGATATCGATGACCTTGTTGTACTTCTCGCCCTGGGTCACCAGGCCGGAAGCGTACTGGTCTTCAATTTCCTTCACCTCGGCTTCGGCGTGATCGATGATCTTGGCCTTCTGCTCCGGAATCTCGAAATCGTTCACGCCGATGGACGAGCCCGACTTGGTGGAGTACTCGTAGCCGGTGTACATCAACTGGTCGGCAAAGATGACCGTCGCCTTCAGGCCCACCACGCGGTAACACTGGTTGATCACCCGCGAGATGGCCTTCTTGTTCATCGGCTGGTTGATCATCTCGTAGCCGAGGCCCTTGGGCACAATTTCCCACAGCAGTGAACGACCGACCGTGGTGTCTTCGATGGTGGTCTTCTCATCCAGCTCACCCTGCTCATTGAGGATGAACTGCTTCACACGCACCTTGATGCGCGCCTGCAGGTGTACGTGGCCGGCATTGAAGGCGCGGTGTACTTCGCTGACGTCAGCGAACACCATGCCCTCACCCTTGGCATTAATGCGATCGCGGGTCATGTAGTACAGACCCAGTACCACGTCCTGGGACGGCACGATGATCGGCTCACCGTTGGCGGGTGAGAGGATGTTGTTGGTAGACATCATCAGCGCACGCGCTTCGAGCTGGGCCTCCAGGGTCAGCGGTACGTGTACCGCCATCTGGTCGCCGTCGAAGTCAGCGTTGTAGGCCGCACACACCAGCGGGTGCAGTTGAATGGCCTTACCTTCAATCAGTACCGGCTCGAAGGCCTGGATGCCGAGGCGGTGCAGGGTCGGCGCACGGTTCAGCAGTACCGGGTGTTCGCGGATCACCTCGGCGAGGATATCCCACACTTCCGGCGGCTCGCGCTCGACCATCTTCTTGGCCGCCTTGATGGTGGTGGCCAGGCCGCGCAGCTCCAGCTTGCCGAAGATGAAGGGCTTGAACAGTTCCAGGGCCATCTTCTTCGGCAGGCCGCACTGGTGCAGCTTGAGGGTCGGGCCTACCACGATCACGGAACGGCCGGAGTAGTCCACCCGCTTGCCCAGCAGGTTCTGGCGGAAGCGGCCCTGCTTGCCCTTGATCATATCGGCCAGGGACTTCAGCGGGCGCTTGTTGGAGCCGGTGATGGCACGGCCGCGGCGGCCATTGTCCAGCAGCGCGTCGACCGCTTCCTGCAGCATGCGCTTCTCGTTGCGCACGATGATGTCCGGCGCGTTGAGGTCCAGCAGGCGCTTAAGGCGGTTGTTACGGTTGATCACCCGGCGGTACAGGTCGTTCAGGTCAGAGGTCGCAAAGCGGCCACCGTCCAGCGGTACCAGCGGACGCAGGTCCGGCGGCAGTACCGGCAGGGCGTTGAGGATCATCCACTCGGGCTTGTTGCCGGAGGTGGCGAAAGCCTCCATCAGCTTCAGGCGCTTGGACAGCTTCTTGATCTTGGTCTCGGAGTTGGTGGCCGGGATCTCTTCGCGCAGAGTGGCAACGATCTCGTCGATGTCCAGCTGGCTCATCAGGTCCTGGACCGCTTCCGCGCCCATCTTGGCGGTGAACTCGTCACCGAACTCTTCCATCGCCTCGTAGTACTGCTCGTCGGTCAGCAGCTGACCGTGCTCCAGGGTGGTCATACCGGGGTCGGTGACCACGTAGGATTCGAAGTACAGCACCCGCTCGATGTCGCGCAGGGTCATATCCAGCAGCAGGCCGATGCGCGAGGGCAGCGACTTCAGGAACCAGATGTGAGCGACCGGGCTCGCCAGCTCGATGTGGCCCATGCGCTCGCGGCGCACCTTGGCGAGCGCCACTTCAACGCCGCACTTCTCACAGATCACACCGCGGTGCTTGAGACGCTTGTACTTGCCGCACAGGCACTCGTAGTCCTTGACCGGGCCGAAAATCTTGGCGCAGAACAGGCCGTCCCGCTCCGGCTTGAAGGTGCGGTAGTTGATGGTCTCGGGCTTTTTGACTTCACCGAACGACCAGGAGCGGATCATCTCGGGCGACGCCAGGCCGATGCGGATGGCGTCGAACTCTTCCGATTGTCCCTGGGACTTCAACAGATTCAATAAGTCTTTCAAGGTAATTCCTCCAGTGGGAAATGCGTTATCCGTTCAATGGGTTCCAGTCAGGCTTATTCGTGTTCCAGCTCGATATCAATACCGAGCGAGCGAATTTCCTTGACCAGCACGTTGAAGGACTCGGGCATTCCCGGCTCCATGCGATGATCACCATCAACAATATTCTTGTACATCTTGGTACGGCCGGCGACGTCGTCGGACTTGACCGTCAACATCTCCTGCAGTGTATAGGCCGCGCCGTAGGCCTCCAGGGCCCAGACTTCCATTTCCCCGAAGCGCTGGCCGCCGAACTGGGCCTTACCGCCCAGCGGCTGCTGCGTCACGAGGCTGTAGGAGCCCGTGGAACGTGCATGCATCTTGTCATCCACCAGGTGGTTGAGCTTGAGCATGTACATGTAACCGACCGTCACCGGGCGATCGAACTCATCACCGGTACGGCCATCGAACAGCGTGAACTGACCACTGTCCGGCATGTCAGCCAGCTTCAGCAGATCCTTGATGGAGGCCTCCTGGGCACCGTCGAATACCGGCGTGGCCATGGGCACACCGCCTCGCAGGTTCTGGGCCAGTTCGAGGACTTCTTCGTCACTCAGTGACTTGAGGTCTTCGACGCGGCCGGCGCCGTTGTTGTAGATCGCCTCGAGGAACTTGCGCACTTCGGCGACCTTACGCTGCTCACGAATCATCTCGTCCAGCTTCTCGCCCAGGCCTTTGGCAGCCATGCCGAGGTGGGTCTCAAGAATCTGGCCGACGTTCATCCGTGACGGCACACCCAGCGGGTTGAGCACGATATCCACCGGCTCGCCCTTCTCGTCGTAGGGCATGTCTTCCACCGGCATGATCACGGAGATCACACCTTTGTTACCGTGGCGGCCCGCCATCTTGTCACCCGGCTGGATGCGACGCTTCACGGCCAGGTAGACCTTGACGATCTTCAGTACGCCCGGTGCCAGGTCGTCGCCAGACTGCAGCTTGCGCTTCTTGTCTTCGAAACGCTCGTCCAGCAGCTTGCGCTGTTCCTTGAGCTGGGCCTGTGCCGCTGCCAGGCTTTCATTGAGCTCGGCATTGGCCATCTTCAGCTTGAACCACTGCTCGCGGTCCAGCTCTTCCAGCACCTTGGCGGTCAGGGTGGAACCCTTGGCCAGGCCACCGCCGGAAGCGGTCTTCTTGCCTTTCAGCAGGTTACCCAGGCGGGAGTACATCGCTTCTTCAAAGATGCGGTACTCCTCGTTAAGGTCCTTGCGGTACTCGTCCAGCTGGTGGCGTTCGATCTGCAGGGCGCGGGCGTCCTTCTCGAGGCCGTCGCGGGTAAATACCTGCACGTCGATCACCGTACCCTTGGTGGAGCTGGGCACGCGCTGGGAAGTGTCTTTAACGTCGGACGCCTTCTCACCGAAGATCGCACGCAGCAGCTTCTCTTCCGGGGTCAGCTGGGTTTCACCCTTGGGTGTGACCTTGCCCACCAGGATGTCGCCGGCGTCGACCTCGGCACCGATGTAGACAATGCCGGACTCGTCCAGCTTGCTCAGGGCGCTCTCGCCGACATTGGGAATATCGGCGGTGATCTCTTCCGGACCCAGCTTGGTATCGCGGGCGATACAGGTCAGCTCCTGGATGTGGATGGTGGTGAAACGATCTTCCTTCACAACCCGCTCGGACACCAGGATGGAGTCCTCGAAGTTGTAGCCGTTCCAGGGCATGAACGCAATGCGCATGTTCTGGCCCAGCGCCAGCTCACCCATGTCGATGGACGGACCATCGGCCAGCACGTCGCCGCGCTCAACCACGTCGCCTTCCTTGACGATCGGGCGCTGGTTGATGCAGGTGTTCTGGTTGGAACGGGTGTACTTGATCAGGTTATAGATATCGACCGGGGCCTCGTCCTTGCCCACGTCGGCATCGTTAACCCGCACCACGATACGGCTGGCGTCGACACTGTCGATCACACCACCGCGACGAGCCACCACACAGACACCGGAATCCCGTGCAACGTGACGCTCCATGCCGGTGCCCACCAGGGGCTTGTCGGCGCGCAGGGTCGGCACTGCCTGACGCTGCATGTTGGAGCCCATCAGGGCGCGGTTCGCATCATCGTGCTCGAGAAACGGGATCAGCGAGGCGGCCACGGAGACCACCTGGCGCGGAGATACGTCCATATAGTCGACGTCTTCCGGCGGCTTGACCGTGAATTCATTGAGGTGACGCACCGCGACCAGGTCTTCAACAAACTGCTTCTTGCTGTCGAGCTCGGCAGAGGCCTGGGCAATCACGTACTGGCCTTCGTTAATGGCGGACAGGTACTCGATGTCCTCAGTCACCTTGCCGTCTACCACCTTGCGGTAGGGGCTCTCCAGGAAACCGTATTCGTTGGTGCGGGCGTAGACCGCCAGCGAGTTGATCAGGCCGATGTTCGGACCTTCCGGCGTCTCGATCGGGCACACGCGACCGTAGTGGGTCGGGTGTACGTCGCGTACTTCAAAGCCGGCACGCTCGCGGGTCAGGCCGCCCGGGCCAAGCGCGGACACGCGGCGCTTGTGGGTGACTTCCGACAGCGGGTTGTTCTGGTCCATGAACTGGGACAGCTGGCTGGAGCCAAAGAACTCCTTGACCGCAGCAGCTACCGGCTTGGCGTTGATCAGGTCCTGAGGCATCAGACCCTCGCTTTCCGCCATGGACAGGCGCTCTTTTACCGCGCGCTCGACGCGAACCAGGCCCACGCGGAACTGGTTCTCGGCCATCTCGCCAACGCTGCGAATGCGGCGGTTACCGAGGTGGTCGATATCGTCGACCATGCCCTGGCCGTTGCGGATGTTCACCAGGGTCTTGAGCACATCGACGATGTCCTCACGGTCCAGGATACCGCTGCCGGTGGACTCTTCACGGCCCAGGCGGCGGTTGAACTTCATGCGGCCTACCGCAGACAGGTCGTAGCGGTCGGCTGAGAAGAACAGGTTCTGGAACAGGTTCTCCGCAGACTCCTTGGTCGGCGGCTCGCCCGGGCGCATCATGCGATAGATTTCCACCAGCGCTTCCAGCTCGTTGGTGGTGGTGTCGACACGCAGGGTGTCAGAGATGAACGGGCCCTGGTCGAGATCATTGGTGTACAGGGTCTCGATTTCACGCACGCCGGCCTCAGCCAGCTGCGTCAGGACTTCTTCGGTCAGCTCTGCGTTACAAGCCGCCAGGACTTCACCGGTCTCCTTGCTGACCACGTCCTTGGCCAGGGCGCGGCCCATGACGTACTCGGTGGGCACTTCAAGTTCGGTAATGCTGGCTTCTTCGAGCTGGCGAATGTGGCGCGCCGTAATGCGGCGGCCCTGCTCGACCACCAGCTTGCGGCCGGCCTTGATATCGAAGGCCGCCACTTCCCCGCGCAGGCGCTCGGGGATCAAGGTCATGGTGTAGTTGCCTTCGCCGTCGGTCTGGAAAGTGTTCACGTCATAGAACATCTCCAGGATTTCCTCGGCGCTATAGCCGAGAGCGCGCAGCAGGATGGAAGCCGGCAGCTTGCGACGACGGTCGATACGCACGTAGACCAGGTCCTTGGGGTCGAACTCGAAGTCCAGCCAGGAGCCACGGTAAGGGATGACGCGCGCGGAGTAGAGCAGCTTGCCCGAGGAGTGAGTCTTGCCGCGATCGTGATCGAAGAACACGCCTGGGGAGCGGTGTAGCTGGGAAACGATCACACGCTCGGTACCGTTGATGACGAAGGTACCGTTCTCGGTCATGAGGGGAATCTCCCCCATGTAGACTTCCTGTTCCTTGATGTCCTTGATGGTCTTGTTGGCTGAGTCCTTATCGTAAATGATCAGCCGGACCTTGACGCGCAGGGGCACGGAAAACGTCACGCCACGGAGCTGGCACTCGTTGACGTCGAACACCGGGGAACCCAGGCTGTAGTCGACGTACTCCAGCGCAGCATTGCCGTTGTAGCTGACGATTGGGAAAACAGACTTGAAGGCCGCGTGCAGGCCGTAGTCGCCGCGGTCCTCCAGGGCCACACCGGCCTGGGTGAACTTGCGGTAGGAATCGAGTTGGATGGCAAGCAGGTACGGCACGTCCATTACCATGGGCATGGTGCCAAAATCCTTGCGAATCCGTTTCTTCTCAGTGTACGAGTAGGTCATCTGTACTCCCCAGCGTCATGCCCCATTGCGGGGCGAAAAACTCATAAACATGAAGCGGCAAAAGGCCGGCAGGGAATCCCCCCGCCAGCCTTCTGGCAGCTTCAGCAGTGAAGGCTGAACAACCGAGCTTACTTGAGCTCAGCGGTTGCGCCAGCTTCTTCCAGCTGCTTGAGGATGTCCTCTGCTTCGTCCTTGGCGATGCCTTCCTTAACTGCGGAAGGTGCACCGTCAACCAGGCCCTTGGCTTCTTTCAGGCCCAGGCCGGTTACCGCACGAACAACCTTGATGACGTTGACTTTCTTGTCGCCGGCACCGGTCAGCATGACATCAAATTCGGTCTGCTCTTCAGCAGCACCGCCCGCGTCGCCGCCAGCGGCAGCAGCCGGGGCAGCAGCAACAGCTGCAGCTGCAGATACACCGAACTTCTCTTCCATCGCTTCGATGAGCTCAACGATGTCCATCACGCTCATCTCAGCAATTGCATTCAAAATATCGTCTTTGGACAGAGCCATGACTCAATATCTCCTTTAGCTGATTAACAAGCTGCTTACGCAGCTTCCTCTTGTTTCTGATCGCGAACTGCTGCAACAGTACGCACCAGCTTCCCAGGTACTTCGTTCATCGTGCGTACCAGCTTCGTCACCGGCGCCTGCATGACACTCATCAACATCGAGAGTGCCTGATCGCGGGTCGGCAGCTTGGCCAATACGTCGAGTTGTTCCGCACCCAGTAACTGGCCACTGACCGCCAGTGCCTTCACCTCAAACGCGTCGTTTTCCTTCGCGAAATCCTTGAAGAGTCGTGCCGCTGCGCCCGGATCCTCCATAGAGAAACCGAACAGGGACGGGCCTACGAGCGAGTCGGAAACACACTCGTACTCAGTCCCCTCGAAAGCGCGCTTGGCCAGGGTGTTCCGCACAACGCGGAGCGTAATCTGGTTTTCGCGAGCTTCCTTGCGCAGTGCCGTCATATCGTCCACGGTGACGCCGCGTGAATCGGCGATCACCAGGGACAGCGCACTGGTGGCAGTCTCGTTGACTTCAGCAACGATCGCTTTCTTGTCTTCGAGTCCAATTGCCACTGGATCTACTCCTGGTTAGTTGAATTCACGTGTCCCTCTACAAACGCAGCGGGTCACGCGTCCATCTGCGTAGGCTTGACCCCAACCAGGGTCGGATTAAGCAAAGGCTTGCTATTACCGCTGCAAACCCTTGCACCTACGGTCTTTGATGGTCTTCAGTACTCAGCTAAAGCTCTGTGAGCTCTGGCCTCTTCCAAAGACCTCAAAGCTGGCGGGGGCTGCCGGTAAACAGTGATCCCTGCCAGTTGTCCCGCTTCCCTGCGAGACATTTGAGGATACGTCCCGATAAGGACGCACCGATCAAATTCCTGCCCGTTAAACTTCCAGGCTGGACTGGTCGATCGCCAGCCCCGGACCCATGGTGGTACTGAGGGTCACTTTCTTCATGTAAATGCCTTTGGCAGCGGAGGGCTTGGCCTTCTTCAGGTCAGCCAGTACTGCCTCAAGGTTTTCCTTGATGGCATTCAGTTCAAAATCGATCTTGCCGATACCACCGTGGATGATGCCGTTCTTGTCGGTGCGGTACTGCACCTGGCCGGCCTTGGCGTTCTTCACTGCCGTTTCGACGTCCGGGGTCACCGTACCGGTCTTCGGGTTCGGCATCAGGCCACGGGGGCCCAGCACCTGGCCCAGCTGGCCGACAACGCGCATGGCGTCAGGGCTGGCGATGACCACGTCGAAATCCATCTCACCGGCCTTCACCTTATCGGCCAGGTCTTCCATGCCCACCAGGTCGGCGCCGGCCGCAGTCGCCTTGTCAGCATTCTCACCCGTGGTGAAAACAGCGACGCGTACGCTCTTGCCCGTGCCATGCGGCAGGTTGGTGGCACCGCGAACCGCCTGGTCAGACTTCTTGGCGTCGATGCCCAGGTTGACGGAGACCTCGATAGATTCGTTGAACTTGGCCGTGGCGCATTCCTTCAGCAGGTTGACCGCTTCATCCAGCGGATACTGCTTGCCCGGCTCAATCTTGTCCTTGATCGCTTGCTTGCGCTTGGAGAGCTTGGCCATTACTTAACCCCCTCTACTTCAATGCCGGCAGAGCGCGCGCTACCCGCGATGGTGCGCACAGCGGCGTCCATGTCGGCGGCGGTCAGGTCCGGCCACTTGGCTTCCGCGATTTCCTCGAGCTGGGCACGGGTGACCTTACCCACCTTGTTGGTGTTGGGCTCGCCGGAGCCTTTCTTGATCTTGGCAGCCTTGCGCAGCAGTACTGCGGCCGGCGGCGTCTTCTTGATAAAAGTGAAGCTGCGATCGGCGTAGACCGTGATCACAACCGGAACCGGCAGGCCCGGCTCCATGCCCTGGGTTTCCGCGTTGAACGCCTTGCAGAAATCCATGATGTTGACACCGTGCTGACCCAGAGCCGGACCAACGGGGGGGCTGGGGTTTGCCTGGCCAGCAGGCACCTGCAGCTTGATATAGGCTTCAATCTTAGCAGCCATGAGTGCTTCTCCCTGGGTTCAAACGCCGTACTTTGATCTGGGGACAGTTAACTTAGTCCAGCCTTGGCTGAATTAAGTTAACTGTCCCCGGAACCATTTCGGGCTCCCCATCTTGTTTACGGTCAGGCTTTTTCTACCTGGCCAAATTCCAGTTCCACCGGAGTGGAACGTCCAAAAATCAGTACCGCCACCTGCAGGCGGGTTTTCTCGTAGTTGACCTCTTCGACGACACCATTGAAGTCGTTGAAGGGCCCATCGATAACCCGCACCATCTCGCCGGGCTCGAACAGCGTTTTCGGGCGCGGCGCTTCCACGCCGTCTTCCACGCGCTGCAGGATAGCGTTGGCCTCGGCCTCAGTGATCGGTGCCGGCTTGTCCGCCTTGCCGCCGATAAAGCCCATAACCCGAGGTGTATCCTTCACCAGGTGCCAGGTGTCATCGTCGAGCTCCATCTGCACCAGCACGTAGCCGGGGAAGAACTTGCGCTCACTGCGCCGCTTCTGGCCGGCGCGCATTTCCACCACTTCCTCGGTGGGCACCAGCACATCGCCGAAGCGATCCTGCATATTGTGCAGTTCGATGCGCTCTTTCAGAGCGGACGCCACTTTCTTCTCGTAACCGGAGTAGGCGTGAACAACGTACCAGCGTTTCGACATCTTCTTCCCTTATACCTGCCCCAGCCTTAACCGATGACCAGTGATACCAGCCAGCCGAGCAGGGAATCCAGGCCCCACAACAACAAGCCCACAATCAGTACAAACGCCACTACGATCAGCGTGGTCTGACGAGCTTCCTGCTGGCTGGGCCACACCACCTTGCGAATCTCAGTGCGCGAGCCCTTCACCAGATCCCAGAACTGGGCACCCTGGGCGGTCTGCAGGGCCACAAGGCCGGCGACGACCGCCAGCACCAACAGTGCCAGCACCCGGTACAGGACCGATTCATCAGCGAAATAGCTGTTGCCGTACACACCGGCACCCACCAGCACTGCGACGACCACCCACTTCAGGCCATCGAACCGGCTTGCGCTTGCTTCAGAACTCATTAAACCTGCACACCTCACTCATTTGCGCCTCACGGCGCTCTGCCACCAATCCCGCCCGGGGGCTGGAAGAGTGGCAGGCCAGGAGGGAATCGAACCCCCAACCTGCGGTTTTGGAGACCGCTGC
>JANQLM010000074.1 GCA_028280635.1 Halieaceae bacterium | reverse complement strand
CCCCCGGGACAACCCCGCTGCCGAGCTGATTTCGGAGGCGGCCGCCGCCGACGAGAGCCTGGAGACGATGGCCGGTAGTGGCGGGCGGCTGGGACGGGGCGGAATGCTCACCAAGGTGCGCGCGGCGCGGCTGGCGGCGCGCTCCGGCACCCAGACCCTCATTGCCCACGGCAAGATCGAGCGTGTGATGCCGCGGCTGGCGGATGGCGAAGCCCTCGGTACCCTGCTGGCGGCGGGCCAGGCACCGATGGCTGCCCGCAAGCAGTGGCTGGCTGGCCTGGTGCGATCCACCGGTACCCTCGTGCTTGATGACGGTGCGGTGAATGTGCTGCTGAAGTCTGGCCGCAGCCTGCTGCCAGTGGGCGTGAAAGCCGCCGAGGGGGAATTTGTGCGCGGCGATATGGTGATTTGTATTGACCGTGGCGGGCGTGAAATTGCCCGCGGCCTGGTCAACTACAACGTGGATGAAACCCGCCGCATCCTCGGCCAGGCCTCAGGCCGCATCGAGGAGTTACTGGGCTACCAGGGTGACCCGGAGTTGATACACCGGGACAACCTGGTCTTGAGTGCCTGAGACGCTTCGCCTTAGTAGATCGACTTCATGGCGGTCATATAGCCGCGCAGCTCCCGGCCGATGACCTCTACCGGGTGGTTGCGGATTGCGTCGTTGATGCGGATGAGCTCCTGGTTGTCGACACCGTTGCCGCCACCCATGCCTTTGCCGATCACGTCGATATCGATCTTTGCCATGAAGTCTGCCAGCAGCGGCCTGCAGGCGTGGTCGAAAAGGTAGCAGCCGTATTCGGCCGTATCCGAGATCACCACGTTCATCTCGTAGAGTTTCTTGCGGGCGATGGTGTTGGCGATCAGCGGGGTCTCGTGCAGTGACTCGTAGTAGGCCGACTCCGCCTTGATGCCGGCAGATACCATGACTTCGTAGGCCAGCTCTACGCCGGCCTTGCACATGGCGATCAGCAGGATGCCGTTGTCGTAGTACTCCTGCTCGGGAATCTCCTGGTCGGTGTTGGGGGTGTTCTCGAAGGCGGTTTCCTGGGTGGCAGCGCGCCACGCCAGCAGGTTGGCATCTCCGTTGGCCCAGTCTTCCATCATGGTGCCGGAGAACTCACCGCTCATAATGTCGTCCTGGTGTTTCTCGTACAGGGGCCGCATGATGCCCTTCAGTTCCTCCGCCAGGTAGTAGGCGCGGACCTTCGCCGGGTTGCTGAGCCGGTCCATCATGTTGGTGATGCCGCCGTGCTTGAGGCCTTCGGTCACCGTTTCCCAGCCGTACTGGATCAGCTTGGACGCGTAGCCGGGCTCGATGCCTTTCTCGACCATCTTGTCGAAGCAGAGAATCGCGCCGGTCTGCAGCATGCCGCAGAGAATAGTCTGCTCGCCCATCAGGTCTGATTTCACTTCGGCGATCGGCGAAGACTCCAGCACGCCTGCGCGGTCTCCGCCGGTGCCTGAGGCCAGGGCCTTGGCGATGTCGAGGCCGTCACCGTTGGGGTCGTTCTCCGTGTGGACGGCAATCAGGGTTGGCACCCCGAATCCGCGCTTGTACTCCTCGCGCACCTCGGTGCCGGGGCACTTCGGGCACATCATGACCACGGTGATGTCCGGGCGAATCTGCATGCCTTCCTCCACCAGGTTGAAACCGTGGGCGTAGTCGAGGCAGGCGCCCTGCTTCATCAGCGGCATCACAGCTTCCACTACGCCGGTGTGCTGCTTGTCGGGTGTCAGGTTCATGACCACATCGGCTTCGGGAATCAGCTCTTCATAGGTTCCTACGGTGAAGCCATTCTCGCTGGCGTTCTTGAAAGACTGGCGCTGCTCCTCGATGGCCTCCTTGCGCAGGGCATAAGACACATCGAGGCCGCTGTCGCGCAGGTTGAGGCCCTGGTTGAGGCCCTGTGAGCCACAGCCGACGATGACGATTTTTTTGCCCTTGAGCTTGGCCACGCCGTCGGTGAACTCGGAACGGTCCATGAAGCGGCACTTGCCGAGTTGTTCGATCTGCAGGCGCAGGGGCAGGGAGTTGAAATAGTTCTGGCCCATTCTGATTCTCCGGAAGTCTGTGTCAGGGGCGGCTACTGTAGCGCGGCTCGTATTTTGCGTAAAACGATATAAACTGAACACTGTATTGCATTCAGCGCAACATAAACCAATGGATATCCGCTCCCTGCAATTGTTCCTGCACCTGGCCGAGAGCCTCAGCTTCAGCCGCACCGCTGAGCAGAAGCACCTGAGCCTGTCGGCGGTCAGCCGCACCGTGCAGCGCATGGAAGTTGAACTGGGCCGCCAGCTGTTTGAGCGCGACCGCCGCCAGGTGCGCCTGACGGAAGCTGGGCTGCGGTTTCAGGCTTACGCCCGGCAAACGGTGGATGAGTGGCAACGTATGACCGGCGAACTGAGACTGGACCTCGATGCCCTGCGCGGCGAGGTGAGTGTCTATTGTTCGGTGACCGCCAGTTACAGCGTGCTGTCGCCCATCCTTGAGACCTTCCGCAGCGATCAGCCGGGTATCGACATCATGCTACATACCGGGGACCAGGCCGATGCGGTGAGCCGTGTGCACCAGGGGCAGGAGGACGTCGCCGTTGCCGCCCGCCCGGACCGGCTACCACCAAAGCTGGATTTCCTCACCTTGATGCACTCCCCGCTGGTGTTTATCGCGCCGGCCTTTGAGTGCAGCGTTCGCACCCAGCTGCAAACGGCCTATAAGTGGCAAGACGTACCCTTCATCATTGCTGAACGCGGGCTGAGCAAGCAGCGCGTGGAAACCTGGTTCCGCGAGCAGGGCAGCAAGCCGCGAATCTATGCCCAGGTCACCGGGCATGAAGCAATTGCCTCCATGGTGGCGCTCGGCCTGGGGGTAGGCGCGGTGCCCAGGCTGGTGCTGGATAATTTCACTTACCGCGACCGCCTCGATGTGCTGCCGCTCGATGCGCCGCTGGGGCCATTCCCCGTGGGCCTGTGCGCGCTGAATCAACGCCTGGACAACCCCCTGGTGGCTGCATTCTGGCAGGCCGCCCGGCGTTCGTATCCCGGTGTGAAGTGATATCATTGGCATTATGGCAAGCGATCAGAAAAAGCCCGTGCAAGCGGTGGATATCAACGAGGCCAAGCCGACAGCCGAGACCGGCGCGGACAAGGCCTTTGGCCTGGATATCGACATCGACAAGCTGGTGGATGAACACGAGGAAGAAGTCTCTGAGGGCGGCAAGACGACCCGGCACCAGGGCATTTACCTGCTGCCGAACCTGTTTACTACCGGCGCACTGTTTGCCGGCTTCTACGCCATCATTGCCGGTATGCGCGGCGACTTCGAGGCCGCCGCCATCGCCATTTTCTTCGCCATGCTGTTCGATGGCCTCGACGGGCGTATCGCCCGCCTGACCAATGCTTCCAGCAAGTTCGGGGCAGAGTACGACAGTCTCTCGGATATGGTGTCCTTTGGCGTCGCCCCGGCGCTGGTGGTCTACAGCTGGGGGTTGTCCCAGTTGGGTAAGTTTGGCTGGTCTGTCGCCTTTATCTACGCTGCCTGTGCGGCCCTGCGGCTGGCGCGTTTCAATACTCAGATCGAAGTGGCCGACAAGGCCTGGTTCACCGGGCTGGCGAGTCCGCCGGCGGCGGCCGCTATCACTGCCACCGTGTGGGTCTGCAATGACAGTGGCCTGGTGGGCACGGCGATACCGGGCGAAATTGCGGTGTTGGTGGCAGTGCTCACCGCCCTCATCGGTGTGCTGATGATTGCCAATGTGCCGTACTACAGTTTCAAGGACCTGGATAAAGGTGGCCGGGTTCCCTTCGCGGTCATTATTGGCATCGTCTTTATTTTCAGCCTGGTGACGCTTGATCCACCGCGTGTCCTCCTGACGGCAGCGCTGATCTACGCGGCCTCCGGTCCGTTGATGCTGCTGCGCGGTCGCAAAAAATAGCCCGCTTTATCTGGTTGAGAATCGCCTGCTGATACATCCCGGCTGATCGCTTTTTAAGCGGTCTCGGGGCCACCTCCAAGCCGCGCTCGAACGCCAGCAAATAAATTCAAAATTTACTTGGCGAAACGCTTGCAGGGGCATCCTATCTGCGTATAATGCGCGTCCTCGGTTCGGGGGGAGTCCCGGAGCCAAGCTAGGCTAAGACGCCAGAAATCGCCCCAAGGGAAAGCTCCCCGGGGCGTCGTCAGACGCCTTCTAGGCTCTCGGACAGGTGTATCCCGGGCTTTTCTGCGGTCCACTGCGAGCGCAGAGCTGTTTAACAAGAAGATAAAGACAGATGTGTGGGCACTTTTTGTCAGGATTAGGCATACACCTTATCCAGATACAAAGTGACTCATTGATTCATGTAATTTTTGATTCTAAACGTATCTGGGCCGAGTTTTGCAGAGTGGGCGCTGGCA
>JANQLM010000072.1 GCA_028280635.1 Halieaceae bacterium | reverse complement strand
TGCCAGCGCCCACTCTGCAAAACTCGGCCCAGATACGTTTAGAATCAAAAATTACATGAATCAATGAGTCACTTTGTATCTGGATAAGGTGTATGCCTATCCCGACAAAAAGTGCCCACACATCTGTCTTTATCTTGTTGTTAAACAGCTCTGCGCTCGCGGTGGACCGCAGAAAGGCCCGGGATACATCTGTCCGAGAGCCTAGAAGGCGTCCGACGACGCCCCGGGGAGCTTTCCCTTGGGGCGGTTTTTGGCGTCTTAGCCTAGCTTGGCTCCGGGACTCCCCCCGAACCGAGGACGCGTATTATACGCATCGGCCCGGCCGTGGCAACACCTGTTACAAAGTTTTTTCAGGACTGTTAAAGGCAGGCCTATCTCTATGAAATATAGACCAATTCCGCCGGCCTGCACGGAGCCGGAGTCGAGGGATTACCGCTCGAAAAGGTGGTACTTCTTTTTACCCAGGCGAACCAGAAAATAGCGGCCGTAAACGGCGCGCTCGGCGGCAAAACAGGCAGCGGGATTCATGTTGTCTGCTTCGCTGAGTGCTTCGCCGTTCACCAGCACCGCACCGCGCGCAAGAGCGTCTTTTACCTGTTTCCCGGAATTGGCCATGCCCGCATCAGTCAGCAACTGGGTCACGGCTCCACCGTTGAGTGACTCTGCGGTCAGCGCGCTGCTGGGCAGGCCATCAAGCGCCAACTGGGATAGATCATCCTCCGAGAGGTTTGAAGTATCACCACTGAACAGTGCTTCGGTAATACGTTCAGCGGCAGCCAGGCCGTCCTCCCCGTGTACAAGCCGGGTCACCTCGCGGGCGAGAATGCCCTGCGCTTCGGGCCGGCCCTGACGCTCGTGATCCGCGGCCTCTATTTCGGCAATGTCGGCAACATCCAGAAAAGTAAAAAAGCGCAGGAATCGGTAGGCATCGGCATCAGCCGTGTTGATCCAGAACTGGTAGAACGCATAAGGCGAGGTGCGCGCCGGATCCAGCCAGATGGTGCCGCTCTCGGTCTTGCCAAACTTGGTCCCGTCCGCCTTGGTGACCAGCGGCATGGTGAGACCATATACCTGCTCACCGTGCAGTCGCCGGGTCAGGTCGATACCGCCTGTGATATTGCCCCACTGGTCCGAGCCACCAATCTGCAGGGTGCAGCCAAGGCGACGGTTCAGCTCGGCAAAATCATAGGACTGCAGGATCATGTAGGTGAACTCAGTGAAACTGATGCCGCTGCCTTCCCGCTCTATCCGCTGCTTCACCGACTCCTTCTGGATCATGGCGTTTACCGAGAAATGCTTGCCGATGTCGCGCAGGAAATCGAGAACGCTCTTGTCTGCCGTCCAGTCAAGGTTGTTAACCACCAGCGCGGCGTTGTCGCCACAATCAAAATCGATGAACGCCTCGACCTGGGAGCGGATTTTGTCCACCCAGCCCGCCACTACGTCCGGGGTATTCAACTGGCGCTCCTGGGCCTTGAAGCTGGGATCCCCCACCAGGCCCGTGGCTCCCCCGACCAGCGCGATCGGCTTGTGCCCTGCAAGCTGAAAGCGGCGCAGCATAAGCAGGGGCACCAGGGAACCGATGTGCAGGCTGTCTGCCGTAGGGTCAAAGCCACAGTAAAGGGTGCGGCTACCGCTGGCGAGATGTTCCGTGAGCTCTGCTTCGCTGGTGAGCTGGAAAATCAGCTCACGAGCCGTCAGATCCTCGAGAATTGGGGTCCCCATCACACATAGTTCCCTAAGGGCTGGATATTTGCCGGAATTTTGTCCAAAAAAGGAAAGCGCGAACCATACCCGAACCCCGGCCAATTGCAAGGTTCGGCAGTGAGCACAGGGGCCTGAATGCCCGGTGATTACTGGCCCGCGCCGATATTGCGTAATCTTTTGAAAAAACTAGTTTTTGTTATACTCAGGAATATAAGAACCCCCAGCAAGACCGATGACCAGGGAGAACCCACAGACAGGCGCCACGCGCCCGCCTGAACACCCCAGCTTTCCGCGCCGACACCTGCTCGTGGCGGGATGCTGCGGTATTGCCCTGACCCTGCTCCTGGCCCTGGTGCCCAGCGACGATGTATCGGCCAGCAGGCAGCTCGTGCCCGTGACCCTTCCGCTGCAGGCAGCACCCGAAATTCCGGAAGAGCCCGAAGCCCCGATCCTTGAGCAGTGGGTCAATCTCACTGTCAACCCGGGCGACAACCTCTCCCTGCTATTTGGCCGGGCCGGCCTGACCGACGCTGACCTCTACCACATTGTGCGCAGAGCGCCAGAGGGGAAATCCCTGGCCCGACTTTATCCGGGCGAGCAATTCGGCTTCCTGTTGGATGACGACGGGCACCTGGCCGCGCTAAAACGCATCAAGTCGCCGCTGGAAACCCTGGTACTGCGTCGCGAAGGCGATAGCTACGTTGTCGAGCAACAGGTTCGCGAACCGGAAGTACACCGCAGCTATGCGTCCGCCCGCATCGACTCCTCCCTGTTCCTGGCAGGCCAGCAGGCAGGCCTGCCGCAAACCGTCATCATGGAGTTGGCAAACGTTTTCGGCGGTGTTATCGACTTCGTACTGGACCCACGTAAGGGGGACGTCTTCCACCTGGTGTACGAGGAGCTCTACATTGATGGCGAGAAGTACAAGACCGGCAACATCCTGGCCGCGGAGTTCATTAATAAAGGCAGGAGCTACACCGCCTATCGCTATGTAGATGAGGCCAATCGCTCCGGCTACTTCTCCGCGGACGGCGTCAGCATGAGGCGCCAGTTCATGCTGGCACCGGTGGATTTCACCCGCATCAGCAGTAACTTCAATCCGCGCCGCCTGCACCCGATTTACAAGACCTACCGACCGCACCGCGGCATCGACTACGCGGCACCGCGTGGCACCCCCGTGTTTGCAGCCGGGGATGGTCGCGTCACGGAAGCGGGTTACACCAAGGCCAATGGCAATTACGTGGTCATCAAACACGGCCAGGCCTACACCACTAAATACCTGCACCTGCACAAGCGCCGGGTGCGCAAAGGCGATCGGGTGACCCAGAACCAGGTCATCGGCACCGTGGGCTCCACCGGCGCCGCTACCGGTCCACACCTGCACTATGAATTCCTGGTGAACGGCGTGCACCGCAACCCGCGCACCATTCACAAGAAGCTCCCCAAGGGCAAGAGTCTTACCGAGCAGGAGATGCCACGCTTCCTGGCGCAAACCCAGGGTTTCCAGCTGCAGTTGGCCTCTATCCGGCAGCAGCAGCTTGCTCTCAACCAGACTGAGCCCAACCGCTGATTGACCGTGTCCGGCGACCTGTTTGTCGGCCTGATGTCTGGCACCAGCATGGATGCCGTAGACGCTGTCGTGGTGCGCCTGGGCGAATCCCGCTTCGAGCTGCTGGATTGCCACGAACAACCCATACCCGTCACCCTGCGAGATCGCATCCACGAACTGTCACACCCGGGGGCAGATGAAGTCACCCGGCTGGGCGCGCTGGACCGAGAGCTGGGAGCCTGTTTTGCCGAGGCGACCAGTACCCTGCTGCTGAAGGCGGGTATTCCGGCGGAGCAGGTGAAAGCTGTCGGCAGCCACGGCCAGACGGTGCGCCACCATCCCCCCACCGCCATAGAGTCGGGCGCGACTGCGTTTACCCTGCAGATAGGCGACCCCAATACCATCGCCGAGTTGACCGGCATAACCACGGTGGCGGATTTCCGCCGGCGCGATATAGCGGCCGGTGGAGAGGGTGCGCCGCTGGTCCCCGCCTTTCACGACTTCCTGTTTGCCGACGCAGCGCGGCGCCGTGCCGTGGTCAATATCGGCGGCATCGCCAATGTGTCCCTGTTGGTGGATGGGGAAGTGAGCGGATTCGATACCGGGCCCGGCAATACGTTGCTGGATCAATGGGTTTATCGTCACCGCGGCGAGCATTACGACCCGCTGGGCGCCTGGGGAGCGGAGGGCGAAGTGGATGCCCCACTTTTGGAGGCCCTGACCCAACACCCTTACCTCGCACTCCCGCCACCCAAGAGCACCGGCAAGGAGAGCTTCAACCTGCGGTGGCTGGACGGCGTGCTGGCAAACTACAGCGAGGCTTCGCCCCAGGATGTGCAGGCCACGCTCGCAGAGTTCACGGCAGCGTCAATCGCCGAGGGCCTGGCGGATTGCGAGCTCGATGAAGTATTCGTCTGTGGCGGCGGCGCCTCCAATACCGACCTGATGCGAAGGCTCTACCAGCGGCTGTCGCCGATTGCCCTGGGAACCACTGCGGAGCTTGGATGCGACCCCGCATGGGTAGAGGCCGCAGCCTTTGCCTGGCTGGCCTGGCGTACCCTGGACGGACTACCCGGGAACGTGCCGGCAGTCACCGGGGCAGGCGGGCCAAGGGTGCTTGGTGCCATCTATCCCGGGGGTTGATTGCACCCGGCACCGTCGGCACGGGGAACTACTACTAAATGGAAAACGATGCACCGCAGCCACAGGTGGTCGCTGCGTTGGGGTTATTGATGATAAAGCGTGCGCCTTCGAAGCCTTCGGTGTAATCGACTTCCGCGCCGACCAGGTACTGGTAGCTCATCGGGTCCACCAGAACAGTCACACCATTGCGCTCGACGGCGGTATCGTCTTCCGCCATCTCTTCATCGAAGCTGAAACCGTATTGGAAACCTGAGCAGCCGCCGCCGGTGATGTACACCCGCAGCTTCAATCCAGGATTGTCTTCTTCGGTGATCAGCTCACGTACCTTGTCGACCGCGCGATTGGTCAACTGCAGGGTGCCGGGAACAAAGGTTTCGGTTGCGCTCATAATGCCTGTGCCTCAGAGACGGACATTATGTAATAACCGAGTATTTTGATCAACTTTTGATCGGGGTAACCTGTTGGGGTGGGACTGCAGCGCTCTCCTGGCCTTCCTGGGGCTTGGCCGGTGCCGGTGAGCTCTTCGCCTTCTGGCTGGCATCGGAGGTATGGGTCAGGCTGCCATTGACTTCTGCGCCAATCGCCATCTCCACCAGTGCGTAGTGAACGTTGCCCTGAACGCGGGCCTTGGAGGCCAGTTCGAGGTGCTTACTGGAATACACGTCACCGGTGACGGCACCGTTGACGATGACCGACGGGGCGCGAATCTCACCTTCAACCAGGCCCTTGTCGACCACGCGCACCACCGCGTCCTTGCCTTCGACTGCAACAATGTTGCCGCGAACGATACCCTCGATATCCAGGTTGCCACTAAACCTGATATCGCCGACGATCTCCGTGTCGCCGGACACCAGGGTGGTCGAATTCGAGGAGCTGAATGTGCTCTTGCCGTCTTTACCGCCTAACATCGCTTATCTTCTCCTGTACCGACCACGGGAATTCTCTCTGCACACTGGCGCGCCGGGGCTTGCTTGAACGCGCCGCCGCGCTCACGGCACGCGGCACGAACCCTTCAGGCAGCGCAAGCTCCCCATCTATAGCTTGAAAGTACTTGAAGCGCAATCGAATTTCCGGGTTCGGCACCTGTTCTGAGAGCTCCGACAAGTTATAGGCGATGTCCTCGCCATTCTCGTCACCCAACACCAGAATCTTCAGGGTCCCGGTGAGCAGATCGTGCTTGCGCGAGCTCTGCTGGACCAGGATGCGAAACTGGTAGCGGTCTTCATCCGGCCCGGGCTTGAGGTCAATGCTATGCACACTCAGGCCTTCGGACTGTTCTCCCGGCGCCATCAAGCTGCGATAGAAATGCACGCCCTTTTCCAGTTCGGCGATAGCTTCCTGCTGCTCCGCCAACTCGGTCCTCACCAGTTCCAGCGCGGCGCGGTCAATCTCGCGGCGGGTTTCCGCGTCGCTCTTCCATTGGCGCAGGGATTCCAACTGCCTGGCCTGGGCCACGATCTGTTCCCGCAGGCCTCGATTTTCCCAGGCGCTTTCCAGGCCGAGATACAGATTGCCGTAGCCGCCCACCAGCACACCGGCGACAAACAGGCCCACGCCTGCCAGCGCGAAGCGGAGCCGCCGCCGACGGCGCTGCCGGGGGTCGTCCTGTATAACTACGGAGCGGCTGGTCATGGCAGCAGGGCGATCCCGTCCAGCCCAGCGGTTTCCGGCAGTCCAAACATGATGTTCATGGCCTGCACCGCCTGGCCAGAGGCGCCTTTGACAAGATTGTCCTCGGCCACGGTGACGACGACCGTATTGCGATCCAGGGGCCGGGTAACCGCCAGGCGACAATGATTGGCGCCGCGCACCGAGCGGGTCTGGGGTTGCTGGCCGGCGGGGAGCACATCCACAAAGGGCTCATCCCGGTAATGCTCCTCATAAAGCGCCTGCACATCGACATCGGCGGTTAGCCGCGCGTACAGGGTCGCCAGGATACCGCGAACCATCGGCAGCAAGTGGGGCACAAAGGTCAACTCCACCGGCCGACCCGCCATAGTCGCCAGGCCTTGTTCAATTTCCGGCAGGTGGCGATGCCCGGCCACACCGTAGGCTTTGAAGTTGTCAGATGCCTCGGCAAGCAGGTTGTCTATCTTGGCCTGCCGACCGGCACCGCTTACCCCCGATGCCGCATTGGCCACCAGGCTGTCTGGATCGACCACTCCGGCGGCCAACAGCGGATAAAAGCCCAATTGGACGGACGTCGGATAGCACCCTGGGCAGGCGACCAACCGGGCACCGGCAATCTCCTTGCGATACATCTCCGGCAGGCCGTAGACCGCCCGGGAGATGACTTCCGGACAGGCATGGGGTTCACCGTACCAGTGGGACCAAACGTCGGCGTCGCGGAGGCGAAAGTCCGCGGACAGGTCGATGACCCGGGTGCCCGCCTCCAACAGGGCCGGCACCGAGTTCATCGCAACATTGTGCGGCGTTGCATAGAACACCACGTCGCAGGCCGCCAGGGCAGCATCGTCAGGCTCAGAAAAGCTCAGGTTGCAGTGGCCACGCAGATTGGCAAACAGGTCGTCCACGCGGCGCCCCGCTTCCGCGCGCGAGGTAATCACCTCGAGCGCCACGTCGGTGTGCTTTACCAGCAGGCGCAGTAGCTCTACGCCCGTGTAACCGGTGCCGCCGACAATTGCTGCCTTTATCACTGTTCCGCCCTGCTCCTAGCCCGACGCGCGGGATTCCTGTCGCCGCGCGGAAATCACGGATAATATAGGATTTTTTCGCCCACCGGCGCGGTAATATTGCCCGCCGGGATCGCAGAACCATGCAGCCAGGCCAGTACTTCCAGAATCTTTCCGACTATCGCGCGCTCCTGCCCTACTCGCTGCTGGGGCTGGTCGCCGGGCTGCTATCTGCCGCCGCAGTACTGCTATTCGAGTGGGCAATTCAGGGGCTGGGCACCCTGTGGCTGGGCGCGGCCTCCCCCGACGGTTTCGAGGGCCTGCCCGGCTGGCAACGCTTTGCCATCCCGGTCGGCGCCGCCGCCTTACTGGGTGCGCTGTTCAGCGCGCTGAAGCCGGAGGACCGGGAAACCGGCATCGTGCATGTGCTGTCCCGCATGCACAGCCACTACGGGCAGCTGCCACTGCGCAATGCCCTGGTGCAGTTTATCGGCGGCACCCTGGCGCTGGCCGGTGGACACTCCGGGGGCCGAGAAGGCCCGGGCGTGCAGTTGGGCGCCGCGATCAGCAGCTGGCTATCACTCTGGCTGCAGCTTCCGAACAACAGCCAACGTGTGCTGATTGCCTGCGGTACGGCAGGCAGCATTGCCGCCGCCTTCAATACGCCGCTGGCGGGCGTTGTATTTGCGATGGAAGTGATCGTGGCGGAGTACACCGTGGTCGGCTTCACGCCGGTGCTGGTCGCCGCGATCAGCGCCACCACCCTCAGCCAGGCCCTGGGCGGGGGCTTCACCGGTTTCCCAATTCCCGAGGTGGGTATCAGTTCGCTGCTGGAACTGCCGCTGATTCTGCTGATTGGTATCGCTGCCGGGGTTCTGGCGGGCACCTTCGCCCGGCTGCTGAAACTGTGCCTGCGGGCTGGCAAGTATCCGCCGCTGGTCCGCTTCCTCGCGGCCGGGCTGCTCACGGGCACGTTGGGCCTGTTTGTCCCGGAAGTGCTTGGCCTCGGCTATGACAGCCTGGAGCTGGCGATGCAGGGCAGTATTGCGCCCCTGGCCCTGGGCATATTGCTGGGGGCCAAGCTGCTGGCGACCGCTGTTACCATTGGCTTTGGCCTGCCGGTCGGCGTGATCGGCCCGAGCCTGATTATGGGAAGTTGTGTGGGGGGGCTGATCGGCTTCGCCGGGGTGATGGTGTTTCCTGAGTACGGCTCCGACCTGTCGATGTACATTCTCATCGGCATGGGCGCGGGAATGGCCGCGATGTTAAACGCACCGCTGGCAGCACTGCTGGCCGTGGTCGAGCTGACCGGCAATGTGTCCGTGGTGTTTCCCAGCATGCTCGCCATTGTCGCCGCCACCCTCACGACTACCGTGGCGCTGCGGGCGCGCTCCGCCCACCGAACCGTACTCAGGCACTTGCAGCGGGTGATCCCGGAAGACCCCATCAGCCAGCTACTGCACCAGACCAATGTGCTGACTGCGATGGACCGCAAGCTGCGCGTGCTGGACCACTGCATCTGTCGCGAGGACTATCCGGCAGACTCCGCGCCCAACTGGTGTTTGCTGAAACGCGAGGAGGAACACCTGTTCCTGGCACGCGGCACAGAAGTCGACCACGCCCTGGACAACGAGGAGCCCGCCGTGCCGATTGACCTGATGGAGCGAGATCTGCGGCGCTGGGCCATCACTACTGTTTCACCCCGGGCGACCCTGCGCGAGGCGCTGGATGCCATGCGCCGGGATGATGCCGAGGCGGCCATCGTCGTCGATGCCCGGGTACCCGGCGACCTGGGCATACGCGGTGTGCTGACTCGCGATATCATTGACCAGTTCTACCTGATGCGGCTGTAGTGCAGTACTCGACAACACAGGAACACGCATGATTTATCTATGGCTAAAGGCCCTGCACATCATCTTCGTGGTCTGCTGGTTTGCTGGCATCTTTTACCTGCCCCGCATCATGGTTTACTACGCCAGCAGCGAGCACCCGGAAACACGCCGCCAGCTCGCCGTCATGTCCCGCAAGCTGTACCGGTTTGTCACGCCCCTGGGCGCTATTGCAATCGTCCTGGGCCTGGCGCTAATCGCCCTCAACCTGTCCTACTATCTGTCAGCCGGGTGGTTATGGGCGAAGTTGCTGGCGGTGCTGTGCCTGGTTATCTACCATTTCTACTGTGGACGCCTGGTGAAGGCCATCAATGCCGACACCGATGAGCACAGCCACGTCTATTTTCGCGTCTTCAACGAGGTGCCTGTCCTGTTCCTGTTCCTGATCGTCATCCTGGCTGTTATCAAACCCTTCTGATATGGCGGGGCGTATGGACAAATCCACCCCGGCCGTCATGTGTGTCGCCGAACTGGATCCCAGCGGCGGCGGTGGCATTGCCGCAGACATTGAGACCATGTGCAGCCTGGCCTGCCACTGCACGCCGATCATGACCGCCATCACTATCCAGGACACCCAGGACGTAAAAGACTCGGCGATTGTCGACAGCCTGCTGCTGATTGAACAGATGCGAGCGGTACTCGAGGACATCGATGTCGCAGCTATCAAGCTGCACCAGCTGGCCACCGTTGCCCATATCGAGGGTATTCACACGGTGCTCAAGGACTACCCGGCACGGCCAACAGTGCTGGATCCTGCACTTTGGTCCCTGCCGGTGGAGCCGGACTTCGGCGACGCGCTCTGCGCGCTACTGCTGCCTCTGACGACACTGCTGATTGTCACCGAGCAGGAGGCGCTCGAACTCGCCGCCAGCGCTGATAACGTCACCGCCTGTGCTCACGAGCTGCTGGACATGGGCTGTGATGCAGTGCTGGTGTCGTCGGAGCCCGGGCTGTACGAAAGTCATGTGAGCCGGCTCTACGGGCGGTCGGGACTGCAGCAGAGTTTCGAATGGGAGCACCTGCCCAACAATTTCGCTGGTGCCGGCAGCACCTTCGCCGCTGCCATTACCGCCTACATGGCTCACGGGCTGCCCATCCAGTCAGCGGTACGCCAGGCCCAGGAGTATACCTGGCGGGCACTCTCCAATGCCCGTCGCATCGGCATGGGCAAACTGGTGCCCGGTCGCATCCGCACGCGGGACGTCTGAGCTCAGGAAGCAGTGGCGAGGGGCAGGAAGAGTCGCAATAATGTTCGCCCATTTCCCAAGAAGAGCATCATGAGCAGATCGGAGCAGCTTTTTCAGCAGGCGGCAGAGGTTATCCCCGGTGGCGTCAATTCACCGGTGCGCGCCTTCAAAGCCGTCTCGGGTACACCTTTCTTCGTCGACCACAGCGAGGGCGCCTACCTGGTCGATGCCGATGGCAAGCGTTACATCGACTATGTATTGTCCTGGGGGCCGATGTTGATGGGCCACAACCACCCCGCCGTGCGCGAGGCCGTGTGCCGGCAGGCGGAGAAGGGCCTCAGCTACGGCACCCCCACCGAGCTGGAGATCCAGCTCGCTGAGCGCGTCTGTGCTATCTACCCCGGCATGGACCTGGTGCGTATGGTCAGCTCCGGAACCGAAGCGACCATGAGCGCCATCCGACTGGCCCGCGGCTATACCGGCCGCGACAAGATCGTGAAATTCGAAGGCTGCTACCACGGCCACTCTGACTCACTACTGGTAAAGGCCGGCTCCGGCGCATTGACCTTTGGTGTACCCAGTTCCCCGGGCGTACCGGCGGAATTGGCCGAGCATACCGTGACGCTAACTTACAACGATGCGGACCAGGTCCGGGCCGCCTTCGCAGAGGCGGGCAGCGAAATCGCCTGCATCATCGTCGAGCCCGTGGTGGGGAATATGAATTGCATCCCACCGCAGCCCGGGTTCCTGGAAACGCTGCGCGCGGTGTGCGACGAGCACGGCGCAGTGCTGATCTTCGACGAGGTGATGACCGGTTTCCGCTTTGGCCTGGCCGGCGCGCAGGGTTTCTATGGCATACAACCGGACCTGACCACCCTGGGCAAGGTCATTGGTGGCGGCATGCCCGTAGGCGCCTTCGGCGGCCGTGCCGACATCATGCAGCAGATTGCGCCACTGGGCCCGGTCTACCAGGCCGGCACCCTGTCCGGCAACCCGGTGGCCATGGCCGCCGGCCTGGCAACCCTGGACGTGATATCTGCTCCCGGCTTCTATGAACCACTATTTGCCTACACCACCGCCCTGTGCGAAGGCTTGGAGGCCGCCGCCGCAGAGGCGGGCGTGGCCTTTACCACCAATCACGCCGGCACCATGTTTGGCGGTTTCTTCACCGACCGTGAATCGGTAAGCAACTATGGCGAAGTCATGGCCTGCGACACCGACGCGTTCTCCCACTTTTTCCACGCCATGCTGGACAATGGCGTGTACCTGGCGCCGGCATCCTATGAGGCAGGTTTCGTGTCCTCCGCCCACGGGGACAACGAACTCGATGCCACACTGGAGGCTGCCCGCAAGGCATTTGCTACCCTCTAGGCTGATACAGAGCCAGGGCATAAGGAGAACAGCATGGCTTTTAATGTTTCCCGCGGCAGCTTTCCCACCACCCGCATGCGTCGGCTGCGCGCCCGGGATGCCACCCGCGAACTGGTGCGAGAGAGCCGCCTGTCGCCGGCGGACCTGATCTACCCGGTGTTTGTGCTGGAGGGAGACGGCGAGCGCGAAGCCGTGCCCTCCATGCCTGGCATCGAGCGCCTCAGCATCGACCTGCTGGTTCAGGAAGCGCGCAGGCTGGCATCCCTTGGCATACCCGCTATTGCCTTGTTTCCAGTGGTCGATGCAGAGGGCAAGAGCCTTGACGCGGCGGAAGCGTACAATCCCGACGGCCTGGTACAGCGCGCGGTCAGGTCCCTGAAGGACGCCATACCGGAGCTTGCCATCATCACCGATGTCGCCCTGGATCCCTACACCAGCCATGGCCAGGATGGCATCGTCGACGAGTCCGGCTATGTGCTCAACGACCTCACCTCGGAAACCCTGGTGCGCCAGGCCCTGTCCCACGCCCATGCCGGGGTCGATATCGTGGCACCGTCGGACATGATGGACGGCCGCATTGGCGCCATTCGCCGTGCGCTGGAAGAGCAGGGCCACGTCAACACCCTGATCTTCTCCTACGCCGCCAAGTACGCCTCTTCCTATTACGGCCCGTTCCGGGACGCGGTCGGCTCCTCCGGCAACATAAAGGGGGGCAACAAGTTCAGCTACCAGATGGACCCCGGCAATTCCGACGAGGCCCTGCATGAGGTGGGCCTGGACCTGGCCGAGGGCGCCGACATGGTGATGGTAAAGCCCGGGCAGCCCTACCTGGACATCGTTCGCCGGGTCAAGGAGACCTTCCAGGTGCCGACCTTTGCCTACCAGGTCAGCGGCGAGTATGCGATGCACCAGGCAGCATTCAGCCAAGGCTGGCTGCCACGGGAGGCGATCATCCTTGAGTCGCTGCTGGGCTTCAAACGTGCCGGCTGCGACGGCATCCTCACCTACTTCGCCCCCGCGGCCGCGGAGCTGTTACAGGGCAGCTAGCCCGATGACTGGCATGCGTTACCTGCTGCTAGCCCTGCTGTTTCGTACCCTGCCGGTAGCGGCCGAGTGCGAATGCCTCTGGCAGGGTGCGTTCATAGACGTGCAGGGAGACACCGACCTGGTGATCTCCGGCGAGGTGGTAGCGGCCAGCGGCAACTCCATCGACATGCGCGTGCAGCGCAATCTCCGTGGCGACCTGTATCTGGAGACCGTGCGGGTCTGGCTGGATACGGGCGACCTGTGTCGCGCCGGGCTGGAGAATTTCCCTCTGCAGAGCACCTGGGTTATGGCGTTGCACCGCATCGACGAGGTTCCACCAGGAGGGTTCAATCCCAACACGCCGAATGTCAGCTTCGGTAGAGTCGGGGACTACAGCCTGTCGCGCTGCGGTGGCTACTGGCTGCGGCAGGCAGAGAACATGGTCAGCGGGAACCTCACCGGCGGTCCGCGCTGGGAGATGGAACCGAAAATGTCCCCCATCCTGCTGGAACTGGTGGCGGGCTATGTCGACGGCAGTATCGATGCCAAGACGCTGGATGAGGCCGGCCGCGTTGACCCTGCCCTGCAGGAACTGATCATCAATACCCGCCTGTTCCTGCGGCAGGGGCAATAGCGCCCTGCTATTCCCGCGCTGGCAGCAATGCCAGCAGCTCGTCAAGCATCATCAACGACAGGCCCCAGATGCGGCGCCCCTCGAACATGTAGCAGGGCAACGGAATGGGCACCTTGTCCCGTTTCCAGTGCATGGTTTCCCGGTTGCGGCGGTCAGCCAGGAAGTCCACGGGCACCCACAGGACTTCCGCCACCTCATAATTGGGGTTGAACTCCACCTCCCGATCGAGGCGAAACAGAAAGGGAGAAACTACCATGCCGCGCCGATGTAACATCCGCGGCCGCGCGGTGATCTCCGACAGGCGGCCGATGCAGGGTTCAGCCGGCCCCAGCGCCAAACCGATCTCCTCAAAGGTCTCTCGCTTGGCCACGTCCAGCCCGTGCCGGTCCTGCGGCTCCATACGACCCCCGGGGAAAGCCATGTGCCCCGACCAGGGGTCGCCCTTACGCTCGGCACGCTTGATCATGAGGATCTCCGTGGCACCTCGATGCTCGCGCACGATCATCGCCACCGCGGAGCGCAGCATCAGCGCCCGCAGCATTTTCCGGCGCGGACGGTGGTGCCGGACGGCGTATTCAATCTGTTCGAGGGAGAGTGTCACGGACATAGCGGCCAGCCAGGGATTCGCCATTAAGCCAGCCGCCCGCAACGCTGACAAGCGCCTGTCAACGGATTGCCAACTGCTGCGTTATCAGCAAAGAGCCCAATACGGCCTATGCTACGATGACCAATATTGCTGCCCTGATTTGCTTCAACTGGATAGAGCGCCAACCCACGGACCGCGGGGAACACAGCCTGGATCGACACAGCGCCATGAACGGCTTCCTGCAGGATGTGGAGCGACGGGCACTGCGTGTCGCCGAACTGTCAGTGGGCAACCGTGATGACGCGCTGGAACTGGTGCAGGAGGCCATGCTCGGGCTGGTGAAGCGCTACTCGCTGCGGCCCGGGGACGAATGGAAGCCACTGTTCTACAAAATCCTCCAGAGCCGCATCAATGACTTCCATCGCCGGCGGGCAGTACGCCGCCGGGTGATGGCGTTCATGCCCGGGAGCAGGGATGCCGAACCCGACCCCTTGGAGCTGGCCAGCGCCGGCGAGCGGGAAAATCCCGCCAGCGCCCTGGAGCAGGAAATTGCGAATCAAGCTATGCTGGACGCGATTGGCGATTTGCCAACCCGCCAGCAACAGGCTTTCGTGCTGCGCGCCTGGGAGGGCATGTCCACCCGTGATACTGCGGTCGCCATGGATTGCAGCGAAGGCAGTGTCAAAACCCATTACAATCGGGCCATCAGAGCCCTGCAGAACGCGCTGGCAGAGCATATGCCAAATGAACACGACTGAACGCGATCAACGCGACAATATTCCCGCCGCAACGCTGGAAGACCTGGCGCGCGCCAGTCTCGACGACAGCGTGGCCCACCTGGATGCGGCTACCCTCTCGCGGCTCAATCGCGCACGCCAGCAGGCACTGGCTGAGGTCTCCAAACCCTACAATCCCGGTAACTGGCTGTCGCTGACGGCGGCGGCCTTCGCCATCGTCGCCATCGCCGTCGCGCTGCCGCTGCTACAGAATCCGGATTCAACCCAGAGCCTGGACCCTGCCGCCATCAGCGTGGCCGAAGACGCGGCGCTGCTGGAGGACCTGGACCTGGTGCTGTGGATGATGGAATCCGAGGACCATGCGAGCTAAAGAGCTTGGCCTCGCCCTGCTGCTGTCAGTCCCCACCACAGCCCTGGCCCAGGCGCCGAACTGGAACCAACTGACTCCGGACCAGCAGCAACTGCTGCGGCAGCACGAAGACCGCTGGGAAGGACTGTCGGACAGCGACCGCAAGCGGCTGGCCAACAATGCCCAGCGCTGGTCGACCATGACACCGGAGCAACGGCAACAGGCCCGCCGTCGCTACCATGCACTCAAAGACCTGTCACCCGAGCAGCGCCAGGCCCTGCGCCAACGCTGGCAGGGTATGGACCCGGAGCAGCGCCAGCGCCTGCGCCGCCGGCTGTCGAATATGACCCCTGAGCAGCGGGAGCAGGCGCTGACCCGTTTCCTCGAACGCCAGGAGAGATAGGTAACCCCCCGGTATGTCCCTTACAGATGGCGCGTTCCTGCGCCTGGATTCCTTGAATTTTGCCTACCGCGCCCTGCCGGTGCTGAAGAACCTCAGCTGGACCTGGCACGACGGCCAACAGTGGGCCTGTGTCGGGCCCAACGGTGCCGGCAAGACCAGCCTTGCGGGCCTGCTCAGCCGCCAGTTCGACTGGGGCAGCGGTGAGCTGGAGCGCGGCGCGGCGCTGGCCAGCGGCCACTGCAGCTATGTCTGTTTTGAGCAACAGAAAAGCCTCTGCGATCGCGACAAGCGTCTGGACGACTCGGAATTCCGCAGCGACGCCCGCGACCCTGGCACCACGGTCGAGGCGGCTATCGGTGGTGATGTGGGCAGCGCAGATCGTCAGCGGTGGATTGAACGACTGGGCATCGGACACATCCTGGAGCGCGGCCTGCGGTTTATCTCCACCGGGGAGATGCGCAAGACCCTGCTGCTGCGCGCGATCCTGCAGCAACCCGAGCTGCTGATCCTGGACAGCCCGCTGGACGGCCTGGATCGGGCCAGCCAGCAGGGCATGCGCGAGATACTCGATCAGCTTTTGGCAACCCCCATGCATATCCTGATGCTGGCGCGCAGCCTGGAGGACATCCCCGCCGGCGTAAGTCACCTGCTGGTACTGGACGAAGGCTCGGTCGTGGCCGCCGGACCACGCGACGAGGTACTCAGCGAGCCCCGCGTGCAATCGCTGATGACGCCACCTCCGCTGCGCTTTGCCGAGCTGCCCGCCCCCGCGGATCGGCCCTATCAACTGGCACCGGGTGCAGCGCGACTGGAACTGCGCGACGTCAACGTGAGCTACGGGGCTACCCGGGTACTCGCAGGCGTGAACTGGACCCTGGGGCCCGGCCAGCACTGCAACATCGCCGGCCCCAATGGCTGCGGCAAAACCACCCTGCTGAGCCTGGTGACCGGAGACAATCACAAAGCCTACGGCCAGGACATTACCCTGTTCGGCCGGCGCCGCGGCAGCGGCGAAAGTGTGTGGGATATCAAGCAGAAATTTGGCCAGGTGGATACCCAGCTGCACCTCAACTACAGCCGAGGAATGGCCGTGCTGGAAGTGGTGGTCAGCGGCTTTTTCGACAGCCTGGGACTCTACGACGACTGGGGCGACAAACAACTGGAAATTGCCCGCGCCTGGCTGGCTGCCCTCGGACTCAAGGCGCTGGCGCGCGCCCCCTTCGACACCCTTTCTTTTGGCATCCAGCGCATGGTACTGCTGGCCCGCGCCATGGTGAAATCGCCGGCAATTCTGATCCTCGATGAGCCCTGCCTGGGACTGGACCGGCACCACACCCAGGCTATCCTCGACGCGGTCGACCACATCGCCAGGCACAGCGATACCCAGGTGGTCTATGTCAGCCACAGTGTCGGCGAGATGCCTGCCTGCATCAACCAGTGGCTCGAATTTGTCCCGGTGGCCGGCGGCTTCGAGCTAACGCTTCGGGAATCGGGTTAGAGCTGCCCGGCCAGGGGAACGGCTAAGGCCGCGCCAACTCTCGCAACTCTTCACAGCTGCCGGCATCGCAGTACAGCAAACCGCGTTCGGCGGCCGCCCGGGCTGCCGCCGGCTCGTCGCGCTGCTGGTGCAGCCGAGCCAGCTCCAGGTAAACCAGCGCATTACCCGGGTCCAGCCGCTGGGCCCGCTGTAGCAGGGCATCGGCACGCTGCAGCTCACCGCGGCGGCGGGCCTCCCGGGCCTGTTCCAGCAAACCGGCACTGGCAGTGCGCAGGCCGGGCTCCGCAGGTGAGGGTTCGACCCGGGCCGGGGTTTTCTCGACGCTCGTGGAGGCCGGTGGTGACTCACTGGCGGGGCGTTGTGGATCACCGGCGCAAGCGCTGAGCAGCAGGCCCAGCAGGGCTATCAGAAGAGTTCGCGAAACCATTCAATAATCCGTTCAGGGGTGCCGGTACAGGGACCGCGTTCGTCGGGCTCGGAGCCAGACACAAATGGCAACAGGCGTGCGTTTGCGCAGTTGCGACCGCTGAGCTTACCACTGGCCTCGTCGACCCAGGTGTGCTCTATACCATCCGGCACGCGGTAAGCCAGCGGCTGGGTGCTGGCCCGCGCCATGAAGTGGGACCAGACCCGGGCCGCGCCGGTGGCACCGGTGAGCCCGGTGGCTGCGTTGTCGTCTCGCCCAATCCAGTTGACCGCCAGCAAATCGCCGGAAAAGCCGGCGAACCAGGAGTCCCGGTTGTCATTGGTAGTGCCAGTTTTGCCCGCTACCGCGAAGCCGGAGGGCAACTCCCGGTAAACGATTTTGCCGGTACCCTCCTGCACGACTTCGCGCAGGGCGTAGTGCAGGAGATGGATCGCCTGGGTCGAGGCTACCTGCCGGTAGGCCAGCGGAAACCGCTGCAGCAGGGTACCGTCTGCGGCGACAACATCGCGAATCGTGTGCAGCGGCAGGTTGAAACCGCCGGCGGCGATAGACTGGTAGAGTGAGGCCACATCGATGGGCGAAAGGCCACCGGCGCCCAGCAACATTGCAGGCACGTTTGGCTGCGCACGGTCCACACCCAGTTGCTCGAGGGTAGCGCGCACCCGCTCGGTACCCAGCTCCATGCCAAGCCTCGCCGTGGCCTGGTTATAGGATTGCGATAAGGCCCGGTGCAACAATACGGAGCCGTGGGACTGGCGGTCGAAATTGGCCGGCGACCAGCGATTGTTGTCATCCAGCTCGACGCTGAATTCACTGTCGTCCAGCGGCGAGGCCAGGGTCCAGCGCCCGGTCTGCTCCAGCGCCGTCAGGTAGACCACCGGCTTGATAAGTGAACCCGCGGGACGTATTGCATCGAGGGCACGGTTGAAGCCCGCATAGCGCGGCTGACGGCCACCGATCAGGGCCCGTACCTCGCCGTTGCCAAAGCTGGTGACTACCATGGCCGCCTGCAGCTCGTCGGCGGTATCGAGACCATCCAGCACGGTCTGGATGCTGGCTTCCGCCTGGCGCTGCAGCTGGGGATCAAAGCTGGTGAAAATGCGCAGGCCACGCGACCCCAGGTCCTGCTCCCGGTAGTCCCGGCGCAGCTGGCGCCGCACCAGGTCCAGAAAGGCCGGGAAGCTGTTCATGATGCGTGGGCGCTGGCTCAGGCCCAGGGGCATGGCCAGGGCTACCCGGTATTCCGCCTCATTGATCAGCTCCTCGGCGCGCATTACCCCCAGCACCACATCGCGACGCGCGCGGGCGCGCTGCGGATGGCGCAGCGGATTGTAGAGGGAGGGGCCCTTGACCATCCCCACCAGCAGCGCCTGCTGATGCAGCCCCAGCTCTTCCAGCGGCTGGTCAAAATAGTGCCGACTGGCCAGACCAAAACCGTGAATGGCCCGTGGCCCGTCCTGGCCCAGGTAGACTTCGTTGATGTAGGCCTCGAGGATTTCATCCTTGTCCGCGTGCAATTCCAGCAGACCGGCCATCAGCACTTCCGTGAGCTTGCGGGTAAAGCTGCGTTCGCGGGTCAGGTAGTAGTTTTTTATCAACTGCTGGGTAATGGTGCTACCGCCCTGCACCAGGCGCCCGGCCTGCAGGTTGGTCCAGGCGGCACGGGCAATGCCCGTCGGTGAGATACCCCAGTGCCGGTAGAAGCCGCGGTCCTCCACCGCCAGCAGGGCACGCCTGAGGCTCTGTGGCGATTCCTCAAGTTTGAGCAGCAGCCGGTCTTCCTGGTGACGGGGATAGATACCACCTATCTGCACAGGTTCGAGGCGGTACAGCGGCAATGCAGCGCCGTCGCCGCGTAGACTGACCAGGCGACGGTCGGAGAATTCCAGCGCCAGCCGGCTCCCGGCACGCGCGTCGTCGGGAAACTGGAAGTCCCGGCTGTAGAGGTCTATACGCTCGCCGCGTCGCCGCATCTGGCCCGGGGCCGAAAGCGCGGACACGGAGCGATAGCCCAGCAGCGACAACTCATACTCGAATTCATCAGCGCTCATCACCAGACCCGGGTACAGCTCCAGGGGGCGCGCGTAAACGCTGGCCGGTATTTCCCAACGCCGATCGCTGAACGTGGTGCTGACCAGGGCATCCAGATACACCAGCAACAGGCCCGCCAGGACAGCGAGTGCCAGCAGGATGCGCAGTATGAGGGGGCGGGTTCGGCTCTTCATGGTCGGCGGGCAGTATAAAAGTAGCGACCGGCCCAGTCATTGACCATAATAGCGCCCTTTTGAATCCGGGAGGCGGAGAGTGAAGCAATACAAGGTCTATGGCATCGGCAACGCGCTGGTGGATACGGAGATCCGGGTAGAGGATGCAGAGCTTGCCGCCATGGGCGTGGAGAAAGGCCTGATGACCCTGGTGGACGAAGCTCGCCAGCAGGAACTGGTCAGCCAGCTCGAAGACCACCTGGTCACCGCCAGTCGCGCCAGCGGCGGCAGTGCTGCCAATACCGTCATCGCCGCCACCCGCTTCGGCGGCAGCGGCTTCTACTCCTGCAAGGTGGCCAACGATGACAATGGCGATTTTTATCTCGCCGACCTGGAAGCCGCCGGTGTCGACCACAACTGGACCGAAGACCGCGGCGACGGCACCACCGGCCGCTGTCTGGTGCTGATCTCTCCGGACGCCGAGCGCAGCATGAACAGCTTTCTCGGCATTAGCGAAACCCTGGCAACTTCCGAACTGGTGCCGAGGGCCATCGAGGCCTCGGAATACCTGTATATGGAAGGCTATCTGGTGACCTCACCGACCGGCCGGGCAGCGGCGATCGCCGCCCGCGAACATGCCCGCGCCAACGGCGTGTCCACCGCGCTCAGCTTCTCCGACCCGGGCATGGTGGAGTTCTTCCGCGAGGGCCTGCAGGAGATGCTGGGTGAGCACGGTGTCGACCTGCTGTTCTGCAACGAGGCGGAAGCCGTAAGCTGGGCCGGCGGTGAAGAACTGGCGCGGGCCGCCGATACGCTCAAGCAGGTGGCCCGCCGCTTCGTCATCACTCTCGGCGCCAGGGGCGCCCTGCTCTACGACGGCGAGCGCCTCATCGAAGTGGAAGGCACGCCGACCGAGGCGGTTGATACCAACGGTGCGGGCGACATGTTCGCCGGTGCCTTCCTCTACGCCATCACCCATGGCAGGGACTTTGAAACCGCCGGCCGTTTTGCCAGCCTCGCCGCCGCCCGGGTTGTGTCCCGGTTCGGGCCACGCCTGTCAGCCAGCGAGCACGACGCTGTGTTGCGCGAGTTCTTCGGTGCGGTGGACCAGGCCAAGTGACCGGGATAGCAGGAGTTGTTTCAAAACAGCGATTGCTGTTTGCCGCAGATCTCCGTGAAGCTGGTATCGAGGAAATGCAGGATACCGTCGGCCACCGGCGCTAACTGGCGCTCTATATAGTGCTGGTAGTCCAGCGGCGCGCGCGGGTCATCTGCGGGTTCCGCACCGGCGGCAGTGATGACATATTCCACCCAGTCACCCCGAACCGGCGGTATTCCGCCCCGATCCCGGGTGAGGCGCGCCGCCTGCACGTGGGGCGGCACATTGCGCTGGTAGTCATCCAGCCTGCGGCGCAGACGCTTGCGGTACACCAGCTTGCCGTCCAATGCCCCGGCCTCCACCTGCTCTGCCAGCGACAGCACATAGTCCTCGAAGTCCTCCTCGGCAAACACCCGGCGATACAGCTCACTCTGGAATTCCCTGGCCAGCATGGTCCAGTCGGTGCGCACGTTTTCAAGGCCCTTGAACACCAGCTCCGGCCCTTGCTTGCCTTCAACCACGCCGGCGTAACGCTTCTTGCTGCCCTTGTCCGAGCCGCGAATAGTAGGCATCAGGAAGCTGGCGAAATGCGTTTCGAACTCCAGTTCAAGCACACTGTCCAGCCGGAACTCGTCATCAAGGCGCTCACGCCACCAGCGGTTCAGCTCCTGCTGCAGCCAACGGCCGCGCTCCGCTGCCGTCAGTCCCTCCCGGGCAGTCACGGCGACAAACACCGAGTCGGTGTCACCGTAGATCACCTGATCACCCAGGGCCTCGATCTGGTCCCGGGTCTGCTGGATAATCTGGTGTCCGCGCCGGGTGATGGAGCTGGCCAGCCGCGCGTCGAAGAAGCGGCAGCCGGGCGTACCCAGTACTCCGTAGAATGAGTTCATGATGATCTTGATAGCCTGTGACTGGGCCTGGTCACCGCTGGCCTTGGCCAAATCCCTCAGCGTCCACAGCTCTTCGATGATATCCGGCAGCAGGTGCTGATCGCGCGAGAAGCGAGCACCGATGAAACCCTCAATAGTTTCATCGATGGCGGCGTCGTCCGCAGTGCCCACCGCCAATCCCATGGGATCGACACGAAAGGTGCGAATAATACTCGGGTACAGGCTCTTGAAATCCAGCACCAGTACATCGCGATAGATTCCCGGCTCCGAATCCAGAACGAAGCCGCCGGGGCTGGCGATCTGTTCGCGGCTGGCATTGGGCGCCACGAAGCCCGCGCGGTGCAAGCGCGGCAGGTAGAGAAAGTCGAATGCCGCCACCGAGCCGCCCTGCCGGTCGATGGCGAGCCCGGTCATCTGGCTGCGCGCGACTGCAAAATCCAGCAGGCGCGTTGTTTCGAAGATTTCCCACACCAGCTCACAATCGCGCAGGTTGTACTCTGCCAGTGCATCCTTGTCATCCAGGAACAGCTCGGTGATCTGCTTGCCACGCTGGCTGCCGTGCAGCAGCTTGCCCTCCCCCAACAGTTCCCTGCTTACCGATTCCAGGGAGAAACTCTCGAAGCGGTAGGTAGCCGTACGCAGCATATCGACTCCGTCCAGCACCGCGCGCCCCGGAATCTGCACCGCACGACGCTCGCCGTCGTCGTCCAGCTCACGCCAGTGCCAGGGCCGCCGGTCCCGCCCCAGTGGTAAGGTGCGGCCGAGCTTGTCCGCCACCCGCTGCAGGTACCACAGGTCGAAGTTGATGACATTCCAGCCGATGATGATGTCGGGGTCGTAGTCCGTCATCCAGGCCAGGAAACGCGACAGCAGGTCGGCCTCGCTACTACAGCACTCGACGTAATCGAGGGCGCTATGCTCGCCGCGCATGAGGACCTTGCGCACCGGCCGGTTACCGTCGACGGCGTACAGCCCGATGCTGTAGAGCTCCAGCCGATCAATGGCGGTTTCAATATCCAGCGACAGCATTCGCAGCCGTGGTCGGTACTCGGCCCTGCGCACCTGTACCGGACCCACGGTGGGATACGCCAGCGAACCGCGCACGAAGCGCTCCATGAGGTAGCGGTCGGCGGGATTGAGGTCAGCCTCGAGGGGGTCGAAACCTGCCTCCCGCAAACGGTCGCGGGCCTGGCGCAGCCGGCGTTGGCTGCGAAAGTAGAAGCCGGTCACCGGCTGCATGTGAAAGTCCCGCAGGGGCAGCGCTTCCAGCCGCGGCGCGAAATCCCTGCCAAGCAGTGACTGCGCCGCTTCTGCCTCGGCGCTGGGCAGGAAGAACAGCACTTCCTGTGCCGGCACCTGCAGCCTGTGTGCACCGGCATCTGTCGCCAGCCAGAGCTCCAGTTCCACGCCCGCCTCGGTATCGCGCCACTGGCGTGTCAGCAGGAAACCGCTGGTCGTCGCTTGAGGTTCAGTGGCCGGTTTCAAGAGGATCTGGTCTGGGCATGTTCGGGGAGCTTGGTTACCCTATAGCTTATTGCGTACTCCGGACGACCACCATGAGCAAACCCACCATTAGCGACGATCCGCTCTACCAACTGCTGCGGAACGAGGAAATCCGCGAGTTCAATGAACAGCGCCACACCTTGGACACCAGCCGCCTCAAAAGCGGCGACTATCGCGGTCGCGACCTTCGCAACATGGATGCCGCCGGCCTGGATTTCAGCGATTCCTACTTCCGCAACAGCGACCTGCGCGGCATAGACTTTCGCGATACCAATCTCGAAGGCGCCAGCCTCATCGACGCCAAGGTATCCGGCACCTACTTCCCGGAAGCGCTCAGTGCCGAGGAGATTCGCCTGTCACTGGATACCGGCACCCGCCTGCGCTATCGGCATCGGGACTAACCGGCTGCCCGTCAACCGCCAGATCAGCCGTCGGATAACAGCCGTCGCAGGTCGATGATGGCGGCATTGGCGCGGCTGATATAGGACGCCATCACCAACGAGTGATTGGCCACCAGGCCAAAGCCCGACCCGTTCAGGATCATCGGGCTCCATACGGTTTGCTGGGTGGCCTCCAACTCGCGGATGATCTGCTGCAGGCTAATGCGGGCGTTCTTGTCTTCCAGCACCTGGGCAAAGTCGACCTCCGCCGCCCGCAGGAAGTGAATCAGCGCCCATGTGGAGCCACGGGCGGTGTAGAACACGTCATCTATTTCCAGCCAGGGGGTGCGCACCACGCTGTCATCCGGTGTCGGTGTAGCCTGGGTGGCCTGGCTGTCGCCGGCCAGGTCGGTATTGATGCGACGCTGCCCGACGCTGGCGGTCAGCCGCTGGGACAGGCTACCGAGGCGGGTTTCCACGGTAGCGAGCCAGTAGGCCAGGTTGTCGGCGCGGGCGTAAAACTGGGCATCACGGGATGCGGTGTCGGCCAGACGCAGGGTGTAACTTTCCACATGGCGAATGCCGGCCCGGTATTCACGCTCAGAGGGCGGCAGCATCCAGGAGTTCGCCTTAAAGTTGAACAGCGGCTCTGCCTCGGCCAGGTCCGGGTCTTCCTTGGATTGGGACTGGGAACGGCTGTAGGACTCGCGCATGGCGCGCGCCAGGTCACGCACCTGAATCAGGGCACCGTATTCCCAATTGGGCATGTTGTCGAGCCACAGGCCCGGCGGGAACACGTCGTTGCGGATAAAGCCGCCCGGCTTGTCCAGCAAGGTTTCCGCCACGCTGATCAGGGCGGTGGAGGTGACGGTGCCGGTGACTACCTGGCTGTTGTTCTCAGCGGCAAACTGGGCCGCGTTTTCCTGGACGTCGAACTCGGAGGGGGCCAGGCTCCAGTACATACCCAGCAGCAGGGCAACCAGCAGATAGACGCCGAGGGCACCCCCGATACCCCGCAGCCAGCCGCCGTCCGGCGCGGCCGCGGACAGCCGCTCCCGCAGTGCATTCCAGGATTCCCGGATTCCTTCCAACATGATCTGTGCTACCTCGTGTCTGGCCGCCCGGGGCCAATGCTAGTGATGTTGATGCCCGCTGCCCGCGCCAATGGCGCGCACTTCGATCTCCACATCGATGGTTTCACCGTTGTCGAACTCCAGCGTCAGCGGCAGGGTGTCACCCTCGCGCAGCGCATGCTCCATTCTGAACAGCATCAGGTGGGCGCCACCGGGCGCCAGCGTGGTACTGCCGCCCGCCGGTATCGGCAGGTCAGCCAGGCGTCGCATGCGCCACATGCCATCCTGCTGTTCCGATCGGTGTATCTCTACCTTCCCGGCCATGGGTGTGGCCGCGGCCAGCAGTACCACCGCGCTGTCCGCAGGGTTGCGCAGCGTCAGGTAGGCGGCGGCCGTAGGCTGTCCGGGGGGCATGGCCCGCATCCAGCCATCGGTGGCCTCCACCGACCAGCAGGGCAAACTTAGAAAAACTGCGACTAGGGGCAGGAATCTGAAAAAACGCATCGATTGGATCCTCGAGTGGGGCGACACTATACCATCGCAGGCATTGCACCGGAGCGCTATACGGTAAACCGCCCTGTTGGCACCGTTGAACCGCTTGTGCGCTGGCAGCGACTTACAGGGGTACGAAAGGTGCTGCACGTACACAAGATCGGTAAAATCCGATGAAACTTCCGAGGGTATTCGTGTCCAAGGCCGTACCCACAGAGAATAAACTGATGCAACGATTCACCACGCTGCTACTGCTACTGGCCCTGCAGCTCACAATGCCCACAGTCCGAGCCCAGGACCTGTCCCAGCCGAACACAGCGCTGCCGGGCCTGGAACAGGCGCAGCCGGAGGTCGATTTCCTGCCGGTAGAGGAGGCCTACACGCTGGCCGTGGAGGTGCTGGATGAGCAGTCCATAAGACTCTACTGGCAGATCGAAGACGGCTACTACCTCTACCAGAAGCGCTTCAAGTTCAAGCTCGACACGGACGCCGGGGCGGTCGAGGTGACACCGACCTTCTCTGAAAGTGTGACCCGCGAGGACGAGTACTTCGGTATCTCTCAGGTGCACTACCATTTCGCCGATGTCAGCCTGGCACTGGGCAACCCGGCGGAGCGCGGCACGCTGAAGATCACTTCCCAGGGCTGCGCCGACGCCGGTCTGTGCTATCCCCCTCACCGGGAGAGCTTCGAAGTCGATTTCATTCAGCGCACGATTGCCGCAGTAGCGCCGAACAAGCCCCGGCCGAGCGCGGGCGGTGGCAGCGGTGACGCTGCTTCCGCCGAGCCGCTCAGCATCAGCGGGCTGGTCTACATGATGCTGCTGGCCTTCGTGGGTGGCAGCATTCTTAACCTGATGCCCTGCGTGTTCCCGGTGCTTTCCCTCAAAGTCTTCAGTTTTGCCACTGGCAGTGAGCACAGCAAGCATGTGCACGGCTGGGTGTATGCACTGGGCGTGGTCGCCAGCTTCCTGCTGGTGGCTGCGCTGCTGATCACCCTGCAACAGGCCGGCGCCGCCGTGGGCTGGGGCTTCCAACTGCAGGAGCCGCGTTTTGTGGCCCTGCTGGCCTACCTGTTCTTTGTCATGGGCCTGTCGCTGTCCGGGCTCATTGAGCTGGGCTCGGGCTTTATGGGCATGGGCAGCCAGCTGGCGGAACGGGGCGGTTACTCAGGCTCCTTTTTTACCGGCGTTCTGGCGACGGTCGTGGCCAGCCCCTGCACCGCCCCTTTCATGGGAACGGCGCTGGGCTTCGCGGTCACCCAGCCGGCACCCGTGGCCCTGGCCGTGTTCGCAGCACTTGGCAGCGGCATGGCCGCGCCCATGCTGCTGCTGAGCTACAGCAAGACCCTGCGTAAGCGCATGCCAAAGCCCGGGGCCTGGATGGAAACGTTCAAGCAACTGCTGGCCTTCCCACTTTACGCCACGGCGATCTGGTTGCTGTGGGTCAGTGGTCGCCAAACCAGCGTCACCACCATGGCGCTGCTGCTGGTGGGAATGCTGGCCCTCGCTCTGGGCCTGTGGCTGTGGCGCTACCGGCCCTGGGGGCGCTGGGCAGGGGCAGTCGCCCTGCTGGGCGCTCTGCTGGTGATACCCAGCGATGCCCTGGACAGCCGCACCAGAACCGAGCCCGGTGCGGACAAGGCCTGGTCTGAGCAACGCCTGGCATCCCTGCTGGGCGCCGGCACCCCGGTATTCGTGAATGTCACCGCAGACTGGTGCATCACCTGTATCGCCAACGAGAAAGGTACTCTCGGCACCGACCGGGTTGAGGAAGCCATGGCCGCCATGGGTATGGAATACATCGTCGTGGACTGGACCGACTACGACGCGGACATCGCCCGCTTCCTGGCGCGCTTTGGCCGCAACGGGGTGCCCCTGTACCTGGTCTACAGTGGACAGCCAGGCAGTGAACCCGAAGTGCTGCCCCAGCTGCTGACCCCTGGCATCGTGCTGGATGCACTGGCCAGGGCGGACGCGCCGACGCTGGCGGAACGCTGACGCCGGCCCCGCCCGCGCCGAGGCTATCACCAGAAAAGCCCGCGAACGTCCGCGAAAATGCATGTATCTGGCGTCAACTTGCCCTTTTTAACACTTTTTGGCTAGACGCCAACCCACCTTCTATGCACAATGCCGCCTTACACGCGCTTAGCGAGGCACATTGGCATGGCAACGATCCTGGTCCTCAACGGACCGAACCTCAACCTGCTGGGTGAGCGTGAACCGGGGATCTACGGCACAGCCAGCCTGGCGGATATCCACCAGACCCTGCAGCAACAGGCGCTGGATGCGGGGCATCACCTGCTGGCCATGCAGAGTAATGCCGAGTATGAACTGGTGGAGCGCATCCATGATGCGCGCCACGAGGGTGTCAACTTCATCATCTTCAATCCGGCGGCATTTACCCATACCAGTGTCGCCCTGCGTGACGCCTTGCTGGCGGTAGACATTCCCTTTATCGAAATGCACATGTCCAACCCGCATGCGCGTGAGAGCTTTCGCCACCACTCCTACTTCTCCGATATCGCCGCCGGTGTGATTTGCGGCCTGGGCGCCAAGGGGTATGAGCTGGCACTGACAGCCGCCATCACACAACTAGATAACACCTGAGGATTGGCCAATGGACATCCGCAAAGTCAAAAAGCTGATCGAGCTTCTTGAAGAATCCAATATCGATGAGATTGAGATCAAAGAGGGCGAAGAATCGGTGCGCATAAGCCGCAACAGCGGCGCACCCGCTGCCCTGCCCATGCAGTATGCTGCAGCCCCGGCTGCGCCGCCACCCGCGGCCGTCGCGCCGGCTCCGGCGCCCGCGCCGGCGGAAGCAGACGCTGGGGAGAGCGGCGCTGCAGAGCCCGAAGCGATCAGCGGTCACGTCGTGACCTCTCCCATGGTCGGCACCTTCTACCGCGCGCCCTCGCCCAGTTCACCCTCCTTCGTTGAGGTCGGCCAGCACGTCAAAGTGGGCGACGTGATCTGTATCGTAGAAGCCATGAAGATGATGAACCAGATCGAGGCCGACAAGGCCGGCACGGTCGAGGCCATCCTGGTGGAGAACGGCCAGGCGGTGGAATTCGACCAGCCGCTGGTCACCATCGTCTGACCGCGGGGACAGAGCAATGCCGTTGCTGGATAAAGTTGTCATCGCCAACCGCGGTGAGATCGCCCTGCGAGTGCTGCGCGCTTGCAAGGAACTGGACATCAAGACCGTGGCCGTGCACTCACAGGCCGACCGAGATCTCATGCATGTAAAGCTGGCGGACGAATCGGTCTGTATCGGCCCCGCGCCGTCCACCGAGAGCTACCTGAATATTCCCGCCATTATTTCTGCCGCGGAAGTGACCGACGCGGTAGGCATCCACCCCGGTTACGGCTTCCTGGCGGAGAACGCCGATTTTGCCGAGCAGGTCGAGAAAAGCGGCTTCACGTTTATCGGCCCCAGCGCCGACGTCATTCGCCTGATGGGCGACAAAGTGTCGGCCATCGAGGCCATGAAAGCGGCGGGAGTACCCACTGTGCCCGGCTCCGACGGTCCGCTGGACGAGGACAGCGATCGGACCCTGGAGGTTGCCCGGCGCATCGGCTATCCAGTAATCATCAAGGCCGCCGCCGGCGGCGGTGGCCGCGGCATGCGGGTGGTGCAGAGTGAGGCAGCCCTGCTGAACGCGGTGTTCGTCACCCAGTCCGAGGCGGCCGCCGCTTTTGGCAGCGATAAGGTCTATATCGAGAAGTTCCTGGAGAACCCGCGCCACGTCGAGGTGCAGGTGCTGGCAGACAGCCACGGCAATGCCGTCCACCTGGGCGACCGCGACTGCTCCCTGCAGCGGCGACACCAGAAAGTCCTGGAGGAAGCACCGGCACCGGGCATCCCTGACGACGCCCGGGAAGAGGTCTACGCGGCCTGCGTCAATGCCTGCAAGGAAATCGGCTATTGCGGCGCCGGCACTTTTGAATTCCTGTACGAGGACGGCGGCTTCTACTTCATCGAGATGAACACCCGGGTGCAGGTCGAGCACCCGGTCTCGGAAATGATTACCGGCATCGACATCGTCAAGGAACAGATCCGGGTAGCCAGCGGCATGCCGCTGTCCTTCGCCCAGGAGGACGTGAGTTTCCAAGGCCACGCTTTCGAGTGCCGCATCAACGCCGAGGACCCGCGTACCTTCATGCCCAGCCCGGGGCCGGTCAGCCATTTCCATGCACCGGGCGGCAACGGCATCCGGGTCGACTCCCATCTGTACGGCGGCTACTCCGTACCGCCCCATTACGACTCACTGATTGCCAAGATCATCAGCTATGGGGAAACCCGGGAAGTGGCGCTGGCCCGCATGCGCCAGGCCCTCGAGGAGCTGGTCGTGGAAGGTATTCGCACCAATGCCGATCTGCACCGGGAACTGGTGCGTGACTCCGCTTTCGCTCGCGGCGGCGTCAGTATCCACTACCTCGAAAAACGCCTCAACGGCTGAACCCCGCCACCGTGGCCTGGTTGCAAGTACGGCTCGAGACCCGGGCAGAATTGGCGCCCGCCGCAGAGGATGCCCTGCTCGGCCTCGGCGCCGCTGCGGTCACCCTCGAAGACAATGCCGACCAGCCCCTGTTTGCCGGATCAGAACCCGGGCAGGCCCTGTGGCAGGAAACCCGTGTCAGCGGCCTGTTTCCGGCAGACACCAACCTCGAACAGCTGCGCGCCGAGATGCCGGAAAGCTACCGGGCAGGCCTGAGCGCCGAAATCCTCGAAGACAAGGATTGGGAGCGGGAGTGGATGCAGCACTACCAGCCGCGCCAGTTCGCCGAGGGCCTGTGGCTCTGCCCTTCCTGGCTGACACCGCCAGAACCGGAGGCCATCAATATCATGCTAGACCCAGGCCTGGCCTTCGGCACTGGCACCCACCCCACCACCGCCATGTGCCTGGGGGAACTGGCGGCTCGGGTCGCGGCCGGCGACCGGGTGGTGGATTTTGGCTGCGGTTCCGGCGTATTGGGCATCGCCGCCCTGCGCCTGGGTGCCGATTCGCTGCTGGCCACCGATACCGACCCCCAGGCACTCGCCGCCACCTGGGCCAACGCCGAGCGCAATCACATCGCCGCCGGCAGTCTAGAGGTCTGCCACCCGGAGGCGCTCGGTGAAACCGAGCCTGCAGACCTGGTGGTGGCCAATATCCTGGCCGGGCCGCTGTGCGAGCTGGCCCCAGCGCTTACCGGGCTTTTGAAACCCGGCGCCACACTGTTGCTGTCGGGAGTACTGCTGGAGCAGGTCGAGCAGCTGCGGGCGGCCTACCCGCTGACGCTAGACATTGCCCGCGAGCAGGAAGGCTGGGTGGCACTGGTGGGGGAAATGCCAGGTGACTGAACCCCAGCTGACTACCTGCCCCTACTGCGACGCCAGCTTCCAGGTGGCACCCGCCCAACTCGAACAGGCCGGGGGCCGGGTACGCTGCGGCAGCTGCCTGCAGATTTTCGACGGCATACGCGGCGAAGTCGACTTCATCCCGCCAACCCTGCCCGATGATGAGGGCCCGCACCCTATCCTCGAGCTGGAGGTAAAGCCGATGGCGGCGGCGGAGCTACCGAACAGCGGCCGACCGATACCCTGGAGTGCATGGACCATCCTCCTGGCGCTGCTGATTGTGCTGGCGGTACAGCTCTACGTGCCGACCCTGGAGGCACGGCGTTCACGTGATGCGCTGCAATTGGCCAACCTGGTGATTCGCCCGCACCCGGATACGCCCGGCGCCCTGCGCCTGGACGCCATGATTCGCAACCAGGCGGACGAAGCCGCGCCCCTGCCCTTGCTGGTACTGGGGTTCACCAACCGCCAGGGCGAACCGCGGGCACGCCGCGCCTTCCTGCCGGCGGAGTACCTGCACAACGCCGGCCCCCTGAGGTTGCCGCCCAACAGCGAGATTCAGGTGTCCCTGGCGCTGGCTGACCCGGGCCGCGATGCGGTCAACTATGTCGCCCGGCTGGAGCCTGTGACCGCGGCGGCAAACTGATCAAAAAATCCGCAATTCCCCTTGGAGCCTCCAGGGCTTGCGAGTATCATATCGCCCCTTTTCCGCACTCCGGGCATCCCGCTGAATGATCGCGATCGGTCCTTACAAATTGGACAACAATGTCGCTCTCGCACCGATGGCCGGGGTCACGGATTTGCCTTTTCGGCGCCTCTGTAAGCGCCTTGGCGCGGGCCTGGTTGTCTCGGAAATGGTCACCAGCGATACCCGTCTCTGGAACACCCGCAAGTCTCGGGCACGCCTGGTACACAGCGATGAGTGCGAGCCGCGCTCTGTGCAGATCGCCGGCGGCGACCCGGAAATGATGGCGGACGCCGCCCGCCGCAACGTCGAGCTCGGCGCCCAGATCATCGATATCAACATGGGCTGCCCGGCGAAGAAGGTTTGCAAGAAAGCCGCGGGCTCCGCCCTGCTGCGCGATGAAGACCTCGTTCGCGACATCCTGCAGGCGGTTACCGCCGCAGTTCACGTGCCTGTGACGCTGAAAATTCGCACCGGCTGGTCTCCGGAGCGACGCAACGGTGTCACTGTCGCCCGCATCGCCGAGGACGCCGGCATTGCCGCGCTGGCGGTGCACGGCCGCACCCGCGCCTGCCGCTTCAACGGCGAGGCGGAGTACGACACCATTGCCGACATTTGCGCCGCGGTTGAGTTGCCGGTGTTCGCCAACGGCGATATCACCACTGCCCGGCAAGCCGGCCAGGTGCTGGCGCGCACCGGTGCCGCCGGCATCATGATAGGCCGCGCCGCACAGGGAGCACCCTGGCTCTGTGGCCAGGTGGCACATTACCTGGCGACAGGCGAACTACCCGCAGAGCCGGGCCTGGAAGAAAAAGCCGCGATCATGCTGGAGCACCTGCGCGGTCTGCACGAATTTTACGGGGAATACATGGGCCTGCGCATCGCGCGCAAGCACGTCGGCTGGTACCTGCAACAGGCGCCAGGGGCCGAAGTCTTTCGCCGCCAGTTCAACCAGCTGGAAAGCGCCGCCGAACAGGAAGCCGCGCTACATTTCTATTTCAATGACAACAAGTTTGAGGAGTTGGCAGCATGAGAGTGGGGGAAACCCTGTCGGAACGGACGCCGGGCACATCACTGGACCTGCCCGCCGATAGCGGCAACGGCAAAGGCACCAGCCTTCGCCAGAGCGTGCGCCTGGCGGTACGCGCATACCTGGAAGAACTGGAAGGACAGCTGGGCAGTGAGGTCTACCAGATGGTGCTGGCAGAGGTCGAAGCACCGCTGCTAGAGGAAATCATGCAGTACACCCGTAACAACCAGACCAAGGCATCCCAGATGCTGGGGCTCAATCGCGGCACCCTGCGCAAAAAACTGAAGCAATACGGCCTGCTGACCGACAACGGCGCCTGAGCTACCGGCAGCACCCACCTACAAACTGGACCCCTTCATGACTGACACCGATCTTGTTCCGGTTCGGCGCGCATTGATCAGCGTTTCCGACAAAACCGGTATCGAGGATTTTGCCCGTGCGCTATCCGAGCAGGGCGTGGAGCTGCTCTCCACCGGCGGCACCTACCGCCTGCTGCGGGACGCTGGCATCAATGTGACTGAGATTGCCGACTACACCGGCTTCCCGGAGATGATGGACGGCCGGGTAAAAACCCTGCACCCGAAAGTTCACGGCGGCATCCTGGCCCGCCGCGGCACTGATGATGCAATCATGGCCGAGCACGGTATCGATACCATCGACATGGTGGTGGTGAATCTGTACCCCTTCGAGCAGACCGTGGCGAAACCCGACTGCAGCTTTGAAGATGCGGTGGAGAATATCGATATCGGTGGCCCCACCATGGTGCGAGCCGCCGCCAAGAATCACCGCTTCGTCACCATTGTGGTCAATGCAGGTGACTACGCCTGCATCGTCGAAGAGCTGCAGGCCAACAATGGCAGCCTCAGCTACCGGACCCGTTTCGACCTGGCGATTCGCGCCTACGAGCACACGGCGGCCTATGACGGTGCCATCGCCAACCACTTTGGCAGGCTGGTAGACGGCGGCAGCGAGGCCTTTCCGCGCACCTTCTCCACCCAGTTTCACCGGGTTCAGGAAATGCGCTACGGTGAAAACCCTCACCAGGCCGCGGCCTTCTACCGGGAAGCAAACCCCGCGGAAGCCGGTATCGCCACTGCAGCGCAACTGCAGGGCAAAGCGCTCTCCTACAACAACGTGGCCGACACCGATGCCGCCCTTGAATGCGTCAAGAGCTTCGACGCGCCGGCCTGTGTCATCGTCAAGCACGCCAATCCCTGCGGCGTCGCAGTCGGCGCCAGCCTGCTGGAAGCCTACCAGCGCGCTTTCGCCACCGACCCGGAATCCGCCTTCGGCGGCATTATCGCCTTCAACCGGGAACTGGATGCCGAGACCGCGGCAGCTATCATTGACAAGCAGTTCGTCGAAGTGATTATTGCACCGGAAATCGGTGCCGAAGCACTGGCCACCACCGCCGCCAAGGAAAACGTGCGGGTGCTGCGCTGCGGCGCCTGGGACAGTGCCAGCCCCGCGCTGGATTACAAGCGTGTCAACGGCGGCCTGCTGGTGCAGGACCGCGACCTGGGCATGGTCGGCGCGGGTGAGCTGAAAGTCGTAAGCCGCAAGCAGCCCGATGCCGAGCAGATGCAGGACCTGCTGTTTGCCTGGAAGGTCGCCAAGTTCGTGAAATCCAATGCCATTGTTTACGCCGCAGCCGGCCAGACCATCGGTGTCGGCGCCGGCCAGATGAGCCGGGTCAACTCGGCCCGCATCGCCGGTATCAAGGCGGAGCACGCCGGACTCGAGGTAAAGGGCTCAGTGATGGCCTC
>JANQLM010000064.1 GCA_028280635.1 Halieaceae bacterium | reverse complement strand
CGTTGTTTCAACACTAGGATGGCAACAAACTGCAAGTTACGAATGGCAGGTTCTCCAGTGCAGCACGTGCTGAAGCAATCGATTCGATATCGTCGCTTTGTCGTGTCTCCATTGGGTACATGGCACCTACCTCCTGTCGGCTTCACTTCGAAAGGGGGACAGGGCGGCATCTGTCTCGAGATATCGCCGACGACGCACCCGTCCCAATCCCCCCATTGGTGTCCTATGACTGTCGAGCGAGCCATTCCAACGACTCAACAACACTAGGGGGAAAAATGCTGGTCAAGCCTGAAGATCTCGCCCCACGGTCTCGGCGTTAAAGGTGCCCTGGCCGACAACTGCATTTCTGCTGCCGTGCAGAGAAGCAAACTGGCCCAGTGGCGGATACTGTCCAAAAGATGGAGAGCTAAGTGCCCAGTGAGAGAATCTTCCGACAAAACTCAGAGGACACCTTCGCTGCTTGCTTCACTCTCCACAATGAGGGCTGCAAAGGCCTTTTCACGCTCCACTTTTCGTCAGTCGGGCTGCTCATAACTGGCCTTGGCTTCCCGGTCTTGGAACGGTCCCAGTCGGTAGCTTTGCCGGCGTTTGGTTCCAAGTCACCGAGCCAGGTCTTATTTAGTAACGTACTACATACTGGCGCTGTGCGTGTATTGTGAGTGTGCAAGACTGGCAGAGGCTGGTAAGGAACGTGGCAAGCATGCGCCCCTGCCGAGTTCCGCGACCGAACCGAGCGCCGATGGCGAACCGAGGCCGAACCCCCGACCGGTACACCCCGTTCAGGAGGCTTCTACTCGCCAAGAGAGAGCGGGTAGCGGTGGAGCAGACGGAGCAAGCTCTCAGACGGTCCCCTCCTAACATATCTAGATCGGTGCGGGGTGCCCGTCCGCGCAGCGCCAACCGATCCTCTTGTTGGCAAGTTCGAAATTTCAAGGCAGAGAGCAAGCGATCGCTGCCGCAACCGGGTTGGCGACCACTGCCGGGCTTCCTAATTCCTGCACATCGCTTGGCGAACAGGCGCTGCCCCGCCGCACCGTGACACCGCGGCCATTCCGTCCGCCCAAATGCGCGCTTCCCTCCGGCTCCCCGCTCCTCTCTGCGCCGGTCGCTTTCTGGCGCTCGCGGCTGGGGAGTGGCTGGGCTATCCGGGGAGGGGCTGCACGCATCGCTCAGCGACGGGGCGTTGCGCCGCCACACCGCCACGCCGCAGATCTTCCGCCCGACGAACCGCGCGCGCACTTGCCCTTCGCCTCGCTGCGCGGTGCCCAGCCGGACGCTCCTCGCCGGTCGTGGCTGCGAGCGGCGGGGCTGTGTGGGAAGGGCTCCGGCGGGGGTGCGCGGGTGCGGTGGTAGCCGATCTCGGCGCGCCGGGCACGGTCCGATGCGCCAGACGGCTCCCCGTCCCGCCAGCGCTACGGGACGTCCTGCAAGCCCAGCTAACCAGCAATATCTTGAGAGTCGTCATTCCATTTCAGACAAAATCAGATTTCGTTCACGGGATTTCTGTATTAATCTGTTGGGTTCATATACGGCGAGAGGCGGAATGGGATGGTGCTGGTGAGACTGCGTGGCGGCAGTCGATACCGGTCCACCCTTTCC
>JANQLM010000113.1 GCA_028280635.1 Halieaceae bacterium | reverse complement strand
AGCAATATGCTGGCCCTGGGTTTGCTGGGCCGGGCCCTGGAGCTTTCCTTGGAGACCCTGTGCGAACTGGCCGAGCAGCGGTTTGCCTCCCGCGGGCCGCCTCCCGGTAGGCGGCCGCGCGGGAGGCAAACCGCTGCTCGGCCAGTTCGCACAGGGTCTCCAAGGAAAGCTCCAGGGCCCGGCCCAGCAAACCCAGGGCCAGCATATTGCTGCGACCTTCCGGATGGCTGTCGCTGGCCAACTGGCCGAAGGGGAGTTCTTCGATGCGAACCGCCTGCACCGCCTCAGGCGCGCGGGCCGCCGATTCGCAGATCACCAGGGCATCCGGCGCCAGGCGAATCTCGTCTTCGAAGCGCTCGAAGTTCAGCCAGTCGAGGGCCAGCAACAGGTCGTACTCAGTGGCGGCAGTATAATCCTCGGACTCGGTGAGGGATAACAGCGACGCCGCCTCGCCGCCGCGAATCTGCGGTCCGAAGGCCTTGCGCAGCAGGCCGCGGCCACCGCTGGCCGCCCAGGCGCGCAGCAGCATCTCACCGCAGGAAATGGCACCGACACCACCAGCACCGGTGATGGCAATCCTCAGCACGCTCTCAGTCATGTGCGCCCATCTGGAGAAGTTTGCAGGCCGAAGCATAGCCCGCGCGCGGTGCCGGTGGCATGACCGGGATCAATACCCGGTGCCGGGATCAGTACTGCAGCATCTCGGCGTCTGATACCAGGCACAGGCCACCATAGCGTTTCAGCTTGGGAGCAAGGGCTTCGGTGATTCTTGCGACCTCAGCCGCGTCACAGGCAATCAATATGTAGCTATTGTTCATGGCATCGTTGAGCAGGTCGCCGCTGCGGGCGCCGCTGCTGCCCGCCCCCACCACGTCGCGGATCAGGGAGTAGGAGGTGATGCCGATGTCCTCCAGTTCCTGCAACACCATTTTGACGTCCAGGGAATCCACAACAATCTCGATACGTTTGACTGGCTTCATGCGTGCACCCATCTGAGGACAGCCAGATACAGCGGCAGGCCGACAACAATATTGAAGGGAAAGGTCACGGCAAGTGACAAGGTGACATAGAGGCTGGCATTGGCCTGGGGGATGGACAGGTGCATGGCCGCCGGCACTGCGATGTAGGAGGCACTGGCGCACAGCACCGTGAACAGCAGGGCATCCCCTACCCCAAGTCCCAGCACCACGGTCAGCGTTATACCCAGGGCTGCATTCACCAGGGGCACCAACAGGGCGAACAGGATCAGCCGGGAACCCGCTTCACGCAGGGCGGCCAGGCGGCGGCCGGCAATCAGCCCCATATCGAGCAGGAACAGGGTAAGGACGCCCTTGAACAGGTCCTCCGTGAAGGGCGCCAACCCCCTGGCGTGGGCATCCGTGGTCACCAGGCCGATCACCAGGCTGCCAAGAATCAGGAACACCGAGCCGTTGACGCAAGCCTCCCGCAGTATGCGCGGCCAGGAGAAATCTTCGGCGCCCTCCGGATCGGCGGCAAAAAACCGGTACAGCACCAGGCCGGTGATAATCGCCGGTGATTCCATCAGCGCCATCGCTGCCACCAGGTAGCCGCTGCTGGAAACATCCAGGGCCTGCAAAAAACCCACCGCGGTAATAAACGTCACCGCGCTGATCGAACCGTAGGTAGCGGCTATCGCCGCGGCATCATGAACCGGCACCATGCGTCGCAGCACAAAAAACGTGTAGACCGGCACCAGCGCCGACATCATCACCGCGGCCAGCAGGGTCAGCGCGATCTCGCTGCCCAGGTTGCTGTGGGACAGCTCGACTCCGCCCTTGAAGCCGATCGCCAACAGCAGGTAGAGGGACATCAGCTTGGAGATGGACTGGGGAATTTCCAGGTCCGAACGGGTCAGTACCGCGAGAATGCCCAGAAAAAAGAACAGCACCGCCGGGTTGAGCACGGTGGAGGCGAGTAACTCGGGGTTCATTGGGCAGGACCGTCCATGGTCCCGATTATAGGCGGAGGTCCGGAGCCTCACCAAGACAGCGGGACTCCGGGCGGGGAGGATCAGGCGGCGCTGGACTCGGGCGCCGACTCCAGCCGGCGGCCGATGTTGGGGATCAGGGCCGGTACTTTGCGCTTGTACTGGGTGTATTCCGGGTGCGCCCGTTCAAGATCGCGCTCTTCCAGTTCAATACCTACCAGGATGTAGCCGGTCACACCCAGGGCCAGCAGCGCGTGGGTGACCGTCATCATCGGCGTGAACCAGAAGATGCCCAGCCAGCCCACGTAGATCGGGTGGCGCACAATTCGGTACAGGGCGGGCGTCACGAAGTTGAGATCGCGACATTCCTGCTGCCGGAAGGTATTCCAGACCTGGCGCAGGCCAAACAGGTCGAAGTGATCGATAAGGAAAGTCGCATACAGCAGCAGCACCCAGCTACCGAGGTACAGGGCATTGAGGGCCAGCGTCGCCAAGTCACTCTCCACCGCCCATATCACCCCGCCCAGCGGCGCCCAGAAGTACATCAGCGCAGCCATGGCGATGGTGGAAAACAGCACGTAGGTGCTGCGCTCCGCCGCCGCAGGAATATGGCGGGTCAGCCAGCGCTTGTATGCGGGACGCGCCATACCGCTGTGTTGCACCGCGAACATGGCCAGCAGGCCCAGGTTGACCAGCAGCGCAGTGCCCAGGGGCAGGGTGGGTTCGGAATCGATCGAGCGCGGTACCCACAGGTTGCCGACAAAACCGATCGAATAAACAAAGGTGAGGAAAAACAGCAGGTAACTGACCACGCCGTATACCAGCATCAGACTACGTTTCATTACAGGCTCCCGTAAGTTGTTGAAAGTTATTGCCTTTCGGCGTGGGAGCGATTGTTGGCAGGCGCCGGCAGAAAGTCCTGACGGGCAGCAAACCATTCCGTGACTTTTCCGTGACGGCGCCCGCCAGGGCCTGTCAGAACTGCCTGGGGGGTGCCGGGAGACCCACCCTGGCGCCCATTTCGGCAAAACGGGGGTCGCCGTACAGGTTGGCGAGATTGAGACTGGAATAAAGCTCGCTGAGGCCGGGGTCGCCCTGCCGGAAGGCCCGCTCCAGCCACTCAAAGGCCAGGTCGGGCCGCCGGCTCTGGGCATAGACTTCGGCGATCTGGAAGGCCGCGCCCTGGGCGTCGGTGTCGATCAGTTCCTGCAGGGCCAGTTCCGCTTGCCCGGTGCGGCCCAGGTGATTGAGGGCAATGGCGCTGAGGCACAGGCGCAGGTAGTCCAGCGTCTCCAGCGCGGTCCACTGCAGGGCCTCGCTGTAGCTACCGTTGCGAATATGCCAGTTGGCCTCCAGCCAGGGCACATCGGCATGCTCCGGGTGGCGCAACTTAAAGTCATCCAGTACCCGTCTGGCTTCCTGCAACCGCCCCGCCCTCACCAACCTGACCACCAGGGAACTGGCAGCGTTGGCCGACAGCGGATCCAGGTCCAGCGCTATACGGGCTTCGGCTACTGCCTCCTCCTCCCGGCCGGACTTGGCCAGGAACCGGCCGTAAGCCGAGTGCGCCGACGCACCGCCGGGGTTGATGGCCATGGCCTGCCGGTAGGACTCCGCCGCCGCGTCGAATTCCCAGAAGTGCCGGTGCTGGATTTCCCCGATTTGCACCCAGGCTTCCGCCAACTCCGGGTCGAGATCCAGCGCCCGCCGGGCCAGTACCAGGGCTTCTGCGAAGCCGCTCTCGCGCGGCAGGTCACCAGTGGTCGCGCGCAGGCGAATGGTGTCGGCCAGCGCCACCATCGCCGCGGCGTAATCCGGGCGCAGGTCCAATGCCTGGCGAAACAGCGCGGCGGCTGCGCCGAGATCCTGGTTTGCACCCCGCTTGCGCAGCGCCCCGCCGCGCAGCAACAGACGGTAGGCTTCCGAATCATCGGAATCGGCGGCCAGCGCCGGCGCGCTGTCTGGCAGCTTGAGGCTGGCGGCGAGGATGCCTGACATCTGCTGCACTGTCGCACGGGCAATGTCGTCATGCAGGGAAAACACGTCATCGAACTGGCGGTTGAAGATCTGCGACCAGAGTTGTGCGGCATCGTCGACCCGGATCAGCCGGGCGGTGATGCGGAGCTGATTGCCGTCGCGCTGCACGCTACCCTCTACCAGGTGATCGACCCGTAGCTGCTCACCGATGGCCGCGTACTGGGCACCGTGTTCCCTGAACCTGGCGGCAGAGCCGGTGGCGATCACTCGCAGACCGCGCACCCGGGTGAGCGAATTGGTCAGTGTGTCCGTCAGGCCGTCAGTAAAGTAATCAAACTCGGCCTCTGTCGACAGGTTGTTGAATGGCAGTACCACCAGGGAGTGGTCACTGGCGCCGGTCTTCGGGAGCACAGGTTCCGGCTGCCTGAACACCCACAGGCCAAGACCCAGTGCCAACACCGCGACCAGCCCTGCCTGCATCACAACGCCCCGCCAGGCTGACGGCACGGCGGCCACCGAAGTGTCTGCCGCGCTCACCTCATGATTGAACTGGTAGCCCTTACGGGCAACGGTGCGAATCACGTCTTCATGAAAACCGTTCTGCCGGAACAGGTCACGGGCGCGCTTGATCGACTGGGTCAGGGAGGCTTCGCTCACCACCACCGAGGGCCAGATGGCGTCAAACAGTTCGTCCTTGCTGACCACCCGGTCGCGGGTCCGGACCAGGTAGACAATCAGGTCGAACACCTTGGGCTGGACGTCTGCTGGCTCACCGCCAAAGCTGATCTGGCGAGACGCGGTATCGATGTGCGCAGACCCCACCTCAAAGACCGGTCGTCCGGCCTGGAGACCGGCACCTTCATCAGTGAACTGGCGAGAGGAACTGGCACGCCAGGCCACGACTGCCACCAGCAGCGGCGCCAGGGACAGCATCAGCAGCAAGAGCCAGTCGTCCAGGGCCACGGGAAGCCCCAGCGGCGCCTGGAGCACTTCGAAAAGCTGTAGGAACGCAAAGCAACACACGACATAGATCAGCAGCGCGCGCACCGTTCCGGAATGATTCCGCCTGTTTCTCAAAAGGCGAGCCCCCGAGTGTTCGAGGCCAAGGGTACTTCGATTGGCAGGGGTTCGAAAGCGGCAGCCTGACTGGCTGGCGGGCACCGCGCGGGATAAGCGGATGCCAAGCGCGACGCCGGGAGCCCACACCCCATCACCCGCACCCTGTTTACAGCCGACGGGCGCGGCGCCACCGGGAATCGAACCTATACGTATTCGCTATAGATAAGGCAGACAAAAAGTATTGGAAAGCATGGCTCCCGTTTCTTACCGTTGCCCTTCAGGTCAGTCCCTAACTATAAAAACTGCGGAGCACATAGCATGGCGGAGCGTAATCCCGGTCTCGATATTGATGTACTGATTATCGGCACGGGGCCCGCGGGGGCGAGCGCGGCGGCGCTACTGGCCACCTACGGTATCTCGAACATGGTGATCAACAAGTTTGGCTGGACGGCGCGCACGCCCCGCGCGCACATCACCAACCAACGCACCATGGAAGTGTTTCGCGATCTTGGCCTCGAGGAAGAGGCCGTCAGCCTGGCAGCGCCCGCGGAACTGATGGGCGAGAACACCTACTGTGACAGCCTGGCCGGCGATGAGTTTGGCCGCATACACAGTTGGGGAACTCACCCCCAGCGCATGGCTGACTACACCCTCTCCAGCCCCACGTCCATGTGCGACCTGCCGCAGAACCTGGCAGAGCCCATGCTGATCAAGGCAGCGGCACTGCGCGGCTCCAAGGTGCGCTTCGATACTGAATACCTGTCGCACAAGCAGTACAAGAACCATGTCACCACTACCCTGCGCGATCGCCTGACCGGCGCAGAGTACAAGGTGAAGAGCCGCTACCTGATCGGTGCGGACGGCGCCAACTCGCTTGTCTTCGACGACGCCGGCCTGCCGCTGGCAGGGGACATGGGGCTGTCCGGTTCGATCAACATGGTGTTCGAGGCCGACCTCTCCAGGTACGTGGCCCATCGCCCCAGCGTGCTCTACTGGGTGATTCAACCGGGCTCCAATATCGGCGGCCTGGGCATTGGCGTGGTGCGCATGGTACGCCCCTGGCACAAGTGGCTGGCGATTTGGGGTTACGAGATGGACCAGGGCCCCCCGGAAGTCACCGAGGAGTTTGCCACCCAGATTGTGCACAACCTGATCGGCGACGACAGCATAGACGTCAAGATCGAGGCGACCTCCACCTGGACGGTAAACAACGCCTGGGCCACCAACAACACCAACGGCCGCGTGTTCTGTATGGGTGACGCCACCCACCGGCACCCGCCTACCAACGGACTGGGCTCCAATACCTCGATACAGGATGCCTTCAATCTGTGTTGGAAGCTGGCCATGGTGCTGCGCGGCGAGGCGGACCCTTCGCTGCTTGATAGCTATCACGAGGAACGCACGCCGGTAGCGGAGCAGATCGTCAAGCGCGCCAACAAGAGCCTGGAAGACTTCCCCCCGATTCTGGACGCACTGGGGCTGTTCAGCGCCGACAACCCGGAGCAAATGCGCGACAACATGCGCGCCCGCGCCGACAGCACCCGGGCAGCCGCAAAGCAGCGTGCCGCCATCCTCAAGGCGATCAACAGCACACACTATGTATACAACGCCCACGGCGTCGAGATGAACCTGCGCTACAGTTCGGCGGCGGTAGTGCCGGACGGTTCTCGTGATCCGGGCTTCAAGCGCGATGCGGAACTCTATCACGAGCACAGCAGCCGCCCCGGCGCTCCCATCCCCCACGCCTGGCTGCAGCGCGGCAACGACAAGATCTCATCCATCGATCTCTGCGGTCACGGCCGGTTCACCGTTGTTACCGGCACCGGGGGCGAAGCCTGGGCCGAGGCAGCGGATAGCCTTGCCGAGGAACTCAAGCTGCCGATCAGCGCCCACGTCATCGGCCCCAAGCAGGAAGTCGAAGACCCGTTTGGTGACTTCGCGCGACTGCGGGAAATCGACGAAAACGGCGCGCTGCTGGTACGCCCGGATTTCTTCGTCGGCTGGCGCGCCAGGAAGCTGTCCAGGACCCCCGAAACTGACCTGCGCGAGGCCATCCTTCAGATCCTCGGCAGGAGTCCCTGACCCAAACCTGAACACAGTACGAGGCAAGAAAATAAGATGATTGTCAGCAAGCACGAAACAAGCCCGACCCTGGAAAAAATATCAGTCACCGAATTCGTTAAACCACGGCTCGGTGAACAAATGAGCTTTGAGGTCAACCTGCGCGCTGAGTCCCTGGAGGGTATGCGAAAACGCGCTGTAGTGGAGCCCAACCTGCCTACCTGGAGCCCCTTCGAGATTCACTGCGATGAGGGCGGTGCGCTGGGTGGAACCAACGAGGCGCCGCCACCGCTGGGGTATCTGTCCGCCGGCATCGCCTTCTGCCTGCTGACTCACCTGACCGCGTTCGTTCGTTCGAAGAAGCTCGATATTGACAGTCTGTGCATCGAGCAACGCACCCGCTTCGCCACCACCCTGGTAACGGAAGCCGAGGCGGAAGGTGACTTCCGCGGTCGCTGCCTGGGCGTGGAAACTCACATCATCGTCGAAGGCAATCAGTCGCCCGACGACATAAAACAGTTAGCCAAGGAATCAGAAAACGCCTGCATGGCCATGCAGGCCATCATGAACGCCACCCCTACCAATACCACCATCCACCTGAATGGAGAAACGGTCTAGCAGCACATAACAACGCCGTTTATCCAGGAGAGAGTAATGATCGCGAAACGCAGCCAAATCTTCACCGGAGTGTGTCTTGCCCTGTCGGCGGGCACCGCCTCCGCCCAGGTACTGGAGGAGATTATCGTATCCGCCACACAACGCCAGGAGAGCCTGCAGGACGTCCCGGTTTCAGTGGCAGCCGTGACCGGCGAGACCATGGCCAACATGGGTGTGGTCGACATAGAGGAAGTTGCCCTGTACGTGCCCAACTTCGAAGCCTCCATCTCGACTATCCTGCCAAACCTCTACGTCCGCGGCCTTGGCACCGGCACTTCCCATTCCATCGAGCAACCGGTGGGGCGGTTCGTGGATGACGTATACATCGGCCGCGGCGCGGCCAGCCTGCTCAGCTTTATGGATACCGCCAGCGTTGAGATCCTGCGCGGCCCACAGGGCACCCTGTTCGGCAAGAACACGCTGGCCGGCGCCATGATCATTCGCTCCGGTGCGCCCACTGACACCTTCGAGGGCGGCGTCAGGCTCAACTACGGCAGCTACGAGTCAACCGGTAACTTCGGCGATATCGAAGGCTATGTTTCCGGCCCGCTGACCGATAGCGTGCGCGGTCGACTGGCGCTGCGCTATGCTGACAGCGACGGCTATATCGAGAATCGGCTGAATGGCCCGGATGGCGGCGAGCGAGAGGACATTGGTGTCAGGCTGCGCCTCGAGGCAGACCTCGGCGAAAACACGGTGGCCGAAATCAAGTATGAATACGGCGAGTTGGACGCCCGGGGCAATACCTCCAATCGCATCGTGGCGCCGCCGGAGAACAATCCGGGCCTGGCGGATGCCTTCCGCTTCTACTCTCCCGGCTGGGAGCAGGGCCTGGACTGGACGACCGACTACACCTGTGCGGACGACCCACCGGTGGAACACAACCTGCCGGGATTCTGCCCGCAGCGCGACCAGGAGGTCGAAGCCACGGTGCTGCGGGTCACCCATGACTTTGCGGCTGGTGAATTCCTGTCCATCACCGCGTACCAGACCTACGAATTCCAGGACAAGTTCTACGCCATCGATATGGGCATCGCCGGCGGCGCCTACAACGCTTACAGGGATGAGGAATTCGAGTCGTTGACCCAGGAGTTCCGTTTCACTTCAGAAGTCACCGGCAAGTCCGATTACATTATCGGCGTGTACCTGGAAGACACGGACCTGGAGCGGAACAGCCCCACGGATATCGACTTCAATGATATTCCGGGTGCGCCGCTGGCTATCCAGCAAGTCGAGTACTTCGACCAGAATACCCAGACCGTGGCCATCTTTGGCCAGTATCGCTACCGCTTTACCGACCGCCTGACGGCGACGATCGGTGGCCGCTACACCACCGAGGACAAAGAGTACGATTTCGAGCGCTATTACCAGCCCTTCGGCTCACCCTACAACCAGCGCATCCCCTTTCCGCCCGGCCCGTTTGGCCCGCTGGAAGCGGCAGTGGAACGCCCCAACGAATCGCGGGATGAAGACCGGTTTACGCCATCCCTCAATGTCCAGTATGACATCAGCGACACGGTCATGGTGTACGGTACCGCGTCGCAGGGCTACAAGGCGGGCGGCTTCAGCGACCGGGTAGCCGCCGACCCCGACTTCGAAATCCAGTTCGAGGAAGAGATCAACAACTCCATCGAAGTGGGCATGAAAGGCCTGTTCGCCGACGGCAGGGTGGAGCTGAACGTGGCCCTGTTCCATATGCAGATCGAAGACCTGCAGGTGTCCTCGTCGGTTCCCGGGACCGTGGCTTTCCAGGTACAGAACGCCGCCGACGCCATCAGCCAGGGCGTGGAGATCGATGGCCGCTGGTCGGTCACCGACAACTTCCTCATCGGCGGCAACCTTGCCTACCTGGACGCTTACTACGACAGCTTCCCCGATGCACCCTGCACGCCGGGACAGGCCGCTGAAGCCACGGGTGCCTGTACCCAGGACCTGGAGGACGAGACGCTGATCTTTGCGCCCGAATGGAAAGGTACGCTGTTCGCCGAGTACCGGACCCTGGTGGGTAACGGCTGGGAGCTTCTGGTGCGGGGGGATGCCACCTATTCCGACGACTACTACACGGAAACCCCGCTCGCCCCGGGGACCTTCCAGGAAGAGTACGAGGTCTACAACGCCGCGGTGTGGCTCTCCAGTCCGGACAACAGGGTTCGCCTGGGACTGGTGGGCAGAAACCTGTCGGATGAGGCCTACAGCCGCTTCGGACTGGCCAGCCCCGGCTCATCGATCTACCTGGCCGAGCCCAACCAGCCACGCCGCTACAGTGTGGCCCTGCAGTACAACTTCTAGGTACTACCGCCGCAGATGAGCCCCGCTATCGCGGGGCTTTTTTTGCGTGTTTATTGCGTGGGGGAAACTGCCCGCCGGGGCAGGACCGGGACAGTCGTGTTTGAGGATGTGGGAACCCGCCCGACGAGCTGTGAGCGGGCGCGGGCTCAGTCGCCGGGCGCGGCTTCCGGATCGTCAAACGCACGCTTCATGACAGTGAGGGCACGCAGGGCACGTGGAAAGCCAATGTAGGGTGAGACCTGCACCACCACTTCCCTGACTTCCTCGACGGTGAAGCCGTGAGTCATTGCGGAACGGGTGAATTTCAGCAGGAAGTTGTCAACGTAGCCAATGGTGGCGAAACAGGACAAGGCGACAATCAGGCGCTGGCGCATATCCAGGCCGGGACGGCGCCAGACCAGGCCGTAGCCATACTGTGAGGTGATACCGTAGAGCTCCGCCGTGTGTTCGTCCATCGGGTCGGCGTGGCCCCACTGCTGTCGCTCGCCGTGCAGCAGGCGCTGGTATTCCGAGGCAGCGGCCAACAACTGCTCGCGATCTTCAGCGGGCAACAATTCCAGGCTGGGCTTCACGCCTTTTCCCGTGAACACTTTAGCCAGCAATTCGCCCATCTCTTCCACCAGCGGCAGGCCCCCATAGAGACCGGTCTGCAGCACCAGTTCCGATACGGCACGGGGCTGCAGGCCCGCGTCCAGCGCCAGGCCGACTTTTTCAATCAGGGCTGCCTTACGGCCTTCCAGACACAGGCTGGCAAGTATTGCGAGCAGGCTGTCGTGAACCGGCAGCACGCGACGCGCGCCGATGGCTTGTACCTGCATTGCCTCCCGAATGGCGTCATAGCCGGGGATGGCATTGCCAGGTTCCGGGGATTTTCCAGATCTGCTATCGATATTCACAGCTCATACACCGCTAGTAGTGCACCGCACCCCGCGCGGGGATGCCGTTATCCCTGATCTTCCTGATCCATTCCAGCAGCACGGGTACCGGTGGCCGACCGAAGGGCATATTCTGGATAGAGACAAAAAGCAGCCGGCCTTCCCAGTCCAACAGGTAAAGCCCCGGCTCAAAAAACTCCCCGGGCTCTGTCGCTTTCCTGGCGCTGGATCGGAACAGGCGCAGGGTACGGCCCACGTCCCGATCCAGGCTGTGACCGAAATTCAGGCGAGCACCGGTCCAGGCATCGCGTGCCTCACGCACGCGGTCCTCACCCTCGGCGGACGCCGCGATGATATCGACACCCAGCGCATTGAAAGCACCCAACTGCTTGGAGAACTCCTTGAGGTAGGCCTCGCAGACACCGCACTGCAGGCCGCGGTAAACCACCAGCAAGGTGTAGTCCGAGCCCAAGTCCATGGGTAGCTGCCGTGGGGAGCCATCAACGGTGGCTATGGAAATGTCCGGAAAGCGTTCGCCGGGATGAATCACAGCGACACCTCGAAGTCTGCTTCCGTTGCCTCTCGGACCTGTGCCAGGTCAGCGCCGGGCATCAGCGCGGTTAATGTCAGCTGGCCATGAACAAAACGAAATACCGCCAGCTCGGTGATAATCACGTCCACCGCCGCCAGGGCCGTCAGTGGCAGCTCGCAGCCGGGCACAATCTTGGAGCGCCCGGCGCGGTCCCGGTGGGACATGGTGACGATCAGTTTGCGGGCACCGCGCGCCAGGTCCATGGCGCCGCCCACGCCGAGCAGGGGCTTGCCCGGAACGGCCCAGTTCGCCAGGTTGGCCTGGGCGTCCACCTGCAAGCCACCCATGATGGCCACGTCCACGTGGCCGCCACGAATCATCCCGAAGGAGGTGGCTGAATCGAAGTAGCTGCTGCCCGGCAGTGCGGTCACCGGAATCTTACCGGCGTTCACCGGGTAGTCCATGGCGCCGCCTTCGGTGGGCTCCGGACCGACACCCAGCATGCCGTTCTCGCTGTGCAGGATGATGCCGTGTTCAGGTGTAATCAGGTCTGCCACCAGGGTGGGGATACCGATACCCAGGTTGACCACGTCACCTTCGGTCAACTCCGCCAGCGCCGCGCGCGCCATATTCATACGTTCGTCGCTGACCTGCTTGTCGCTGCTGGCAACGCTGGCTGAAGAACCCAGGGAGTCTTCAGAAATGTCCGCCTGCACCAGGTAGTCCACAAAACAGCCGGGAGTGTGAATCTGGTCGGGGTCCAGCTGCCCCTCCGGGACAAGCTGCTGTACCTCGGCCACTACGATATCCGCTGCTGTTGCCATGGCCTGGTTGAAGTTGCGCTCGGTCAGCCGGTACTGGAGATTGCCGGCGGTATCCGCTGTCCAGGCGCGGACAAATGCCACGTTGCCGCGGATTGCCTCCTGCAGCACCTGCTCCTGGCCGCTGAAGCTGCGAATCTCCCGGGTTTCTGATAGCGGCGTCCCGGCGCTGGTGGGCGTGTAGAAAGCGCCGATCCCGGCACCACCCGCGCGCAGGGCCTCAGCCAGCGTGCCCTGGGGAATCAGCTCGGCCTCGATGCGACCGCTCTGGGCGGCCTCTACCGCTTCGCGATTGCTGGTAAAGAATGAGCCTATGGCCTTGTGTAGCTGTCCGTTTCTGAGCAGGCGTCCGCCGCCCAGCCCAGCTTCGCCGACATTGTTGCCGACGTAGGTCAGGCCCGTCACCTCGGGGCGTTCGGCCAGCGCGTGTACAAGGTGCACCGGGTTGCCGGTCATACCAAAGCCACCCACCAGCAGCGTATCGCCTGACTGGACGAGTTCAGCGGCGGCGGCTGCGGTAATCACCGGCACCGACTTCATACGCGCTCCAGCAGGGTGGCGATCCCCTGCCCTACGCCCACACACATGGTGCACAGGGCGTAACGGCCATTACAGACCTGCAGTTCCCTGGCCGCGGTGAGCAACAAACGCGCCCCACTGGCGCCCAGCGGGTGCCCGAGTGCAATAGCTCCGCCGTTGGGGTTTACCCGCTCATCGTCATCGGCGATGCCCAATTGGCGCAACACCGCCAGGGCCTGGGCGGCAAAGGCTTCATTGAGTTCGATAACGTCCAGTTGATCCACTTCCAGCTTGGATCGCGCCAGCAAGCGCTGACTCGCCGGCACCGGGCCCATGCCCATTAGACGGGGCGCGACCCCCGCCGTGGTCATGCTCTTCACGCGCGCCAGGGGCGTCAGGCCAAAGCGACTGGCAGCCGCTTCACTGGCGACCAGCAATACGGCGGCACCGTCGTTCACACCGGAGGCGTTGCCCGCCGTAACCGTGCCGTCGGTGCGGAATGGCGCGGGTAGTTTTGCCAGGTTTTCCAATGCGGTCTCCCGCGGATGCTCGTCTCTATCCACCACCCGATCGGCGTCTTTACGCTGCGGAACATGCACCGGGGCGATCTCCTGCGCCAGGCGACCCGACGCGATCGCCCCGGCCGCCCGCTGCTGGGAGCGCAGCGCAAAGGCATCCTGGTCTTGCCGCGATATCTGGAATTCCTGCGCTACGTTTTCCGCGGTTTCCGGCATGCTGTCTGTTCCGAACAGGGACTGCATTTGCGGGTTGATAAAGCGCCAACCGATGGTGGTGTCGTACAGCGAGGCACTGCGATCAAAGGCGCTGCTGGCCTTGGGCATGACAAAGGGCGCGCGGGACATGGACTCAACGCCGCCCGCCAACGCCACCTCGATTTCTCCGGCGGCAATCGCCCGGGCAGCCGTTCCCACCGCGTCCATCCCGGAGCCACACAGGCGGTTGACGGTAACACCGGGCACGGTGTCCGGTATACCCGCCAGCAGCGTGGCCATGCGCGCGACGTTGCGATTGTCCTCTCCCGCCTGGTTGGCACAGCCCAGCATCACCTCGTCGACCGCGGCCGCCGGCAGCATTGGGTTGCGCTCCAGCAAGCTGGTCAGGCTGTGAGCCGCCAGGTCGTCCGGTCGCACACTCGCCAGCGCCCCCCCATAGCGTCCGAACGGCGTGCGGATACCGTCGCAGATGTAGGCGCCAGGCTGCATTCAGTCAGACCTCCGGCCGATCGCCGCGCCAGGCCGCCTGCAGGGTATCGCGGATGGGGCCACGCGCCAGTTCGCGGGGGTTCCAGTAGGGGTTTTCCAGGGTGATATCCACTGCGGACTCGATGCCGCTCTCCGGCATGCCCAGCGCCTCCAGGGACGTATCGGCCCCCATGGCGACCGCAAGGTCGTACAGGGCCGCCGCGGGAGTCTTGGTATCCATTGCCCGCGCCAGTTGACGCATGGCGTCCGGCACCGCGGGCGCGTTGTAAGCCAGGGCCTGCGGCAACACCACGGTATGAGTCTCCGCGTGTGGCAAATCGAAGGAACCGCCAAGAACGTGGCAGAGCTTGTGGTGCAGGGCGACTCCGGTGGACGCGAGACATATAGCGCAGAGCCAGGCGCCGTACAGCGCATCGGTGCGTGCTTCCAGATTGCGGGCATCTGCCGCAATCACGGGCAGCCCGCGATACAGCGCCGCCACCCCTTCGGCGGCGAGCAGCGAGATCACCGGGTTGCGATCCTCGGCGTACAGTGCTTCAACCGCGTGAGCGATGGCGTTGATGCCGCTGGTGCCCGACAGTCCCGGGGGCAGCGTGAGGGTCAGGTCCACATCGTAAATAACCGTTTCCGGCTGGACTCTCGGGTCCCGCAGCGTCGTCTTGCGACCGCCCTCGGTCTGGCCAAGGATATTGGTCATCTCTGAACCGGCATAGGTGGTCGGCAGCACCAGTTGCGGCACATCGGTGCGCAGGGCCATGGCTTTGCCGAGCCCGGTCGTCGACCCGCCACCCACTGACACCACGCCATCGGCACCCGCCTCCTGTAGGGCAGCCAGAGCGCTCTCGGTGACGGACACCGGGGTGTGCATCGCCGCCTCCGTAAAGTATCCGGCAGCGAGGGAGCCCAGGTCTGCGGCGACCTCCTGGGCAAGCTCCGCCTGGAAGGGCGTTGACAATACCAGGGCTCGCCTGATGCCAAGCTTTTCGGCCTCGGCGGCCATGGCACCGCGGGTTCCACTGCCAAAAATCACTCGCGTCGGCAAACCGTTGTAGGTAAAACTCTGCATGGCTACGCCCTCCCGGCGCAACAGAAATGGCTGTGCTGATAGCGCCTGCTCAGATCAGGCCGAGAGCCTGTTCACAGCGGGCCAGCGCTTGTTCAGCGTTACCGCGCAGGGTCGCGTCGTCGCTGTCGAGGTCGGCGAGGAAGCCATGCCCGGATTCCGCGTAGACACTCAGGTCAATGGTAGGGTTGGTCGCGGCGATTTTCGCGAGCCTGGCCACATTGTCCACACCCACTGACTGGTCCTGTCCCGGCATGAGGCAGAGCTGCGGCGTCGTCGTGGCGGGCAGGTAATCGAAGGGCCGCTGCAGCGGGTCCGCATTTTCCATGCCCTGGGGAAAGCCATAGAAACCCACCAGGTCCTGACTGGCCCCACGCCGCGCCAATTCAAAGACATAGCTGCCGCCCAGGCAGAAGCCAACAACGCCCGTGATATCCTGCTCAGCGCAGAAGCGCTCTAGGCTGTCGACGCACTGCCGGTCACGGACCTTGTGACGACGGGCAAACGCCGCTTCCCGGCTTGCCTCAGGCAACTCCCCCAGGCCGGCAAAAGGATTGACCAGGTAGACCCGGGCGCCCCTGCCGGAGAGATGAGTGGCAAGGCCCTGGTAGAAGGCATTGGGGCCATAGATGTCGGGAATCAGTACGATCCGCCTGACGGCATCCGGCTCCCCGAAGGCCAGCCCTTCCATCGCCGTGGAGAAGTTCTCCCGGGGATCGGGCGTCGGAAACCAGGCGCTTGCCGCTCCGTGACACATGGCCCCGGTTCCTAGGCTGCCTGCGCCGAAGCGCTGTCCATCACGATATCGACTTCCATGATGCGAACGTCACCCTCGTATTTTTCCGGGATTACGTTCTGGCCCTCGTTACACTTCCCTGAGCAGCAGTCGTCACCGACGTAGTCACCGCCTTCAAAGTAAGCCTGCAGGGTAATCGGGTGATAACCCTCCTTGTTCACCTTGAAGTGGATATGCGCCGGACGCCAGGTGTGGCTGCCCATGGCACGCAGCAGGGCGCCGGTCTTGCCCTGGGCGGGAATCTGGTAAGGCACGGGCTCGGTGGTACGTACGCTGTAGCTGCCGTCGTCAGCGGTGCGAACCTTGCCCCGGTAGTAATCCGCGGGAATGTCATCGTGGATACCGCTGTACTTGCCATCCGGCGTGGACTGCCAGATATCGAGGACCGCATCTGCGACCGCCTGGCCGTCGGTGTCGGTGACGGTGCCACGCACCAGCACCGGCTTGCCCTCGAAGTCATCCATGGTCTTGATTTCCCCGTCCACAAAAGGCGCGTTGGGCAGATAATAGGGGCCCTGCAGGTCCGACTGGGTCCCGGCGTGCATGCTGTTCTCATTCTCGACAATGGCGATGTTGAAGAACACATCGATCATGAGCGGCAATTCGCCGTTCTGGGCTGTTTCCTGGAGGTAACCGATCGCTGTCCGGTATTCGTCGGCAGTGACCTTGGTATCCGCGAGGGCCTGGCGAACTCCGCCGACGATGGCGTCGACTACTTCTTTTACACGATCTGACATGAGGATCTCCGGTAAACGTTAACTGCTGGATAGCGCGAACCGGCGACGTCAGGCCGGCCCGGCGAATAGGGTGAAACTACCCAGCGCACGCCATACGGTCCAATACCTTTTGCCGCCCAGAGCTATACGATTTGGGTATCGTCCAGAGTTTCCAGGAATCGCTGCAGAATGGGGGACTCGCGGTCCGAGGTATAGATGCAATTGACGGCGGCCAGTTCGTTGATCCCCTGCAGGCGCAGGAAGCGGACGTTCGGCCACTCAAGCTGGGCAACCGAGTCCGGAACCGGGCAGACGCCCATGCCAGCGGCAGTGAGTGCCATCGCCGACGAGAGGTCGGCAGTTTCCAGCGCCTTCTGCAGCTTGAAGTTACGCTGGGTCAGCACTCGCAGCACTTCATCGGCAAAACTCGGCCTGCCTACTTTTGGGAACAGCACCAGTGTTTCACGGCTCAGTGCCTGGGCCGTTATGGTCCTGCGCTTTTGGAAGGGGTGTCCCTCGGGAATCGCAACAATCAGCTTCTCCTCCGCCACGGTGCGCTGCGCGACAGCATCGTCCTGGGGAAAAAAGCGACCGAAGCCGACGTGTATCTGCCCGTCCTTGATCGCCTCCATTTGCGCATCTTTCGCGAGCGGCTGCAGGGAGACGCTGACGTTGGGGTTGCGAGCCCGGAACTGGCGAATGAGCTGGGGGATTACGGCGTAAATCGCCGATCCGAAATAGGCAACTTCAAGACTGCCAATATCACCCTGGGCCGCGGCCTGGCTGCGCTCCCTGGCCAGGCGGCTGCGGGTGAGAATCTGGCGCGCCTCCTCCAGGAAGGCTTCGCCGGCCGGCGTGAGCGTCACACCCTTGCGGTGCCGAAGGAACAGCTCCACTCCCAGTTCTCGCTCCAGCTGCTGAATCTGGCGGGTGATCGGCGGTTGCGAAACGTACAGGCGGCGCGAGGCAGCGCTGAAGTTGCCCTCCTCCGCGACGGCAACAAAGTAACGAATCTGGCGCATCTCCATACGCTGCACCTCCGGGGTCAGGGCGCTGTAGCTGAGAGGATTGGCGATACCGAAAGCGTATCGTTAACTCCTAAACATAGTATTTCAAGAATGTCTCTGGCCTGTCTACCATCCCCAAGACAAGATAGAGCAACCGCGAACCCCAGGTTGCCGCAACGAGGTGGTGGTTATGAGTGGACCCGGTACTCAACGGATTGAAGCGCTTGAGGCGATTATTGTCGACCTACCCCTGGTGCGTGAGCAACGCTTCGCAGCGCTGGATGCCCGCTCCCAAAGCATGGTGTTGCTTGTCCTGCGTAGCCAGGACGGTATTGAGGGCGTGGGCGAGGCCTCCCTGCCCAGCGGTCCCTGGTGGGGTGGCGAGAGTGTGGAGAGCATCAAAGCCAACGTCGACGGCTACCTGGCGCCCCTCGTCATCGGCGAGGACGCCTTCGCAGTCGACAGCATCATGAGAAAGCTGGACGACGCCGTCCATGGCAACAGCTTCGCCAAAGCCGGGATAGAAATGGCGTTGCTGGACATCCAGGGCAAAGCGCTGGAACAACCGGTCTACAACCTGTTGGGCGGAAAAGCTCGCGATTCACTGCCGGTCGCCTGGCCGCTGGCCACCGGCGATGCCAGCGCGGAAATCGATGAGGCGCGGGAGAAGCTCGACAAACGACTGCACAATATCTTCAAGCTCAAAATGGGTGCCATGGACCCGGAGGCCGATGTTGAGCGGGCCTGCCGGGTCGCCCGCGAGTTGGAAGGCGCCGCAAAAGTCCGCTGTGACCCGAACGGCCGCTGGGACGAAACCACTGCAAGCTGGGCCCTGCCGCGACTGGTGGAGGCTGGTGTTGATCTTATCGAACAACCGCTGCAACGCTGGAACCTGGAGGGCTGTGCCCGACTGACGCGCCACTGCCCCATTGCCCATATGCTCGATGAAAGCGTATGCAGCCTGCAGGATATGCAGCGGGTGGCAGAGCTGCGCGCGGGCAGCCTGATCTCCCTGAAGATCATGAAAACCGGGGGAATGCGCCGTACCAAGACACTCTCGGAAATGGCCCTGGCCGCGGGCATCCCTATCTACATGGGTACTTTCCTCGAATCTTCCTACGGCACGGGCGCCAACATGCAATTCTGCGCCACTTTGCGGGACCTGCCCTATGGCGGTGAATTGTCCGGACCGCTGTTGGTCGCTGAATCCATCACCGAGCAGGATCCGGAGTACCGTGACTTCGAGCTACACCTGCAGCCGGGCACCGGCCTGGGCATGAGCATTGACCCGGAGAAGCTGGCGGCCTTCCGCCGAGATCGTGACTACAGCTTGCACGCCGTTCAGCGCTGAGGGCACCAGCGACGGAAAACTTGTGCAGTCAGCCACAGCTAGACAGATTCAGTTTGACAGCGAGCCTCTCGACGCGATAATCAAAACTTTGTTTTGTAAAGAGTGTTTGAGAGAAATGAATTTGTCGGTCACGAAGGAACGTTTGCGACGCATTATGAAACGGGAGGACATCACCGTGGAGATGGCGGCGAAGGTCGCCGGGGTTTCCCAGTCCACCGTGAGGCGCTGGTGCAACCCATCCGATAACACAGATATTGGCCTGCACGCGTTCAGCCGCTTTGCCTTCTACTATGACATCAGCATCGACGCACTGATGTTCCCGCAGGCGCCCGCGGCGGGCGAGGCCCCGCGGGACATTCACCGCCACTGGCGGGCCAATATGGACTGGTGGGATGTGCACCTCACCGCGGAGCAGAAAGAGGCGCTGCTGGCGGTGATATCCGCCGCCTGGAAAACCAGCAGCCACACCACGGAAAAACAGCTGCGAATGACAGACCCGGAGGATTTCGGGAACAAGAAAAAGGGCTAGCCCGGGAAGCCGCGATCCAGGCGCACAATCTTGCGCTCCAGTTCGGCATCAACCACCGCCTCCGCCCTGGAGGCCCGGCTCAGCCGTGTGAGCACCTCGGCCAGGCGCCGCAGGTCGGTGCAGCCACTGTCCAGCAGTTGCCCGACCAACTCAGCATTGCGGTTGGTGAGGGCATCAAGAGTTTTGAAGGTTTCACTCATACCTTGAATTTTCTACCGCTGTCCGGCTGCCATGTCCATGCCGACAGCCTCGGCCCGGGACAAGTTTTCCAAATATGGCGCTTCTCGGCCTTGTTCAAGCCAGAACTGCGACTGACGATGGGATGAGGACGATTGTTCCCGGGCCGGCACCTGGCGGCTGCTGGAACCGTCGATGCGCTCCGCGGCGTACTTGCCGACAGCCTGGCAGCCAGCACCTATGGCGAAAAAGCAGAACACCATAATGTAAACCTGTTCAGGCTTGATATGCAGTTTCACGGTAGCCCCCTCGCTTTTCGGTAGGGGCCTACTATGCGGGGAGCGGGGTCAATGAGCCTTGGCAGCGGCTGCCAACTGCATGGCCGCCAGCGCCAGCTACCAGGGCTGCGGTTGCAGCCCCCTGGGCAGGTACAGGGGATGCGCCGGCTGGCCGGAGGCATTCATTTTCAGGTAGTGGAGCCGGGGCAGCAGCGAGCGCACGGCGGCCGCCCGGTCGAGGTAAGCACCATCGTTCCCCCAGGCGGCGATGACCTTGTCCACCTTGCCCGCCACTTCCAGGATCACCCGGTCATTGTCGCGACCCACCGGTGCGCTGGCCCGCTTCATATCACGCGGATCGGTGGCGCGGTAGGCAAACAGGTTGGCAGTGTAGACGCCGCCATAGCCCCAGTCACGGGCAAAACCGATACAGCGCACCAGGGTGGGATCGTCGATACGGGCGTCCGCTGTAGAAGGGTTGAGGCCTATGAACATGACGGCCGGCAACTCGCGGTCCCAGATACGCCACAGAGCGTAGCGGTATTGACGGCCCTTGCCGCGGATATCGGCGCCGGCTTCAAGGTATTGCATGGAGTGACCCAGTATTTGGCAGGGGCCGGCGAGTATACTCTGAACCATCCCGTAAGCGAGGTCCCAGCATGACAGCCTTCAGCCGTATCGCCCCCTTTCTCATCTTCGCCGCCGGCCTGCTGATCGGCGCAGCCTTGCAGCAGCTGGTCCCCGCGGCCCAGGCCGACGCGCTCAACTGGCAGCAGATCTCCCAGCAGCCTGAATTTCGCGCCGCAGTGGTCGAAGTGATCAACTCCTGCATTGTCGACAACGGCATTATCTTCTGTAACTGATCGTCCGATTCCGGCGCTTCGTCGCCGGGCGCCGCAACTCATCGGCCCTCGCCTGCGGTTCATCGCAGCGGCGTGAACGGCATCGCAGACTCCCGGTCCCACTTATCGCAGGTACACGCCTGCCACCTTTAGGGTCATGAAACCAGGAGTCCTGTCATGCACATTCGCACTACCCGCAACACCGTTATTGCAGCGGCCGCATTTACCGTCCTGAGCGGCCTGTCTACCATCAGCACGGCCAACATCCCCGAGCTCAGCATTCAGTCCATGCGCGTGTCCTACGCCGACCTGAACCTGAACCGGGCGGAAGACGCGCAAACCCTGTACACCCGGCTGCGCCGCACCGCGGAGACTGTCTGTGAAGACACTCACCGCAAGTCACTGCGCGAAATGATCGAGCAGAAGGAATGCCGGGAGATTGCCCTGGACCAGGCGGTGCGCGAAGTCGGCAACGCCAACCTGGCACAGATTCACCAGAGTTAATCAGATCGCTCTGGTGTGCTGGCGGGCGCTGCCGATTCCCCGGGCGCCCGCATTTTTCTATTGAGCGACGGGCTCCGCCGGCTGCAGTAGTGGCGTGAGCTGGACCATTTCAAAATCCAGCAGGGTGGAGACTTGCCCGTCCACCTGCAGGAAGCGCGCGGCCAGCACCGGCCCCAACGCCTCCGACATGCGCTTGAAGTAGCGTTCGCGACGCTCAAGCCGCGCACGTTGGATGGCGAAAGACTGCTCGGCGATGGAACTGGCGATCTTGTCATCCATGCCGTCCCAGTTTTCGGCAAACTGCCGCAGCATGGTAATGCGGCGATCCAGCAGCTGTTCCTGCTCGTCGGCATACTCGCGGTAGATAGGCCAGAACACTTCCTGCTGTTCCGGTGTCAGGTCCATAGAGGCGGCCACCATGCCCATGCGGCCGGCGCGGATATCCTGGCGCGCCAGCTCGATCAGCTCCTGCTGGGCCAGGGACAGGCTGCTGGCGGCCAGCAGCCAGGCGGTGATGATGAACTTGTACATTCAGGCCTCCCGGCGATAGAAGTCGTCGAACTGGTCCATGAAATCACCCAGCATGTCTGCGGGCAAGTCGTTGATGCCGGCCGCCGCCTTGCGGCCGCCGCCGGTGGGAAAGCGCATGCACAGCTCGTCTGCCCCGGTCTTGTTGGACAGCGGCGCGCGCACACTCACCAGGTAGTTGCCATTGGCCTTTTCGGTGAGCACCGCGTGAGCGCGGTCCGGGTTGGCGTTGGCGAGGTCGTTGCTGTAGACCCCGCTGACGCGCCGCGCCCAGGATTCATTGGGCAGGATCACCACGGCACTGGCAGCGGTGGCCTGCTCCGGCTGGCGGGCGGCGGCCGCGGCCATATCGTCGCGGTAGCCGGCCTCCAGGCGCTCAAAATCCTCGCGGCTGTCCTCCATGAAGCCGAACGGGCTGGCATGGGCACTGACCAGCCGGTATAGCTCCGCCGGCGCAAAGTGTAGGTCTTCGAGGCTCGCGCCGTAGCCGTTGTAGTTGATGTAGGTGCCCAGGTCCTTGAGCCGCGACACTTTGTCCCCGGCCAGGCCCAGCGGGCGCGCCAGGCGTTCGGCGCTGTCGAACAGGTTGTCGCCGAAGGCGCCCACCACCGCCCACTCGACGAAGGCTCCCTGCAGGTAGCCGTTCACCAGGATGCTGGTGCAGACATCGGGTTCGGTATTGATCAACGCCGTCAGCTGCTCGGACTCGGGAATCTCGCCGGCAAAGTGATGGTCGCAGTAGAACACACTGGCACCGGCCTCCAGAACGTCGACCAGCGCATCGCGGTTCTTGTCCATGGAGATGTCCAGCACGGTAATGACGTCACCAGGCTGGGCGTCCACCTGCCTGAGCAGGCTGATGTCACGCTTCACACCGGTGACCAGGGTACTGTCGACCGGCTGCGCATTGCGCATCTGGGTCAGGGCGCAGATGCCGTCGGCATCCCCGTTAAACACGTCGTAGTGGGCCATAAATCTTCGTGGGTTTTCCAGGTAGTCAGGGGCTCGCTCCCGCTGCAGGGAGCACAGTTTACTTGTCTGCAGAACGGTCGGGAAACAGCTCCTTCACATTGGAGGTCTCGGCACCCGCTGCCTGCTGCCGCTTCCAGAGGTGATCATGCATGCCTTCATGCTCGTCGAAGCCGCTCACGGCCTCCATGAGTACGGCCTTGATGCCATCGCAGTCCATGTGATCGCAGTGGGTATCGAGACCGGCCAGCCATTCCTGCAGCCGGTCCAGTGGCGGGTACTCCTCTTCCGCGCGCATGATCATCGGGTGCCCGGTGCCGCTGACGTTGTCCCCGAGCAGCAGCTCCTCGTAAAGTTTTTCGCCAGGGCGCAGTCCGGTAAAGGTAATCTCCAGGTCACCGCCGGGATTTTCTTCATCCTTCACCGTGTAGCCACTGAGGCGAATCATGCGCCGCGCCAGGTCCGAAATTTTCACTGGCTCGCCCATGTCCAGCACGAACACGTCACCACCGGTGCCCATCGCGCTGGCCTGCAGCACCAGCTGCGCAGCCTCGCTGATGGTCATGAAATAGCGGGTGACTTCCGGGTGGGTCACGGTCAGCGGACCGCCGGCACGAATCTGTTCGCGGAACAGCGGCACCACCGAACCGGAAGAGCCCAGCACGTTGCCGAAGCGCACCATGCAGAAACGCGTACCGGATTGCTTGCTGGCCAGGGATTGGCAACACATCTCGGCAAAACGCTTGGAGGCCCCCATGATATTGGTGGGCCGAACTGCTTTGTCGGTAGACACCAGTACAAAGGTCTCAACCCCAGCCTCCACGGCGGCCTCAGCCGCATACCAGGTGCCAAACACGTTGTTGGCCACACCCTCGGCGACGTTGTATTCCACCAGCGGCACATGCTTGTAGGCGGCCGCGTGGTAGATGGTGTCGATATCGAAGCTGCGGAAGATGCGCTGCAGCCGCCGCTGGTCCTGCACCGTACCCAGCAGCGACGCAATTTCGCACTGGCTGCCCGAGGCTTCAAGCATGGCTCGGAGCTCTCGCTCTATGGTGTAGAGCGCGTACTCGGAGCTGTCCAGCAAAATCATTTCCCGGGGCTGGGCCAGCAGGATCTGACGGCAAAGCTCCGAGCCGATGGAACCGCCGGCGCCGGTGACCATGACCACCTTGCCGGTGATGCAGCGATCGATCAGTTCGGGATGCGGCGGCACCGGGTCACGGCCCAACAGGTCTTCCAGCTCGATATCCTGGATTTCGTCAACGCTGGCCTTGCCCTGCAGGATCTCCACAAACTTCGGCACGGTGCGCACATAAACCGGCAGATTGACCAGGTCGTTGATGATCTGCTTGCGGCGCTCCTGACTCACGGAAGGTAGCGCCAGCAGCACCTGCTGGATGTCGTGCTCCTCGATCAGCTCGGGCAGCCGATCCGGCCGCTCCACCTGCACGCCATTGATCACGCTGCGCTGGATGTTCGGGTCATCATCCACAAAGTAGACGGCGCGGAACTGGTCGCCGTGGTAAAGCGCTGTCAGCAGCTGGCGCCCGGATTCACCGGCACCGTAGATAATGACTTTCTGGCAGGCGGAATAGAGCTTGTCCTGGTAATAGGCGCGCACCACCATGCGGGTGCCACCAACCAGCAGCAGGGCCATGCCCCAGTAGATAAAGGGCAGCGAGCGCGGCACGCTCAGCGGGGCGGGCTGCAGGAAGAAAATACAGGCGCCCAGCACCATGGTGGAATAGGTGACACCGCGGATAATCGCCCACACCGCCTGCTGGCCCATGAACCGAATCACCGCACGGTACAAGCCCAGGCGCAGGAAAATTATGGCGCTGACCGCCATGGTAACGCCGGCAATGATGACCTCTACCAGGCCAACGGGCAGTGGCACCACGTCGGTCTGCCAGTAGCGCAGGGCGCGCGCGGACCACAGGGCGGTCGCCACGAAGCAGATATCCAGCATCAGCAGCAGCGCCTGCTTGATATTGCGCGGCAGCTCGATCATCTTCTCCACGGCGACTACCGTGCTGGTAACAATTCCACCGACCGTCAGGTCGGCCAAGCGCTTCACCGGTCTCAAATCCAATATGCCCCTTGCGGTGCGCCCTTCCCTGGCACCGCGCCTGCTTTTCCAGTTCCCAACCAACTATCCCTGTAAACGAGGAAACGCTGCCACTGCCCCGCAGGCTACATTTTAGCCGCTAGCCGCCCTGCAGTTCACGGTAATTTGCCCGCTTTCACCAGCGCGGGCAGCAACGGCAGGTAAGCCAGTATCAGCCACAACAGGGCGTAGCCCGGCCATCGGGCCGCGGCCACAGCCAGCGGGGCCAGCCACAGCAGGTTATAGGCCAACATCAACAGCACCACTCGACTATGGCTGCCCCAGTGCCGGGCCAGCCGCTGGTACAGGTGGCGGCTGTGGGCCTGGGTGATGTTCTCGCCGTGCAGGGCGCGCCAGCCCAGGGTGTAGGTGGCGTCCCCGATAAACACCGCCAGCAGCACCGGCCAGCACACCCAGGGCAGCGTAGCACTCACCTCCCCCTGGATGGACAGGGTCGCCAGCAGGAACCCCAGCGGAATATTGCCGGCATCGCCCATGAACAGCCGCGCCGGGGCCCAGTTCCAATGCAGGAACGCGGCGCTGGCCGCCGCCAGCAGCAGGCAGAACAGTGGGAATGCGCCAGCGCTGCCCAGCCACAGGGACAGCAGTGCGGCCACCAGCAGCGCAAACGCGGCCTCCACCGCCGCGATGCCGTCGATGCCGTCCATGAAGTTAAAGAGATTCACCAGCCACAGGCTGAAGAACACTGCCAGTGCCAGCCACCACCAGGGCGCACTCCCAAGCACCAGCCACACCGCGACCGTGCAGGCCAGCGCGTAAAACACCATGCGCAGCGCTACCGGCAGGCCCCGGCGGTCATCGACAATGCCGACCAGGCCCAGCAAGGCCGCGATGACAGCCAGGCCCGGGAAGGGTTGCGGCCAGCCATGCACGGTGAGCGCCGTCAGCGCCATGGCGGCGAACAAACCCAGCAGGATGCCGATCCCACCGCCGCGAGGCACCGGCTGCTGGTGGGCACTGCGATGATTCGGCATATCCAGTAACTGCCAGCGATGCGCCAGCTTCAGGTAGCCGCCGCAGGCCAGCAGTGACACCAGGAAGGCGAGCCCGATGGCCAGCGCCACGCTCATTGCCCCACCTGCTGCCACATGGCTGGAGCGACGTCTTCGAAGCGTTGCCGCGGCTGCCAGGACAGGGTCTGGCAGAGCTCCTCGTTGCTGTATTGCCGTCCTCCGAACAGACGCCGATAGGTAGCGCCTGAAACCGGCGCCAGCCGCAGGGTGTCATACAAATGGCACACCAGTCGCCAGGTCCAGCCCGGCCAGCGCGCCGGCCCGGGAGACCGCCCCATGGCCGCGGCCAGGGCGGCGTGGATGCGCTGCAGATCGTAGGATTCACCATCGGTCGCCACCATCACCCTGCCCCGGCCCGGGTCGATCTCGGTGAGCAGGCAGAGCGCCGCGCACAGGTCTTCCAGTCCCACCATGGAACGGGGCTGGCCGCGGGGCGGTGTCGGCATGCCGCGCTGCACCAGCGCCATCAAGCGCGCCAGGTTGCCACCAGCGCCGGGGCCGTACACCAGGGCAGGACGAATGACCACCACGTTCATCTCGGCTTCGGCATACTGCTGCAGCAACTCATCTTCGGTGGCGAGCTTCCAGCGCCCGTAGGCGTCCCGCGGATCGACGGCAATCACGCTGGACAGGAAGATGAAGCGGGCAACACCGGCCTCAGCGCAACGCCGGGCCAGCGTCAGGCTGGCAGCGTAGTTGTGGGTTTCGTAGTCGATGTCGGTGGCCGACCGGTGAGCAATACCCGCACAGTGAAACACCGCCACAGTGCCGGCCAGCTGGGCGTCACCAGGCGCCTCGCGGCCACAGGACTCCAGGCTGACACCGCGCGCTGCCAGTTGCCGGCACAGTTCACTACCGATAAAACCGGTCGCACCGGTCACAAGGCACTTCATACTGCTGTGAAAGCTGTCGCCATAAGAGCATTCTTGCTCTGGATTCCAAAACAAAAAAAGGGGGGCATAGCACCCCCCTCGCCACTATACGTATGGCCCTGGGCTATTCCAAACGGATGCGCTCGCGATTCTTTTCAACCACGCTGGGGCCGATACCCTTGACCTGTTGCAGGTCATCAGCGGTGAAAAAAGGGCCGAACTCTTCCCGGTAGCGGACGATGGCCTCGGCGCGGGTCACTCCCACCCCGAGCAGGCCCTCGGCGAGGGTTTCCGCATCGGCGGTGTTGATGTTCACCGAAGGCGCCTGGGCCGCCATGGCCACCTCGTCGGCCTGGGCCAGAGATGGCAACAACAGCGGCGCCAGGGCCATACAGATGGCCAGCATTAACGGAGCAATGGTTTGACTGATGATTGAATTTTGGCTGTGACTAGACATGACTGGATCTCCTTATCCCTGCTTGTCCCTGAGATACCGACCCCAGTGGGCCGGCCGGTCGCTATCGTGCGACCTGCAGGAGATCAGTCTAGTTGGGCCTGCGGGCAAACCCCGGGCAAATTGCCACCCTATGCGCTCAGATCGGCGTGGATGCCCTGCAAAGTGGTGATGGGTTCCACCGCGCGGGTAATGGAGCGGCCGATCACCAGGTAGTCACTGCCGGCAGCCATGGCGTCCACCGGGGTAACCACCCGGCGCTGGTCGCCGGCGTCGTCGCCTGCCAGGCGGATACCCGGCGTTACCAATTTGAAGGCGGACCCGCAGTGATGGCGCAGGGCCGTGCTCTCCTGGGCAGAACACACCACGCCGTCCAGTCCGCAGTCCTGGGCCATGGTCGCCAGCCGCAATACCCGCTCCTCGGGTGATTCCGTGTAACCGAGTTCTGCCAGGTCTTCACTGGACATGGAGGTCAGCACCGTGACACCGATCAGCAGGGGCCGCTGCTCGCGACCGGCCAGCGCCTCGCGTGCGGCTTGCATCATGCGACTGCCACCGCCGGCGTGCACGTTCACCATCCATACGCCGAGATCCGCCGCCGCGCGCACCGCGGCGGCCACCGTATTGGGAATATCGTGATACTTGAGGTCCAGGAACACCTCGAAACCCCGCTCCTGCAGGTTGCGCACCATGGCGGGCCCGCCGCGGGTAAACAACTCGTTGCCGACCTTGACCCGGCACAATGCGGGGTCAAGCCGCTCAGCCAGGTCCACCGCCTCCTCGACGCTATCAAAATCCAGGGCGACGATGATTGGGCTATCCATGGGTGCTCAACTCTCCTGCAAGGTGTCAGTAGCGGGTTCGGGTTTCGGTGCGGGGGGCGCAGTATCCCGCGCCACGGCAGTACGGGCTTTCTCGACCCTGCGGTTGGCTGCCGCCAGGGCGGTACGCTGGCGCAGAATGATACCCAGGGAAGTCAGCAGCCCTGTCACGCCCCCCAGTGCAAACGCCAGCAGCACCCACAGGGCTACCGAGCGTTCGGGCAGCAGCACCACCAGCAGGTCCAGCGGGACCGTGGCCTCGTTTTGCACGGCAAACAGGGCACCGAGGCCCAGCATGGCAACCGCGATGAAAAAGTAGAAGAGGTTCCGCAGAAACTGCATCGGGGCGCGGAGACGGCCTTACAGGCCCGCCTGCAAGCCCATGTTCACGCGCTCGCGCAGCTCCTTGCCGGGCTTGAAATGCGGTACGTACTTGCCGGTGAGTTGCACGGCATCGCCGGTCTTCGGGTTGCGGCCCTTACGGGGCTCGCGGTAGTGCAGGGAAAAGCTCCCGAAACCGCGAATCTCAATGCGCTCACCCACGGACAGGGTCTGGGACATATGCTCAATAATGGTTTTGACTGCCAGCTCCACGTCCTTGGCGGACAGCTGGGTTTGCCGGGATGCAATCAGCTCGATTAGCTCTGATTTGGTCATGCTGCCTCCTGTTTCCTGGTATCGCGGCCTCCGGCATAGGCAGTTTTTAGTCCGGCAGCAGCTTATAACTTATTGATTGGGCTGAATATTCTGCCTGCAAAGGCGGGAGGGTGCAAGCCGGGATGAGCTATTCGCCAGCAAGTTCCACCAGCACAGCCCTGAACCAGGCCAGGGCCGGGTGATCACCCAGGCGGCGATGCCAGACCACCTCGGAGCTGGCGAAGGCCGCCGGTGCGTCCAACGGATAAGGAAGCACCACCAGGTCATGCGCGGTGCACAGCACCCTGGCGAGGCGCTCCGAGGCGGTCAGCACCAGGTCGCTGCCGGCGACAATTCTGCCGGCAGGCGCAAAGTGGTTGATGATCATCGCGACCTGGCGGGTCAGGCCCTCCCCGGCCAGGCTGGTATCCACAAAGCCGCGTTCATCACCGCGCGGGCTGATCAGCAGGTGGCGGGCACCCGCGTAGCGCTTGAGCGTGAGATTGCCGCGGCTAAGCGCGTGGCCCCGACGCATCAGGCAGACATAGCGATCACGGAATAACTCGGCCTTGTCGAAACGCTCCGGCAGTTCGCCGAAGGCGCTAACCGCCATATCCACCTCCTGTAGATCCAACATCTCCAGGGCACGCCCGGAGGTGGGGTGCAGCCGCAGGCTGATACCCGGCGCATGCTCGCCCAGGTAGGCCGCCACATCGTCCATGATCAGCGTGGTGAAATAGTCGTGAGTGGCCAGGCGAATCACGCGGCTGGAAGCCGCGGGGTCGAACTCCGGCGGATTGAAGGCCTGCTCCAGCATGCCCAGCGCCTCGTGGACAGGACCGGCGAGTTCCACGGCCCGGGGCGTGGGCCGCACGCCACCGGGCACTTTCACGAACAGGTCATCCTTAAGCAGGTGGCGCAGGCGACCCAGGGCGTGGCTGGTGGCCGGCTGTGACAGGAACAGCCGCTCCGCCGCCCGGGTAACGTTGCCTTCCGCCATGACCGCATCGAAGACCCGCAGCAGGTTGAGGTCGAGAGCATTTATATTCATTTCATGCATAATACTTATACAATCAATTCACTACAAACATGTATGCCGACTCCCTATTCTGGCCCTGTGTTCAACGCAAGCCCGCAGGCATGTCGCCCGGGCACCAAACACTGAGGAGATAGCATCATGGGTAAACTCGACAACAAAGTAGCGGTCATCACCGGCGGCAACAGCGGCATCGGCCTGACCACGGCACAGACCTACATCAACGAAGGCGCCAGGGTCGTCATCTTCGGCCGCAACGCCCAGACGGTGGAGCAGGCAGCCACCACCCTGGGTGAAAACGCCATCGGCGTGCAGGGCGACGTCAGCAATATCGCCGACCTGGAACGCTTGGCAAAGGACACCGAGCGTCATTTCGGCAAGGTCGACATCCTGGTCGCCAATGCTGGCCTGGGTGTATTCGCCCCCATCGAGATGATCGACGAGGCGGGTTACGACCACCAGTTCGATATCAACGTCAAAGGCGCCTTTTTCACCGTCCAGAAGCTGCTGCCGATTCTCAACGAAGGGGCCAGCGTGATCCTCACCGGCTCAGCAGTGCAGGACAAGGGCGTCGCCACCGGCAGTCTCTACTTTGCCACCAAGGCGGCCATCCGCTCCCTGGCCCGCACCCTGGCGGCCGAGCTGGCGCCCAAAGGCATCCGCGTCAACAGCCTGAGCCCGGGCATCGTGCGCACGCACTTCGCCGGCAACACCAACCTGGAGGAAGACCAGTTCGAAGGTTTCGTGAACATGGTCACCGAGCAGGCACCCCTGGCACGGGCCGGCACCACCCAGGACATGGCCAACGGCTTCCTGTTCCTGGCCAGCAACGACTCGTCCTACATGACCGGGGCGGACCTGCTGATCGACGGCGGCTGGGCCAGCGTCTAGTAAAAACCTTGCCGACCTGGGGTCAGAGCCGTTGCTCTGGCCCTTTTTCGCTTTTTCGCTTTTTCGACAGAGCTTCGTAGGTCGGACGCGAACTGGTCCTGTCTCTCCCTGGACACGCTACAAGCATGACATCCCTGTCTCGCTCGGATGCGGCCATCCATGGCCGCATACGGTCCAGGGAGAGACAGGACCAGCTCACGCCCTCTTCACTAGCGATGAGCAAGGATTGCTACTCTTTGTAACAGGGAAAAAAGTTCTGCTCCTTTTATTACTGAAGGGAGCGGCATACGCACTACGCAATGAGAGAGACCAAATCTAGCCCAGACAGCTACGAAGACCCGACGGTTCTAAAACTCTACAGGAGCGCGTGCGGTGCCCGGGGGCGGCGCTGGAAGCAGCAGCCTTCGAGACTCAGCAATCCAAGCAAAAAAAAGGGCCGCTAATGCGGCCCTTTCTCAATCGTTAGCGGATGGAGTTACTTTTCCATCTGCTGCTTGATCAGGTCACCGATGGTGCCCGGAGAGGCGGTTTCGCCTTCCTGCTCTTTCAGTGACTTAACGGCTTCCTGCTCATCGTCGTAGTCCTTGGCCTTGATGGACAGGGACAGGCCGCGGTTCTTGCGGTCGACGCTGATGATCTTGGCTTCGACTTCCTCGCCTTCCTTGAGCACGTTGCGCGCGTCTTCAACGCGGTCACGGCTCAGCTCGGAGGCTTTCAGGTAGCCTTCAACGTCTTCGGCCAGCTCGACGGTGGCGCCCTTGGCGTCAACGCTGGTGACCTTGCCGGTTACCACCGCGCCGCGGTCGTTTTCAGCAACGTAGTTGTTGAAGGGGTCGTCTTCCAGCTGCTTGACGCCCAGGGAAATGCGCTCGCGCTCGGGGTCGATAGAGAGGATAACCGTCTCGATTTCGTCGCCCTTGTTGTAGTTGCGAACCGCTTCTTCTCCAGCTTCGTTCCAGCTGATATCAGACAGGTGTACCAGGCCGTCGATGTTGCCTTCCAGGCCGATGAAGATACCGAAGTCCGTGATGGACTTGATGGAGCCGGTAATCTTGTCGCCCTTGGAGTAGGTAGCCGCGAAGGCGTCCCAGGGGTTCTGCTGACACTGCTTGATACCCAGGGAGATACGGCGACGCTCTTCGTCGATATCCAGGACCATCACCTCTACCTCGTCGCCCAGCTGGACGATCTTGGAGGGGTGTACGTTCTTGTTGGTCCAGTCCATCTCGGAGACGTGTACCAGGCCTTCCACGCCCTCTTCCAGCTCGGCAAAGCAGCCGTAGTCGGTGAGGTTGGTGATGCGGGCCATAACGCGGCTGTTCTCCGGGTAGCGGTTGGTGATGTCCACCCAGGGATCTTCACCGAGCTGCTTGAGACCCAGGGAGACGCGATTGCGCTCGCGGTCGAACTTGAGGATCTTGACGTCGATTTCCTGGCCGACTTCCACAATCTCGCTGGGGTGCTTGATACGCTTCCAGGCCATATCGGTGATGTGCAGCAGGCCGTCGACACCGCCGAGGTCTACGAAGGCGCCGTAGTCGGTCAGGTTCTTGGCGATACCCTTGGTGCTCTTGCCTTCCTGCAGGGTCTGCAGCAGGGCTTCGCGCTCGGCGCTGTTGGCCTGCTCCATGACCGCGCGGCGTGAAACCACCACGTTGTTGCGCTTCTGGTCGAGCTTGATGACCTTGAATTCCAGCTCCTGGCCTTCCAGGTGCACGGTTTCGCGGACCGGACGGACGTCTACCAGAGAGCCCGGCAGGAACGCGCGGATGCCATTGATGTCCACGGTAAAGCCACCCTTGACCTTGCCGTTGATAACACCCTTGCATACCTTGTCTGCCTCGTGGGCAGCTTCCAGTTCTTTCCAGCTTTCTGCGCGCTTGGCCTTCTCGCGGGACAGGCGGGTTTCCCCGAAGCCGTCTTCCACGGTTTCCAGCGCAACCTGGACTTCGTCGCCCACTGACAGCTGGCATTCGCCGCTGGCGTCTTCGAATTGTGAGCGCGGGATAATACCTTCCGACTTCAGGCCCGCGTGCACGGTCACCCACTCGTTGTCGATATCGATCACCACGCCGGTCACAATGGCGCCGGGCTGCATATCGACGGTCTTCAGGCTTTCTTCAAACAGTTCAGCGAAATTTTCGCTCATTAACGATACCTATATGGTTAGCCGCGCCACCAGTTGGCCCGGGTCAGTTAACATCACCCGGGCCGGGACCATTAACTGGTCAAGTCCCGAACCGGGTAGTGACATCGGCCATGACCTTTGCGAACACGGCATCGATGGGTGTCGCCGTGCTGTCGATAACAATGGCATCGTCGGCCGGCAACAAGGGAGACACTGAACGGGAGCTATCTCGCTCGTCACGTTCCTCGATGTCCCTTAAAAGGCGCGGGAGACTAACACTTTCTCCCTTATCTATCAACTGCTTATAGCGCCTCTGGGCACGCTCCTCAGCGCTCGCCGTGAGGAAGAACTTGAGGGGCGCGTCGGGGAATACCACCGTGCCCATATCGCGACCGTCGGCGACCAGCCCTGGGGGTTCGGCAAAATCCCGCTGGCGCTGCAACAGTGCCTCACGCACGCTGGGCATGGCGCCCACGGTGGAGGCGCCGCGACCGCCCTCCTCTGTACGGATGGCGCGGCTGGCGTCCACGTCGCGGTAGTACACCAGCACCTCGCCGCTGGGCGCCTGCTCAAACCGCACATCCAGGTGGCGGGCGACCTCGGCGACCTTGTTCTCATCCTCCAGGCCAACACCGTCGTGCTGGCAGGCGAAGGCCGTCACCCGGTACAGGGAACCGGAATCCAACAGATGCCAGCCCAGCTTCTCCGCCAGCATATGGGCTATGGTCCCTTTACCGGCGCCGGAAGGGCCGTCGATGCAAATGACCGGCACCTCAGTCATCGCTGGGGTTTTTCACGGAAATCTGCAGGCCCAGGCCGCGGGCCAGGGCATCGAAGCCGGGGAAAGACGTCGCGACGTTGTCGGCCTCGCTGACCACCACCCGGTCACCAGCGCGCAGGGCCGCTACGGCGAAAGACATGGCAATGCGGTGATCGTGGTAGCTGTGCACGGTGCCGCCGCCGAAGCTGCCACCGTCGCCGAAGCCGTCGATAACAATGCCGTCCTCCAGCACCTCGGTAGTCACACCCAGTGTGGCGAGCCCCTCGGCCATGGCGGCAATGCGGTCGCTCTCTTTCACACGCAACTCCTCGGCGCCGCGCAGCACAGTGCGGCCCTCGGCACAGGCGGCGGCCACAAACAGCACCGGGAATTCGTCGATGGCCAGCGGAATGAGGGCCTCGGGAATCTCGATACCGCGCAGTGAGGCCGAGCGAATATGCAGGTCCGCCACCGGCTCTCCACCCACTTCTGTTTCGTCCTGCACGGTGATATCAGCGCCCATCATGCGCAGCAATTCAACGATGCCGGTGCGGGTGGGGTTCATGCCGACGTGGGTCAGCAGCAGGTCGGAACCCGGGGCGATACTGGCGGCCACCATGAAAAACGCCGCCGATGAAATGTCCGCCGGGATATCAATCTCGCAGCCGTGCAGGCTGCCGCCGCCCTCGAGACTGATCACGCCCGCCGCATCGCGCTGCACATCGTAGCCAAAGCCGCGCAGCATGCGCTCGGTATGGTCGCGAGTCACCGCCGGCTCGGTCACCGAGGTGCGACCATCGGCATAAAGACCCGCCAGCAGCACGCAGGACTTTACCTGGGCGCTGGCCATGGGCAACTCATAGTGGATACCGGTCAGAGAACTGCCGCCCGCGATGCGTAGCGGCGGCCGCTGGCCCTCGCCGCCGCTGATCCGCGCACCCATCTGGGTCAGGGGCGTAATCACCCTGCCCATGGGCCGCGAACACAGCGAAGCGTCGCCGCTCAACTCGGTGTCGAAGGCCTGGCCCGCCAGCAGACCTGACATCAGGCGGATGGAGGTGCCGGAGTTGCCCAGGTCCAGCGGCGCGGCCGGCGCTGACAGCCCCTTGAGCCCCACCCCCTGGATGACGACCTCACCCTCAGCCGGCCGCTGGATATCGACCCCCATGGCGCGAAACGCCTTGAGGGTGGCCAGCGCATCCTCACCTTCGAGGAAGCCGCGCACCCGGGTTTCACCTTCGGCCAGGGAGCCCAGCATGATGGAGCGGTGGGAAATGGATTTGTCACCGGGGACGCGGGCTTCCCCGCTGATAGTCCCGCCGGGATGTAGGCTGAATTCCAAGCAGGGCTCCTTAGCGTTGCTGCTTCCTGATGAAGTCTTCCCGCGCCGAGCGGGCTTCGGAGAAGGTGGATTCCAGGGTCTCACCATCACCATTGGCCACCGCCTCGCGCAGGGTGGAGAGGTGCTCGCCGAAATCGTCGATAGCCTTGAGCAACTGCTCGCGGTTGGCCAGGGCGATATCGCGCCACATCACGGGGTTACTGGAGGCTATACGGGTAAAGTCCCGAAATCCGCCAGCCGCGAAGCGAAAAATATCATCGCTAAGCTCGCTGTGGGACAGGGCATCAACCAAGGCAAAAGCAAGAACATGCGGCAGGTGGCTGGTGGCCGCGAGAATCGCATCGTGTTGGGCCACCGGCATAGCCACCACCTCAGCCCCGGCGGTCTCCCACATACGCCGCACCACGGCCAGGGCATCGGGGTCGGCATTGTCCAGTGGCGTGAGAATCACCCGATGCGCATCGAACAGGTCCGGGCGCGAGGCCTCCACGCCGCTGCGCTCGGAGCCGGC
>JANQLM010000109.1 GCA_028280635.1 Halieaceae bacterium | reverse complement strand
GTTCGTTACCCTGCGCCTTTCTCAACAACGAGCAGGCAACAGACCAGGTGCGGCAACTGCGCACCGCCTCCGACGCGCCCTTTAACCTGAACTTCTTCTGCCATTCACCGCCGGTACCGGATGACTCCGTCCAACAACGCTGGCGAGAGGCGCTGGCCCCATTTTACGAGGAATGGAGTATCCGGGACGCCGACGCCCCCGCGGGCCCCGCTCGCCGCAGTTTCAGCGCCGACCAGGCCGAGTTGGTCGCAGACCTGAAGCCCGCTGTCGTCAGCTTCCACTTCGGGCTGCCTGCGACAGAATTACTGGATGCAGTAAAAGCCACCGGCGCCCTGGTGCTGTCCAGCGCCAATACGGTCGATGAGGCAAAGTGGCTTGCAGCACATGGCGCCGATGCCATCATTGCCCAGGGAATTGAGGCCGGCGGGCACCGCGCCATGTTCCTGCGCGACACCCTGGACGACCAGCCGCCGACCATGGAACTGCTCTCGGGAATACTGGACACGGTAAACCTTCCAGTGATCGCGGCCGGCGGTATTGGTGACCGGGCCTCGGTGCGCGCGGCGCTGGATGCCGGCGCTGACGCTGTCCAGCTCGGCACCGCGCTGATGCTCTGTCCCGAATGCAACACCAGTGAGCTGCACCGGCAAGCCCTGCGCGAGGCGCCAGGCCGGGGCACCGTGGTGACCAATCTCTACTCCGGCCGCCCGGCCCGGAGCATCGCCACCGCACTCACTGATCGGCTTGGGCCGCTCAATACCTTGGCGCCGCCCTTCCCCACCGCCGGCCAGGCCCTCGCTCCCCTGCGGGCGGCGGCCGAGGCGGCGGGCGAATTCGACTTCACGCCGGTGTGGAGCGGTACCCGCCCAGAGACCTGCCGGGCGGTACCCGTCGCCGAGCTAGTCCACGACCTGTTCGGATGAAGCTGCCGTCAGCAACTCGTCAGCCAGCGCCAGCACCGCCTCGGCACTGACCCGCTGGCGATAGCTTTCCAGGAACAGCTTGCCGACTACCGTCCCATCGGGGGCGATGATCAGGGTTCCCGGATGTGGCAGGCCATAGCGGTCGTCACCTTCCGCGTACTTTGGGTTCAGAATGCCCAGGGTTTTGAAGGTCAGCGCGTCAATATCCGACAGCATGGGAATGGTAATGTCGTGCTGTTCACCGAAGGCATCAAGCAGCTCGGGCGCATCGTAGGTGATCGCCACCAGGCCGATGCCGGCCGCCTGAAACTGGGCTGCGGCCTCGTTCAGTTGAATCATCTGCTTCATGCAGTAGGGGCACCAGTCGAAGGAGCGGCTGGCCATGAACACCGTGCCGCGCGGTCCGGCAAAGGGCTCGATCAGGCCGATCTGCTCACCCTCATAGAACGCGTTCACCCCCGGAAAGCGCGATCCCAGTGCCGGCCCCACATCGAAGGCGTCGCCGTCTGCCTCAGTAAACATGCCCTCGGTAGCCTTGTCGTAGGCCGCCTCCTTAAGCGGTTCGCGCATCACGAACACCGTCGCGGCCACCAGCACCAGCGCGACGCCGGCGATCAGCAGGAATTTCTTCATCCTTTATTCCTTATTTCTATCCCCAGGGAATGCGGACTCTCTGACCACGCCCATAGCGGTTAATTCCCACACAGGGGAACGGTACCCGCCCGCTCGCGGATGTTTTACCCTTACGCCTTTTACGCACGGGAGCACATCATGGCCGGTCTGTACTTTGACGAGCTGGAGGTGGGGCAGGTATTCAAGCACGCCCTCACCCGCACCATCACCGAGGCGGACAATGTCTTTTTCACGGCCCTCACCCACAACCCGGCGCTGCTGCATCTGGATGAGGAATACTGCAAGGAAAACACCGAGTTTGGCCAGCGCCTGGTAAATAGCTGCCTGACCCTGGGCCTGATGGTGGGCATCTCGGTAGGCGATACCACCCTGGGCACTGCGGTGGCCAACCTCGGCTGGGATGAAGTGCGCTTTCCCAAACCGCTGTTTCACGGCGATACCATCCGGGTAGAGACCGAGGTGCTGGAATTGCGCGACAGCAAGTCGCGGCCGGACCAGGGCATCGTCACCTTCCAGCACCGGGCCTACAACCAGCACGGCGACCTGGTGGGCCAGTGCAAGCGCAGCGGCCTGCAGCGCAAGAGGCCCGCGGAATGATTCCCCGCTCCTGGTTGTTTATTCCCGCGGACAGCGAGAAAAAGCTCGGCAAGGCTGACGCCTCCGGTGCCGATGCGGTCATCCTCGACCTGGAAGACGCCGTCGCCCCGGCGCGTAAACCCGTGGCCCGCGATATGCTCAGGGAGTTCCTAGACGCGCGCGCGGGCGATCGCTCTCCCCAGCTCTGGGTACGCATCAACCCGCTGGACACGCCGATGGCGCTCAAGGACCTGGCCGCAGTAATCCCATTTCGCCCCGACGGCGTGATGCTACCCAAGGCGGAGGGCCCGGAAGACCTTATCCAGCTCAACAGCTACCTGGATGCCCTGGAAACCGCGGCGGATATCGAACTGGGTGCGGTGCAGATACTGCCGCTGGTGACGGAAACCCCGGGCGCTACCCTGCGCCTCGCTGACTACACGGACTTCTCATTGCCGCGGCTCAGCGGCCTGACCTGGGGCGCTGAAGACCTCAGCTCCGCGGTCGGCGCCACCGGCAACAAGGATGACGCCGGCGCCTGGCATTTCACCTACCAGATGGCGCGCTCGCAGGCGCTGTTGGCCGCCCACGCCGCCGGCGTGCATGCCATCGATACGCTGTACGCAGACTTCCGTGACAGCAAGGGCCTGGCCCTGGACTCGCGGCAGTCGCGGGCGGAGGGTTTCAGTGGCCGGCTGGCGATTCACCCGGCACAGGTGGACGTGATTAACGAGAGTTATCTGCCTTCGGCCGAGGAGGTCGAAATGGCGCGCAAGATTATCGCCGCGTTTGAGGCGGAGCCTGATGTTGGGACTGTCGGGATCGACGGGAAAATGTACGACATTCCGCATTTGAAACAGGCGCGGCATACGGTGGGGTTGGTGGAGGCTTACTCCGAATAGCGTGTCACTTGGATTAAAAAGGGCTCTGACCCCTTTTTTGGTGGTTTCATAGCATCCACCTGACTACAAGTAAAAGGGCTCTGACCCCTTTTTCGTCAAGGACGTACAGCCCACAAGTCCTCGAACACACCTAAGAAGTACATCACGCCGGCCAAGATGATCGCGCCCACCGCAATGAGTGGGTGGTCCATAAACCTGGCCATGATCTTTTGATAAGTGGTCGGGCGTTGCGAAAGGTATCTATTTACTGCTTGTGTGGCTTCTATGACTATCTCTGATTCATTCAGCGGCATTACTCTTGACAAAGTTGCATAGTCAGCATGCATCTTCTCATTCGCTAGCGCGTTCCGAATTGCTCGTGTCTTCTCCAGATAGAAGCGGTCCAAGAAAGCAGCTCTGTCTTGCAGCATCGCCTTGGCCTTTTCTGTCAAGTCAGGGTCAGGATTTCTGGGCTGTATGACAGCAAGCTGATCCGCGATAGCAGTAACAATGGTATGTCTGCTCTCGACTAACTCAGTAACTAGCGCATCATAGCCAAGCTGTAAGGTGGTTCCGCTGATAAGCATATCGCGGGCGTTTTGATCCTGAAGGATTCGCTTAACTTCCCGTGCAAACACTTCATTCCGAGCTTCGAAACGTAGCTCTAGTGATCGAGCTATAGCGTCGTCCATGCTATCAGTCATTCTCGTGGCGCATTGATTCCATTCTCGCTTCAATCTCCCGAAGCTGCTGGGCGTACAACTCATTCAACTCTTCGAGAAATGTGTCGAAGCACTCTCTGGTAGCAATTATTTTGCCAACAACTTCCTCCAAGCCTTCAGGAGTGAGTTGCCACATTTCATGTTCGAGACCATCCTTTCCTATTCGTATTCTGACCTGCGTGTATTTTTCAGTATCGAGCGATTGCCAGTCAGCATGAACCACTCTATTTCGTTGTGCTGCACACTCTCGTAAATCTCTCAAGAGGAGTGTGTAGGACTCAAGCTCCCACCGCTCCATTCGTAAAATGTTGTCAGCCGCCCTCTGGAATAGATCGACTTTTGTGGAGTAATTCATGCTGTGCAGGACCATTAATCCCTTCTGATCAGTCCTGTCGGAAATGTAGAAGCACAGCCAGCTATCCAAATCACGCTCTAGAAGATTGAAGAAGAAAACGACTTCCCCGATCAACGGCAGGATTTGGTCGATGTATTCATCGTAGTCCTCAATTTCGTCTTCATCAGCAAACCCCTCCACGTAGAGCTGGCCAACTGGGATTGTTCTTCGTTTCACATCAAATTCAGAGAGCTTTGAAGGGAAAGTCAGACGAGTATATACCGAGGTATGCACTGACCCGGGAGGAAAAAGGAAAGTCTATTAGATTCAATAGCTTGGGAATGAAATTGGCGGAGAAGGAGGGATTGATGATTACGCCCTTTGGGGCGTAATCACCCTTCGGGCGTCTTCGGCCTGTGGCCTGCGGGCGTCCAAGTTGCTCCTGTGGTCGCAACTTGTCGAACAAGGGTTCGAATCAAACCCGCCTGCTCCCCTTTTAAACCAAAAAGCCCTCGCCTTCGGCGGGGGCTTTTTGGTTTAACTGGCGGAGAAGGAGGGATTCGAACCCTCGATACGCTATTAACGTATACTCCCTTAGCAGGGGAGC
>JANQLM010000107.1 GCA_028280635.1 Halieaceae bacterium | reverse complement strand
AATCTGGATCACGGTACCGACTTTGCCACCTGGATCGACGGTATGCCGGTCAATATGCGCTCCCATGGGCACGGCCAGGGCTATACGGATGTCAATTTCCTGATCCCGGAAACCATCCAGCAAATGTCCTTTGTGAAGGGCCCCTACCATGCGGAGCTGGGTGACTTCTCCTCCGCCGGCGGGGTGCGGATTGAGACCTTTGAGCAGATGCCCGATCAGCGCCTGACCTTTGCCGCCGGCGGCAACGGTTTCGGACGCGTGCTGGCCATGGGCGGAATGGCCCTGGGTGAAATGACCCTGTCAGGTGCCTTTGAAGGGCAGGTCTACGACGGTCCCTGGCGGGATATTGAAGAGGACGTCGAGAAGATCAACGGCCTGGTGAAGCTGGCCGGCAGCGATGAAAGCAGCAACTGGTCGGCCAGCGCCATGTTCTATGACAACAGCTGGAATTCGGCGGACCAGATTCCCGAGCGCGCGGTGGAGCAGAGACTCATCGATGAGCTGGGTTCCATCGATGAGTCGCTGGGCGGTGATACACATCGCTACAGTCTTTCCGGTCAGTACCGCTACCAGGACGAGTCCCATCGCTCCCAGTGGAACGCCTACGCTATCGACTATGAGATGACCCTGTGGTCCAACTTCACCTACCTGCTGGACAACCCGGTCGACGGCGACCAGTTCCAGCAACGGGACGACCGCAGCATTTACGGGGCCAGCTACCAGCGCTTCTGGGTCGGTGGGCAGGAGGAGCACTTCCACCACAGCCTGGGGGTAGAGCTGCGCTACGACGATGTCGATACCGTCGGCCTGTACCGCACCCTTCGCCGCCAGCGCCTGGGCACCGTGCGCGAAGACAGCCTGGAGCAGGGCAGCGTGGGCCTGTACTACGAGTTGGCCTGGCGTTTCGCCGACAACTGGCGAGCCGTGCTGGGGCTGCGCGGGGGTTTCTACTGGTTTGACGTCGATGCCGACAACCCGGCCAACGCCGGTGATGACAGCGACGAGATATACAGTCCCAAGGCCAGTCTGATATACGCCTTCTCTGAAACCACAGAAGCCTATCTCAGCGCCGGCTATGGCTTTCACTCCAACGATGCGCGGGGCGTGGTGCAGACCGTGGATCCAGTGTCCGGTGATGCCGTAGCCCCGGTGGATCCGCTGGTGGAATCGAAAGGCGCTGAGGTGGGCTTCAAGACCCAGTGGAAACCAGGCTGGAACAGCTCGCTTGCCCTGTGGTATCTGGAACTGGACTCAGAGCTGCTGTTTGTCGGGGATGCGGGCGCCACCGAGCCCAGTCGCGGCAGCGAACGCTGGGGGGTCGAACTGAATAATTTCTGGGCCCTGAATGATGTTTGGTCCCTGGAGGCAGACGTCGCCTGGACCGATGCCCAGTTCAGCGACAGTGCCCCCGAAGGCGATGAAATTCCCGGCGCCCTGGAGACGGTTGTCAGTGGCGCCATTTCGGCCCAGTACCCCAGTGGGTGGTTTGGGTCGCTACGTGCCCGCTACTTCGATGGCGCACCGCTGGTGGAGGATGGCAGTGTGGAATCCGATGGCTCGACCATGGTCAACCTTGCGCTGGGCTGGACAGGGGGCAACTGGCGGGTGCAGGCCGACGTGCTTAATTTGCTCGACTCCGAAGATCACGATATCGACTATTTTTACGGGTCGCGACTGCCCGGTGAGCCCGCGTCCGGCGTCGAGGACGTGCACTACCACGTATTCGAACCTCGTCAGCTTCGGGTGTCTGTCAGCTATCGGCCCCAGTAGGGCGCCAGGCCCCTGCGAGGCAGTCACCCGGCGCCTACGCCTGACACACATCAAAAGTCCCGCAAAAACCCGCTGATACGCCGGCTACGCCTGCCCCTCTGAGGTGATGGCCGCGAACTATTCACTTACCCTGACAGCTGCGAAACCAGGAGACAACGCGATGGAAGGAAAACAGTCGATCATCGATACGCTAAATGCATTGCTCGCCGGAGAGCTGACGGCGATGGACCAGTACTTTATCCATTCCCGGATGTTCGCTGACTGGGGCCTGCATCGACTGTACGAACGTATCGATCATGAAATGGATGACGAGAAGCAGCACGCCAGCGGCCTGATTCGGCGCATCCTGTTCCTTGAGGGGGTGCCGCAGATGGGCAACCGCGCGCCGCTTAAGGTCGGCTCCACGGTGCCGGAAATGCTGCGGAACGATCTCGACCTGGAGTTGGCCGTGATCGAGTCCGTCAAGGAAGCCATCGCCCTGTGTGAGCAGCAGCAGGACTACGTGTCCAGGGAACTGCTGGAAGGCATGCTGGCCGACACCGAGGAAGATCATACCTTCTGGCTGGAGCAGCAGCTCGAGCTGATCGAAAAAATGGGCCTGCAGAACTACCAGCAGTCCCAGATGGGCTAAGCGCTCCCGTCCCTGAAAGACCAGGCGACGCCGGGGCCTCCGGCGCCGTTCATGTGACGTCCACGTGGATGTATTCGGGCTCGAGCGCTACCGTGAGGTGGCGCTCGAGCACTTCCCGGGTGGCGCGGCCGGTGCCCTCCACGGACCTCAGATCACAAGATCCGCTTCCATTACCCTGGTCCAGGCTGCCACGAAGTCGCGAACGAACTTTTCGCTGGCGTCATCCTGGGCATACAGCTCACTGTAGGCGCGCAGGATGGAGTTGGAGCCGAACACCAGGTCAACGCGGGTCGCCGTCCACTTCACTTCACCGGAGCTACGCTCGCGCAGTTCGAACACATCGCCCTGCGCGGGCACCCACTCGTAGGCCATATCGGTCAGGTTGACGAAGAAGTCGTTGCTCAACTGCCCCACGCGGTCGGTGAATACGCCGTGCCGGCTGCCACCGAAGTTGGTACCCAGCACGCGCATGCCGCCGATCAGCACCGTCATTTCCGGCGCGGTCAGCCCCAGTAACTGGGTACGGTCCAGCAGCAGGTCTTCGGGGGCCGCGCTGAACTGCTCCTTCAGGTAGTTGCGGTAACCGTCGTGCACGGGTTCCAGCGGCGCGAAGGACTCCGCATCGGTGTGCGCTTCGCTGGCATCGCCGCGTCCCGGGGTGAAGGGTACGGTGACATCCACGCCTGCGGCCTTCGCTGCCTGCTCAATAGCGAGATTACCGGCAATCACGATGACGTCCGCCACGCTGGCGCCGGCGTCTGCCGCAATCGGTTCGATCACGCCCAGTACCGCCTGCAGGCGCTGGGGCTCGTTGCCGTGCCAGTCCTTCTGTGGGCTGAGGCGGATACGGGCGCCATTGGCGCCACCACGGAAGTCCGAGCCACGGAAGGTGCGGGCGCTGTCCCAGGCAGTGGCGACCATGTCGCCGATAGAGAGGCCACTGTCCGCCAGCTTTGCTTTGATCGTGTCCACGTCGTAATCAGTGGCGCCGGTCGGCACCGGGTCCTGCCAGATCAGGTCTTCAGCAGGCACATCCGGGCCCATATAGCGCGCCTTCGGTCCCATGTCGCGGTGGGTCAGCTTGAACCAGGCGCGGGCAAAGGTTTCGGCGAAGTACTCCGGGTCCCGGTAGAAGCGCTCGGAGATCTTGCGGTACTCCGGATCCTTGATCATCGCCATGTCGGCATCGGTCATGATGGGCATGCGGCGCTCGTCGGGGTTGCTGGGGTCGGTGGGCATGTTCTCTTCACTGATATTGGCAGGCTGCCACTGCCAGGCACCCGCCGGGCTTTTGGCCAGTTCCCACTCGTGTTCGAACAGCATCTCGAAATAGCCGTTGTCCCACTGGATCGGATTGGTCGTCCAGGCGCCCTCCAGGCCGCTGGTCACGGCGCTGGCGGCGGAACCGTCGCTGTTCGGGTTGCGCCAGCCGAGGCCCTGCTCTTCGATGGCAGCCCCCTCGGGCTCCGGGCCAAGGGCGTCGGCGTCACCGTTGCCGTGGGCTTTGCCCACGGTGTGGCCACCGGCCGTCAGGGCCACGGTTTCCTCGTCGTTCATGGCCATACGCGCGAAGGTCACGCGCACATCCTGCGCGGACTTGAGCGGGTCGGGCTTGCCGTCGCGGCCTTCCGGGTTCACGTAAATCAGGCCCATATGCACAGCAGCGAGGGGGTTTTCCAGGCTCTCCGCCGAGTCGTCGGCGAAGCGGTTTTCACTGGCGGCCAGCCATTCCTTTTCGGCGCCCCAGTAAACGTCCTTC
>JANQLM010000103.1 GCA_028280635.1 Halieaceae bacterium | reverse complement strand
CGCGAAACGCCAGGAAGCGTTCCGCCATCGGCAGGTCTGCCGGTCGCGTCACCTTGATATTGCTCGCAGCGCCCGCCACCAGCCGCGGCGCATGGCCCGCCTGTTCCAGAGCCGACGCTTCATCGGTGACCGACAGACCCTGTTCAGCGGCCGCTTCAAGAGCAGCGCGCAGCATCCCGTAACGGAACATCTGCGGCGTCTGGGCCAACCAGAGGTCCGTGCGGTCCACCGTATCGGCGACGCGCTGGCCCCCGTCCGCACGCTTGACGGTTTCCGCTACCGGCAGTGCCAGCAGACCACCGACCGGGTCATTCTTCAAGGCCTCTATCAGACTGGCCAGCTCGGCCTGGCTGACACAGGGCCGGGCGGCATCGTGTACCAATACCCAGTCTGCGGCGTCGGCCTGGCCTTCCAGCGCCAGCAGGCAGGCCAGTACCGAGTCGGCTCGCTCGGCGCCGCCCAGGGTAGTCTGTATACGCCCTTCCCGGGCGGCGGGCAGCGCCGCCCAACGGCTATCATCCTCGGCCAGTGCCACCACCACTGCCCGCAGCTGCGGCATGGCCAGCAAGGCGTCCAGGGTGTGCTGGAGGATGGGGCTGCCGTTCAGTTCAAGGTATTGCTTGGGACAGTCTGCGCCCATGCGGGCGCCACTGCCGGCGGCGGGCACCACGCCCCAGTAGCGTGATTCAGCGCTGGTCATCGCGCTTATTGTCCTGCTCCGCCTCAATCACCTGGTAGTAGGTCTCCCCATCCCGGATCATCCCCAGGTCGCGCCGTGCGCGCTCCTCCACGGTCTCAAGCCCCTGCTGCAGTTCTATCACCTCCTGCTCCAGGCGCAGGTTGCGAGCCTCCAACTCGGCGTTGCGCACCTGCTGCTGTTCGATTTCCTGCTGCAGCCGGTGCAGTTCCGCCAGGCTGCCCTCGTCGGCAAACCAGAGCCGGTATTGCGATGCCAGCAACAGGATCGCGAGTCCCAAAGCCAGCCACTTCATCGTGCCGGCCCGGTCCCGCGACTGGCAGGCCTCACGCTAGGCGCGAAACTCGGCCCGGCCGCGGTAGGCGGCCATGCCATGTAGCTCGGCCTCGATACGCAGCAGGCGGTTGTACTTGGCCACCCGGTCTGAACGGCACAGGGAGCCGGTCTTGATTTGCCCGGCGGCAGTTGCCACCGCCAGGTCGGCGATGGTGGTGTCCTCGGTTTCCCCGGAGCGATGGGATATCACCGCGGTGAAGCCGGCCTCGCGGGCCATGCGGATAGCCTCCAGGGTTTCCGTGAGGCTGCCGATCTGGTTGAACTTGATGAGAATGGAGTTGCCAATGCCCTCATCAATGCCGCGCTTGAGAATCCTGGTATTGGTCACGAACAGGTCGTCACCCACCAGCTGGACCTTGTCGCCGATCTTGTCGGTCAGCACTTTCCAGCCGTCCCAGTCGCTTTCATCCATGCCGTCTTCGATGCTGATGATCGGGTACTTGTTCGCCAGTTCCGCCAGGTAGTCGGCGAACTCGGCGCTGTCATACTGCTTGCCTTCGCCAGCCAGGTCGTACTTGCCGTCCCGGTAGAATTCCGAAGCCGCACAGTCCAGTGCCAGGGTCACATCGTCGCCCAGGCTGTAGCCGGCGTTGGCTACGGCCTCGGCGATCACTGCCAGCGCCGCCTCGTTGGAGGGCAGATTGGGGGCGAAACCGCCCTCATCCCCCACCGCGGTATTGAGGCCCTGGGCAGAGAGCACCTTTTTCAGGTGGTGGAAGATTTCCGCACCGGTGCGCAGCGCCTCGGCAAAGCTGGTCGCGCCCACCGGCTGGACCATGAATTCCTGGATGTCCACGTTGTTATCCGCGTGTTCGCCACCGTTGAGGATATTCATCATCGGCACCGGCATGGTCAGCGTGTCGGTGCCGTTCAGCTCGGCGATGTGCTGGTAGAGGGGCATCCCCTTGTCTTCTGCCGCGGCCCGGGCGGCGGCCAGGGAGGCGGCCAGGATGGCATTGGCGCCCAACTGTGCCTTGTTGTCGGTGCCGTCGGCGGCAAGCATGGCCTGGTCGAGGCCGGACTGGTCGCGGGCATCATGGCCCAGCAGCACGTCACGTATCGGGCCGTTGACGTTGCCTACCGCGGTCAGCACGCCTTTGCCGAGATAGCGTGCAGCGTCGCCATCGCGCAGTTCAAGGGCCTCCCGGGAACCGGTGGAAGCACCCGACGGCGCGCAGGCGCTGCCGACGGCGCCGGATTCAAGGACCACGTCCGCCTGTACGGTGGGGTTGCCGCGCGAATCCAGGACTTCATAGCCCCGCACGTCTGCGATAGTGCTCATGGTGTTTCTCCGTAAAGACGAGGTGTTATTGGATATCTAATGGTGAGAAGGATTTTACCAACTGATCAACGGCCTGCATCTGCGCCAGGAATGGCTCCAGCTTGCTAAGGGGCAGTGCGCTGGGGCCGTCGCACATGGCCTTGTCCGGGTCCGGGTGGGCTTCCAGGAACAGGCCCGCCAGCCCGGCCGCCAGGCCCGCTCGCCCCAGCTCGGCCACCTGCTCGCGGCGACCACCGGAGGCGGCTCCCAGTGGATCGCGGCACTGCAGGGCATGGGTGACGTCGAAGATCACCGGGGCATCGCCGGCCGCCTGCTTCATAACCCGGAAACCGAGCATGTCCACCACCAGGTTGTCGTAACCGAACTGGGTGCCGCGCTCGCACAGAATCACCTGGCGGTTGCCGCACTCATTGATCTTCTCGACGATGTTGCCCATCTGGCCAGGGCTGAGGAACTGCGGCTTCTTGACGTTGATAACGGCCCCGGTGGCGGCCATGGCCTGCACCAGATCGGTCTGGCGTGCGAGGAAGGCCGGGAGCTGGATCACGTCACAGACCTCGGCCACCGGCTGCGCCTGATCGGGTTCGTGCAGGTCGGTAATCAGCGGTACGTCGAACTGGGCTTTCACCTCGGCCATGATCTTCATGCCCTCTTCCAGGCCCGGGCCGCGGAAAGAATGAATGGACGAGCGGTTGGCCTTGTCCCAGGACGCCTTGAACACGTAGGGAATACCCAGCCTTGTGGTCACTTCCTTGTAGTGCTCGGCGGCCTGCATCGCCAGGTCGCGGGACTCCAGCACATTGATGCCACCGAACAGGACAAAAGGTAGCCCATTGGCAACGCGAATTCCATCCGCGATTACCACTTCGGTTTGGGTGTCGATCACGCGACTTCCTCGGCGGGGTCAGCGTCGCGGCTTTCGCGCAGCTTCAGCGCCGCCTGCACGAAGCCGGTAAACAGGGGGTGGCCGCCGCGGGGCCGGGAGGTGAACTCCGGGTGGAACTGGCAGGCGACGAACCAGGGGTGGTCGGGAATTTCAATCATTTCCACCAGGGAGTGGTCACCGGACCAACCGACAATACGCAGCCCGGCCTCTTCGAGCTTGGGCACGTAGTTGTTGTTGACCTCATAGCGGTGGCGGTGACGCTCGACGATCGTCTCCTGGGCGTACAGCTCGCGGGACACCGAGCCCTCCACCAGGTGGCAGGGCTGGCCGCCCAGGCGCATGGTGCCGCCCTTGTCGGATTCCTCGCTGCGCTTCTCCACAGTGCCATCAGCTGCCTGCCACTCGGTAATCAGGGCGATAATGGGGTGCGGCGTGGCGCGCTCCATCTCGGTGCTGTGGGCGTCCTCAAGTCCAGCCACATTGCGGGCGTACTCCACCATGGCGACGTGCATGCCCAGGCAGATACCCAGATAAGGCACGCCGTTCTCGCGGGCGTAACGGGCCGCCATGATCTTGCCTTCAAACCCGCGCTCACCGAAGCCACCGGGCACCAGGATGGCATCCGCGTGTTCAAGCAGACCAACGCCCTCCTCTTCGATGCGTTCGGAATCGATGTGCTGGATGTTGACCCGGGACAGGGTCTGGATGCCGGCATGTTTAAGCGCCTCGTTCAGCGACTTGTAGGCATCCAGCAGGTCCATGTACTTGCCGACCATGGCCACGGTGACATCCTTGTCCGCCTCGATTTCGCCGCGCAGGACCTCGTCCCATTCAGCGAGATCAGCCTGCGGGCAGTCCAGGCCGAAGCGCTCGATGACAATGGAGTCCAGTTGCTGGCCGTGCAGCATGGCGGGGATTTCGTAAATGCTGTCGGCGTCCAGCAGCGGGATGACGGCGCGCTCCTCGACGTTGGTAAACAGGGCGATCTTCTTGCGTGCACCCTCTTCGACCTCGATTTCACAGCGGCACAGCAACACATCCGGCTGCAGGCCGATGGAGCGCAGCTCCTTGACCGAGTGCTGGGTGGGCTTGGTCTTGATCTCACCTGCGGCAGCAATATACGGCACCAGGGTAAGGTGCATGAGCATGGCGCGGGCGCTGCCCAGCTCCACCTTGAGCTGACGGGCAGCTTCCAGGAACGGCAGGCTTTCGATGTCGCCGACGGTGCCGCCGATTTCCACCACGGCGATATCGGCATCGCCACCCCCCGCCAGCACCCTTCGTTTGATCTCGTCGGTGATGTGCGGAATCACCTGGATGGTGGCGCCCAGGTAGTCGCCTCGGCGCTCGTTGCGCAGCACCGTGTCGTAGACACGGCCGGTAGTGAAATTATTGGCGCGGCTCATGGTCGAGCGGGTGAAGCGCTCGTAGTGGCCCAGGTCCAGATCGGTCTCGGCACCGTCATCGGTGACAAACACCTCGCCGTGCTGGAAGGGGCTCATGGTGCCCGGGTCTACGTTGATATAGGGATCGAGCTTTAAGAGCGTGACCTTGAGGCCGCGGGCCTCGAGGATGGCCGCCAGCGATGCCGCGGCGATGCCCTTACCCAATGAAGAAACCACACCGCCAGTGACGAAGACGTAGCGCGTCATAATGTCCTTTCCATGCCTTTGCATGCCCTTGCATGCCATTGCAACGGCGCCAGCCTGGGGCTGGACCTCAGCAATGTATTACGTGTTTCGATGCCGGTACTGTGGACTCACCCTGGTGACCGCTGCCCACTGCCCGCCCCTGAAAATACACCCCAAAACAGCGAATGCCGGGGGTCTGGAGGGTTCTGAGTTGCGCGGTAACCGGCTTTGCACGGCCCTGCAAAAGATGGGACGTCAGGATAACAGAAAGGCCATAGCCGCTCAATCAAACTGGACCGGGCGAGGGCTCCCAGACCACCTGGTAGGCCGGCGCCGGCGACCGCGCCTGGTGCCCCTCACAGACCCAGAGATCCGCTACCGCCGCCAGCTCCTCTCCGTCGTAGAGCAGGGGCAGGCGCTCTCGAACCCAGGGCGGAACGCCGCGCTCCTGCAGTAGCTGCTTCAGGGCCTGGCCGTAGTCCCGGCCCAGCGGGCGGCAGCGCTCACCACCGCTACGCCAGCGCAGTTGCCAGGCACCGCCTGCGGGCAGCGCCAGACCGGACTCCGCGGGCGCCAGCGCCAGTCGCCCCCAACCCGGATGCACCAGCACTTCCCCGGGAGACAGGGCCTGTTCGGCGGGTAGGTCAGACGGGGCCGGCACCAGGTAGAGTTGCTGCCGGTAGCGCCGCAGCACCCGGTCGCCGAGCTGCAACGCGGGCAGGCTGTCTTCCGCAGCGGATTGCAGTTGGCGACAAAACTCGAGCAGGCGGGCGCGCGAGGGCAGGGCCGCGCCTTCCTGCTCCAGCCAGCGTCGCAACAGCCGCCCCAGCGCCAACTCGGAATCCAGCGGCAGCCGGTCCAGCGCCAACAGCGGGGCGCCAAAAGCCTTGCCACGGGCGGGCGCCAACCGGGCTTCATCCACTGCTGCCAGCGTCAGCTCGGCGTCGGCCAGCGACGCCATGCTTGCGGCAACCGCGTCCCGGTAACCAGGCCAGCGCTCAGCCAATACCGGTAGCAGGCGCAGGCGCAGGAAGTTTCGGTCGAGATCGATGTCGGTGTTGGACGGGTCCTCGACCCACTGCAGTCCACGCTGCGCCGCGCATACCTCGAGCTCCACCCGGGAGTGGGGCAGCAAGGGCCGAAGCACATGGCCTGACCGGAGGGGGCGGGAAGCGGGCATACCCGACAAACCCCGGGCACCGGCACCACGCATCAGCCGCAGGAAAAAAGTCTCGACCTGGTCGTCGAGATGGTGGGCCAGCAACAGCAGGCCATCCGCCTGCACCAGGCTCTCAAAAACCTCGTAGCGGGCACGGCGGGCCGCAGCCTCCAGCCCCTCGCCGCCGGGCTCGACGTCGACCCGGCGAGTTTCCAGCGGCACGGACAGTGCTTTGCAGAGTGCGGCACAGTGCCCTGCCCAGCGACCGGAGTCGGGATGCAATTGATGGTCGACATGAATTGCGGTCAGCCCGGGTAGCTGGCGGTCAGGAGCATCACGCAGTTCCGCCAGCAGGCTCAGCAGCAGGCAGGAGTCCAGCCCGCCGCTGAGACCCAGCCACCAGTGAGCAGCCCCGCACCAGGGTTCCAGTGCGGGCCAGAGAGTGTCTGCGTTGAGGGTCACCGGACCCGGGCTACTCAGTTGCCGTAGGACAGCAGGCGCTGGTAGCGCGCCTCCAGCATCTCGTCCAGCGGCACCGCCTGCAGGCGCTCGAGCTCCCGCACCAGGTGTTCCTGGATGCGACCGGCCGTCAGGTCTACATCGCGGTGGGCGCCGCCCAGGGGCTCCTCGATGGTGGCGTCGACAATGCCCAGCTCCTGCAAGACGCTGGAGGTTACGCCCATGGCCTGGGCGGCATCGGGGGCCTTCTCCGAGGTCTTCCAGATGATATTGGCGCAGCCCTCGGGGGAAATGACGAAATAGGTAGAGTACTGGAGCATGGCGAGGTGATCGCCGACGCCGATACCCAGGGCGCCGCCGGAGCTGCCCTCACCGATGACCACCGAGACAATCGGGGTACGCAGCCGCGACATCACCGCCAGATTCTGGGCGATGGCCTCGGAGATGCCGCGCTCCTCGGAGTCGATACCCGGGTAGGCCCCGGGCGTATCGATCAGGGTAATCACCGGTAGGCTGTAGCGCTCCGCCAGCTCCATAAGCCGCAGGGCCTTGCGATAACCCTCGGGCTTGGGCATGCCGAAGTTGCGGGACACCTTGTCCTGTACATTGCGCCCCTTCTCCTGGCCGATGACCATCACCGGCTTGCCCGCCAGCCTGGCCACGCCGCCGACAATCGCCTTGTCATCGGCAAAGTGGCGGTCGCCGTGCAGCTCGTCGAACTCGGTGAACACCCGCGGCAGGTAGTCCATGGTGTAGGGGCGCTGGGGATGACGGGCGACTTTGACAATATCCCAGGCGCTGAGGCCCGCGTAAATCTTCTCGGTCAGCCGGGTGCTTTTCTCCCGGAGCTTGGCGATCTCGTCGCCGATGTTGATGTCGTTGTCCGAACCGACCAGCTGCAGCTCCTCGATTTTCACCTCGAGTTCAGCAATAGGCTGTTCAAAGTCCAGGAAATTCGGGTTCATTGCGGGTGTGCGGGCCTATAGGGGTGTAAGGCGGCCAAGTGTACACGATAATCCCTAAGCCCGCGTAAGGACTGAATTTTTCACAGATAAAGTCGTCCGCCGGGGCGGAGAGTCAGCCCAGCGTGCTGGCCACCATGCGCCGCCGCAACCAGGCGATCTGGGTGCCCAGCGGCAGGTCCTTGGGACAGCTATCCTCACAGCCAAGCAGGCTCATGCAGCCGAACACGCCGTCCTCATCACCCACCAGCTCGTAGAAGTCAGCGTCGCCCCGGGTATCCCGCGGATCCAGGCGCAACCTGGCCAGCTTGTTGAGGCCCACGGCGCCGGCAAAGTCCTCACGCATCTGGATGGTGCCGCAGGCGGCAATACAGCAACCGCACTCGATGCAGCGCTCCAGTTCATAGATCTCCTGGGCGAGCTCGGGCTCCATCACCGGCTCCAGGCTGTCGATGTCGGGGTCATCGCCGGCGGCATGCAGCCAGGTTTCCAGGCGCTCGCTCATGGCCCGCATCCACTTGCCGGTGTTTACCGAGAGATCGGCGATCAGCTCGAAGCCCGGCAGCGGCGCCAGGTTGATGCACGCGGGCAGGTCAGCGGTCAGAGTACGGCAGGCCAGCCCCGGCTTGCCGTTAATCAGCATCCCGCAACTGCCGCAGATACCGGCCCGGCAGACAAAATCGAACTGGAGGCTGGGATCCTGCTGCTCGCGGATTTCATTGAGCGCGATGAACAGGGTCATGGCGTCCGCCTCTTCCAGGAAGTAGCTCTGGAAAGCGGGGGTGGCATCCGGGTACCGGGGGTTGTAACGCAGGACGCGCAGTTCCAGCTGGCGTCGCTCGCGGGCAATCAGCTCGCTCATGCGGCGCCCTCCTTCGCTTCCGCCAGTCGCTCATTGCGACCCTGGAAGCGCTCCGGCAGCAGGGACTCGAAGGACAGCAGCGCGCGCTGGCGTTCAAAGCGGTCGCTGTGTTGCTGTTGCACTGCCTCCACCTGTTGCTGGCGCCGCCCGGTGTCAGGGTGCTCAATGTGGTCCTTGGCACCGTAGCCGCGCCAGCCGGGCGGCAGCTCCATGGCCATTACATCCAGCGGCTGGTAGTCGAGTGTGGGGGCATTCGCCTCGGGCCCCGGCCAGGTGGACAGGGTGCGGGATAACCACTGGGCGTCATCCCGGCGCGGGAAATCTTCGCGGTAGTGGGCGCCGCGGCTCTCCGTGCGGGCCAGCGCCCCGGCACTGACGCACAGCGCCAGCTTGAGCATTTTCTCCACCCGGTAGGCGGCGGCGAGCTCCGGGTTGGCACCCCGCACCTGGGTACGCAGGCCGATATCCCGGCAACGCGCCAGTAGCGACTGCAGCGTGGTCACGGCCTCCTGCAGGCGCTCACCGCTACGGAAGATGCCGACCTTGTCGGTCATGGTTTCCTGCATCAGGCGCAGAATCTCGAAAGGGTTCTCGCGACCGCCGCTTTCGGCGATGGCCTCCAGGCGGTCGGCCACGGCGCCGCCCTGCTCGCGGACCAGGGCCGTGGAGGCCCGGAAATCACTGTCCGGCGAATCGCACCAGTCGGCGATGTACTCGCCCACCAGCATGCCGGCCACCACGGTCTCGGCCACCGAGTTGCCGCCGAGGCGGTTGAAACCGTGCATGTCCCAGCAGGCCGCCTCGCCCGCGGCGAACAGCCCTTTGAGCCCCGTGCTCTCGCCCCGGTAGTCGGTACGGATGCCGCCCATGGAATAGTGCTGGGCCGGGCGCACCGGGATCAACTCCCGGGACGGGTCGATGCCCAGGAAGTAGCGACAGATTTCCTTCACTTCGCGCAGGCGGGAATCGATATGGGCTGCCCCCAGCAGCCGGATATCCAGCCACAGGTGTTCTCCGAAGCGGGTACGGGCGCCCTTGCCCTCGGCTATATGCTGCTCCATGCGCCGCGACACCACGTCCCGGGAGGCCAGCTCACGCTTCTCCGGCTCGTAATCGGGCATGAAACGGTACTCATCACCATCCAACAGCAGACCGCCGTCCCCGCGGCAGCCCTCTGTGACCAGGATGCCCGCCGGGAAAATACCGGTGGGATGAAACTGCACGGCCTCCATGTTGCCCAGCGGGGTGGCGCCGGTCTCCAGGGCAATGGCGGCGCCGATGCCCTCGTTGATCACCGCATTGGTAGACACTCGGTAGATGCGCCCGAAGCCACCGCTGGCGATACAGGTGGCGCGTGCGAGGTAGGCGCGCAGCCGGCCGGTGACCAGGTCGCGGACGATGGCGCCGTAGCAGCGCCCGTCGGCATGCAGCAGGACCAGCGCCTCGGCGCGCTCGTGCACGGGAATATCGCGGGCAATGGCCTGGTCGCTCATGGCATAGAGCATGGAGTGCCCGGTGCCGTCCGCCACATAGCAGGTGCGCCATTTGCGGGTGCCACCGAAGTCGCGGGCATCGATCAGGCCGTGGGCCGCGTCGGACTCCACCAGGGTTTCCGCCTGGCCGTTGATAATGGCGCGATGGGGGCCGCGTTTGACACGGTTCCAGGGCACTCCCCAGGCCGCCAGCTCACGCACCGCCTTCGGCGCGGTATGCACGAACATGCGCACTACGTCCTGGTCCGCCCCCCAGTCGCTGCCCCGCACCGTGTCGGCGAAGTGCACATCTTCGTTGTCACCGCGCGCCTTCAGGCTGTTGGCGAGGCTGGCCTGCATGCCGCCCTGGGCTGCCGCCGAATGGGAGCGCTTGGGCGGCACGAGGCTCAGGACGATCGCGTCATGGCCGCGGCGACGCGCACCGATGGCAACCCGCAGGCCCGCCAGGCCACCGCCAATCACCAGCACATCGGTGTGGATGATTTCCATCAGTGAGCACCCTGCTGCCAGCTCGGCACGTAACGCTCACCGGCCTGCACCGCCGGCTCGGCGCCGATCTTGAGATAAGCCGCGAAGGTAAAGCTGCCCAGGACAAGGTAAAACAATACGATCCCGGTCACGACCCGACGCAACAGCTCGCGCCGTCGCGTCAGGCCAAACAGGTCCCACTTGATAATCAGTCGGTAGATACCAATCCCGGCGTGCACTTCCACCGCAAACATCAGCACCAGGTCGAGCAGCCAGGTGCCGCCGTAGACCCGCGCCGACGAGGCGTGGGGTCCGATCATCGAGGGATGCATGATCATGTCGTAGAGATGGATAGTGGCGGTAAACATCAGCACCAGCCCGGTCACCACCTGCACCAGCCACAGGGTGGTATCGGTGTGGCGCAATCCACGGCTGTGGTGCCAGAACACGCGGTACTGACGGTAACTGCCCGGCAGTTTCCAGACCGCCACCAGGGCGTGCACCAGGAAGATCGCCAGCACCGTTACCGCCACCGCGCTAACCAGCGCCGGGTAGGGGCGGCCAAACAGGAACTCCCCCTCCAGCATCCGCGTCACGGTGTACATGGCGTCCTTGCCCAGCAGGATGCTGGACACCAGGAACATATGCACCCACATAAACGCCACCAGCACCGCGCCGGACACCCCCTGCAGCAGGTCCAGCCAGGCATTGGCACGCCCCGGCCCAAGCGCTGCCGGCTCACCGGTGGTGGGGATTGCTTTGTAGCTAGAATTCATAGGCCCCCAGCATAGGAGTTGCCCATGACCTCAACTAGCCGCGATTGATGGTTTCTTGATGCGCCTCAATCGGCCCATGTGGTTTGAACCCGTGACAATTCTTGAGGTAGCTGGAGGGTTGGCCGATCGACATGCTTTCCCACGGAAAGCACATCAATCGTCCCGGTACCCCAAGACTCCGCAGCGCCTAATCCAGCTAGCCCAAAAAAGCGGTGATTCAAGCGAGTGGCACATGCCCCGCCGCACCAGGGACAGGTGATGTGGTTTCCGTGGGAAACCATGTCACCTGGCCAACCAGGCTGATGGTGCACAAAGACACGCGCTGGGGCGTGTGTCAGGCGGGGTAGCTGAGGGTGACCTTGCCGGGGCCGCAGAATTCCTGGAGTTGTTGGATGAGGTCGTCGGTGGGGCTGACGCGCCAGCGCTCACCCAGGGGCAGGCGGGCGCGATTGTCGGGCTGGCAGTACCAGAAGGCCACCGGGCACTGGCCTTCGCCGGCGCGCTCCAGCAGGTGGTGGATGCGTTCGGCGAAGGCCTCGTCGACCAGGTCGGCGGTGACTTCGATAGTGAGTTCGGCGCGCGCCGACTGCCGCGCCTGTTCGAGGCTGCGCACGCTGTTGGCGCGCATGCCGAGCGCGCCCGAGTAGTCGTCATTGGCGACCGAGCCTTCAAGGATAAGAATGGCGTCTTTCTGCAGCAACTCGCGGTACTCGCTGTAGACGTCTCCAAACAGGGTGACTTCCATGCGGGCGCTGCGGTCGTCGATGCTGAGTACCGCCATGGTATCGCCGCGTTTCGTTTTCATGGTGCGCATGGCCACCACCAGGCCGGTGACCACCTGGTTGCGGGACCCATCCGGGCGCAGTTCCTGGATGCGGGTAGGCGCAATCTTGCGCAACTCGGCCTCGTACTCGTCGAAGGGGTGGCCGGTAATCCACAGGCCCAGGGTTTCCTTCTCGCCGGCCAGGGTGATCTTGGGTGACCAGGGCCGGGCGCCGCGGTAGTTGGCGTAGACATCGCCATCGGCCACGTCCGCCACCGGGCCGCCGAACATGTCTTCCATGCCGGCACTGGCA
>JANQLM010000051.1 GCA_028280635.1 Halieaceae bacterium | reverse complement strand
ATGCCGCGGATATCATAAGCCCGGAAAATATGGTCCGGGACGGCAGGTGCGGCGGGTGTTGACGCCGTCGCCTCGGCTGCCACCTGCGCGTCGCTCTCCTCCGCTGATGTGGCCGGCGCCGCGCTGCCGGCCGGTGTGGCGGCGCCACGTGGTCCGAGCTGGTTGGCCTGCTGCAGGGTCATCCGACGCAGCTGGCGAGCCAGGGGCAACAGGGCCGGCAGGGAGACGGTGTAGGATGCCTTGCGTTCGGCGCCGGCGAGGATCTGCTCCACTTCTTCACCCAGCTTGCGCTGCATCGCCAGCAGGAAAACCACCATGGCGGCCAGCGCAGCGAATAGCAGCACCGCCATGACAACCAGCAGCGGCGTGCTGCTGACCTGATAGAGACTGAGCATCTGTGCCGAGGGCGTGAATTGCACCCGCCAGGTGCCCTTGTTCAGGTTGGCGTCCGCGGCGTATGCCTGGGCGGCACCATTGCCGGTGGCGGCGATCTCGCTGGTATTGTTGAATCCGCCGCCATCGAAGATCTGGAACAGGCTGCTGCGGCCCAGCTCGGCACCAATGGCGGCGAGGCTTTCGGCGAACACGGCGTTATCCAGGGTCGCCAGGATTACCGCACGGCGGTCGGGCTGGCGCGGATGCTGCACGCTGCGCGCCAGCGAGGTCAGCCAGCGACCCTCAAACTGGTAGGACTCCGGCGTCACCGACTCCCCCTCGGAGGTGCGCCGCACGAGGTCCAGCTCAATATGGTTGCGAAGCCCAACGTCGCTGGCCTCGATAGCCGCTGTGCCGAGCTCACCCAGGGCGATAAGCCGCAGCGTGGCTACACCCGGGAAGTAGTCCAACATGGCTTTTTCCACCAGCACGAGGTCTTCCTCGCGGCCGGAAGCGATGGCTGACAATGCCAGCGGTGCGTTGGACGCGGCCTGCAGACGCCCCTGGAACTGGATGAGTTGCTGTTCGATTTGCGCTGCCTGCTGCACCGCCAGGCTGCGCGCGGCGCGGGTGACTTGCTGCTCCTGCAGCGAGGTGTCTCGCACCACCAGCAAAAAGGCAAAACCGGCCAGCAACGGCAGCAGGATACCCAGCAGCGAATACAGCCAGACCCGCTGCAGGTAGTTGCTACCCCCCAGGATGCCCTGTGTCACCTCGGCGCTGAGTTCTTCGTCCTTGTTCTTCTTAGCCATCGTGCTGTTGCATTCCAGAGTCAGTTTCTACCCGCGGTCAGGCTACCTTTCCCTTGTGTTTCCCCTTGCCCTGGCGCCATCGCCCCGCGATGGTATCCACTAACTGCCGGGCCAGCTCGCCCTTGGTGGTCAGCGGTACTTCGAGGCAGCCGTCTGCCCACAGCAGGGTGGCGGCATTCTGGTCGCTGTTGAAGCCGGCGTCGTCCCTGGCCACGTCGTTGGCCACTATCATATCCAGCTGCTTGTCTTGCATCTTGTTGCGGGCGTACTCGAGTACATCCTGCGTCTCCGCCGCGAATCCAACCGTAAACGGCCTTTGGCTGTGGGCGGCGACAGCCGCGATGATGTCCGGGTTGCGGACCAGCTCTAGCTGCATGGTTTCCTGCCCCTTTTTTATTTTCTGTAGCTGGCTTTGGGCTGGGCGATAGTCTGCCACGGCGGCACAGCCCACGAAAATATCGCACTGGCCCATCTGTGCCAACGCCGTATCGTACATCTCCACTGCACTGGTAACTTCGATTCGGTTCACAGATTCCGGGGTTTCCAGCGCCACCGGACCGCTGATGAGCGTGGTCAGGGCTCCCGCCTCTGCGGCCGCCCTGGCGATGGCAAAACCCATCTTGCCCGAGCTGTGGTTGCTGATATAGCGCACCGGGTCCAGTGCCTCGCGGGTGGGGCCGGCGGTAACCGTGACCCGCAGCCCATCCAGAACTCCGGCCGCAAACAGGCCCTGGGCCGCGGCGACGATCTCCGCGGGTTCCTGCAGTCGGCCCGGGCCTACATCGCCACAGGCCTGGGAGCCCTCGGACGGGCCGGTGATATGCACGCCGCGGCTGGCCAGCAGCTCGATATTGGCGCCGGTGGCGGCGTCGCGCCACATACCCTGGTTCATAGCGGGTGCCACCAGCAGCGGCGCCGGGGTCGCCAGGCAGAGCGTGGTCAGCAGGTCGTCGGCGCGGCCCTGCGCCAGCCGGCTGAGGAAATCCGCGGTAGCCGGTGCCACCAGCACCAGGTCCGCCCAGCGCGCCAGCTCAATGTGGCCCATGCCGGCTTCTGCCTCGGCGTCCAGCAACTCCAGATGCACCGGCTGGCCCGACAGCGCCTGCAAGGTGAGGGGGGTGATGAACTCCGTGGCACCGTGGGTCATTACCACGCGAACGGTGGCGCCCGCCTCCCGAAGGTCGCGTATCAGTTGCGCGGATTTGTAGGCTGCGATGCCACCGGTCACCCCTAGCAGCACATTGCGGTTATACAGACGGCCCATGGCCTTGACCAAGCGTAATTTCTGGCCAATAAAGATAGCATCCAGTCAATGGATTTGACACAGAGCCAGGATCTCAGGGAGGAGACCATGCGCTTACCCGATTTACCCGCGGCAGAGCGTCCGCGGGAAAAAATGCTAGCGCGCGGAGGCACCGCGCTTTCCGACTCGGAGCTGCTTGCCATCCTGCTGGGCACCGGCGGCGCCGGGCGCAGCGTGATGGAGCTGTCCAGTGCATTACTGCTGCGCTTCGGCGGCTGGCACGGCCTGCTCAACGCCAGCTTCGACGATCTCGCCACCGAACCCGGTATGGGTGTGGCGAAGTTCGCCCAGCTGCAGGCCGCGGTGGAGCTGGCCCGGCGCCATGCCATGGAAGAACTGCAGCAGGGCGCGGTGATGTCGAGCCCGGCGCGCACCCGGCATTTCCTGCAGAATCACCTGCGGGACCCCTCCCGCGAAGTGTTCTGCTGCCTGTTCCTCAATGCCCAGCATGCACTGATCTGCTGCGAAGACCTGTTCCTCGGTACCCTCGACGGCGCCGCGGTCTATCCCCGGGTGGTGCTGCGCCGGGCCCTGCAGTTGGAGGCTGCAGCGGTGATCTTTGCCCACAATCACCCTTCCGGGGTGGCCGAGCCCAGCGTCGCGGACCGGCGCATCACCGAGCGCCTGCAAGCGGCACTGGCGTTGGTGGATATCCGGGTACTGGACCATATTATTGTGGGCCGTGGCTGCACCTTTTCCTTCGCGGAAGACGGCCTGCTCTAGCAGATGCCGCGCGGGCCGCCTCAGCAACACGCAAGCCATTGAATTTAAAGCGAGAGTGCTTGCCTTGCCCAAGGCCTTCTGGTATAAAGTCGCGCTCGTTTTGCGGGGTCCCCGGCGCCAGGCGCCCCACCCCGATATTTCCCGAATTCAGCGCGGTTGAACCGCTGCCATTGAGAGTGAGAATCATGGCCAGAGTATGTCAGGTTACCGGCAAGCGCCCGATAACCGGAAACAATGTATCCCACGCCAAGAACCGGACCAAGCGTCGGTTCCTGCCGAACCTCCACCAGCACCGTTTCTGGGTGGAGTCAGAGAAGCGCTTTGTCAGCCTGCGGGTTTCCAGCAAAGGCATGCGCATCATCGACAAGAAGGGTATCGAGCAGGTGCTGTCCGATATCCGTGCCCGTGGCGAGAAGGTCTGAGGCTGCAGCCCGGCCTGGCGACTGACAGCGCAGACGACAGCACAGAATAGAGAAGGACTAGAGCGATGAGAGAGAAAATCAAGCTGGTATCCTCCGCGGGCACCGGTCACTACTACACGACGGACAAGAACAAGCGTAACACCCCGGACAAGATGGAAATGAAGAAGTACGATCCGGTGGTTCGCAAGCACGTCATGTACAAGGAATCCAAGATTAAGTAAGCCCTTGCTTACTGTGAGAAGCCCGCTACGGCGGGCTTTTTTGTGCCTGGCTGAAACACTTCGGCTGTAGACTTTGTGCCACCTGCCCGGGAGCGCGATTATCTCAGCCAGTAGAAACAGCTCACAACGCCGTTTTTGGTTGCCGTTCGGGTTATGCTTACTGATGGAGAAGCCTATTGGTCCGCGATACGCCCGGATTTGCCCGCCGATTTTGGCGGGAAACGAGGGCTCGCACGGCACGTTGGCAGCATTTTCGCGGACGATAGCAACATTTTGAGCTGGCTCTATTTGCAGCTCCCTTCATAGCGGAATAGAACGAAATAGTGGCATCTAAGCAAGATGCCTCCACAATCGACGAAGTTATGCCTGAATTGCCCGAAGTTGAGACCACCCGGCGCGGAATCCTGCCCCACGCGAAGGGCGAGGTAGTGGAATCGGTGGAAGTCCGCGATCGGCGTCTGCGCTGGCCCATCCCCGAAGAACTGACCCGCTTCCTGCCAGGCGCGGAGATTCATGACATTGAGCGCAGAGGTAAGTACTTACTTTTCCGCACGGATTCAGGAACACTGATCTCGCATCTGGGCATGTCGGGGTCCCTGCGGGTGCTGACAGCAGCCGAGCTACCGCAAAAGCACGACCATGTGGATATCGTGCTGGGGTCAGGCAAGATCCTCCGCTATAACGACCCGCGCCGCTTTGGTTGTATGCTGTGGAGCCTCGAAGACCCCTTGCAGCACTTCCTGCTGTCCGAGTTGGGGCCGGAGCCCCTGGGGAGTGAATTCACCGCGGATTATCTTTACCGGCGCTCGCGGGGACGCAAGGCACCCCTTAAGGCTTTCATCATGGACAGCAAGGTGGTGGTCGGGGTCGGCAATATCTACGCCAACGAGGCTCTGTTCCTGGCGGGCCTGCGACCGGGGCGTGGTGCCGGGCGGGTATCACGGCCCCGATACGAGGCCCTGGTCGCGGCGATTCGCCAGGTGCTGGCCGCCGCGGTTGAACAGGGCGGCACCACCCTGCGCGACTTTGTCGGCGGGGACGGCAAGCCCGGTTACTTTCGCCAGCAACTCAATGTCTACGATCACGGCGGCGAACCCTGCCCCCGCTGTGGTGAAATGCTCACTGAAACCCGCCTCGGCCAGCGCAGTACCGTGTACTGCCGGCAGTGCCAGAGTTAGGACTTCAGAATAGCCGCCTGGCCGCTGAACCTGGCTGCCAGTGCTTCGCCGACATTGGCCGGCACGAACGGGGAAATCTCGCCGTTGAGGGAGGCGATCTCTCGCACCAGAGACGATGAGATATAGGACAGGTGTTCCGACGGCGTCAGGAAGATGGATTCGAACTCCGGGTACAACGCCCGGTTCATATTGGCGAGCTGGAACTCGTACTCAAAATCAGACACCGCGCGAAGACCCCGCAGCACCGCGTTGGCGCCGCGGCTACGGGCAAAATCGGTGAGCAGGTTGCTGAAACCACACACCTCGACATTGTCGACGTGTGCCAGGGCCACGCGGCACAGCTCGACACGCTCCTCCAGGGTAAACAGGGGTTTCTTCTTGGGGCTGTCGGCAATCGCCAGCAGCACATTGTCGAACAGGCGACCAGCGCGTTCGACGAGGTCGACGTGGCCATTGGTAATCGGGTCAAAGGTGCCGGGGTAGATGACGCGCTTCATGGGCTCGCATGCTAAACAAATTGCCCGGCGCGCACAAACAGGCTGAAGCGCACGTCCCCCATAGTTTTTTCCCTGTGCGGCTGCCAGTTGCCCGGCAGATTCGGTGGCGCTTCACGAATGCCCGCTTCCAGGTAGATGAAGGCCTCGGGCGCCAGCCAGCCACCGGTCTCCAGTGCCTGAGCGGTGGGCTCTAGCAGACCCTGCTCGAAGGGTGGGTCGAGGAACACGATGTCAAAAGGAGAGGCTTCTTTGCCGAGTAGCCGCAGGGCGTCCCCAGCCTGACAGTTGCCGCGCGCACAATCCAGCGACGCGAGGTGCTCCTCAATGCGTGCCAGGCTGGCTGTGTTGTTGTCGACAAAGCGCACCGACGCAGCACCGCGCGACAACGCCTCCAGGCCCAGGGCACCGCTGCCGGCAAACAGGTCCAGGCAACGCGCCTCGTGGATACTGGGTGCCAGCCAGTTGAACAGGGTTTCACGCACCCGGTCGGGGGTCGGGCGCAGGCCGCGCGCTGCTCGAAAACGCAGCTTCCGGCCGCGCCACTGGCCGCCGATAATGCGCAGCACACCGGCTTGGCCTCGCTCCGCCATAGCGTCTCGGCGCGGACCGGCGCCGGTGGCGGAGCGCTGTCGAGATCGCCCGCCGGCCATTAACGTGCTTTATCCATAGGTGGTAGGATACGCGTTTTCCCCGCGCAGTAACGATGAAATTATTCGGTCGCAACAAACCGCCGAAGGCCTCCGCTGGCGAGACTGAACCCGCGGCGGACAACCCGGCTGACGGCGCTCCCGTCAACTCGCAGGACCCGGCTGCGGTGAGTGTGGAGCCTGACACCGGGGGGGTTTTCCAGCGTCTCAAGCTGGGCCTGGGCCGCACCGGCAGCCAGCTGGCGTCCGGCATTGGCCGCCTGTTCCTGGGACGCAAGGAAATCGACGCCGAGCTACTCGAGGAACTGGAAACTGAGCTGCTGCAGGCCGATGTCGGCGTTGAGGCCACACTCGATATTGTTGGCCGTCTTACCGAGCAGGTCTCCCGCAAGGACCTGAAGGATGGCGACGCGCTGTATGCAGCGCTGCAGGACGAATTGCTGGCCCTGCTGGAGCCCGTGGAGCAGACCCTGGACCCTGCCGGTCAGACGCCTTTTGTCATCCTGATGGTGGGCGTCAATGGCGCCGGTAAGACCACGACTATCGGCAAGCTGGCCAGCCGGCTCAAGGCCGAGGGCAGGAGCGTGATGCTGGCAGCGGGGGATACGTTTCGCGCCGCGGCCGTGGAGCAGTTGCAGGCCTGGGGTGAGCGCAACGATGTGCCGGTGATTGCCCAGCATACCGGTGCCGACGCGGCCTCGGTGATCTTCGACGCCCTGCAGGCCGCCCAGGCGCGGGGCATAGATGTATTGATCGCCGACACGGCCGGGCGCCTCCACAACAAGGACAACCTGATGGAGGAGCTGAAAAAGGTGGTGCGGGTGATGGCCAAACTCGATCCCGGCGCGCCCCATGAGGTTATGCTGGTACTGGACTCCGGCATGGGGCAGAACGCCCTGGCCCAGGCTGAACACTTCCGCGAGGCGGTAGGTGTCACCGGGATCACCCTGACCAAGCTGGACGGCACCGCCAAGGGCGGCATTATTTTCGCTGTCGCCCGCAAGCTCGGCCTGCCGATCCGTTTTATCGGCATTGGCGAAACCGCTGCCGACCTGAGGCCCTTCCAGGCCCGCGAGTTTATCGACGCCCTGTTTGCGGATCGCGCCTGAGGCATGATCGCCTTCGACCGCGTATCCAAGCGCTACCCAGAAGGCCATGAGGCCCTGTCGGACGTGAGCTTTAGCATCGACAGCGATGAGATGGTATTCCTCACCGGCCACAGTGGCGCCGGCAAAAGCACGCTGTTGAAGCTCATCATGCTGATGGAGCGGCCCAGCCGTGGCCAGGTGGTCGTCAACGGCCAGAACCTCAAGGCGATGAAATCCGCCAGGATTCCGGTGCTGCGCAGGGATATTGGCGTGGTCTTCCAGAACCACCAGCTGCTGTTCGACCGCACGGTGTTTGACAATGTGGCCTTGCCGTTGCTGATAGCCGGTTACTCACCGCGGGATACCGGTCGGCGAGTACGCGCCGCGCTGGACAAGGTGGGCCTGCTGGCCCGGGAGAAAGCCATGCCCATCACCCTCTCCGGTGGTGAGCAGCAGCGGGTCGGGATTGCCCGCGCCGTCGTCAACAAACCCAGCCTGCTGCTGGCAGATGAGCCCACCGGCAACCTGGACCCGGCCCTGTCGGCCGAGATTATGCAGTTGTTCGAACAGTTCAACCAGGTGGGTGTGACGGTGTTGATCGCCAGCCATGACCTGGCACTGATATCACGGTTACACCACCGCATTCTTACCCTGCGCCAGGGGCGGCTGATCGCCCAGCCGGGGGGCGACTGATGGCGGGCGGCGCCCGCCAGAGCCGCGCGGGCCTCGGCGACCGGCTGCGATCCTGGCAGCTGCATCACCGGGGTTCCGCCTGGGACAGCCTGCAGCGCCTGCTGCGCTCGCCGATGTCCAGTCTGATGACCTGGCTGGTGATTGGCATTGCCCTGGCATTGCCAGTGGGACTCAGTGTTGCGCTGGATAATGCACGCTCGGTCAGCGTCGGCTGGGACAGCCCAGCGCAGATTTCCCTGTTCCTGCGCGCCGAGGTCTCCATGGATGCCGCGGAATTGCTGCGGCAGCGAATTCTCGAGCGCGCGGATGTGGCCAGTGTGCGCCTGGTGAGTCGCGAACAGGCGCTGGAGGAATTCCGGCAACTGTCCGGCTTCGGGGATATCCTGCGCAACCTCGACGACAACCCGCTGCCCAACCTGGTGCTGGTGACGCCTTTGTCCGGCGATGGCCAGGCCGCCCGCGCCGCCGCCCTGCAGGTCCTGCTGCAGGAGGAGCCGGGGGTCGAGCGGGCGGTGCTGGACATGGAATGGGTGCAGCGGCTCAATGCCCTGGTGCAGTTGTTCCAACGCGCGGTCGCAGCGCTGGGCGCTATTCTCTGCCTGGGCGTGTTGCTGGTGATCGGCAATACCATTCGCCTGGCTATTGAGAATCGCCGCCAGGAAATCCTGGTCATCAAACTGGTGGGCGGCAGCGACGCTTTTGTGCGGCGGCCCTTCCTCTACACCGGTTTCTGGTACGGCCTCGGTGGCGCGCTGTTGGCCTGGCTGGTGGTGGCCATCGCCATGTGGTGGCTGCGGGTGCCGATGGCGACCCTGGCGCTGCTCTACCAGAGTGATTTCCAGCTCGAGGGCCTGGGCCTGCTGGACAGCCTGGGGCTGCTGGCCGCGGGGGCGCTGCTTGGCCTGGTGGGCGCCTGGCTCGCGGTCGCTCGCCACCTGAGCGCTGTGCAGCCTCGCTAAGCCACTGATCTGTAAAACTATTCTGTTAGGGTAGTGATCCAAGGGGGAACTTTTCCAGTATTAGCACTCAAAGTGATTGAGTGCTAAAATCGCCACCCCTTTGGAGGAAGTAGACGACCCATGACAACCAGTCTTGCACCCATAGACCAGCTTGTTCCCGGCGCCAACCTGGCGGCCTATGTGCAGGCCGTGGGCAGCATTCCGGTGCTGAGCCAGGCACGTGAGCAGGAGTTGGCAGAGGATCTCTACCACAACAACAATCTCGATGCGGCCCGCCAGTTGGTCATGTCGCATCTGCGTTTCGTGGTGCACATCGCCCGCAGCTATTCCGGCTACGGGCTGCCTGAGGCGGACCTGATCCAGGAAGGCAACGTCGGCCTGATGAAGGCGGTCAAGCGCTTTGACCCGGCCCGGGGAGTGCGTCTGGTGTCCTTCGCCGTGCACTGGATCAAGGCTGAGATTCACGAGTACATCCTGCGCAACTGGCGCATCGTCAAGATCGCGACCACGAAGGCCCAGCGCAAGCTGTTCTTCAACCTTCGCAGCCAGAAAAAGCAGCTTGGCTGGCTGAGCCAGGCAGAAGCTGAAGCCATCGCCGCGGACCTTAATGTCGACGTCAGGGACGTCCAGAATATGGAAGGCCGGCTGAGCTCCCACGACACGGCCTTTGAAGCCCCCAGTGACAGTGACAACGAAGACGCCTGGCAAGCGCCGGCCAACTACCTGGAAGACCGGCGCCAGGACCCGGCCAGCCTGGTGGAAGAGGCCGACTGGCAGGACAGCAGCGAGACCCGCCTGCACCTGGCCCTGGCCGAACTCGATGAGCGCAGCCAGGATATTGTCGCCCGCCGCTGGCTGGCGGAAGACAAGGCCACCTTGCAGGAGCTGGCCGCCGAATACGGTGTATCTGCCGAGCGCATTCGCCAGCTCGAGCAGAACGCCATGAAGAAGCTGCGGACCAGCATGGAAGCCTGAGCGGCGGCCGGCGACCGGCGACCGTGCAATCCGCGTTCAACCACTCCCCCTATCTCGGACTCGCCGCCGGCACTGGCCTGCTGGCGGTTGTGCTGGGTGCCTTTGGTGCCCACGCCCTGCGCTCGCAGCTCGACGCCAGCGCCCTGGGCATTTACGAAACCGCTGTGCAGTACCATTTCGCCCACTCCCTGGCCCTGCTGGCCGTTGCCCTGCTGCATCGCACAGCCACGTCGCCACGGCTGCTGGGGTTTGCCGGCACGGCCTTTGCAGCAGGGCTGCTGCTGTTCAGCGGCAGCCTGTACCTGCTGAGTGTCACCGGGATTCGCTGGCTGGGCGCGATCACGCCGATTGGCGGGCTGTCGTTCATTGCCGGCTGGTCCCTGCTGTTGGCGTGGTCGCTGGGCCCCGGTCGCCGGCAGCCGTGAGTACCGACGCCCGCGGGCGGATTCGCAGCTTTGTGGTGCGTCCCGGGCGTATCACCGAGGGTCAGCGCAGGGCACTGGAAACCGGCCTGCCGCGCTACGGCCTGGCGCGCGAAGATGGCATGCTGGATGCGGCCGCTGCCTTCGGCCACGAGGCGCCGCTGGTCATGGAGATTGGCTTTGGCATGGGCCAGTCACTGGTGGCCATGGCCGGGGTGGCGCCCGCTACCAATTACCTGGGCGTAGAAGTCCACCGGCCTGGCGTGGGGCGACTGCTGCATGCCATGATGGAAAACGAGGTCGACAACATCCGTGTCTACTGCGACGATGCGGTGCTGGTGCTCGAAGAATGTATCTCACCCGCCAGTCTCGACGGGGTGCAGATCTTTTTCCCCGATCCCTGGCACAAGAAGCGCCATCACAAGCGCCGGCTGATCCAGCCGGCCTTCGTTCGTCTGCTCTGCGAGCGGCTCAAGCCCGGCGGCTTCCTGCACCTGGCCACTGACTGGGAGAACTACGCCGAGCACATGCTGGAGGTGCTATCGGCCGAAGCCGGGCTGGAAAACTGTGCCGGCCCGGGCCAGTACTCACCCAGACCCGAGCAGCGGCCCCTGACCAAGTTCGAACAGCGCGGGCAGCGCCTTGGCCACGGCGTCTGGGACCTGGTGTTCAGGCGTCTGGGCTAGGTCTCCCCCGCTCTACAGGAACTCACTCACCACGCTGTCCAGGTAACGCCGCCCCAGTGCCGTAGGCAGAATTCGCTCGGCACTGATTTCCAGCAGGCCCTTTTCCGCCAGCCCTTCCAGGGTGGCTGACAGCGTATCCAGCGTCAGCCCGGTCCTGGCCTGGTACAGGTCTGGGGCAAACCCGTCGCTAAGCCGCAGGGCGTTGAGCATGAAATCTCCGGGAAGATCCTCCCTGGTAAGCAGCTGGCCATTGGCGTGGACGTCGTCGGCGGCGAGATACTCCGCCGGCTGGCGCTTCTTGACGGTACGGCGAATCTCGCCGCAGTCCGCAACCGTCAGCTTGCCGTGGGCGCCGGCGCCGATGCCGAGGTAGTCGCCGAACTCCCAGTAGTTGAGGTTGTGACGGCAGCGATAGCCTGCCTGTGCGTAGGCGGACACTTCGTAGTTCTGGTAGCCCGCCGCCGACAAAAGCGCTTCGCCGGCAGCCTGGATGCTGCCCAGGTCGTCCTCCACCGGCAGCTCCGGGGGGCGTTTGTAGAACGCCGTGTTGCGCTCAATGGTGAGCTGGTACCACGACAGGTGGGCTGGGTCGCAGTCCAGCGCCTGTTGCAGGTCGGCGCTGGCGTTTTCCGTGGTTTGCCCCGGCAGCCCATGCATCAGGTCGATATTGAGACTGGCGATGCCGGAGGCCTGGGCCTGGGCCACGGCGCGGCGCGCCTGGGCGGCATCGTGAACCCGCCCCAGTGCCTGCAGGCAGTTGTCGTCGAAGCTCTGCACACCCAGGGAGATACGGTTGACACCGGCCGTCACAAAGCCTGCGAACTTGTCCGCCTCGGCGCTGCCCGGGTTGGCTTCCAGGGTGATCTCACAGTCATCTGCCAGCGGCAGGCGGGCGCGCACCCCGTCCAGCAGCGACTGCATGGCTGGTGTCGAGAGCAGGCTGGGGGTGCCGCCGCCGATAAAGATCGATACCAGTGGCCGCCCCTGGGCCAGAGGCAGGTCTGTTTCCAGATCGGCCAGCAGTGTATCAACGTACTCGGTTTCCGGCAGTGCGCCCCCGTATTCGTGGGAGTTGAAGTCACAGTAGGGGCATTTGCGCTCGCACCAGGGGATGTGGATGTAGAGGCTGAGCGGCGGCAGCTGCAGGGCGCTCACCCCAGCTCCCTGGCCAGGTCTGCCAGCAGCAGGGCCATGGCCTGTCCACGGTGGCTGATGCGGTTCTTGGTGGCGGCATCCAGTTGCGCGGCGCTGGCGTTCTCGGCCGGTACGAAGAACAGCGGGTCGTAGCCGAAGCCGCCCTCGCCACTGGGCTCAAACAGGATGCGGCCTTCCCAGTCGGCCTGGCAGATGACCGGGTTGGGGTCCTGCCAGTGGCGCAGGAATATCAGTGCACAGTGGAAACGGGCAGTGCGCTGCGCTTCCGGCACCGCCGACAGGGCGGCTAGCAGCTTCTGGTTGTTGTCCGCGTCGCTGGCGTCCTCACCGGCATAGCGCGCCGAGTAGATGCCCGGAGCGCCGCCCAGGGCGTCGACAATCAGGCCCGAGTCGTCGGCGATGGCCGGCAGCCCGCTGTGATGGGAGGCGGCATTGGCCTTGAGCAGCGCGTTCTCCACGAAGCTGTCACCGGTCTCTTCCACCGGCTCGATATCGAACGCCGCCTGCGGCACCGCCTCGCAATCCCACTGCGCCAGCAGGTCCGCGAACTCGGCGAGCTTGCCGCGATTGCCGCTGGCGATCACCACCCGGTGCGGCTTGATCTCGGTGCGCATGCTTTCCTCCGGCCCCGCCGCTAGCGGGTGATATGGTAGATCGCGGTGGTGGCGAACAGGTTGGGCCAGGCCCTGGCCAGCACACCGCTGTTGTTGGCGGGCCCCACCATATCGCGCTGCAGGATGCGGATGTTGCGCTCCTCGCAGAGGCTCTCAAAATCACGCACGGTACAGAAGTGGATATTGGGGGTGTCGTACCAGGTGTAGGGCATGAACTTGGACACCGGCATGCGCCCGCGGCTGCCGAGGTACAGGCGGCAACGCCACTGGCCGAAGTTGGGAAAGGTCACAATGCACTCGCGGCCGATGCGCAGCATTTCGTCCAGTACCAGATGAGGGTAGCGCACCGCCTGCAGCGCGTGGGCCATGACTACGGTATCGAAGCTGTCGTCGCGGAAATTTGCGAGGCCCCGGTCGAGGTTCTGCTCGATGATATTCAGGCCGCGGGCGATACCGGAGCTGATGCTGGGGCCGTCGATCTCCAGGCCGATGCCCTTCACATCCCGCTCGGTCTGCAGCCGCGCCAGGAATTCGCCGTCGCCACAGGCGAGGTCCAGCACCCGCGAGCCCGGCTGGATCCACTGTTGTATATGAGTGAGGTCCTGTCTCATGTGCCGCGCACCCGCCGCATGTAGGCGCCAAATACGTCCAGATAACGCGGAATCGGCAGCAGGAAGGCATCGTGCCCCTGGTCGGCCTCGATTTCCGCGTAGGACACGGATTTTCCCGCGGCCAGCAAGGCATCCACGATCTCCCGTGAGCGCGCCGGGGAAAAGCGCCAGTCGGTACTGAATGACATCACCAGGAACGATGCCCGCGCCTCGGTAAAGGCGCGCACCGGGTCGTCCCCGTATTCGCGGGCCAGGTCGAAGTAATCCAGGGCCCTGGTCATGAGGATGTAGGTGTTGGCGTCAAAGCTCTCGCTGAAGCTGCTGCCCTGGTGGCGCAGGTAGCTCTGTACCTGAAACTCCACCCCCTCGTCGCTGCCCAGTTCGAAATTGCCGGAACGCAGGTCGCGGCCGAAGCGGTCGGCCATGGCGTCATCGGACAGGTAGGTGATATGCCCCACCATGCGGGCAATGGCGAGACCGCCCCGGGGCAGGGTGTCCTGTTGCCGGTAGCGCCCTCCGTGAAATGCGGGGTCCGAGGTGATCGCCTGGCGGGCAATTTCGTTGAAGGCAATATTCTGGGCGCTCAGTTTCATGGCAGCGGCAATCACCACACAGTGTCGCACGCGCCCGGGGTACTCCAGCGCCCAGCGCATGGCCTGCATGCCACCGAGGCTGCCGCCAATCACCGCCGCCCAGCAATCGATACCGAGATGGTCCGCCAACATGGCCTGGCTGTGCACCCAGTCACGGGCGCGTAGGGGCGGGAAATCCGGCCCGTACTCCGCGCCGGTCTCGGGATCGATACTCAGGGGACCGGTGGAGCCGTGGCAGCCGCCCAGGTTGTTGAGGCTGACTACAAAAAAGTGCCGGGTATCGATGGCCTTGCCGGGGCCGATGCAGGTGTCCCACCAGCCGGGCTTGCGATCATCCTCGCTGTGGTAACCCGCGGCGTGGTGATGACCGCTGAGGGCATGACAGACCAGCACCGCGTTGCTGGCGTCGGCGTTCAGCTCGCCGTAGGTCTCGTAGACCAGTTCGAAGCTCGGCAGCCTGCGCCCGCAGGCGAGCGTGAGCCCCTCGGGAAACTCGGCGCGCTGGGGGGTGACCAGCCCGACGCTGTCGGTGGCGTCCGCGGCAACCATGGGGGCCTCAGAATCCCACCACCAGGGCCGGCTGCAGGTTGACCCCCTGGGCAGCGTAGCTCACAAAGATCTGCGCAATCTGGATGGCCACGAACACCAGGATGGGTGACAGGTCCAGGCCGCCCATGGCCGGCAGCAGGCGGCGGAAGGGTGCCATGACCGGCTCGGTGAGCTGGTGCAGCAGGTAGATGACCGGGCTAGGGTTGCCGGGTGCTACCCAGCTCAGAATGATCATGGCCAGGATCGCGAAGAAATAGAAACTGAGGAACAGGCTGACAATACCCAGCGGCGCCCAGAGAATCGCCAGCAGCGGTGGCACCAGCCCGACGCCGTGCACGAAGCCCAGTACGAAGGTCGCCAGCAGCTCCGCCAACAGCAGCAGCACCAGGGAGGCGACATCGAAGCCGCCGTAGCCGGGAATGATGCGCCGCAGCGGAAACAGCAGCGGATTGGTCATCTTCGCCACCGCCTGGCTGATCGGATTGTAGAAATCCGCCCGCACCAGTTGCAGCAGGAAGCGCACCAGCACCAGCAGTAGCAGCAGGTTAAAAAAGACGTTCACCAACAGGGTGAAGGATTCGGCAACAGGACCCATAGCGAGTTATCCCAATTCCCCGGCGAGCTCCCGGGAGCGTTGTGCGGCGGCTGCCATGGCAGCGTGCACGGTTTCACGCAGGCCGGCTGCCTCGAAGTGTTGTACGGCGCGTTCGGTGGTGCCCCCCGGGCTGGTGACCCGGCGGCGCAGCTCCTCGAGCGGTAATTCATTTTCGGCGGCCATGCGGGCAGAGCCCAGCGCGGTCTGCACCGCCAGTTGGGTGCTGGTGTCCCGGTCCAGGCCGAGGGCCTCGCCGGCGTTGACCATGGCTTCCGTGAACAGGAAGAAGTAGGCGGGGCCGCTGCCGGACAGAGCGGTGACCGCGTCCAGCTGCGATTCTTCGGGCACCCAGCACACGCTGCCGACAGCACCCAGCACGGCTTCGGCGAGCTTGCGCTGGGCCGGCCCGCAGGCGGGGTTGGCGAACAGAGCGGTGGCGCCCGCGCGCAGCAACGCCGGGGTGTTGGGCATGCAGCGCACGATCGACCGCTCACTGCCCAGGGCGCCTTCCAGGCTGGCCAGGGTAATCCCGGCCGCAATGGAAATGGCCATGGCGCCGCTGGCTGCCAGCGGCTCGCGGATGCTGGCTGCGGCGTCCGCCATCACCTGCGGCTTGACTGAAAGCACGACCACGTCGGCGTCTTCCACGGCGTCGTCGTTGGCCTGCGAGGTTTGGACTGGTGCCAGCTCTCGCAGCCGCTCCAGTGCCTCGCGGGTCGGGTCGCTGGCGCGAATGTTTTCCGCGGGCATACCCTGCTCCAGCAGACCGCCGATGATGCTGGTCGCCATATTGCCGGCGCCGATGAATCCAACTTTGAGATGTTTCACGTCGTTTGTGTTCCAGGTTGCCCGGCCGGGAATCTACCGGCGGCAGCAGAGTATACACGTGGCTCAGCGCGGCCCGAAGATGTCCGTCCCAATCCTTACCAGGGTGGCGCCCTCGGCGATTGCCGCCTCCAGGTCCCCCGACATACCCATCGACAGCGTATCCAGCTCCGGGATAGTGACCTGCAGCGCGGTGAGGGCTTCCCGCAAGCGGGCAAACGGTTCGCGCTGGGTGGCCGGGTCGTCACTGGGTGCGGGAATTGCCATCAGGCCGCGCAGTGTCACCCTGGGCAGGGCGGCCACTTCGGTGGCCAGTGCCGGCAGCTCCGCGAGCCGGAGGCCGGCCTTACTCTCTTCCCCACTGATATTGACCTGCAGGCACAGATTGAGCGGCGGCAGCGTGTCGGGACGCTGCTCGCTGAGGCGCCGGGCGGTCTTGAGGCGGTCGACGCTGTGCACCCAGTCAAAGCGCTCCGCCACCGGCCGGGTCTTGTTGGACTGCAACGGCCCGATGAAGTGCCAGGTCAGCTCCAGGTCGGCCAATGCCTCCATCTTCTCCAGCGCTTCCTGCAGGTAGTTCTCGCCGAACTCGCGCACACCTGCCGCGGCTGCCTCCCGAACGGCGGCTGCCGGCTTGGTTTTGGAGACTGCCAGCAGGGTAATGCCAGCGGGGTCGCGACCACAATTTTGTGACGCGATTCGTATTCTATTTTCGAGCTTTGCTATATTCTTTGCTATCGCAAGTTCAGTCATGGCGCGGGCTGGTGAGATAGCTAGCACTCATCTCACCGCTTCTCTTGTTGAAGGTCTTTGTGAAGGTCTTTATGAATGTCTGGGCTAGAATCTGGCTGCAGTTGGGTCAAGTACCGGGCGACCTCGGGCACTGCAGGAGCGATCCGGTGGTCCAGGTCCACGGGCATTATATAGGGCTTGTGAAGGATAGGTGCCAGGGAGTCAGAGCACCGGATGTATACCCGGCGAGGCGTCGCGAGAGCGAGCGGCGGCCAACGGGTAAACTGGCCCGACGGGGCCGGAGTAGAACATACTTGATCCTCGCGGCGCACTCCCGGTGAGGCGTTGCCACCACGGCTAGACAGGGGAGCCGACATCTATGGATATCACGGAACTGCTCGCATTCAGCGCCAAGCAAGGCGCCTCCGACCTGCACCTGTCGGCTGGCCTGCCACCCATGATCCGGGTGGATGGTGATGTGCGCCGTATCAACCTGCCGCCCATGGACCACAAGCAAGTCCACGACCTGATCTACGAGATCATGAATGACAAGCAGCGCAAGGACTACGAGGAGTTCATGGAGACCGACTTCTCCTTCGAAGTGCCCGGCGTGTCCCGCTTCCGTGTCAACGCCTTCAACCAGAACCGCGGCGCGGGAGGTGTATTCCGGACCATTCCCTCCAAGGTGCTGACCATGGACGACCTGGGCATGGGCCAGGTGTTCAAAGATGTGGCCGAAGTACCGCGCGGCCTGCTGCTGGTGACCGGGCCCACCGGTTCCGGCAAGTCCACCACCCTGGCGGCGATCATCGACTACATCAACGACAATCGCTACCAGCACATCCTCACCATTGAGGACCCCATCGAATTTGTCCACGAGAGCAAGAAGTGCCTGATCAACCAGCGCGAAGTGCACCGGGATACCCTGGGCTTCAACGAGGCGTTGCGTTCGGCTCTGCGGGAAGACCCGGACATTATCCTGGTGGGTGAGCTGCGTGACCTGGAAACCATCAAGCTGGCACTGGAAGCCGCGGAGACCGGCCACCTGGTGTTTGGCACCCTGCATACCCAGTCGGCCGCCAAGACCATTGACCGTATCATCGACGTGTTCCCGGCGGCGGAAAAAGCCATGGTGCGCTCGATGCTGTCGGAATCGCTGCAGGCGGTGATCTCGCAGACCTTGCTGAAAAAGCAGGGCGGCGGCCGGGTGGCAGCCCATGAGATCATGCGCGGCACCTCGGCGATCCGCAACCTGATCCGTGAGGACAAGGTGGCGCAGATGTACTCGGCCATCCAGACCGGTGGTTCGCTGGGCATGCAGACCCTGGACCAGTGCCTGGAGCGCCTGCTGGAGAAGCGCCTGATCAGCCGCGAGGCTGCCAAAGAAAAGGCCAAGATGCCGGAGAATTTCTAAGCCGCCGGCGCCAGCCGCGGTGGATCGGCGGAGATTGAGGGAGAAAGCCAGTGGATATCGATAAGCTGTTGAAGTTCATGGTGGACAAGGGCGCTTCCGACGCCTTCATCACCGCGGGCGTGGCCCCCAGTCTCAAAATCAACGGCAAGGTGATGCCGGTCTCCGACCACATCCTTACCCCGGAGCAGGTATTCAAGGTGGTGACCGGTGTGATGAACGACGATCAGCGCGCCGAGTTCGATGAACACCACGAGTGCAACTTCGCGGTGGCGCGCGAGGCGGTCGGCCGTTTCCGTGCCAGTGCTTTCTACCAGCGCAACCAGCCAGGTATGGTGCTGCGTCGTATCGAAACCACTATCCCCACCATCGAAGACCTGAGGCTGCCACCGGTCATCCGCGACTTGGCCATGACCAAGCGCGGCCTGATCATTTTCGTGGGCGCGACCGGCACCGGTAAGTCCACCTCGCTGGCGTCGATGATTGGCTACCGCAACAAGAATTCCACCGGCCATATCATCAGCATCGAAGACCCTATCGAATTCATCCACGAGCACCAGGGCTGTATCGTCACCCAACGCGAAGTGGGCATCGACACCGACAGCTTCGAGGTGGCACTGAAGAACACCCTGCGCCAGGCGCCGGACGTGATCATGATCGGTGAGGTGCGCACCAAGGAGACCATGGAGCAGGCAATCACCTTTGCCGAAACCGGTCACCTTTGTCTGTGCACCCTGCACGCCAACAACGCCAACCAGGCCCTGGACCGCATCCAGCACTTCTTCCCGGTGGAGCGGCACGACCAGATCTGGATGGACCTCTCTCTGAACCTCAAGGGAATGGTGGCGCAGCAACTGGTACCCACCAAGGACGGCAAGGGCCGTCGCGCGGTGATCGAAGTGTTGCTGAATACCCCGCTGGTATCCGACCTGATTCGCAAGGGTGAGGTTCACCAGCTCAAGGAGCTGATGGCCAACTCCAACGAGCAGGGCATGCAGACCTTTGACCAGGCCCTGTTCCGCCTGTTCAAGGAAGGCGCCATCGACGAGGAGAAGGCGCTGACGCATGCGGACTCACGCAACGACCTGCGTCTGATGATCAAGCTGGATGCAGACGGCGCCGATGGTGTGGCTTCGGCGCCGGAGCTCAGCATGGCCGAGGAAGAAGGCGACCGCCAGAGCTTTATGCGCTAGTCGCTCTGGCTGGCCAGCCAGGTCTCCAGAATCAACTGTGCTGCCAGGCTATCGGCCGGGTTCTTGCGGTAATCACCGCTGTGCCCTGACTCTCGCAGCAGCTGCTTGGCTTCAAAACTCGACAGCCGCTCGTCCATGTAATCCACCGGCAGCCGGCAGCGCTCGCCGATGCGACGCCCAAACTTCTGTGCCCGCCTCGACAGCTCGCTCTCACTGTCATCCATGTTGAGCGGGCTGCCCACCAGCAGCAGGCCAGGCTGCCATTCAGCAACCAGTGCTTCCAGCGCCGCCCAGTCGGGAATGCCGTCACGGGCGCGCAGCACGGTGAGTGGTTGGCTGGTACCGGTCAGCCGGTTGCCGACCGCGACACCAATCTGTCGCAGCCCAAAATCAAAAGCGAGAACAGTGTGAGCTTGGGAACCGGGGTTGATGGTGCTCAGGCGTGGCCCGCCTCCCCCGAGAGCAGGTTCATATCCACGCCGAGGCGCGCCGCCGCCGCACTCATACGCAGGTGGAAGGGTGTGTCAAAAATGATGCCGCTGTCGGCGGGCAGGGTCAGCCAGCTATTGTCGGAAAGTTCTGATTCGAGTTGCCCGGCGGACCAGCCCGCATAGCCCAGGGCCACCAGGCAATCCTCCGGGCCCTCGTCCGCAGCGATGGATTCCAGGATGTCCCGGGAGGTGGTCAACCAAATCTCGTCGGTCACCGCCAGTGTTGCTTCCCAGTCCCGGGGTGCCGGCCGGTGCAGGACGAATCCGCGGTCCATATGCACCGGGCCGCCCGCCATGACCGGCGTTTTTTGCAGGCGGCCGGCGGCCGACAGGTTGAGGTGCTCAAGTACCTCTTCGACGCAGAGGTCCAGGGGCTGGTTGATCACGATGCCCATTGCGCCGTGCTCGTTGTGCTCGCACAGGTAGGTGACGCTGTTGGCGAAAATGGCGTCCGTCAGGCTGGGCATGGCCAGCAAGAAGTGGTCGCGCAGGCTGTCGCCTGTTGAGCTGCGCGCTACGGCGTCGTTCATGGGCAGGTACCGATGCAGCGTTGGGTGGCAGGCGCCTGGGCACCTATCCTCTAACCGAGCTTAGCCGGTTTTTCCTGAATTTCCATGTACGGATGATTTCGAGCATATCGGTGGTCTCCCGCAGCTCGGGCGGGAAGGGCTCGAAGGGCGCGGCCATTCTCACAATCCGGATCGCGGCCTCGTCGAGTACCGCATGCCCCGAGGAAGACAACACCTCGATGTTGTCGATGGTACCGTCGTGGCGGATCGCTACCAGCAATCGCAGGTCGCCGTAGATGCCGTACTGGCGCGATGCGGTGGGGTAGTGCTGGTTGCCGACGGCTTCGACTCGGGTACGCCAGTTGTGCAGGTAGGCCGCATCCGCCGCGGCGCGGGCCGACAGCGCCGTCAGGCGCTTGACCCTTGGCCGCTCGGCGTAGGCCTGTTGCTGTTCATCGAGCCTGGCCTCGAGGCTGGCAATGCTCTCGGACAGCTTGCGGATTTCCGGGTCGATCGCCGCCGAAAATACCGGCTCGGGCTCTTCTTCCACCGGCTCCTGCGAGACCTGCCGCAGCGCCTCGTTGATGGTAGTGATGATGGCGTCCTCGCGCGCCTGTGGCTGCACCCGGGTGATCAGCGGTGCGCCCCCCAGTTCGCGGATGCGGTTGTCGCTGAAGTCCGCCTGGCGACGGGTGGTCAGCTCGGCGCGCTCCGCGAGGGTGCCGCTGCCGGCCTGGTTGGCCTGGGCAACGAAGCGCGCATCTTCCGGCGTTTCGCTGCTCATGTACTGGGCCAGCGTCACTTCCAGCTGCGGGGTGCTGTAGTCGGAGCGGTCGATGGTGAAGCTGATGCCGAGAATCAGCATCAGGTGCAGGGCGAAGGCGACGAAGACGAAAAAGCCCAGGTGGTCGTGCTGCGGGCCGCTGCGTTCTGCAAACTCCATTACTGCGACAGTGACCCTCTCCGGCCAGCGCTCAGGCGATTCGCTCCATTATACAGTCCATCAAATGACCGCCAATGTCGGTGTCGTAGGCGGCGTCTATTTCGCGGATGCAGGTGGGGCTGGTGACATTGATCTCCGTGAGATAATCGCCGATGACGTCCAGGCCCACGAAGATCAGGTCCTTCTCCCTTAACGCCGGGGCGACCTGCTCGACAATCCAGCGATCTCTATCGGTGAGTTCCTGTGCTACTCCGCTGCCACCGGCGGCGAGGTTGCCACGATTCTCGCCCGCCAGCGGTACCCGCGCCAGGCAGTAGGGAATGGCTTCGCCGTTGACCACCAGGATGCGCTTGTCGCCTTCGCTGATTTCCGGAATGAAGCGCTGGGCCATGATGGTGGTCCGGCCGAAGTCGGTGAGGGTTTCAAGAATGACATTGAGGTTCGGGTCTTGCGGCTTCACCCGGAAGATGGCCGAGCCGCCCATGCCGTCCAGTGGCTTGAATATCACGTCTCCATGCTCGGCGTAGAAGGCCTTGAGCCGCTCGTTGTCTGCGCTCACGAGCACCGGCGGGCAGCACTGGGGAAACTGGGTGGCAAAAACTTTCTCGTTGCAGTCCCTGAGGCTGGCGCAGCGGTTGACGATCAGCGTGCCCTGACGCTCCGCCACTTCGAGCATATAGGTGGTGTAGACGTATTCGTTGTCAAAGGGCGGGTCCTTGCGCATGAGGATGACATTGAGGTCGCTGAGGGGGCGTATTGCAGCCTCGCCCTTCTCGTAAAAATGCGCCGGGTCCCGGAACACGTTTAATGGCGCCATACTGGCCAGCGCTTCACCCTGGTCCAGAAAAATGTCCTGCGGGGTCATGTAGCTGATGTCCCAGCCCCGGTCGGCTGCCGCCCACAGCATCGCCATGGTGCTGTCTTTCTTGTAATTGACGTTCTCGATCGGGTCCATGACTACGCCAAGTTTGACGCTCATTGCCGGCACCTCCTGCGGAAAGAGCGGCTACGTTACGCACTTGTCATGACGGGTGCAAGCTGCCGCCTGCGCACTTAAAATGGCAGTAAACCTCGCAGGAGAATGGCGATGAGCCTGTATCTCGCGCTGGCCATTCTGCTGGCGCTGTTCACTGTCACTGCCCTGGTCAAGGCCCGACGCCTGCACTATGGGGCCATCCCCTGGTTCTTCGCGGGCTGGCTGACCGGCGAGCTGGCCTGGTTTCATATGGCCTGGTCGCTGCTGCTGAGCCTGCTGGTAGTGCTGGGTGACGGCCTGGACAGTGGCGCCGGCCGCTGGGGACTGACCCTGTTCCTGTTCAGCTGGGTGGGCCTGGGCTGGGTGCACGTACAGGCGATGGACACCGGTGCACAGCTGGAGGCAGCGCTGCGTGATGCACTGGGCCGAAACTACCGCGGCGATATTCCTTTGGCGCGCCAGCATGTGTTGGACGCGGCGGCGGAGAACCGCTCCTGGCTGCGGCCTTTCAGCATGAGCCGCCCCGGCGTTCGCGTGCACCGTAACATCAGCTACGGCGAGCACGGGGTGCGCAATACCCTGGATATCTACCAGCCCGACGAGCCGCGAGAGGGAGGCTTCCCGGTGCTGCTGCAGGTGCACGGCGGCGGCTGGATGGTGGGCGCCAAACACCAGCAGGGCCTGCCGCTGATGTATCACCTGGCCAGCCGCGGCTGGCTCTGTGTGGCCTGCAACTACCGACTCAGCCCGCGCTCCGCGTTTCCCCACCATATTATTGATGTGAAGCGCAGCCTTGCCTGGATACGCAAAAACGCCGCCGAGTACGGTGGCGACCCCGCCTTCCTTGCGATTACCGGAGGTTCCGCCGGGGGCCATCTGGCGGCGCTGGCAGCGCTTACGCCCAACCATGCCGACTGGCAGCCCGGCTTTGAAGATGCGGACACCCGGGTGCAGGCGGCGGTGCCGTTTTACGGTGTCTACGACTTCCTCGACAGCGAGGGCATTCGCGGCACCATGTCGATGGAAGATATCCTCGCCCGTTACGTCATGCAGACGGATGTCAATGAGGCGCGGGACGCCTGGCAGCAGGCCTCGCCCCTGCACCAGGTGCGCGGCGATGCCCCGCCCACCTTTCTGCTGCAGGGAACCCACGATTCCCTGGTCTGGGTCGAGGAGGCGCGGCATTTTGCCAACCGCCTGCGCGCCAGTTCGGACCAGGTGGTCGCCTACGGTGAACTGCCCGGCGCCCAACACGCTTTCGAGGTGTTTCACTCGGTGCGTACCGACCAGACGCTGGAGTCGGTGACCGGGTTCCTGGAGTGGTGCCACGCCCGCTGGCAGGCGAACCGGCCCGGCTAGGTCCGCTGCTCCACTTCTGTGTGGTACAGCTCAAAGCCCCGTGACTGGTAATTGCGCAGCGCCGACGGGTGGTCGAGACTGCAGGTGTTGACGGTGACGCGGTTGGCATCCCAGGCCCAGGCGTCGGCGATGGCGCTGCTCAGGAAGTAGCCGCCCAGTCCCCGGCCGATGAAGGCTTCCGCCAGACCGAAGTAACAGATTTCCACGCTGCCGTCCGCGCACTTCTCAAGCTCGTAGTAACCGGCGGGACTGCCCTCCACCCAGGCGACCCAGGTCCTGAGTTCTTCGCGTTCGGCATAGGCCCGCCACTGGGCCTCGGTCCAGCTCAGCTTGTCCACCCACTGCCAGGGTCCACCCACCAGTTCGTAGAGAAAGCGATTGAAGCGCCACTGCCTGACTCTGGCTTCCTGCACGCTGATGCCATCGGGCCTGGCGACGGCCTGGAGCTGCTCGGGCCGGGACTGCTGCAGGTACCAGACGGTGACTTCAGACATCGGTGGCCTTGTCGCCGCCCATCAGCAGTACTGCACAGCCGCCCAGCCCCGCCAGCGCCGAGGCGGCGATAATGCCGGTTTTGGCCAGCAGCAGGTCCTGTGGGTAGTCCACGAAGCCGAGGTCGGCAATGAAGATCGACATGGTGAAGCCGATACCGCCCAGTAGGCCAACCCCCACCACGTGGCGCATGGTCAGACCTTCGGGCAGCTCCGCCCAGCCAAGTTTGACCGTCACCCAGGTGAAGCCGGCAATGCCGAGCGGTTTGCCGACCAGCAGCCCGGCCAACACGCCAAGGCTGATGGGGTGGGCGAGGTAGCCGGCAAAGTCATCGAAGTCGATGGGAATACCGGCGTTGGCCAGGGCGAAGACAGGGATGACCAGATAGGCCACCGGAAGGTGAAAGCCGTGCTCGGCGCGCTGGGCCGGCGCCTGCACCAGGTGCACGCCGTCCCCGAGGGAGTTCACCAGGCTGCGGAAGCGATTGTTGTGGATGATATCCGGGTTGTCGCTAATGGAGCGTTCCATTTTTACTGTGAGGTCGCGCACCTTGTCGATGAACAGGGCCGGGTCGAACTTGGGGCGGATGGGTATCGAGAAAGCGATGATGATGCCGGCAATAGTGGCGTGAATACCGCTGGCGAGCATCGCCGCCCAGAGCAGCAACCCGACCATGGAATAGGGCAGGCCATGGCGAATCCCGCCGAGGTTGAAGCTGACCAATACTGCCGTCAGCAGGCCAACATAGGCCAGCGCCGTGTAGTTCAGGGCGTCCGTGTAGAACAGCGCAATCACCGCGACCGCGCCCAGGTCGTCAACGATCGCCAGGGCGATGAGAAAGGTAAGAAGTGATTTGGGAACGCGGCCGCCCATCAAGCTGAGAGCGCCGATGGCGAAGGCGATATCGGTGGCCATCGGTATGCCCCAGCCGTTGGCCGCATGGCCGCTGGGGTTTAGCACCCAGTAGGCAAGCGCCGGCACCACCATACCACCGATAGCCGCCATGATTGGCAGCAGCGCCTGCTTGGGAGAGGACAGCTCACCCACCAGCAGCTCGCGCTTCAGTTCCAGGCCGATGATCATGAAAAACAGGGCCATCAGCAGTTCGTTGATCCAGTGGTGGATCGACAGAGAGAAGGTGGCCGTAGAAAAGCCGATGCTGATCGGCTTGTGCATCAGCTTGTCGTAGCTTTCCTGCACAGGGCTGTTGGCCAGCACCAGGGCTACCACCGCACAGATCATCAGCAGCGCGCCGCTGGTGGTTTGGCGATGAATGAACGCTTCCAGTGGAGTCAGTACCCGGTCGAAAGATTTCTCCCAGGGTGCGTGGTAAATACCTTTGGCCATGGCCTGCTCCGGCGGCTTTGTCTGTGCCGATTATTTCGGCTGGCGCGGACGACTACAAGCGCGGCCGTGAAGAAACGGCTCAGCCGCGTGAGAGCTTGGCAGTGTGGCTGGAGGTTGCGGTAAGCGTGCCGTCCGCGTTGTACAGCTCGCCCTCGAGGAAGCTGATCTTGTAGCCGGCGCGACGGATGATGCCGCGGCAGGTGAAGCGGCCGGCGAGGGAGGGCTCAAGGAAGGAGACCTTGATCTCCAGGCTGGCCAGCCCGGTTACATCCGGGTTGTGGGCGAATACCGCGTGGGCCATGGTAGCGTCGAGCATGGCGGTAATGATGCCGCCCTGCACGACGTTGGTGGAGTGACAGAGGTTTTCGCCGATGTCGAACTCCATGACGCACCGCCCGTCGTCGACGTCGACGATAGTGCCGCCCAGGGTGCGAATAATCGCCGGCCGATGGTTGTTGAGTTTGGCGATCAGCTCAGCTTTGTTGTCTGCCGCAGGCTCTGTCACTGCAGGTCTCCCCAGTGGAATTGAAGTATGGCCAGCGCCGCCAGCGGCGCCGTTTCTGTGCGCAGTATGCGCGGTCCCAGCGCCAGGGACTGGAAGCCGGCTTGTTCCGCGGCGCTGACTTCCGTCGCTGACAGGCCACCTTCCGGTCCTACCAGCAGGGCGATTGAGGCCGGTGCGGGCAGCGCGCCCAGGCGCTGTTCGCTGCGGTGGTGCAATACCAGTTTCAGGTCCGCGTTGGCGCCTGCAAGCCAGCGCGCCAGCGCCAGCGGCTCGGCGACTTCGGGCACCCGGTTGCGGCCGCACTGCTCGCAGGCGCTGATGGCCACCTGTTGCCAGTGGCGGCGCTTCTTTTGCTCCCGCTCACCCTTAAGCCGCACCTCGGTACGTTCGGTGACCAGCGGCTGGATGGCGCTGACTCCCAGCTCGGTGCTCTTTTGCACGACGAGGTCCATGCGCTCGCCGCGGCTGATACCAATGCCGAGGGTAACCGGTAGCTCGGCTTCGCGGTCCTCTGCGTGGAAGTCAGACACCGCGACCGATACCGCTTGCTTGTCGATTGCAGTGATGTGGGCGAGATACTCGCCACCGCTGCCGTTGAACAGACGCAGGGCCGCTCCCTCTCGCAGCCGCAGGGCGCCGGCAATGTGGCGGCTGGGCCCTGCTTCCAGGGTCAGCTCGTCGCCACAGGACAGCGCTTGTTCAGTGAAGAACCGCGGTGCGTCGGGCGCTGGGCTCATGCCGAGGCGCGGTTGGCCTCGGTGGAAACTGCGGGCTGCAGGTTGTGGTACAGGGTCTGTACCGGCTCCAGCTGGTTCATGGTGTAGAAATGGATACCGGGGCAGCCGTTATCGAGTAGTGTCTGGCACAGCTGGGTAACGACTTCGATGCCGAAGGCCCGGGTGCTGTCAGGGTCGCCCTTGAAGCCTTCCATGCGCTGGCCAATCCAGCGCGGAATCTCCGCACCGCAGTTGCGGGAGAAGCGCGCCAGGTTGTCGAAATTGGTAATTGGCATGACGCCGGCGAAAATCGGCTTGTCGATGCCCGCATCGAGGCAGCGGTCCAGGTAGTAGAAGTAGGCATCCACATTATAGAAGTACTGGGTGATCGCGATGTCGGCACCGGCGTCGAACTTGCCCTTGAGATAGTGCACGTCGCTGTCGTAGCTGGTGCTTTCCGGGTGGATCTCCGGGTAGGCGCCCACGGCGATGCGGAAGTGATCACCGGTGCGCTCACGAATGAAATTCACCAGCTCATTGGCGTAGACCAACTGGGTGCGCCCGCCCATGCCCGAGGGCATGTCGCCGCGCAGGGCCACCACGTGATTGACCCCGAGGTCCACGTAGCGGTCCAGCAATGAACCGATGGCTTCCTCATTGTCGCCACCAAAACTCAGGTGGGGGGCGATGGTCGCCCCAGCGCCGTGAATCTGCTCGACAATGTCGAAGGTATTGTCCCGGGTCGAGCCGCCGGCGCCGTAGGTGCAGGAGAAAAACTCCGGCCCCAGCGCCTGCAGGGCAGGCGCGGTGACATCCAGCAGCTTGCGACGCCCTTCCTCGGTCTTGGGCGGGAAGAACTCGAAGCTGATATTGGCGGCTGACATGGGGACTTACCTTTTTCCTTGCTCGCTTAGTACTTGTAGCTGTCCGGCTTGAACGGACCTTCGACCTTGACGCCGATATAGTCCGCCTGGTCGTCGGTGAGCTTGGTCAGCACGCCGCCGAAGCCGCCGACCATATGCGCCGCCACTTCCTCGTCGAGCTTTTTGGGCAGTACCTCAACGGTGATGGCGTTGGCTTTCATATTGTCTTCAAGGTCGGCGAAGCGGCGCTCGAACAGGTAGATCTGCGCCAGCACCTGGTTGGCGAAGGAGCCATCCATGATGCGCGACGGGTGGCCGGTGGCGTTGCCCAGGTTCACCAGCCGGCCCTCGGCCAGCAGGATCAGGTGGTCGTTGGCGGCACGGTCGCGGTATACCAGGTGCACCTGCGGCTTGACCTCTTCCCACTCGTAGCTTTCGCGCATATAGGCGGTGTCGATTTCGTTGTCGAAGTGGCCGATGTTGCAGACTACGGCGCCGGACTTGATGGCCTTGATCACTTCACTATCGCAGACGTTGTAGTTGCCGGTGGCGGTGCACAGCAGGTCGGTCTTGGCCAGCAGCTCGGTGTTCACACCTTTGCTGCGGTCGCCATCGACGTAAGCGGACACCACTTCGAAGCCGTCCATGCAGGCCTGCATGGCGCAGATCGGGTCGACCTCGGCCACGCGAACAATCATGCCTTCCTGGCGCAGGGACTGGGCCGAGCCCTTGCCCACGTCACCGTAGCCGATCACCAGGGCCTGCTTGCCGGACAGCAGGTGGTCGGTGGCGCGCTTGATGGCGTCGTTGAGGCTGTGGCGGCAGCCGTACTTGTTGTCGTTCTTGCTCTTGGTGATGGAATCGTTGACGTTGATAGCCGGTACCTTGAGGCTGCCCGCCTTCATCATCTCGATCAGGCGGTGTACGCCGGTGGTGGTTTCCTCGGTAATACCGTGCACCTCGTCCAGCATGGCGGGGTACTTGTCGTGCAGCATGGCGGTCAGGTCACCGCCGTCGTCCAGCACCATGTTGGCTTCCCAGGGAGCGCCGTCCTTGAGGATGGTCTGCTCGATGCACCACTCGTACTCCTCCTCGGTTTCACCCTTCCAGGCGAATACCGGGGTGCCGGCGGCGGCAATGGCCGCGGCGGCGTGATCCTGGGTGGAGAAGATGTTGCAGGAGGACCAGCGCACTTCGGCCCCCAGGGCCTGCAGCGTTTCGATCAGTACCGCGGTCTGGATGGTCATGTGAATGCAGCCGAGGATCTTCGCACCGGCCAGCGGTTGGCCGGCGCTGTACTTGTCGCGCAGCGCCATCAGCGCGGGCATCTCACCCTCGGCGATGGCGATCTCGCGCCGGCCCCATTCGGCGAGGCTGATATCGGCGACCTTGTAGTCGGCGACGGTATCGAGTTTTTCTGCAGTGCTCATGTGTGTCTCCTTAAGCCGAGGCGCGCAGGGCGTCAGCCTTGTCAGTTTTTTCCCAGGTGAATTCTGGCTCCTCGCGACCGAAATGGCCGTAGGCAGCGGTTTTGAAATAGATGGGGCGCTTGAGGTCGAGCATCTCGATCAGGCCCTTGGGTCGCAGGTCGAAGTGCTCTCGCACCAGGTCGACGATGCGCTCTTCGGCCACGGTCGACGTGCCGAAGGTATTGACGGAAATCGAAGTGGGCTCGGCCACGCCGATGGCATAGGACACCTGGATCTCGCAGCGGTCGGCGAGGCCGGCGGCAACAATGTTCTTGGCCACGTAGCGGCCGGCGTAGGCGGCACTGCGGTCAACCTTGGAGGGGTCCTTGCCGGAGAAAGCGCCGCCGCCGTGACGGGCCATGCCGCCATAGGTGTCGACAATGATCTTGCGGCCGGTGAGGCCACAGTCCCCCAGCGGGCCGCCGATGATGAACTGGCCGGTGGGGTTGATGTGAATGCGGGTGTCGTCGTGCAGCCACTCGGCGGGCAGCACGTGGCGAATGACGTTTTCCAGGATGGCCTCATGGATGTCCGGCTGGCTGATGCCCTCGTCGTGCTGGGTAGAGAGCACGACTGCATCGACAGCGACCGGCTTGCCGCCCTCGTAGCGCAGGCTCACCTGGCTCTTGGCATCCGGGCGCAGCCAGGGCAGTACGCCGTCCTTGCGCAGGTGGGCCTGGCGTTCCACCAGGCGGTGTGAGTAGTAAATGGGGGCCGGCATCAGCACGTCGGTCTCGTTGGTGGCATAGCCAAACATCAGGCCCTGGTCACCGGCGCCCTGCTCCTTGTCCTCGCCTTCGTCGACACCCATGGCGATATCCGGTGACTGCTTGCCGATGGCATTCAGCACTGCGCAGGAGGCGCCGTCGAAGCCCACGGTAGAACTGTCGTAGCCGATATCGAGAATGACCTTACGCACCACGTCTTCCAGTTCCACATAGGTTGAGGTGGTGACTTCTCCGGCGACAATGGCCATACCGGTCTTGACCATGGTCTCCACCGCGACCCGGGCATGGGGATCGTCGGCGAGAATGGCGTCGAGGATGGCGTCGGAGATCTGGTCGGCCATCTTGTCCGGGTGTCCTTCGGACACCGATTCGGAGGTGAAGAGGGAATACTCGCTCATTGCTTAGTCCTTAATATCGCTGTGGTGGCCAAACAGGCGCACCTGTACTTGAAATCCATTGCGCTGCGCCAGGTAGATGCCGGCAGTTTCTTGCAGTCCCGCACTGCTGGCCCAGGCGGCCAGCTCTTCCGGTTCGAAGCCCAGCCACAGGTCGCCGCAGGCTTCGCGGGCCCAGTTCTGGTCGTGGCGACAGAGATCGGTGATCAGCAGCACACCGCCGGCGGCCAGGCAGCCGGCCAGGTCGCGCAGAATGTTGGCCGGGGACGGGTTATGGTGCAAAACCATGTTGACAACAATGCAGTCGGCCGCCAGGCCGGCCAGCCGCGGGTGCCGGGTATCGCCGTGCACGAACTCGATATTGCTGAGTCCGCTTTCGGCGGCGCGCTCCCTTGAGCGCGCCAGCATTTCCTCGGCGTTGTCCAGGGCGATGACCTGTTCGAAACCGGTGCTGAGCCGGGACAGGAAGGCGCCGTCACCGGGCCCCACTTCCAGGGCCACGCGGCGTTCGGGCAGCGGTGCCTCGGCCAGTGCCTGGGCGACGGTGTCGGCGTACTGTTCGTAGCTGGCGATCAGGTCCTGCTGCTCGCGGAACTTGTCGGCGTTCTGCTGGAAGAAGGCCCGGGACGACTGCTCGCGCTCGTCGCGCAGCCCCGCCAGCCGCTCCTGCAGCAGGGTTTCCAGGGGCAACTCATCGACGCTCGCCAGCAGGGTCGCCTGCAGTTTACCCAGCACCGACTGTGGCTCGGGTGCGGCGCGGCGGTAGAAAATGGTGTTGCCCTCGCGCCGGCTGGTGACCAGCCCGGCGCCGGCCATGACCTTGAGATGGTGGCTCAGGGCCGGCTGGCGCATGTCCAGCAGGCTGCAGAGTTCCTGTACCGCCAGGGAGTCCTGGCGCAGCAGCTTGAGAATTCTGAGGCGCAGGGAATCGCCGCTGGCCTTGCACAGGCCGGCAAGTAATTCGATGGCGTTGTCTGCATCGCGGGGTTCGCCAGCCGGGATTACGGCTTCCTCGCGGGCCTCGGTGAGTGCGGGCATGGCGGGCAAGTCTAGCAGAAGCCCAATCTATATCAAATTTTTTTGATATAGCTTTTCCGGCTCGCTGCTGGCCACCGCCCATTGACGCCCAAGGCCTTGTATTTGGCGGTCTCCCGCATTGCCCCGGGGCAGCGGTTACGAGAGAATAGCGCCCCTTTTTTGACACCCCGGAGTTTCCTGATGACGTCCCAGACCGATCTCGCCAATGCCATCCGTGCGCTGAGCATGGACGCGGTGCAGAAAGCCAATAGTGGCCACCCCGGTGCGCCCATGGGCATGGCGGATATTGCTGAGGTCCTGTGGCGACAATACCTGGTGCACAACCCCTCCAATCCGGCCTGGCCGAATCGCGACCGCTTCGTCATGTCCAACGGCCACGGCTCCATGCTGGTCTATTCCCTGCTGCACCTGACCGGGTACGAGCTGCCTATCGAGGAACTCAAGAACTTCCGCCAACTGCACAGCAAGACACCGGGCCACCCGGAGTACGGCTACGCCCCCGGGGTGGAAACCACTACCGGGCCGCTGGGCCAGGGCATCAGCAATGCGGTGGGTATGGCAATTGCTGAAAAAGTGCTGGCCGCCCAGTACAACCGCCAGGAATATCGGGTGGTTGAGCACTTCACCTATTGTTTTACCGGCGACGGCTGCCTGATGGAGGGCATTTCTCACGAGGTGTGCTCGCTGGCCGGCACCCTGGGGCTGGGCAAGCTGATTGTGTTCTATGATGACAACGGCATTTCTATCGACGGTGAAGTCGAGGGCTGGTTTACCGACGATACTCCTGAGCGCTTCGCCGCCTACGGCTGGCAGGTGATTCCCGGCATCGATGGCCACGACCCCGACGCCATCAAGACCGCGATCGATCACGCCCGCGCCGATACCAGCCGCCCCACGCTGATCTGCTGCAAGACCGTGATTGGCAAGGGCGCTCCGAACAAAGAGGGCAGCGAATCCTGCCACGGTGCCGCGCTGGGTGAAGACGAAGTGGCGGCCACCCGTGAGAACATCGGCTGGGCCCATGCACCGTTTGAGGTACCCGATGAGATCTATCGGGCGTGGGATGCACGCCCGGCAGGGGCTGCCGCCGAGGAAGAATGGCAGCAGGTGATGAACGCCTACGCCGGCGAATTCCCGGAACTGGCGGCAGAGCTCAAGCGCCGTCTGGCGGGTGATTTGCCCGCGGACTTCGCGGCCCAGGCCGAGGCCTATATCCGCCAGTGCCAGGAGGACGGCGCGGTCATTGCCAGCCGCAAGGCCTCCCAGAACTGCCTGAATGCCTATGGCGCCCTGTTGCCGGAGCTGCTTGGGGGTTCTGCGGACCTGGCGGGTTCCAACCTGACGGTGTGGAGCGGCAGCAAGCCCATCAGTGCTGCTGATGCCGCCGGTAACTACATCTATTACGGCGTGCGGGAATTCGGTATGTCCGCCATCATGAACGGCATTGCCCTGCACGGCGGCTTTATCAACTACGGCGCGACCTTCCTGATTTTCATGGAATACGCCCGCAATGCGGTGCGCATGGCGGCGCTGATGAAGCAGCAGTCCATCTTCGTCTATACCCATGACTCCATCGGCCTCGGTGAAGACGGCCCCACCCACCAGCCGGTGGAGCAGCTGACCAACCTGCGCACCACCCCCAATATGGTGACCTGGCGTCCCTGCGATGCGGTGGAATCCGCGGTGGCCTGGAAGGCCGCAATCGAGCATCGCGACGGCCCCAGCGCGCTGGTGTTCTCGCGCCAGGGCCTGCCCCACCAGACTCGCAGCGATGAGCAACTGGCGGCGGTTGCCCGCGGCGGCTATGTCCTGCATGAGCCTGAGGGCGAACTGGATGCCATCCTGATTGCCACCGGCTCCGAAGTGCAGCTGGCGCTGGACGCGGCTACCCTGCTGGCGGAGAAGGGCCGCAAGCTGCGGGTGGTCTCCATGCCCAGCCCCGAAGTGTTCATGGCCCAGGACGCCGCTTACCGGGAAGCGGTGCTGCCTTCGGATATGCTGGCCCGGGTGGCGGTGGAAGCCGGCCATGCGGATTACTGGTACAAGTTCGTCGGCCTCGATGGCCGGGTGGTCGGCATGACCAGCTTCGGTGAATCGGCGCCCGCCGGCGACCTCATGAAGCACTTCGGCTTTACCCCCGAGGTCGTGGCAGAGACAGTAGAGGACATCCTGCTCTGATCAAGCTCGCTATCAACGGGTACGGCCGTATCGGGCGCTGCGTGTTGCGGGCCCTGGTTGACAGCCCGCACCGGGAGCAGATGCGAGTGGTGGCGATCAATGAAATCGCCGATACCGCCACGGTTGTCCACCTGACGCGCTACGATTCCACTCACGGCCGCTTTCGCGGCGAGCTGGCCCTGCACGGTGACCAGCTATCGGTGGATGGCGACCCCGTGCGCCTGCTGCGCCAACCGGAGATCGATCAACTCCCCTGGGCGGAACTGGACGTGGACGTCGTGCTGGAGTGCACCGGCAGCTTCACGGAGCGCGAAATCGCGGCGCGCCACCTGGCCAGCGGTGCCGGTCGAGTGCTGTTTTCCCAGCCCGCCCGGGCCGATGTGGACGCGACCATTGTATACGGGGTGAATCACGACCTGCTGTCCGCAGAGCACCGCATTGTCAGCGCGGCCTCCTGCACCACCAACGGTATCGTGCCGGTGATCAAGGCCCTGGACGACGCCTTCGGCATCGACACGGGCACCATCACCACGATTCACTCGGCCATGAACGACCAGCCGGTGCTGGATGCCTATCACAACACCGATCTGCGCAAGACCCGTGCCGCCGGCACCAATATTATTCCCATCGATACGGGCCTGGCCCGCGGCGTTGAGCGGGTGTTGCCAGAGATGGCCGGGCGTTTCACGGCCCAGGCCCTGCGAGTGCCGGTGCAAAACGTGTCTGCCATGGATCTTGTGGTGTCGGTACAGCGCGATACAGATGTCGATGCGGTCAACAGCGCCCTGGCGGCCGCCGCGGATACCGCTTTCTGTGGCGTACTGGGCTATACCGCCGAGCCGCTGGCCTCCAGTGACTTCAACCAGGATGCGCATTCCTGCGTGGTGGATGCCGGCCAGACCCGGGTCAGCGGGCAACGGCTGGTAAAGGTGCTAGTCTGGTTTGATAATGAATGGGGCTACGCCAATCGCATGCTGGACGTAGTTCAGCACTGGTATGGCACGACGACTTCGGAGTTTGAATGAACACGTCCATCCTGAAAATGAGCGACCTGGACCTGGCCGGCCAGCGGGTGCTGGTGCGCGAGGACCTCAATGTCCCCCTGAAAGACGGCAAGGTCGCGAGCGACGCGCGAATTCGCGCCGCGCTGCCGACCCTGAAGCAGGCGCTGGAGGCCGAGGCCCGGCTGATTGTCATGTCCCACCTGGGACGGCCGGTGGAGGGGGAACCCAGTGACGAGTATTCACTGCGCCCGGTGGTCGACTACCTGGTGTCGGCATTGGATGCCCCTATTCGGCTCTGTGACAGCCTCGACGAGGTGGACGTGGCCCCGGGCGAAGTGGTGGTGCTGGAGAACGTGCGCTTTAACGCCGGAGAGAAGGCCAATGACGAGGCACTGGCGAGGCGCTACGCGGCACTCTGTGATGTGTTTGTGATGGATGCCTTTGGCACCGCGCACCGGGCCCAGGCGTCCACCTACGGGGTCGCGCAGTTTGCACCGGTGGCCTGTGCCGGACCCCTGCTCGCAGCCGAACTCGACGCCCTCGAGCAGGCCCTGTCCAGCCCGGCGCGTCCGCTGCTGGCCATCGTCGGTGGCTCCAAGGTGTCCACCAAGCTGACTGTGCTCGAAACCCTGGCCGACAAAGTCGACCAACTGGTGGTGGGTGGCGGCATTGCCAATACCTTCCTGGCCGCCAGCGGCCTGCCGATCGGCAAATCCCTGTGTGAGAACGAGCTGATACCGGCGGCCCAGGCGCTGATGGAAAAAACCGAGATTCCCTTGCCCACCGATGTGGTTACCGGCAAGGAGTTTTCGGAATCGGCTGAGGCGGTCACCAAGCCCGCTGCCGAGGTGGCCGAGGACGACATGATTTTCGACATTGGCCCCGACACCCGCGCCCGCATCGGTGAGATGTTGCGCGAGGCCGGCACCATCATCTGGAACGGTCCGGTGGGGGTGTTCGAGTTCGACCAGTTCGCCGGCGGCACCGAGGCGCTGAGTAGTGACATCGCGTCCAGTGCCGCATTCTCACTGGCGGGCGGCGGTGACACCCTGGCGGCTATCGACAAGTACGGCATCGCGGACAAGGTGTCTTATATCTCCACCGGAGGTGGCGCCTTCCTTGAGTATGTAGAGGGGAAAGTGCTGCCGGCGGTGGCCATCCTGAAAGAGCGCGCTGCCGGCGCAAACTAGCGCCCCACCAGAATCATCCACGGAGAAAAGCTACATGGCACTGATCAGTATGCGCCAGATGCTGGACCACGCCGCTGAACGCGGCTACGGCGTACCGGCCTTCAACGTCAACAACCTCGAGCAAACCCGCGCCATCATGGAAGCGGCCGATGAGACCAATAGCCCGGTGATCATGCAGGCCAGTGCCGGCGCCCGGAAGTATGCGGGTGCGCCTTTCCTGCGGCATATGATCCAGGCGGCCGTTGAGGAGTTCCCCCATATCCCGGTGGTGATGCACCAGGACCACGGTGTCAGCCCTGCCGTGTGCCAGCGCTCGATCCAGCTCGGCTTCACCTCGGTGATGATGGACGGCTCCCTGGGGGAAGACGGCAAGACCCCGATGGATTACGACTACAACACCAGCGTCACCCGCACCGCGGTCGACATGGCTCATGCCTGTGGTGTGTCTGTCGAGGGGGAACTGGGTTGCCTCGGCTCCCTGGAGACCGGCGAGGCGGGCGAGGAGGATGGCATTGGCGCCGAGGGCAAGCTGACCCACGACCAGCTATTGACCGACCCTGAAGAGGCAGCCCAGTTTGTCGCCGCCACCGACGTGGACGCGCTGGCGATCGCCTGTGGCACCAGCCACGGTGCCTACAAGTTCAGCCGCCCGCCCACCGGCGATATCCTCGCCATCGACCGCATCAAGGAAATCAACGACCGCATTCCCAATACCCATCTGGTGATGCACGGCTCATCCTCGGTGCCACAGGACTGGCTGGCCATCATCAATGAGTACGGTGGCGACATCCCGGAAACCTACGGGGTGCCGGTGGAGCAGATCCAGGAAGGTATTCGCCACGGCGTACGCAAGGTCAATATCGACACCGACCTGAGACTGGCCTCCACCGGTGCGATCCGTCGCTTCCTGGCGGAGAACCGGGCGGAGTTCGACCCGCGCAAGTATCTCAAGGAAACCACCAAGGCGATGAAGGACATCTGTATTGCACGCTACGAGGCCTTTGGCACAGCGGGCAATGCCGACAAGATCAAGCCCATCGCGCTGTCAGACATGGTGCAACGCTACAGCGCGGGTGAGCTGAAGCAGGTCGTCAAACCCGCCTGAGATGGACCTGGTAACAGCCTTCCTGACGATCCTCTTCGTAATGGATCCGATCGGGAATGTTCCGATCTTCCTGAGCGTGCTGAAGGATGTGCCCGAGCAGCGGCGCATGCGCGTGATTGTGCGCGAACTGTTCTTCGCCCTGCTGATTCTCATCCTGTTCCTGTTCGGCGGCGCCTGGTTCCTGGACCTGCTGCAGCTAAAGCAGGAGTCCATCAGCATCGCCGGCGGCATTATCCTGTTCATCATCGGCCTGCGCATGATCTTCCCCATGGGCGGCCTCAACATGGACGACCTGCCGGAGGGCGAACCTTTCCTCGTGCCTCTGGCCACCCCCTGTGTGGCGGGTCCATCGACGCTGGCAGTTGTCATGCTGTTCGTACACAAGAATCCCGACCAGACCCTGCAGTTCGGATTGGCGCTGTTTGGGGCCTGGCTGGTGTCGTCGCTGATCCTGGCATCTTCGCCGCTGCTGTTCCGGGTATTGGGGCGGCGCGGGCTGATTGCCGCCGAGCGTTTGATGGGCATGCTGCTGGTGATTATCTCGGTGCAGATGTTCTTTGACGGCATCGACCGCTTCCTGGCCGGCGGATGATCGGACCCGCGGAAGCCTTCCGTGCCCTGGCCGGCCACTTGCCGGCCTTCGGCGATGGGCGGCAGCTCCCCGACGCGACTGCCTACTTCGACTACTATGGCCTGGACTTCAGTGCCGAGTACCCGCAGCTCCAGCACCGCCTGGGCTACCTCCAGTCTGGCGATCATCGCCTGGCGCTGCAGACCTGGGTGCAGCCCGGTGCCGCCGGCACCGTGTACCTGGTGCACGGCTATTTTGACCACGTGGGGCTCTACTCGCATCTGGTGCGCTACGGACTTCATCGCGGCAGCAACGTGGTGGCCTTCGACCTGCCAGGCCACGGGCTCTCCACCGGGCCGCGGGCCGAGATCAACGACTTCGCGGAATACCGCCAGGCGATGCTTGACGTGCTGGCAGCCACCGCCGAACTACCCACATCGCGGCAGGTCATCGCGCAAAGCACCGGCGGCGCCGCTGTCATGGATTTCCTGCAGTGCGCCGGGCAGCCCGAGGCTTTCGATGCGGTGGTCTTGCTGGCGCCGCTGGTGTGGCCCCACGGCTGGCGTGGTATCCACCTGAGCTACCTCCTGCTGCACCAGTTTGTGGATGCGGTGCCGCGTCGCTTTGCGGAGAACTCCCAGGACCCGGGCTTTCTCGAGTTCCTGCGCACGGATCCGCTGCAGCACGACCGGATTCCCACCTGCTGGGTGGGCGCACTGAGGCACTGGCTGAAGGCATTCCTCGCCCGCCCGCCCTGTGACGTGCCGGTGCTGGTGGTGCAGGGCGACAATGACGGCACCGTAGACTGGCGGCGCAACCTGCCGGAGCTGCGCAAGCGCTTTCCCAATGCGCGGATCGACATGCTACCCACCGGCATGCATCACCTCGTGAACGAGTCGCGACCGGTGAGGGAGCGCATGCTGGCGACGATTTCAGACTACCTCGATAGCGCCCCGTACCCGGTGCCCTGAACTAAGCGTCCCGGA
>JANQLM010000038.1 GCA_028280635.1 Halieaceae bacterium | reverse complement strand
GAGTAACAGAGCCAGGCCCAGCGAGTTGTCGTAGCCGCTGGCATTAAGCATGTCGCTGATCATGCCGATCACCAGAGGGCCAAGCCCCAGACCGAGCAGATTATTGAACAGCAGCATGAATGCGGCCGCTGTAGCCCTGGTGCCCTCGGGGGCGACCGTTTGTATGGCGGCGAAGGCGGGAGCCTGCCACAGGGAAGCGAACAGGAAAATTGCCGCCGCATACAAAAATACCGAACTCTGGTCGGCGTGAAAAAGGCCCAGGTAGATCAGGGGTGCCAGTGGGAAGACCGATAAAGCGGGTACCAGCAGGGAAGTGCTCAGTCTGCGCCTCGCCAGGCGGTTGCCGATCACGCCGCCGGCCAGCAGGCCGATCACGCCGCCGATTCCGGTTGCAAGCCCCATGTTGGCGCCCACGGTCTGAACCGGCAATTCATAGCTGCGAATCAGGTAGGCCGGCAGGAAGGCGAGCAGGGCATAAACGGCAGAGGCGGCCGTCATGATACCGAGACACAACCGGCGATAGGTGGCAATGCCGAACAGGCGTTTGACGTCTTTCGAGAATTGCGGTGACGCAGTCTCCGGTTCGGGCGCTCGATGCTGCCGAGGATCCTTCAGCGTTACTTGTACGATGATGGCGACGAGAATGCCGAACACGCCCACGTAAAACAGGGTCTGCCGCCAGCCGATTGCGGCAGCCAGGATGCCGCCCACGGCGAGGCTGATCATGACGCCCAGCGGCGCGCCCATCTGAAATATGGCCATGGGCAGGGAGCGTTTGTCCGGGGGATACATGTCTGCGATCATCGAGTGGGCCGGCGCCACCGAACCTGCCTCGCCGACGCCCACGCCGGCTCGCGCCAGTGCCAGCTGGAGAAAATTGCTGGCCGCCGCACCCAGGGCGGTCATCGCGCTCCATATGAATACGCAGGCGCTGATTATGGGAACCCGATTGAAGCGTTCCGCGAGCCTGGCGACGGGAATACCCAATACGGCGTAAAACAGGGCGAAAGCAAAGCCGGTAAGAAGGCCCAACTGCGTGTCGCTGAGAAGCAGGTCCCGCTTGATGTCCTCCGCCAGGATCGCCACGATCTGGCGATCCAGGAAACTCAGTGTATAAACCAGCAAAAGTATAAAAAGCGTGTAAGTCCTCACGAGTTGTCCTCTTTCCCAAACACAGGATTACTGCCTGCTTGCCGGCAGGCCCTAAACTGATAATTGCTTTGCAGGCCAATTGCGCTCGTAATCAGGCGATCTCTTTCTGACTGGACGCTATCAGCGTGCCGGTCGGTTGGAACCGGGTTAACAACTGCTGCTTCCGCGCCTCGGCTTTGCGAGCCGCTTCCTCCTTCACATGGCCAAAGCCGCGGATTTCGCCGGGCAGACCGGCTATCTGCACGGCGACGTCGTAATTGTTCTCGTCCAACTGCTGCAATAGTTGCTCGATGGTCTGGCGGTAATCGACTATCAACTGGCGCTCCATGCGCCGCTCGGCCGTATAGCCAAATATGTCGAAACGGGATCCCCGCAGCCCTTTGAACTTCGCCAATATGGCGAAGGCCTTCAGCATCCAGCCACCGAACTCCCGTTTCCTGAGCCGGCCTGTGTTCGGATCGCGAGGGCTGAAAACCGGCGGCGCGAGGTTGAATGAGAGTTCGTAATCGCCCTCGAACTGGCTTTCCAGCCTCTTCAGGAATTCGCCATTGCTGTACAGCCGGGCGACCTCGTACTCGTCCTTGTAGGCCAGCAGCTTAAAGTAGTTGCGCGCAACCGTCTCTGCCAGGGCGGTTGCGCCGGGCAGTTTCTCCTGCTCGAAGTCACTCACCTTGCGGACGAATTCGCGATAGCCGTCGGCATAGGCCTGGTCCTGGTAATCCACCAGGTAGTCGGCCCGCCGTTGCAGTTTCTCAGCAGGGGTTTTGGCCAGATCCGGTTCGCTGGCTTCAAGATAGTCAGCGATCATCGGCTGAATGCGGTCGAGATCGTGGACGGCCAGACGGCCTAACTGGAATGCTGTCTGGTTAAAGGTGGTGGCAACCCCATTGATGTCGATGGCCTTCAAAATCGCTTCAGCGGACAAGGGCAGCCAGCCCTTCTGGTAAGCGAAACCCACTAGAAACATGTTTGATGCAATGCTGTCGCCGGTCAATGCGAACGCGATCTTGGTGGCGTCGATCAGTGTCAGGTTCTCACCAAATACTTTTTCAATACCGTCCACGAGCGCGGCGGATGGCAATTCGAAATCTCGATCCAACTGCAGGACAGCCGTATTCACCGGATCGCTGTTGACCACCGCGCGGGTGTGTCCCGGACGCACCGAACGCATCGAGCCTTCACTGGCCGTCACGACCAGGTCGCAGCCGAGGATCAGGTCTGCCTCGCCGAGACCGATGGGAGAGCTGGTGATGTCATCCTCATACCTACCGATACGCACATGACTCTGCACCGCGCCGCCTTTCTGGGCCATGCCGGTCATATCGTAAATCGAGATGTACTTGTCTTCGAGATGAGCCGCCATTCCCAGTACGGCACCGATGGTGACCACTCCGGTACCGCCGACGCCATTGACCATAATTGCGTAGGAGTGAATGAAATCGGGAAGTTGCGGCTCGGGCAGACCGTCGAACAGCGACTCGTCGAACTGCGAGCCCACTGCTTTGCGCAGCTTTCCGCCGCGCACGGTAACAAACGAGGGACACATGCCCTTGACGCAGCTGTAGTCCTTGTTACAGGAAGACTGGTCGATGACTCGCTTGTTGCCGAAGTCGGTGGTTTTCGTCTGCAGGCTGACGCAATTGGCCTGGACCGAACAATCGCCGCAGGCCTCGCAGACCAGTTCGTTGATAAACAGGCACTTGTCCGGATTGGGGAACTGGCCACGCTTGCGGCGCCGGCGTTTCTCCGCAGCACAGGTCTGGTCGTAGATTAATACGGTGACACCTTTCACCTCGCGAAGCTCGCGCTGCACCTTATCCAGGTCATCGCGATGGTGGATATCGACACCTGGGGCAAATGAGGCCTGGCCCCGGTATTTCTCAGGTTCGTCGGTCACCGCCACCACACGCCTGGCACCCAGTGCCTGTACCTGGTGGCTGATCTGCTGCGGTGTCAGGTGTCCTTCAACCTCCTGGCCACCGGTCATGGCCACAGCATCGTTGTAGAGGATCTTGTAGGTGATATTGACACCCTGCAGGGCAGCGGCATGAACCGCCAACAGGCCCGAATGGGAGTAGGTGCCGTCGCCCAGGTTCTGGAATCGGTGCTGCGTTTCAACGAAATGCGACATGCCCACCCAGGAGAGCCCTTCCCCACCCATCTGGGTGGGCGCGAGGTTATTGCGGCCCATAAAAGCCGCCATGCCGTGACAACCGATACCGCCCAGGGCCTTTGAACCCTCCGGTACTTTAGTAGAACTGTTGTGCGGGCATCCTGAGCAGAAGTAGGGCATGCGGGCGATCATCGGAATCACAGCTCCGCGGCTGCTGCTGCACGTATCGCGGTAAGCCCGGACAGCCCCATTCAACTGCTCATCCAGCAGACCGTTGGCTTCCAGACGGCCGCTTAACAGCTCCACCACCTCGGTAATATCGAGACCGCCGTGGCTCTTCTGCAGGACTTCGCCCTTTTCATCGAACTTGCCGACCAGTCGGGGGCGCTCCGCCGCTGGCCAGTTATACAGCATCTGGGCGACCTGCTGTTCCACGATCGGCTGTTTCTCCTCAACCACCAGGATTTCCTGGTGACCCGCGGCAAATTCAGCAAAGCTTTCGTTTTCCAGGGGCCATATCATGGCCAGCTTGTACACGCTGATGCCCAGGGCCTCCGCCCGCGCCTTGTCCAGACCGAGCAGTTGCAAGGTCCGCAGGACTTTCTGGTGCACCTCGCCGCTGCAGACGATGCCCAGCTTGTGTTCGGGCGCAGCGACGGTGGCCCGGTCCAGACGGTTGAGCCGGGCAAAAGCCTTGACCCGTTCGATGCGGTCCTCAAAAGCCATCTTTTCCACGGTGGCCGCGGCGTTGGCTGCCGTTGGCGCGGCATAGTGGACGCCTGCGGGGGTATCCTGACACTCGGGATCGCGGGTTTCGCTGCGAGCGAGGTCAAGGTCGACAGTGGCCGTACCCTCGATGGTTTCATTGACGACTTTCAGTGTCACCCAGGCGCCGGAATATCGAGACATGGCCCAGCCGATCAGGCCATAGTCGATAAGCTCCTGGATAGATGATGGGTAGAGCACCGGTGTGCCGTGGGCAATCATTTCCGGCTCGGAACAATTGGCGATGGTGGAGGACTTGGCGATATGGTCGTCACCAGCGATAAGCAGTACGCCACCGTGTGGTGAGGCACCGTAGAAGCTGCCATGCTTCAGCGCATCTCCCGAGCGAAAGACGCCGGGAGCCTTGCCATACCAGATAGAGAATACGCCATCGAATTTCGGATTGTCTTCTGCTTCAACCTGCTGGGTCCCCCAGACCGAGGTAGCAGCGAGATCTTCATTGATACCGGACTGGAACACGATGTCATGGGCGTCCAGTAGTTCCTGGCAGCGGCCGAGCTCGAAATCATAGGTGCCGATGGGGGAACCCCGGTAACCACTGATATAGCCCGCGGTGTTCAGGCCCCGCGCGAGATCGCGCTGCTTCTGCAACAGGGGCAGGCGCACCAGCGCCTGGTTACCTGTCATATACAACTTGCCCGAGTCGAGGGTGTATTTGTCGTCCAGGGAGACTTGCCTGAGCTTATTCACGAGATCGTTCCGGGAAAATTAAGCGTTTTCGGCCGCGGCTACGAATTTCTCGGCGGTGCTGGCGCCATTGCCACTGCCCGCAGCAAAAAACCGCCTGTATATCCACAAAGTTTCTTAATCATTGCTTTACCCACCCGTTTCTATTTTACTGTTCCAAGTAGAGCCTGCAGACGCAGCGGACTCATCCTGCAGTACTCCGTAATCCAGAAGAAC
>JANQLM010000027.1 GCA_028280635.1 Halieaceae bacterium | reverse complement strand
TGCCATCCACGGTGCACTGCTTCTCGTGCAGCAGGTAGGCCCCCAGTTCGCCGCTGCCGACACCGAGGTCCATGACGGTGGCGCCGGCGGGTACCCGCGCCGCCAGCTTGGAGAGGGAGTCCTCCGCGCCCGGGCTGATTTCGCGCTGGTACTTGAGGCGGTTGTCGGTCATGAAGCGTTCTTCGCGAGGTTTACCTGCAGCGGGCAGGCGTCCAGCGGTGTAATGTCCTCGCTGGCTTTGATGGAAATGCTGTCGCCGCTGGCCAGGCTCTGTGGCGCCAGCTCGAAACAGAATCCGCAGTTGCTGTCAGCGGGCAACTCGGCTGGCTGCTGGGGACAGGGGGGCAGGGTCTCCGCGGCGCGATCTGCCACTGTCCTAGCCACCAGCTCGCCATTGATAGAAAGCTCCAGTGTAGCAGCGGGTTTCAGCGGGAAGTTGTAGCGCGCCCAGCCCTGTACACGGTCGTGGTCAACGCCGGTAACGGCGCCGGAGGCTTTGGTGGTGCGGGTGGCGTCCAGGTAATCCTCCGGGGCCGGGCGGATAAAGTCGATGGCTGCCTGGCGTGCGGCCGGGTCTACGGCATGCGGCAACAGCTCTATCAGTGCATCTACCAGCAGCGCGGGATTTGCCATCAGCTTTTCGTAGGACACCAGCAGGGCGCAGGGGTGAGCGGACTCCAGGAAGTCGAGAATGCGTTCGTTGTCAGCCAGCAGTTTGTCCATGGTGCGGAATATGTCCACGCCGCCGGAAATGCGCGTGCGCTGAGCGGCGGCAAACACATCGCGAAACACGACGATGTAGACCGGCTGCCGCAACAGTGCGTGCACGTCCTGCACGTGGTATAGCAGCCGGGGCCGCTTGAAGGCCCAGACCTTGTGTGCGCCGTTGTAGTCGCTGATCACGCCGCGCACATCGTGCTCGGAGCCGTTCTCTATAGCATTGGCGAGATTGACATCTTCAAACACCGGGCCGGCTGACAGCGCGCCGGTATACACGCCGAGGCGGTCCAGCGCTCCGGCCACCGCTGAGGTGCCACCACGGGCCGTGCCCAGCACCACCAGCGTGCGCTCGCTTCCCACCGGGTTCTCTCCCAGCGTGGTAATGCCACTGTTAAACATGGCGGCGACTGACTCAGTCACGGCCCAGCCCTATACGCGAAACCAGTCGTTGCCACCAGTGCTTGGATGCCTGATAGGTGAGCGGGCTGTTCATGATGTCGAAGGGGTCGCCGGTGACGAAGACGCGCACCACGTCACCCGACTGCAGCGGCTCGCGAAGCTCAAAGTCGAAGGCGCAGCGACCATCGGCGCTGATGCCCATCTCCTCGAGGTCTTCGCGGTACTGGTCGGCAACCACCCGTGCCACCTCGCGACCGTTGACCTCGATGGCCACCTCCGCCTGGCGGCGGTAGGTCAGGTATTGGGCCCAGCCGCGAATGCGGCGACGTTCGACGATGTCGAGGCGGCCGCGGCTCTTGTTGTTGCGGGTGTGGTCCAGGTAATGGGCCGGGCTAGCCTCGATACTGGCAATGGCGCGCTCGCGATCGCCCTGGGGGCAGCCGCAGAATTCCGCCAGGGCATCGACGAATGCCGCAGGGTTCTCCAGTAGCTTTTCATAGGACACCAGCAGGGCGGGGGCGCCCGATTGGTTCAGGAACTGCTGGCTGCGGCGATGCTCTTCGAGGGTCCGGCGCATGGTGCCCAACAGGTCGGCTTCACTGGACAATTGGGCCCGCACAGCAGTTGCCAGCGGATCACGGAACACCGACACGTAGCGCACATTGCCGAGGGCGTGGTGATAGTGCTCTACAAAGCGGCTGAAACCGGGTCGCTTGTAACCCCAGGGACTGCTGTGACGGCGCGAGTTGATCAAAGCGAGGGCATCCGTCTCTCGTCCTTCTTCTATGGCTAGCGCCAGTTCCAGGTCTTCATAAACCGGCGGAAGCGCGCCGCGACCCATAGCAACGCCCAGAGCGTCGAGGCAGGCAGCGACTGCCGAGGTGCCGCCTCGCGCCGCGCCGAGCACAACGATGGCAATGGGCGGCTCCGGAGACAGCTTTTCGCTGTTAAGTACCTCAAGTCCGCTGTTAACGAGGTCCTGCAGCGCGGCCTGTCGCTGGGTATGTGCCACCGGGAGTCAGCCGGGCTTCCGGCCCCAGGCGTACACCCACATGTCGTCCCCGGCGTGATGGCGAACGTCCTCGAAGCCGGCCATCGCCAGGAAGTGGCACAGCTCCTGGGGCGTGGAGGACTTGCTGATATTGGCGGGCCGCTGCAGCGGGTGATAGTCGAGCATGTTCTTCATGAAGAAGTCCCAGCCCTCCCGGGATAGCAGGTTGTAGTTGTCCACGTAGAGCCGGCCACCGGGCCGCAGCACTCGCATGGCTTCGCAGATGTAATTGAAGCGATCCCACTCGTCGAGGTGCATAAAGACCACGGTGCAGTACACCATATCGATGCTGCCGTCCTCGATGGTATACAGGTCCCAGCCGTTGAGGGGTTGGAAGTTGACGTTGGCCAGGTCGCCGGTTCGGGCCCGGGCGTGTTCCAGCATGTTTTCTGAAACATCCGCGCCGATCCAGTGCCGGCACAGGGGCGACAGGGTGCGAGCCATGCGTCCCACGCCGCAGCCGATCTCCAGAATGACGTCTTCCGCATTGACGCCGACGCTGTCCTGCAATACCTGTAGGGTGAACTGGGAAGTGCGCTCGAACTCGGATTCGTCGGTATAGCCCGCCACCGAGATCTTGGCACTGCTTTCATTGTCAGAGACTGCGTTCCAGGTGTCCTTGTAGTTACCGCGGCTGGTCTCGGCTTCGAGCTCCGCGCCGTTCTGCTCCCAGTGCATGGAAACGAAATCCCGGGCGCGGAACTCGACGGGGCCTGAGCTGAAACCGTCGTTGACGACTTCGAGTAGCAACACGTGGTCGGTGCCGCGCTCGGCGGGAATCTCCAGCTCGAAGGCGAAACCACACAGGAGCGGTGCGTCCTTTGACTGGTTGGCAAAGTGCGCCACGACATCCGGGCGCTCAAGTGTCATGCGGTACTCGGCCTGACTGCCATCCGGGTCGGTGACCAACACTCGGGCCGGGCCGTCGTCGAAACTGGCCGCCCAGCCGCTGAACTGGACCCGCAGTGGCTTGTGGATGAAGGTCCACTCGCCGGGGGCATCGAAACAGAATTCGAGCGAGGACGGGGCGCTGCCTTGGCCGGCGCTCCGGGGCAGTTGGGCTGTCTGAATGGTCATGGCGCTTGCTTTGGCTGATATTTTGGGCTGGGGCCGGGCGTGGTTTCGAATAGCCTTCTGGCGCCGAGAGAAACCGCACACAGCTCGGCAAATTGAGCGATACCGGATTCTACTCTAAAATTCGCGACAAACAATTCCAACGGATCGGCAAGAGCGCCTTCCCGGGCATGCTGTTTAACTCCTTCGAATACCTTGCCGTTTTTCTGCCCTCGGTATTCCTCCTGTTCCTGCTCGCCAGCCTGACCGGCCGTGCGACCCCGGCCCGGCTGATGCTGGTGCTGGCCTCACTGTTTTTTTACGCCTACTGGAAGCTTGGCTACCTGCCGCTGTTGCTGGCATCCATTGCGGTGAACTACGGCGTCGGCGGCTTCCTGCGCCGGCGAGATGAGTCGCCGCTGCGAAAGTTGGCCCTGTGGGTGGGAGTGGCCTTCAACCTGGGGTTGCTGGCCTACTACAAGTACGCTGACTTCCTGGTCGTCAACGTCAACGCAGTGGCGGGCACGGAACTGGCGCTGTCATACCTGTTGCTGCCCCTGGCCATCAGCTTCTACACCTTTCAGCAGATCGCCTTCCTGGTGGATGCCTATCGCGGCCAGGTGGCGGCGCCCGGGTTCCTGAACTACTGCCTGTTTGTTTGCTTCTTCCCGCAACTGATCGCCGGTCCCATCGTGCATCACTCCAAAATGGTACCGCAGTTCAACCGCGATGATTTCCTGAGGATTGACCCGGCTAATCTGCGGGTGGGGTTGTTCCTGATCGCTATCGGTTTTTTCAAGAAGACGGTGCTGGCGGACGCCCTGGTGCCGCTGGTCGGGAGCGGCTTCGCGACGGCCGCCTCGCTGCCGCCTCACGAGGTGGCGCTGGTGGTATTGGCCTACACCTTTCAGCTGTATTTTGATTTCAGCGGCTACACCGATATGGCAATGGGGGCGGCGCGTTGCTTCAATATTCGCCTACCGCTGAATTTCAACAGCCCGTACCGGTCTCGGAATATTCGCGAGTTCTGGCGGCGCTGGCATATCACCCTCAACGATTTCATGACGCGCTACGTCTACGGCCCGCTGCGCGGCAGGGCTCGGCAGGGCGCCCGGCCACTGGCGGCGGTGTTCGTCACTTTTGTGCTGGTTGGCATCTGGCACGGCGCCGGCTGGAATTTTGTGCTGTTCGGCATTCTGCACGGACTGGCGGTGCTGTTTGTCACGGTGATGCACGGCCGCCTGGACTTCCTGCACGAGCGCCTGGCGATTGGCATCACCTTCCTGTTTTTCGTGCTGAGCCTGGTGTTGTTCCGCTCCGCCGACGCCGACGCCGCCTTTGCCATGTATCGCGCCCTGTTCGACCTGGCCCATTACTATGGCGAAGGCGCTGCCGCGGCCAGCGCGCTTGCGGTCAGCGGCCTGGATATCGCTCTGGTAGCCGGCTGTGCGCTGCTGTGTTTCCTGGCGCGCAATTCCAATGAGCTGAGCGCCGATGAGCAGTTGCAATCGCGTATGTGGCCCCTCACCCTGACCCTGTTTGTCATCGCCCTGTCGATCAATACCAGCAGCAGTGAATTTATCTATTTCAACTTCTGACCGTACCGGGTGCCGCTGGTGGCTGCTGCCCCTGCTGTGTGTCCTGCTGCTGCCCGGCTATAACTGGGTGCAGGATTACTACGGTATTTTTGGTCACCGCGATGACTGGCGCGGCGTGGTACCCAACGAGCGCTATCGCAAGTTCGAGTCGGTCTTGTCCCGGCGTGAGGATATCACCGCGCTGCTGTTCGGCTCCTCCAAGGCCGCCAATATCCCCTTTACGGAAAACCTCGGCCCCGGCGCCTACAACTTCGCCTATTCCGAGGGCCTGCCGCGAGATCACTTCGAAGTGCTCACGGTGCTGGTGGATGAGCTACCGGCACTCAGTCAGGTCTATATCGCCGTCGACGAAATGGCCTACCTGCTGGACCCCGGGCGACATGCTGAGGACTACCTGCGCCGGCAACACCCCGCGGTGGCCGGTATACCGCGCTGGCGCTTCAGCCTGGATTACCTGTTCCGGCCCCTGTCCAATACCGATGCCCTGTATTTCTCGCCCGAGCGCCAGCAGCGCCCATCGGTGAGCTATGCCTTTGCTACCACCGGGCGCAGCCTGTGCCCCCAATGCGAAGCGGAGATTGAAGCGGACCCGGGCGCCCACGGGAAGCAGCCATTCTTCCGCTTCCCCTACAACCCGCCGGACCGCTACGGGCTGCTGCGACTGCGGCAAGACCTGGCGGCGATCCTGGCGCTGTTGGAATCACGCGACATCGAAGCGGTGCTGTTCCTGCAGCCCACCTATCTCAATAACCTGCGCTGGCATAACCTGGGGATGCTGGAGGCGCTCAAGGCCATGCTGGCCGAGTTGGCGCCCTTCAACGATTTCCTGGTAGCTGAAGCCGCGCTGGGGGATACCGTCAACTTCTATGACGTGATTCACTTTCGGCCGCAGATCGGCCAGCGCATCATGGAACACCTGGCGGGGACGCGGGCGGCGGAGTTGGGCGGATTCGGCTACCGGGCCAGTTCGGACACCTTGCCTGCTCACAATGCTGCCATTCGTGAGGGCCTGCTGAATACCTGGCTGGCGCCGGCCAAGTACCGTCGCGACAGTGAATACAGCCGCTGGCAGGTGAACAACGACTTCCCGCGCGGTCCGCTGTCGGTAGAGCAGGCGGCGGAGCTGTTGACCGAGCCAGCGTCCGAGATCGACTGTCGCCTGGACACTGTCAATCGCGGCCGCTTTCGGGGCAAACCCGTTCGGATAGCGACGCAGGACCTCGATATGCTGGAGTTTGCCGGCTGGGGCAAACTCGCGAGTGTTTCCTCGACGGGCTACCTGCTGGTGCGCGAGCGGGTTCCCCTGGGCATTGAGCGCGTCTACCCCTTTGCCACAGGTATTCAACGCCAGGATGTGGCCAGGCGCTTTGGGCCAGCGTTCGAGCAGGTGGGTTTTCGCGGCAACCTGGATCTGGCGGGTCTGCAGCGCGGCACCTACCGTCTGGACTGGCGCCTTCAATCCGGCGATGCCTGGTTCCAGTGCAGCGAAAGCCTTAGTCTGGTGATCAACTAGTATTCGGAGTCGGCTGTGAACCCCTGGAACCTCGAGATCCATCGGGCAGGGGGGCGCGTTGGCTATCGATCACTCCACCCGCGACTTCTGCCTTTGCCCGCCGCAGGTCTGGGAGAGCGACTCCGACGGCGGGTGATACGCTCGGCACACCCCCCGCGGAGCACTGTTCAAGCGGTGCGGGGTGTTGCCGTAGCTGTACGAGCCGCCCTCGATGACCGGCACATGGCGTATGGTGGGCGTGGCCGCTACCGCACTGGCGCCGACAGCTTCCGCCGCAGCGCCATCTTCAGGTTGTGCTTGAATTTCAGTAGCGGCGGCATAGCGGGCTTTTCCGCGATCAGCACCGAGTCTTTCCAACTGTCGCTGGCATCCGGGTAGATTCCCTTGGGTTGCCACTGAGTGTAGATCTGCCGTGGCTCAAGGCCGACGTAGTGGCACAGCGCCCTAAAGCCGTCCGGGTAGAAGCGCCAGCAGTCCACGGGGAAGCGATGCTGATTGCCGGCGGCAGGTGCGATGATGCAGACGAAGCCGCCGGGCTTCAATACTCGCCAGATCTCCAGGATGGTGATCCAGAAATACTCGATATGCTCAAAGGTCTGGCCCGAGATCAGCACATCGCAGGACTCCGAGGCGATCTCCTTCCAGTGGTAAGGGTCGCTTAGCACGATATCCACATTGGGCCCGGCCTCCAGGTCCACGCCCCGGTAGTTCCAGAGCGTGTCTGCAAACAGCGGACGGTATGAACCCTTGATGTCCTGGGCGCCCAGGTCATAGATTTCCAGGGACTCGGCTTTGCGCCCGGCCAGGTGGCGGTCGCGGAAGTCCTTCATCTTTTCAAAAGAGCTGGCGTGCATAGGTCTCCTGGGTCTCGGCTAGCATCGGTATTGCTCGAGTACGTCGTCCGGCGCGCCGCAGGCCTTGATGCCTCCATCGGCGAGCCAGATGACCCGGTTGCATTCGTTGGCGATCAGCTTCTCATCGTGAGATACCACAACCGCCGTCTGCTCGGACTGAAGTCTTTCAAGCAGGTACTTGCGGGATTTCTCACGGAATACCCGGTCGCCGACGCTGAGTGCCTCGTCGATCAGCAGGATCTCGGGCCGCGCCTGGCAGGCAACGGCGAAGCCGAGGCGGCCGCGCATGCCGGCGGAGTAGGTTCGTACCGGGTCGTCGATCTGGTCGCCCAGTTCCGCGAAATCGATGATGTCGTCCATGGCCGCCCTGACTTCGGCGGCCCGCATCCCCAGCAGTATGCCGCTGAGCATGGCGTTCTCCCGGCCGGTGAGGTGAGACTGGAAACCGAGCTGGATTGATAGCAGCAGGATTGATTCCGTGTGCCGCACAATGCGCCCGGCATCGGGGGCAATCAGGCCGCTCATCAGGCGCAGCAGCGAGCTCTTGCCGGCGCCATTGCGGCCGATGATGCCCAGGGTTTCACCCGAGCGCACGTCGAAGCTGACATCCTGCAGGGTCCAGGGACTGCCGCGCCGGTCGTTGGTATAGCGAAGGCCGACGCTCTCGAAGCGAAGTAGGGTCGTCATCAGTTGACCAGTCGCGGATAGCGCAGGTCGAAACGATTCAACAACCAGCTGCCCAGACCGCCCAGTACCAGGCCGCAGGCCAGCACATAGGCCAGCTGGGACCAGGCCGGGTAGCCCTGTGATAGCAGCACCTCGCGCCAGGCGCTGAGCATGCCCGCCATGGGGTTGAAGTAGAGCACCGAGCGTAGCGGTTCATCGACCGAGGATACCCTGAAAAAGATGCCGGACATGAAGAACATCAGGGTCATGCCGTAGTTCACCAACTGCATCAGATCGGGCACCAGCGGAATCACCGCGGCCACCAGCAGGCTGGCGCCCACCACCAGCACCAGTTGGGTGAGCAGCAATACGGGTATGGCGAGCCAGCTTTCGGCGGGGGTGTAACCCGACATCAGCAGGAAGGCCGTGAACAGCGCCAGCACCAGGCCGAACTTCATCAGGTTGCTGGTAATGATGATCAGCGGCAGCAGCATCTTCGGCAGGTAAACCTGGCTAATAATGCCGTTGTAGCGGCGGATGCTGAAGGCCGACAGCCGCACGCTGGAGTCAAACCAGCGCCAGAACACCAAGCCCGTCAGCAGGAAATGCACAAAACCCGGGCCGCCGCGTTGTAGGATGACTTCGAAGATCAGGTAGAAGGTGGCCAGGTAGATCAACGGGTCCAGCACCCACCACAGCATGCCGAAGTAGGCGCGGTCAGAGTCTCGCTTGAGCTCCGACAGGGCGCAGTGATAGAGCAATTCGGCGTGGCGTTTGCGGAAGCGCATGGATGGCACGGTGTGAACGGAAGGGGGCGATTATAAACAATGATTCGCTGGAGGCCAGCATCCCTGCAGCGCTGCGGGCTAGGTGGCCGCTGGGGCCTCATGTACAATGTGGCGCTTTGCAAACCCCGGCAGCCAGGCTCCGCAACACTGGGAATTCACGGGCTTTAATGGCCGTAATGGACAGAACCGCATACTTTGCCACGGTGCACTGGCGCTCCGAGGACTGGATAGACCTGCAGCTGGCTGCCATTCGCCGGCACTGCCCGGGCCAGGTCCGCCTGCACGCCTTCCTCAATCACGTGGCCGAGCGCTTCCACAGCCAGTTTGACTGCGTACATACCGAAGAGGGCATGCCCCACCCCGACAAGCTGAATATCCTGGCAGAGGAAATCTGTGCCCAGGCCGCTGATGCCGACATCCTGGTGTTCATCGACGGTGACGCCTTCCCGGTGGCCGACCTAAGCCAGGCCTTTGCCGCCTTGGACAAGCATCCCCTGGTAGCGGCGCGGCGCTATGAGAACAATGGCGACCTACAGCCCCATCCCTGCTTTTGCGTGACCACCGTGGGCTTTTGGAAATCCATCGGCGGCGACTGGCGCGGCGGTGGTTACTGGAAGAACCTGCAGGGACAGCCGGTGACAGACGTGGGCGGCAGGTTGCTGAATGCCCTGGAAGAGCACGGTGTTGATTGGCTGCCTCTGGACCGCAGCAACGCCCGCGACCTGCACCCCCTGTGGTTTGGGGTCTACGGCGGGCTGGTGTACCACCACGGCGCCGGTTTTCGCGACAAGCTCTGCCGGCTGGATGCGCTCAACGGCGTCGATCCCCTGTCCGGTAACATCATCGGCCTGCAGCGCCGCCTCCAGTTGCAGCGCCGGCTGCCGCGCTTCAATGGCTGGCTCACCCGGCAGGTACACAACTACATGCGCCGCCAGAATCACCGGCTGGCCGAGCGCGTCTACGCCAGCATCCTCGAGGACCCGGCGTTTTGCCAACGCTGGGGCTTTATCGAAGGCGGGGTGGCGGCTACATGAACGCCTGGTTGATACGTCTGGGGCGCCTGCCGGTCTATCTGCGCAGCTTTATTAGCCACGCGCAGCGTAACGGCTTCGCCGCCGCGGTGGTGAAGGCCTACCAGTACGTCAACTGGGGTTTTGGGCACGGTTACGGGGGTCTCTTTCGGCGCTGGTTCCTGCGTACCGGTATGGACGCTCCGCCCGCTGCCGCGGCCGAGGTGTTCGCTCGCCCCTCGGTGCTGATCATCGGGCCTCTGGACCTGCCCCAGTGCCGCAAATACCGGGTGGTGCAGAAGCTTGAGCTGCTGCATGGCCAGGGTGTGGACTGTCACATGAGCCATATTGATGACCAGGTGCGGGTGTACAACCTGATGCAAACGGCCACCCATCTTTTGCTGTATCGGGTGGCGATGACCCCGGTGGTGGAGGGCTATCTTGTCGAGGCGCGGCGCCTGGGCCTGGTGCTGGCCTACGATATCGATGACCCGATTTTTGACGCCGAAACCTACCGCGCCAACCGCAACCTGGAGACCCTGTCCGACGCCGAGCGCGACAACCTGCTGGCCTCAGCAGACCGGCACCTAGCCGTGATGCGCGAATGCCAGTTCCAGTTTGTCAGCACCCGGGGCATGGCGCAGCGGGTCCGCGAGGTGCTTGGCGTCGAGGCGACTATCTGGCCGAACGTGGTGGACGCGGAAGCCGCCCAGCTCGCGGCCCAGTACAGCGGCCAGCCTCCGGCTGCGCGGGAGGAAACCGTGCTCGCCTATATGTCCGGCTCCCGTGCCCACGACCGGGATTTCGAGTCGGTAGCGCCGGTGCTGGCGGAATTACTGGAAGCGCACTCCACCCTGGTGTTGATGCTGGTGGGCTATGTCGAAGTCCCGCCCAGCCTGCAGCAGCACAGCGAGCGGCTGCGGCGCATCCCGTTTGGCAACTACCACGAGTACTTCGCCGCTCTTTCGCGGGCCCAGTTGGTGGTGGTGCCGCTGCTGATCGACAGTTTCAACGCCTGCAAGAGCGCGATTCGGTTTTACGAGGCGGCCCTGCTGGGCATCCCGGTAGTGGCTTCCCGGGTGGGTCAGTTCAGCGAGGTGATCGAGCACGGCGAGAACGGCTACCTGGCCGCCAACGCGGAGGAGTGGTCCAGCGCGCTGACGGCCCTGCTGGCAGATGCCGGCTTGCGGCACCGGGTTGGTGAGGCCGCGCGGGCGTCGGTTGAGCAGCAGCACACGGTGGTGGCGATCGTGCCCGAGCTGGCGCCGGCACTGTCGCAGTTCGGGGTGGACTACGCCTCATGAGCAAGCGTCTGCTGGTCTTGAACGTGTTCTACGCGCCACAGAGTTTCGGTGGCGCGACCGTGGTGGCCGAGGCGATCAACGAGAGCCTGGCCTGCGACCTGGGCTGGCAGGTGACGGTCATCACCACCCACGTCGACCCCGGTATCCCCGCCTACCACCTGCGCCGCTACCGGGCGAAGTCGGTGGAAGTGATATCCATCAACCTGCCCACCGAGAAGCGTTACGGCGACGAATACCAGAACGTTTATGTGGATCGTATTATCGAGGGTCTGCTGCCCAGGCTGGCTCCGGACGCGGTGCACGCCCACGCGTTACAGCGGCTGGGCTGCGGCTATTTCGAGTCCATCAAGCAGCGGGGTATTCCCCTGGTGGTGACAGTACACGACGCCTGGTGGCTGTGTGATCGCCAGTTCATGGTCGACCTCAACGGCCGCTACTGTTTCCAGCGGGAGATTTCCCAGGACCGCTGCCGCTACTGTGTCGACAGACCCGACGAGTTCGAGCACAAGCTGGGCGTCATGAAAGACGCTCTTGCCCTGGCCGACCTGGTGCTGGCGCCCAGCCGCTTCCAGGCCGATCTCTATGCCGCCAACGGCATTGCCAACTGCCGCGTTAACGGCAATGGCATCATGCCGCCGCGGCCGCCCTCTACTGCGGCGAAGCTGCCAGGTGACAAACTGGTTTTCGGCTTCCTGGGCGGGCCTGGGCCGCTCAAGGGCGCACCGGTCATTGTCGAGGCCCTCAACCAGTTGCCGGACTACCGTGACTACCAGCTAAAGGTGGTGGATGCCGCCCAGAATGTCGGCGTTAGCTGGAAGGACCCCGGCTTCTGGCAAATTCCCGGGGAGGTGGAGTTCACCCCGGCCTACGACCAGGCCGGAATTGACGACTTCTTTGCCGGCGTCGACGTGCTCCTGTTTCCCTCCCAGTGGAAGGAGAGCTTCGGCCTGACCGTGCGCGAGGCCCTGGCCCGCAACGTGTGGGTCATTGCCTGCGGCGAGGGGGGCGTCGGCGAGGCGATACGCGATGGAGAGAACGGCGAACTGATTCCCATGACGGCAAACCCCGAACCCCTGCGCGCGGCCATGGCGCGCTGCCTGGCTCAGCCCGACCGACTGCGCGCCCATCGCAATCCTCATGCGGACAGCATCCGCCTGTTCCCGGAGCAGGCTCGCGAGCTGGATGGCTGGCTCCGCGAACTGGTGTCCCCGACATGAAACCGGAACTGACGATCCATATCGGCCGGCCCAAAGTCGGCTCGACCGCCCTGCAGGGCTTCCTCAACCAGAACCGCGCTGCGCTGGCCGAACAGGGTGTTTGTTATCCGAAAACCGGCCTCTACCATGGCGCTTCGCACCACTTCTCCCTGGTGTTCCTGCCCAGCCTGCCTGACTACTCGGTGGTGCAAGACGTCCGCCCCGACGTGCTCTACGCAGCCCTCGCCGAGGAAGTCGCCGGCAGCGGGCTGTCCCGTGCGGTAATCTCGTCGGAGAACTTCTGGCTGGCAAACCCCGCGAAGCTCAAGCCATTGCTGAGCGAACGCTTTGACGTGAAGATTGTTGCCTACCTGCGTCGCCAGGATGAGGTCTTGGTATCGAGTTTTGTGCAGGAAATTCGCGGCGGCATGTTGTCGCTGGACACGGCCATGGATGACTACCTCGGTGACCGCGGGCGCCTGAAGCTGCTGGACTACGATGCCGTGCTTGCAGGCTGGGAGGAGGTCTTCGGCTTCGAGAATGTCCGCGTACGCCTGTACGAGGCCATGGCCGAGGGTATCGAGCGCGACTTCCTGTCCGTGCTGGGGCTGAACGTCTCTGGTGATTTCCAATTTCTGGAAGCGCGCCGCAATGCCAGCCCGGCGCTGGATCTGCTACGCATGCTGGAGACCCTGCGGGGTTTCCCGGTGGGTGAGGTGGCCCACCGCCAGCTCTCCGGCATTCTCACCGAAGTATCGGAACAGTTGGGCACCAGCGACGGAGTTGACCCGAAGGCGCTGATCAGCAGCAGCCAACGACGGCAGGTGATGGCGCGTTTCGCCGACAGTAACCGGCGCCTCTTTGAACGCCACCCCTGCGATGGACAGCGGTTTCCAGAGCTGGAGAACGAGGACGACGGGGTGCCACCAAAGGTCCCGGCGCCGGATCGCGAGCTGCAGTCCTTGCTGGGGATAATCGCTTACCAGCAACGGCAGATTCAGGTGCTCGCCAACCGGGTCAGTCACCTCGAGCGGCGCGGAGCAGGCCCTGTGCCGCCGGCACCGTCGTTGCCGGCTGCGAAATCCGAGGGGTTGTTGGGCCGACTACTGCGCCGCCTGGGCCGGCGTTGAGCCAGAGGCTAACAGCTCCGGCCAGCGCCGACTGATTTCCTCGACAGTGAGTTTTGCAGCCAGTG
>JANQLM010000016.1 GCA_028280635.1 Halieaceae bacterium | reverse complement strand
GTTTGTTTTTACGGCAGGCTCTGCTAGCTTTGCTGTCCTCAAGCGGTACTGACCGACTACACCGGGAGACAAGCATGACCATACTCATCAACGGCACCGTGGACTTTGAGCCGGCGGACGCCGAAAAAGCCGTGGCGGCCGCCGCCGACCTGATGGCCGAGACCCGCACCCAGGCCGGCTGCCGACACTACGTCTGGAGCCTGGACCCCGCCGTGCCCGGCCGGGTTTATGTCTACGAGAACTGGGAGAGCGAGCAGGCCCTGGCGGACCACCTGGCGGGCCGCTATTACCAGGAGATGCTGGGGCTGCTGAGCGGCTTTGGTATCAAGGCCTCGGAAACCCTCAAGTACCGCATCGATGCCGCGGGCCCTATCTACGATGAGACCGGCACCCCCCGGGCGGATTTCTTCGCCACCGTCGACGCCTGACGCAGGCTCGCCATCCAGCGGGGCTCCTCGTCCCGCTCAAGCAAAAAACACGGCCTTCTCCTCAGGAGAAGGCCGTTGTCATTCAGGCAGGGGTAAGTCCTAGAAGTTACCCGAAATCTGCATGCCGTACTGGGTGCCGCCGGTGATGGAGGAGAAGGCGAACAGGCCGGGCACCACAACCAGCGAACCGTAGTCCATCTCGTCAGTAATGTCGCGGCCAAAGGCTGAGATGCGAACACTCTTGCCTTCGGTCCAGTCCCACTCGTAGGACAGGGTGGCATCGATCAGGGTGCGGTCCTGGATCAGGCCGCGCGGATCGTTGGTCACCTCTACCCAGTACTCATCGGTATAGCGCGCCGCTGCGAACAGTGACAGCACGCCGGGGCCGATCGGGTAGGCGAAGGTACCGGTCACACCGCCGGTCCACTCGGGCACGCGGCGCAGCTCCAGGTCCGAATTGTCGGTCTCGACACCATCGCCGTTAAGGTCAGCCACGTAGTCGTCGTATTCCGCGTCCAGGTAACCGACGTTGGCGGTGAAGGTCAGGTACTGGTTGGCCACCCAGGTCCACTCACTCTCGAAGCCGGAGATTTCCACCGTGGCCGCGTTGCGCACCACCGTGAAGGTGCCGCCGAAGCCGTCGGGGATGATGACCTCTTCCTGCTTGTCGTCGTAGTCGGTGTAGAAGATGTTGGCGTTCCAACGCAGGGTGCGATCAAAGAACTCACCCTTCATACCGATCTCATACTGGTCCACGTATTCGGGGTCGTAGGGGCCGATGGAATCCGGCGTGAAGTTACGGCCGTTGAAACCCCCGGAACGGAAACCCTGGGAGAAGCTGGCATAGAACATCACGTCATCGGAGAAACGGTAATCCAGGCCGACCTTACCGGTGAACTCGTCCCAGCTTTCGTCGGCATTGGCTGAGCCGATCGGGTTGAAGTTATCCGGCGTGCCCAGTGACAGCTGGTTGAAGGCGTCAAACTCCTTTTCTTCCTCGGTGTAACGGCCGCCCAGGGTCAGGGTCCAGTCCTCTGCCAGATCGATATGCACCTCGCCGAACAGTGCCCAGGCCTCGCGGTCCTGCTCATAAGTGGGGTTCTGGTACACCGCACCGGTACCGTCCGGGGCGGTGCCCAGCAGTTCGAGAATGGCGGTGAACTGCTCCAGCTCGTAGTTATCGTCCAGATAGTACACACCCGCCACGAAGTTCCAGTTCTCACTGATGGCATCGCTGGAGGCAAAGCGCAGCTCAAAAGAAGTCTGCTCAGAGGTCTGGGCGCGATCCGTGTGGAAGATCGGCACCGGGGCGGCGTCAAAGTCGGTGGGCACGTCCTCGTCGGTATCGCGGTAGCCGATGATGCTGGTGAAGGTACCCAGCTCCATCTCGTAGTCGAGCTGCAGGGTATAGGTATCCTGCTCAAACTCGAGACCCCGCAGGTAGTCCTGGGTCAGGTCATCGAGGCTGCCGGTATCGCAAAAGCCCAGCACACAGGACAGCTCGGGAAGCTGCGCCCGGTTGACGAGGGCGACGCCGTTGTTCTGGTCCTCGAAGTGTACATAGGTAAACAGCGCTTCGAAGTTGTCGGTGGGAGTCCACAGCAGGGTGCCGGTAAACTCGGTGTCGTCGCGCTCGATGGCTTCCTGGCCATCGAAGTTCTCCAGCAGGGCGCCGTCCTGCTGGGTGAAGGCGCCGATCTTGCCGGCCAGCTTGCCTTCCACGATCGGGAAGTTAAGCACCGCCTTGGCATCCATGCGGTCGTCATTGCCAACCGTCGCCTCGTACTTCAGACCCAGTTCGCCCGTGGGCCGGGTGCGCTGGATGTTAATGACACCACCCGTGGTATTCCGTCCGAACAGCGTTCCCTGGGGGCCGCGCAGCACTTCGAGGCTGCCGAAGTCGAAGGTGTTGACCATCGAGCCGTTCACGAACGACAGCGGTACGCCGTCAATCACAACCCCAACTGCCGGGTCAAAGCTGCGCTCCACTTCCTGGGTGCCGACGCCGCGGAAGTACAGGGAGGCAGCGCCGGGCGCCACGCTTACCGCGTCGATGACCACGTTGGGAATAAAACCCTCGAGCTGGCGTATATCGCGCATGATCAGCGCGTCGATGTTGTCGCCGGAGAAGGCGGTGATGGCCACCGGCACGTCCTGGCCGGATTCCAGCACCTTACGGGCGGTGACCACAATCTCTTCAAGGAAGGCGCCTTCTTCCTGGGCCATGGACGCTGGGGCGACCATGGCGCTGGCCGAGAAGGCCAGGGCGAGCGCAAGGGGCGTGCGGGTAAAACCGGGGGTACATACTTTCATTGGAGACTCCTGCCAGCCGCAACTGCGGCGTTTCCCGGGTGCGGGTACCCGGTTCTTATAGTTAGTGGTGCAGCAGCCCGTTTTTGATATTGCGGATTTAGCTGGACTGCGTCACCGGCGGAAAATACAATCAGTACTGTCTGTTTTTTTAAGTATTGATCGCTTTGCAGGCGATTTGCAAGCTGGCGATTGACAAAAATTCCCATTTAAAGCTGCTGCGTTCGCAGCCCACGACCAGCCCGTGAGTAGCCCTATGAGAATAACAACCCACAAGACTTACTGCCGCTATTGCCACGCTTACTGCCCCATGGACGTCGATGTTGATGACGGCGGGACGGTGACAGCGGTGCGCCCCGACACCTCCAACGAACACTACGGCGGCTACACCTGTATCAAGGGACGCCAGCTGGTTGAGCAAATGTACCAGCCGGAACGGCTGACCGAGTGCCAGAAAAAGACGAATGGCAGTTTTGCCGCGATCAACAGTCAGCAGGCGCTGGACGAGGTCGCCGACAAGCTGCGCGCCATCATCGGCGAGCACGGGCCACGTGCGGTGGCCACCTACAACGGCACCTACGCTTTCCAAAATTCCGCGCAGCTGGCAGTGAGCCGTGCATTCCACGATGCGCTCGGCTCCCCGTCCTACTACACCAGCGTCACCATCGACCAGCCAGCCAAGGTGTTCGTCGGCACCCGCCACGGCTACTGGGGTGCCGGTGGCCATTTCTTCGAGGATTCGGATGTCACCCTGATCCTCGGCAACAATCCGATGGTGTCCCAGTACGCACCCCCCGGGGGTGTGCCCTCTGTCAGCCCATTCGAACGCCTGCGGGACGCCAAAAAACGCGGTCACCAGCTGATTGCCGTTGACCCGCGCAGCACGGAGCTGACACGCCGCGCCGAAATGCACCTGCAGATCCAGCCGGGCGAGGACAGCACCCTGCTGGCCGCCATGATCCGCCTGATTATCGACGAGGGCCTGCACGACCAGGCGTTCTGCGAAGAGCATACCGAGGGCCTGGAAGCACTGCGTGCCGCCGTGGAACCCTACACCCTGGACTATGCCGCCACCCGCACCCGGGTACCCGCGGAACAGATCGCCGAGGCCGCGCGCCTGTTTGCCGCGGGTCCGCGGGGTGTGGCCATTACCGGCACCGGCCCGGAAATGTCCGAACACCCCAACCTGACCCAGCACCTGGTTGCCAGCCTCAACAGCCTGTGTGGACGCTACTACCGGGAAGGCGACACCCTGCCCAACCCGGGCATGCTGGCGCCGCCAGCGGCCCGCCGGGCCCAGGCGATCAACGTGCCTCTGGCCTGGGGCAACGGCGCCCGCTCGCGCATCGACGAAGACCTGGGCGAGCTCACTGCCATGGGCATGATGGGCCCGGTGCGGGAGATGCCCACCAACCTGCTCAGCGATGAGATTCTCACCCCCGGTGAAGGCCAGGTGCGGGCATTGATCGTGGTGGGCGGCAATCCGCTGATGGCTTTCCCGAACCAGGAGAAGACCTTTGAGGCCCTCAATAATCTCGACCTGCTGGTGTGCATCGACGCCTACCTGCACTCAGGCACCGCACAGATAGCTGACTACGTATTTGCCCCCAAGCTGACCCTGGAGCGGGACGATGTGACCCTGCTGGCGGACCCCTGGTACGAAGAGCCTTACAGCCAATATGCCCAGGCGGTGGTAGCCACCTCCCACGATGTCCTGGAAGAGTGGGAGGTGTTCTGGGAGCTATCCCACCGGCTGGGACTGGACCTCAGCGTCAACGGGACCCGTTTCCCGGGGCCGGAGCGCCCCAGCAAGTTCGAGGTGCTCAGCGCGATTACCGCGGGCTCCCGGGCGGACCTCGCCTGGCTGCGCGACAACCCCGGCGGCCACAGCTTTCCCGACCAGAAGGTCACGGTGGAAAGCCCCGACGAGACCGCCGGCAAGCTGCAATTCTTCCCCGAGGGCGTGGCCGAGGATTTCGAGGCGGCACTGGCACCGGCGGCGGATGGCGCTGACTACAACCTGCGGCTGATCTGCTCGCGCAGCAAGTACGTGCTCAATTCTTCCGGCCGCAACCTCAGCCTGCTGCGCAAGAAGCAGGGCGACACCAATCCGGTACTGCTGCACCCGGATGACATGAGCACGCTGGGACTCGAAGAGGATTGCCTGGTGCAGGTGCACTCAGAACACGGCACCGTGACCGGCGTGGCGCGGGCCTATGACCGCATCAAGCCCGGGGTAATCACCATGCACCATAGCTGGGGCCCCCTGCCCGGACCGGATGCCGATGACCTGGTGCGTGAACAGGGCGTGAACACCAACCGCCTGATCGACAACCGGGCTCACACCCAGCGCTATACTGGCATGACCCGGCAGAGCGCCATTCCGGTGTACGTGACCCGCAAGGAGCAGGCCGCATGAAGCCCTTCCGTTTTGGCCTGCAGGCCTTTAACCCCAAATCCCCCCAGGCCTGGCGTGAGATGCTGCGCAAGGTGGAAGACCTGGGCTATTCAAGCTACCACCTGGCCGATCACTTCATGGGCCCGGGCCCGGCCCAGGAAAGTACTGCCCACCCGCCACAAATTCTCGCCGCGGTGCCGGCCATGGCCATGGCGCTGGAATACACCGACCGCATCAAGGTCGGGGCGCGGGTGTTCTGCATGGACTACCGGGACCCGGTGATTCTCGCCAAGGAAGCCGCCACCATGGACTACCTGTCCGACGGCCGGCTGGAGCTGGGCCTAGGCGCAGGCTGGATCGAGGCCGAGTACCAGGCCGCCGGCATGGACTTCCGACCCATCGGTGAACGGCTGGACAAGTTCGAGCACGTGGTGAGCGCCGTCAAGGCCTTCATGACTGGCGAGCCGCTCTCCATCGACAATGAGCACATCCATTGGCAGGGCTTTGCCGGGCTGCCGGCGCGGCCGACCCCACCGCCGTTGATGATTGGCGGCGGCAGTAAGCGTATCCTTGGTATTGCCGGCCGCGAGGCAGATATCGTCAGCCTTAACTTCAACAACCGCGCCGGTGTGTTGGGGCCGGACGGCATGATGTCAGGCCTCGCCGAACAAACGGCCAAGAAGATAGGCTGGATCAAGGATGGCGCAGGGGTCCGCTTCGAGGCGCTGGAGCTGGAAATTGGCGCCTACCTGACGGTAGTCACCGATCACCAGCAGCCTACGGCGGAAGCTATCGCCGGACCCATGGGCCTGTCGGTGGACGATCTGTTGGCGGGGCCGCACAACCTGATTGGCAGCGTGGATTACATTTGTGAGGAGTTACAGCGACGTCGTGAAACCTACGGCATTTCCTATATAACAGTGCTGGACGATGGCGAGAACAATATGGTGGAGCAGTTTGCCCCGGTTGTTGCTAAACTCGCCGGCGTCTGACGGGGGGAAAAATGGTTAAAGCAGCGAAGGACAGCAGTCGCAAGGAGCGCGACAAGTCGGGCTGGCAGGCCCAGAAGAGCGCAATGATGCGCGACACTATTCTCGACGCGGCGCTGGAGTGTTTCGTGACCATTGGCTATGCCAATACCACCACCGCCCGCATCGCCGAGCGCGCCGGCGTGTCCCGGGGCGCCATGCTGCACCATTTCCCGTCCAAATCTGAGTTGATGCAGGCGGCCGTGGAATACCTGCACGGCAAGCTGGTGGAGCTGTATGCCACACAAATCGAGAAGATCGCGCTGGATCTGCCGGTGGATGAACGCAACCGCGCGGGCATCAAGGGTTACTGGAACTATCTTCGCTCCGACCTGTACGTGGCCTACCACGAGCTCTGCGTCGCCGGCCGGACCGATCCGGAACTGCAGGATATCCTCGAGGATTCCATCGCCCGCTTCGACCAGGCCATTGTTGAATCCAACCGCCGCCTGTTCCCGGAGTGGTCTGATCGCGGCGAACTCTACGAACTGGCCATGGACATCACCAAGTTCCTCATGGAAGGCATGGCGGTGTCACAGATCGTTAGCCAGCGTGAAAAGCGCGTGAACCGTATGATCGACTACCTGGGTGACCGGCTGGAGGAAATCTTCCACGCCGGCGACGAGATGGGCGCGGCCATCCACCGGCACTCGCTGAGGAAGTAAAGCGCCGGCGGCATCAGGCCGCCAGATAGCGGCGCAGGTGGTGCTCCCCGTCTCCGAACAGCGTGTTCAGCAATAGCAGGCGCTTGAAGTAATGGCTGATGCCCAGCTCATCGGTCATGCCAATGCCGCCGTGTAGCTGCACCGCCTGCTGGGATACGAAACGCCCCGCCTCCTCCAACTTCACTTTCAACGCGGAAGCCGCCTTGCTTGCATCCGCCCGGCCCTCGTTGCGCAAAATCGCCGCGTAGTACAGCAGTGAGCGCAGGGACTGGCACTCCAGGTACATATCCGCCATCCGATGCTGCAGGGCCTGAAAGCGGGAAATGGGCTGGCCAAACTGCTCGCGGGTCCTGGTGTACTCCACCGTCTGTTCCAGCAGGGCGTCCATCGCGCCAAGCGCCTCGGCGCCCATGGCAACAATGGCCTGGTCAATCACGTCCTCCACCCAGGGCAAGGCCTTGCCTGTGTCACCCAACAGGGCCGTGGCCGGCAGCTCGACCCCGTCGAACACCAGGCTGGCGCCGCGCGAGCCGTCCACCAGCGGGTAGGCGCGCCGGGTGATACCGGCAGCGTCGGCAGGTACCAGAAACAGGGAAATGCCCTCCCCGTCGCGGCGATCACCGCTGGTGCGGGCAGTTACCAGCAGGTAGTCCGCAGCTTCACCGTTGAGCACGGCAATTTTTTCGCCCTGCAGGCGATAACCGTCAGCGGTGGCGCTGGCGGACACATTGACATCGTGCAGGCGGAAGCGGCCCTGCGGCTCAGCGAAGGCAAATCCCCACTGGCTCTGCCCGGCAATCAACGGCGGCAGGTATTCACTGCGAACCGTCTCGCTGGCCGAGCGCAGGAAGCCGCCGCAGATCACCACGTTGACAAGATAGGGGTCGGTCACCAGGCCGCGGCCGAACTGCTCCATGAGCACCATCAGGTCGATGGCGCTGCCGCCGAAGCCGCCATCCGCCTCGTCAAAAGGCAGCGCCAGCCAGCCCAGTTCCGCGAGTTGCTGCCAGCGCTCCCGGTCCAGGGGCTGCCCGGTATCGCGCAGCTCCCGCAGGCGCTCAATGCTGTAGTTTTCCTCGACAAAGCGGGCCACACCGTCTTTCAACAGCTGCTGTTCTTCGCTAAGGGAAAGGTGCATGAGTGCCTCCGGCCAGTGACAGGGCGACCAAGTTAGCAGAGTGCGAAACCGGTAACAATCAGTTCATCCGGTTTTTTATTAGACAGCTCCTGGTAGCGGCGGGCTAGTTCAGATCGGCAGCGTACTGGCGCAGCAGTTCCATCGGCACAACCTCGAGGGCCCGCAGGTGTGTGCGGCGCAGAAACACCCTCGGCGCCATATCCGCCTGCTGGGCTTCCAGCCAGCGGGCAGCGCAAAGGCACCAGCGATCCCCGGCCTTGAGGCCCGGGAAACCGTAGGCCGGCATGGGGGTAACCAGGTCGTTACCCCGCGAGCTGGAGTAGCTGAGGAAATCGTCGGTCACTTCCACGCAGACGGTGTGTGACCCGAGATCCTGGTCGCTGGTATTGCAGCAGCCGTCGCGGAAAAAGCCGGTCATTGGGTCTTCCCCACAGGTCTCCAGCTTCTCACCGAATACATTGAGCGAATCATCCACGCACTTCTCTCCCTTTGAGCAGGCTCTCGAACAGGGCTATATCTTCCTCGAAAACCGGCGTCATGCCACGCAATTCCTGCACGGTGACCCAGCGCAGTTCAGTGAGCTCGTCATTACAGATGGCCGGCTCGCCGGCAATGAGTTCGGCACGCCAGTAATGCAGGCGGTAGCGGCCATTGTGAGACGGCAACTGCTGCAGTTTCTCCAGGGCGCGGACATCACAGCCCAGTTCCTCCCGCGCCTCGCGGCTGACTGCGTCGACCTGGGCTTCGCCGGGCTCCACCTTGCCCGACACCTGGGTCCAATAGCCGGCGGCGGGTTTGTGGGCCGCCCGCTGGCCCACCAGGAAACGCTCGCCGCGTTGGAGGACGATGATGACTCCATCAAGGATATCGCTCATTGGGTGGCGCTGAGCCCCCAAGCCGTAGCGAATTTATGCCCCCGGAGTGCGTCGTTTGCTGTCATTTCGGATATCCAAAGGCGTCCTTCGCTACGCCGGCACGAGGCCATAACGCTGAGCGAGGGTACGCTGCCAGTTTTCCACTTCTTCGCTCTCGTACGTGGACATGTGGACCAGATTCCCCCACACCGGCTGCGGCCAGCAGGGATCATCCTCACGCCGCCCGATAATGTGCAGGTGCATTTGCGGCACCACGTTGCCGAGGCCAGCGAAATTGACCTTGGGGCACCCGAGTTCCGACTTGATAAATTCAGAGACCTGGACACTGTCAGTGGTCACTGCGGCCAGCTCGGCGGCCGGCAGGTCCAGCACGTCGGCAAGCTCAGTGTCGGGCACCAGGATAAACCAGGGCACTCCGGCATTGCGGTGCAGTAGCAGGGGCCCGCTGCTCATCGCGCCGAGCACGATACAGTCCTCAAGCAGTTGCGGATGGATCATGCTCAGGCCCTCGACGTTTGCGTCGAGCATAGTGCCAGCGCAAAGCGCTGCCAAGACCCCCGCCCGGCGCGGGTCGCCCCGAGGGGCCCCTGCGCTGGTGGCGCGCTTCAATTCTCAGTAACCTGCTGGCATGCAACTTCACTGCCCTGCCCTGGACCGGTTCGTTCCCGATGGTACCGCTTTCGACGCCGCCGCGGCCCGCACTACCCACCTGGGCATCGGTGCGCATCCTGACGACCTGGAGATCATCGCCATACCCGGCATTCTCGCGGCCTACGCGTCCGCGGATGCCTGGTTCACCGGTGTGGTCGCCTGTGACGGCGCCGGCAGCCCGCGCAATGGCCGCTACGCCGATTTAAGCGACAGCGAGATGGCCGCCACCCGGCGCGAAGAGCAGCGGCAGGCAGCGGCGCTCGGCCGCTACGGCCTGCAGCTCCAGCTGGGATTCAGCAGCGCCGAAGCTCGCAGCGCAGACCTGGTCGACTGCCTGGCGGCAGTTCTGCTGGCCTGCCGCCCAGGCACCCTGTTCCTGCACAATCTCGCGGACGCCCATGCGACTCACCGCGCCCTGGCTCGCAGTACGCTGTCCGCCCTGCGCCAGCTGCCGGAAGACGCCTGGCCCGGCGCGGTGTACGGCGTGGAAGTCTGGCGCAGCCTGGACTGGCTGCCAGAGCGCCATCGGGTTGCGCTACCCATCGAGGACCCCACGGGTCTGCAGGCCCAGCTACTGCGCTGCCATGACAGCCAGGTTAAGGGCGGCAAGCGCTACGACACCGCTATCCTCGCCCGCCAGCAGGCGAATGCCACCCTCACCGAAAGCCACGGCGTGGATAATATGGCCGCCTGCCTGCTGGCCATGGACCTGGCACCCCTGCTCGAGAACGCGGAACTGGATGCGGACCGCTTCCTGGCTGACTGCCTGGAGACGTTTCGCGCCGATCTGGGGCTCTGACACCTCCAAACCCCGTGGGCTGGTCTATGCTCAGGTGGGCTGAATAGGAGGATGACCCATGGAATACCAGCTTTTGGGCAGCAGCGGGTTGCGCGTTTCGCAATTGTGCCTTGGCGCCATGACCTTTGGCTCGGATGAGCCCTGGTGCGCCGACAAGGCCGAGAGCCGCGCCATGTTTGACGCCTTCGTTGCCGCCGGAGGCAACTTTATCGACACCGCTGATATCTATACCGGCGGCGAGAGCGAGAAACTGGTGGGCGAATTCATCGCCAGTGATCGCGAGCGCTTCGTGGTGGCGACCAAGTACACCAACGCCTTCCCCGGCGCCGAGGATCCCAACGCCGCCGGCAATCACCGCAAGAACCTGCGACAATCCCTGGACGCCAGCCTCAGGCGCCTGAACGTCGACTATATCGACCTGTACTGGGTTCACGTCTGGGACTACACCACCCCGGTGGACGAAGTCATCCGCGCCCTCGACGATGCGGTGCAGGCGGGCAAAATTCTCTACGTGGGCCTGTCCGACGCGCCGGCGTGGGTCGCCAGCCGCGCCAATACCCTGGCGGAACTCCGGGGCTGGACGCCCTTTGTGACCATGCAGTTGGAGTACAGCCTGCTGGAGCGCGGTATTGAGCGCGAGCACTTCTCACTGTGCCGGGCTGCGGATATCGCCATTACTTCCTGGTCACCCCTGGCCTCCGGCGCTCTGTCGGGCAAGTACACTCGCGGCGGCGACGAGGCCAAGCGACTCGATGTGCTGCCCTTCAAGACCCTCGACGACGACAAGCTGGCGATCGCCCGGGAGGTCGACGCGGTAGCCGATGACATCGGCGTCAGCTCGGCGCAGGTGGCGCTGGCCTGGGTGCGGCAGCGGGGCACCATCCCCATCATCGGTGCCCGCACTCTGCAGCAGTTGGAAGACAACCTGGCCAGCGTGGAACTGGAGCTGTCGGACGCCCACATGGAGCGGCTCAACAAGGTCAGCAGAATCGACCTCGGCCACCCCTACAACTTCACTGATCAGGAATTGGTCCGCGACCTCGTTACCGGCGGTATGCACGGACGAATACACAACCACCGCCCCCTTCGCTAGCGCACAGCGAGCAGCTTCAGCAGGTCCTCCGCGCGGCGCTTGAACAGCGCCGCCGGCCCGGCCGTCGCGGCGCTCTCACCCCAACCCAGGAGGCCAGCAATAAAGGCGAGATACAGATGCTCACCCACGCTGGCTGCCGGCAGATCAGTGCGCCAGCGCTCCTGCGCCTGGCCATCGCGCGCCAGTTCGGTAAATGCCGCCTGCAACCGGGGAAAGCCCTCCTCGCTCGCATCGCCCAGCAGCAACAGGCGGGTCAGGTCCGCGGTCTGCTCGAGTACCCGCCCGGCGTGGGCGAACAGCTGGCGCAGGGCGGCGTCGGCATCGGGCTGTTTTTCCCGGCAATGGCCCAGCGCCGCCACCATCCGCAGCTCAAGGGATTCTCCCAACGCAGCGAGCAGGGCCGCTTTGCCCGGGTAGTAGTTGAAGAGCGTGGCGCGCGATACGTCCGCCGCCTGTGCCACCTGGTCCATGCTGGTCTGAGCGAGACCCTGCTGCAGAAACAGCCGCCGGGCCGCGGTCAGGATGGCCCGGGATGTCGCCTGCCGGCGTGCTTCTCGCCTGTTCATTATTGGACTTTAGTCTATATTTGGACTTCCGTCTATTTTTGAGCGCAATCTTCGCAGCTGCGGATGTTGAGTACCACCGTGGTGCCAATGGCCAGCAGCACCACACCGGTCACCCGCAACCAGGTTTGCTGCACCCCGAACACCACGGAGATACTGCCGGCCACCAACATGCTGCTGATCGCCACCGTCTTGGCGCGCCGGGACATACAGCGGTTTTCCTCCCAGTTGCGAATCATGGGGCCAGTCAGTTCGTGGGCCAGCAGCCGCTGGTGCCATTTCTCCGAGGAGCGCGCGAAGAACCAGGCCGACAGCAGCAGGAAAGGCGTGCCCGGCAGCAGTGGCAGCAATACGCCGAGAATAGCCAACCCCAGGAACACAAAGCCCAGGGGTTTGTAGAGAGTTCGCTTCACGCAACTGGCACCTTAGAACGACGGTGCTAAATTAGACCTGTCTTATGAATTACGAACAAGCACGCGACTACCTGCTGAGCCAACCGGAAGCCTGGGAAGACTATCCCTTCGGGCCGGATGTCGCAGTCATGAAAATCAAGGACAAGATGTTTGCCACCCTCGCTACCAGCCAGGGCTCGCCGCGCTGCAACCTGAAGTGCGACCCGGACGAGGCCCTGATGCTACGGGATATCTTCGAGGGCGTCATACCCGGTTACCACATGAACAAGCGCCACTGGAATACGGTGATTCTCGACGGCGATGTGCCTCGAGGGGAAATAGAGCGTATGATTGATCGCTCCTACGGGCTTGTCGTCAAGAGCCTGAAGAAGTCGGAGAGAGAAGCACTGCTGCTGACCCATGGACAGGAAGCAATATTTAAGTAACGAGGAAGTCCGCTATTTCACCAGCAAGGACGATGCGCTGGCCTGGTGCACCCTGCTGATCAGCTGGGCGGGCATTTTTGCTATTTTCTGGCTGGTGTCCACCTGGACCAACCTGTTTACCGTGCTGGCCGCGTTGATCCTGTTGCCGGGACGCCAACTGGCGCTGGCCGTGGTCACCCACGAGTGCGGCCATGGCACTTTCTTCAGCTCGCGCAGGCTCAATCAGTTCATTGGCCAGTACTTCGCTGCGAACCCGGTGTTTACCGATCTCAACAACTATGCCCGCGGCCATACCCGGCATCACCAGCTGGCCGGCACCCACGACGATCCGGACCTGCCGAATTACCAGGCCTACCCGGTCAACCGCGACAGCTTCCGCCGCAAGGTGAAGCGCGATCTCACCGGCCAGACCGGCTACAAGCTGATGCACTACATCTTCAGCCAGGCGCGGCTGGCGTTTTCCGATGACGCTGAACTGCGGGAACGCTCACGGCCGTTTGTGCAGCAGCTCTGGGTTAACGCCGCACTGGCAATCCTGCTCGGCGTGTTATTCAGCCCCTGGGTCTACCTGCTGTGGATCGGTGCCTACATGACCACCTATATGCTGGTGGTGCGCATTCGCCAGGTGGCCGAGCATGCGGCGGTCCCCAACCTGTATGACGCCGACCCCCGCAACAACACGCGGACTACCATCCCACGCTGGTGGGAGCGCCTGGTGTTCGCTCCCAACTACGTCAACTACCACATGGAACACCATTTCATGGCGGGTGTTCCCTGCTACCGGCTGAAAGCCCTGCACGAATTACTGAAACAGCGGGGCGCGTACACTGATACCCCGATCTTCCAGGGTTATGGAGAAGTTCTACGCCACGCCGTAGCGTAACGCATGCCACGCCGCACCAAGATAGTCGCCACTGTCGGCCCTGCCTCACAGTCAGAGCAGCGTATTGCTGAGCTGATCGAGGCGGGCGTCAACGTATTCCGCCTGAATTTCAGCCACGGCACCATGGAAGACCACCTCGCGGTGGCGCACCACATCCGCCAACAGGCCATGGAGCAGGAAACCTATGTAGGTATTCTGGCGGACCTACAGGGACCCAAGATTCGTATTGGTGGCTTTGCCGACGGCAAGGTGAAGCTGGAAGAGGGCGCGCTGTTCTCGCTGGATACCTCCCTGGCCGGCGACACCGGCACGGTGCGCAGCGTGGGACTGGAATACCAGGCACTGTGCGAGCAGGCCGGGCGGGACGACATCCTGTTACTTGATGACGGTCGCATCCGCCTGCAGGTCACCGCCGTCGACCGCGGCGTGGTGGAAACCCAGGTGCTGGTAGGTGGCGAACTGGGCTCGCGCAAGGGCATCAATATGCTGGGCGGCGGCCTGGCAGCTCCGGCGCTTACCGACAAGGACCGCGCCGATATCGCCCGCATGGAGGAACTGAGGCCCGACTTCGTGGCCGTATCCTTTGTTTCGGCGGCCGCTGACATCTTTGAAACCCGCGACCTGTTGCTGGCCCAGGGCCTGGAGCCTGCCATCATCGCCAAGATCGAGCGCGCCGAAGTCGTGGAGGACGAGATTACCCTGAAGGGCATTCTCTCGGCTTCCCATGGCATCATGGTGGCTCGCGGCGACCTCGGCGTGGAAGTGGGTGATGCTTCCCTGATTGGTATCCAGAAAGACCTGATCAGTCGTGCCCGGCGCATGGACCGGGTGGTCATCACCGCCACCCAGATGATGGAGTCGATGATCAACAGCCCCATGCCCACCCGGGCCGAGGTCTTCGACGTGGCCAATGCCGTACTCGACGGCACCGACGCAGTGATGCTGTCCGCCGAGACCGCCATGGGCCGCTTCCCGGTGGACGTTGTGCGCGCCATGTCCGACACCTGCCTGGGCGCGGAAGAGCACCCTAATACCCGTCGCTCGCGCTACCGCATCGACCGGGAATTCAACAGCGCCCAGGAAACCGTCGCCATGGCGTCGATTTACGCCGCCAACCACTATTCCGCGGTGCGTGGCATCGCCTGCCTGACGGAATCCGGCACCACGCCGCTCTTGATGTCGCGGCTGAGTTCCGGTCGTCCGATCTTTGCCCTGAGCAGCAATATCAACACTCTCAAGCGCCTGTGCCTCTGCCGTGGCGTCATTCCCCTGTATTTCGACGCGGAATCCTTCCAACATGGGGAACTGGATGCGCGCGCCATCGAGTACATCAAGAGCTGTGGCTACCTGCACAAGAATGATGCCATTCTGCTCACCAAGGGTGAGGTACTGGGAGAGAAGGGCGCCACCAACATGATGAAGATCCTGCCTGTAACGTAAGCACCAGCATTGCTTGTTTCTAGGCTGCACGCGTATCCGCCCTCCGTCCCCGTAAACACACTCCACTCACAGAAGCTTGTGCCACATGTCACAAAATGGCTTTTTCAGCCACCATCCAGGGCGTAGTTTCGCGCCAAAGTGCCAACCACTTCACACAAGCGCCCAAAAATGCCCGGTAAAGTGGTTGTCACTAGCGTTTTGAGTCCATAGGAGGCCAAAATGAAGCTGGCAATTACGATTTTAACTGTCGCACTCTCTTCCCAGGCGCTGGCAGACTGCGCCGTGGAAGACAAGCAGCAAAGCGCGAAGCGCGCGGATAGTGTTCAGGTGTCCGACCAGGTCCCCGCCATGAGTTACGCCCAGCGCCGCCAGATGGTGCTGGATTGCATGATGCGCCCGGCGCCGTTCACCCCGGAACCGCTGTCGATCGAGCTGGATAACATCGAAGACGAATTCATCGAGGAAGCGGAGACCTATCCGGAGGTCAGCAAGACCGTCGCAGCCAACTCCTGACTGGGGTTGCCGCTTGCCTCACCAGCAGGCGGACTTTCGATGTACTTGGGCCACGCGCCTGGCACTCGGGGTAGTTCCGGGGCGCGCTACAAGCATGACATCCCTGTCTTGCTCGAATGCGCGGATCGCTGGCCGGACCATCCCTTGGCCGCATACGGCCCCGAGACGGCCGCGGGCACCACACGCGCTCCGTCGGCCGTACTCTGTACCTCTACCTTCGGCCCTATAATGCCGGCATTCCGCGCCAGACCGGCGCGATCTGGGAATGAACCTATAGTCCGCGAAACCAGCGCAAAAAAGCCCCGCTGATCAGCGGGGCCCTTCGTAGGTCACGTAGCGCCTCAATGCTACCCGAGGCACGGACCGCTCGATGGTGATGTAGCGCCTCGATAATCCCTGAGGCTCAAGCCTTGAGCGGTCTCATAGAGAGCGCGATCAGCCGCGGAGATCCAGTGAAGCGACGTCGATATCCTTTTCGAGCTCCTGCTGGCGCTTGATCTCGTTGGCCATATACTTCAGCCACTGGTCGGCGTATTCCTTGGAGCGCTCGTCCTTGGCGGCAGCGCGGAAGGCCTTGCGAGCGCTGTCGTACTGGCTCAGGTTGAAGTGCGCCATGCCCTTCACCAGTTCACACTGGTCCGGGCGCTTGACCTTGCCGCGGGCCAGGCCCTTGCGGTTGGCGTCCACGGCCTTGCGGAACTCTTCCTTGTCCAGGTAAACGCTGCCCAGCCGGCAATACAGCTCACCGGTCTCCGCCTTCGCGGCGGCCTCTTCCATGACGGGGATCGACTTGTCGAGCTCCTGGGCCTGGCGCCAGGCGTTGCCCAGAATCTCCAGGGTCTTGGAGGATGCTTCAACCGATTCGTTCCCGATGCCGGTGTCCAGCACCTTGGCAGCCTTGTAGGGCACTTCGGCGTTCAGGTACAGATAAGCCATGGTGACCTGCTCGCGGTCCTTGTCCAGGAAGTCCTGCACGTAAGCGGTATCCATCGCGGCCAGCTGCTTACCTTCTTCCCGCGCTTCGCCGTACATGTGTGACAGCTGCACCCAGTACTGCTTCTTCGGGTAGTAGACGATCATCTCTTCCAGGGTTTCGATGGTCTTGTCGATCTGGTTCTTCTCGAAGTACAGGAAGCGCAGCAGGCTGTACCACTGCTCCTTGGGCACCTTGCCCTTGTTCTTGTACAAATTCACGGCGGTCAGGGTGTGCTCCAGGGACTTGTCGTAGTCCTTGAGCTGATAGTAGCCCTGGCCCAGCAGGATATAGGCCTGGGCGGAGGGGCTGTCAGCCACTTCGAACCACTCCAGCAAGGCATTGATACCGCGCTGCCAGTCTTCCATCACGAAGTAAAGCTGGGCCACGGTGTAGCGGGTGTTAATTTCCATAGCCAGCGGAATATCCGGCTGCTTGATCACGTTCTCGTAGGCACGCAGGGCGTTCGGATAGTCTTCCTGGGAGTAGTAAACGAAAGCGTAGAGGTTGTAGAGGTTGGCCAGCTCATAGGAGTTCAGGGCCTTCTTGCCGCCGGCCTCCTCCATACGCCGCAGTACCTTGATGGCATCCTCGTACTGCTTGGCCTCGATGAAGGTCTGGGCTTCTGACAGCTGTTCGTAGACCTTGTTGCGCAGCGCCGGGGTCCGCCGGGTTTCGCGCTCCGCCGGCTTCTTTTCTTCCTGGGCCTGGGCAACGCCGGCAGTCTGGTAGCCGGCATCGGCGGCGACCTGGGTCAGAGCCACCTGGATGGCCAGTACCGGCAGGGCCAGCAAGGCACCGCGGCACCAGCGGCAAAGCAGCCTTGTCTGATGCTTGAGAGTCGTTGAGTCAGTTGTCTTCATAGGGTGTACCTCGTTGCCGGCCGACCGTCAGCCGCCGGCATGTTCAGTCTCTGACGCTACTGTTCCAGTTCGTAGGTGAACTTGTTCTGTACGCCGGCCACCTCAATAGGCTCGCCGTCCACCACCCGCGGCTTGTACTTGAACTTGAGCGCCGCCTTGACGGACGCACGCTCAAAGATACCGGCGGGAATGCAGTCGACAGGCTGCGGGTCACGGATGGAGCCACTCTTGGTCACGGTGTACTCAACGATGCAGTAACCGGTGATACCGCGGGTCTGGGCGCGGCGAGGATAGATCGGCGCCACCTTTACGATCGGCAGGTATTCACCGTCCGATGCGCCCAGGCCGCCACCACCCGCAATAGCCACATCAACCCCTGAAGACGGCGCCATATTCACCGCTTCCAGGTTCATGTCCATATCCAGGTCCGGTGTATCCAGCTCCGGCGGTGGTTCTTCCGGATCTTCCGGCTTGTCGGGCTTAACCTCAGCGAGGTTGGTCTCGATGTCCCGCTCCGGCATGAAGATATCCGGCAGTTTACGGGTTTTCTCGTCATCGATATCCGGGTTAGCGGTCGCTATGAGGTACTGCATGATGAAGAACAGGCCGCCGGCGACCGGAACAGCCAGTGCCGCGCCAACGGCAAGTCTCACTGCTGAGTTACGTGCCATGGTTACTGCCTCTATCCGTCGTCTTCGGTGGCCAGTGATACATCGAGTACGCCTGCCTCACGGGAGGCGTCCAGCACCTTCACGACGGTTTCCGTGGTAGACGTGTTGTCAGCCTGGATCACCACGGCACCCTTGGGGTTCTCCGCGTGCAGGCGTTCAACGTTGGCGCGTACCGCACGTACGTCGATACGGCGCCCGTCCATCCATACTTCATCGTTACCGGTGATGGCGATCAGGATGTTCACATTGTCTTTGGGGTTAGACGTCGAAGCTTCCGGTCGGTTCACTTCAACGCCCGCTTCCTTAATGAAGGACGCCGTGACGATGAAGAAGATCAGCATGATGAACACCACGTCCAACATCGGTGTCAGGTCGATTGCTGCTTCGTCCTCGGCGGCCTGTTTTTTCTTGGATCGCATTCTGGGCCTCTTAGTGATCTGTAGTTAGGTTGTCCGCGAGGAACTGGCTTTCCCGAGCCGCCGTCCGCGTGACATAGGTATTGGCGAACACGCCGGACAGCGCGGCCACCATGCCTGCCATGGTGGGGATGGTCGCGCGCGACACACCGCCGGCCATGGACTTCGCGTCACCACCACCGGTGACCGCCATGATATTGAACACCTCGATCATACCCGTCACCGTGCCCAGCAGCCCCAGCAGGGGGCAAAGGGCTACCAGTGTCTTGATGACCGGGAGGAAGGCATTGATGTTGATCTCTGCTTCAGCGATGAGCTTGCGGCGCACCTGGTGGGCGGCCCAGGACTTGCGTTCCGAGCGGCCCTCCCAGATAGAGATAGCCTCGGCGGCATCTTTCTTCCAGCCCGCATAGAAGTACCAGGCGCGCTCGAAGATCAGTGCCCACATCACGAACAGCAGGATCGCAATCAGCCAGAGAACGTTGCCGCCCATATCCATGAAGCGGCTAACGGCCTCGTAGGCATTGTCGAACCAGTACATTCTATTACTGTCCCAGGTTCGCTTCGGTGTGCTCTGCGATAATGCCGGTGGACTGCTCGTTGAGGATGTGAATGATGCGCTGGGCGCGGCCATTCACGATCGTGTGCAGCAGTACCGTCGGGATTGCCACCAGCAGGCCCAGTACCGTGGTCACCAGGGCACCGGAAATACCGCCGGCCATGGCTTTCGGGTCGCCGGCACCAAAGATGGTGATGGCCTGGAAGGTGATAATCATACCCGTCACCGTACCCAGCAGGCCCATCAGCGGGGCTACCGCGGAGATGATCTTGAGCAGAGTCAGGCTGTTTTCGATGGCCGGGGTTTCCTTGAGAATGGCTTCTTCCAGCTTCAACTCGAGGGTCTCGGTATCCATCTTCGGGTTTTCCTCGTGTACCTTGAGGACGCGACCCAGTGGGTTGTTGGTATTGGCGGTGCTGGCCTTGAGCTGGGCATTCACCTTGGAGCTCATGGCAGACAGCACAACCAGGCGCCAGATGGCGATCAGGAAGGCAATCGCGCCCACCGCGGTGATCGCATAGCCGATGTAGCCACCCTGGTGCCAGCGCTCTTCCAGGGTCGGGCTGTTGATCAGCGCCGACAGGAAGCTGCCGCCGGCCGGGCCGGTCGGGTCTACGCCGAACTTGGACAGGCCGGTGGCGCCAAACAGGCCGCGGGCCCAGCCCTGGTAGGGACCGGAGGGCTGGCGAGCCAGCTCTTCCAGGCTGCCCTTGCCGGGTACGTAAGTCAGGTACTTGCCGTCTTCAGACACCACGTTCCAGGTACCAACGCGGATCACCTGCTGTTCGACCTTTTCACCGTCGGGCTTGGAGACCGTCTTGGTGAACTGGGCGACTCGGCCGGATTCGGTCATCTCACGCTGCAGCTCATACCACACACGCTCGATTTCCTCGATGCTGGGCAGTTCGTCCTGGCCCGCCATTTTGGCGATCAGGTCGTTGAGGAAGGCCTCGCGGTTCGGGAACTGTACGCTGATCAGTGAAGATTCGAAGTTGGTGGCGGCGTCGCCGGCAGTAGAGGTCAGGTGGCCGAACAATTCCGCCAGGGTCCCGAGGCGCTCACGTAGCTGCTTCTGCTTCTCGGCGATGCGCAGCTCGTTTTCCTCGAAGGTGTTTTCCAGGCGCGTGGAAATCTGCTCCTGGCGTTCGCGCTCGGCTTCGGCTTCACGCAGCAGACGCTGCTGGTCGGCTTTGGCCGCCTGGAAGCGCTGCTCGCGCTGGCGGTTTTCGCGGGCCTCGCTGGTCTTGCCTTCGCGGACGAACTCCAGCAGCTGGTCCAGGGAGTTGGCCTGGGGTTCAGCAGGCGCCGCGGCGGCCGCGTCGTCCTGCGCATAACTGCTTGCAACACCCAGTGTCAGTAGTGTGCCCAGCGCGTAGGCTGCGGCTTTATGCATTGTCTGTTTCATTATTCAGCAGCCTCCGGCGCAGGTACGGGAATGTTGAGGAGGTCGATGGAAGCCTCCTTGCGGGCGATACGCAGGCCTTTGAGAATGGCGTTGCGGTATTCGCCGCTATCCAGCGCTACCCAGCTGCGGCTCGCCTGGTCCCAGGCACCGGACCGTTCGGTATCGGTGGTCTGGTAAAGCAGGGCGACCCGGCCAACGCGGAAGAAGTTGACGTCACGCTCTACATCGTCAATTTCCACGCTGCCCTTGTAGGCGTCGATCTTGCGACCGTATTCGTTTTCAATCTTGTAGGCTTCCAGCACCTGGCGGAATTTCTCAGCCACGGTGACATCGGAGCGATCCAGATTGTTACGCAGGAAAGCAATGCGCTGGCGGCGCTCGTCGATGTGGAAGGGGACGTCCAGTTCGACGAACTGCTCGAGGCCGTCGATCATGCGAATCACCAGCGGTGTCATCTGCCGCTGGATAACCGTGACGTCATTGATGGATTTATCGATTGAGACGAGGCGGCGCTCCTGGTTGTCGATCTGCTTCTGCAGTCGCGCGTTGTAAACCTTGAGGCCATCAATTTGCTTGAGGACGGTCTTGTAGTCTCCCAGCAGGGAGCGGGTTTCTTCCGCGAGCTTGTCAATCTTCACCTGAGATTGCTTGGCTGCGGCCGTCTTTTCCTCACTTACCTGGAGGATTGCTTGCAGCGTCTCATCAGCGCTTGCAACGGACGCCGTGCCCAGAAGGGACCCCAGCAGCACCATTGCAGCGATTTTTAGAGTTTTCAATCGTTGCATATTCATGGATGAGCGTTTCCTATAACCAACAACAGAGTGTGACTTGGCCACTTGAGGACGGCCGCGCTACCTATCGTGTAACTATGTACTTATAGAAGAAAAAGCGAGACCGGTAAAACAAGGGAGGGCAATTTAATACCATTGAGAAAAATTAAGCAAAGAATGGGCTTTTTCACACTTTTTGCGGCCTGCAACCGGCTTTTGGGGTGTGTAGAAAGGTTACATGCGCACCATGATGCTGCAGCCGAGGTAACACTAAATCAGGGCTGCCTCAACTCGGTGCTTCAGCCGCCCGCTCGCTCGTAGACGGCAAAACTGTACCGGTAATTGTCTTCACCGGGGGCCTCGTGCTGCTCGCGGGCCATTTCCTGCCAATGCTCCCGGTCCCAGTCCGGAAAGAAGGTGTCACCCGCGACGTCGGCGTGCACCTCGGTGAGGTACAGCCGGTCGGCCAGTGGCAGGGCCAGCCGATAGATCTCGGCACCACCGATCACCATCAGCTCCTCGACCCCATCAATCAGGGCAGTACTCTCGGCGAGCTCGAGGGCCGCAGCCAAGTCTGGCACGACACGCGCACCCCCTGCCTGGTAGTCCGACTGGCGCGTGATGACAATATTGGTGCGGCCGGGCAGCGGTCTATTCATGGATTCCCAGGTCTTGCGGCCCATGATGACCGGCTTGCCGAGAGTCACCTGCTTGAAGTAGCGCAGGTCGGCGGGGATATACCAGGGCAGCTTGTTGTCACGTCCGATGACGCCGTTGTCCGAGACCGCCGCGATGAGGGCCAGGCTCACCGTGCTCTTCACACCGCTACCGGTGCGGGAATATGGGGCTGGGCCTCATAGCCCTCCAGGGTAAAGTCCTCAAAGCGGAAGCCGAAGATATCGTCGACCTCGGGGTTGAGGTGCATGGTCGGAAGCGGGCCCGGCGCGCGCGAGAGCTGCAGTTCGGTCTGCTCGAAGTGATTGCTGTACAGGTGGGCGTCGCCGAAGGTATGCACAAACTCTCCGGGCTCAAGTCCGCAGACCTGGGCCATCATCAGGGTGAGCAGCGCGTAGGACGCGATATTGAAGGGCACACCCAGAAACACGTCGGCGCTGCGCTGATAGAGCTGGCAGGACAAGCGCCCTTCCGCCACGTAGAACTGGAACAGGCTGTGACAGGGGGGCAGAGCCATGTTGTCCACCTCAGCCACGTTCCAGGCACTGACAATCAGCCGCCGGGAATCAGGGTTGTTGCGAATCTGCGCTACCAGTTTGCTGATCTGGTCGATGGTGCCGCCCTCCGGCGTCGGCCAGGAGCGCCATTGATGGCCATACACCGGACCGAGGTCGCCGTTTTCATCGGCCCACTCATCCCAGATGCTCACCCCGTGCTCCTTGAGATAGGCAATATTGGTATCCCCGCTGAGAAACCACAGCAACTCGTGGATGATGGAGCGCAGGTGCAGTTTCTTGGTGGTCACCATGGGGAAACCGTCGGCGAGGTCGAAGCGCATCTGGTAGCCGAAGATGCTGCGGGTACCGGTGCCGGTGCGGTCAGACTTGTCGACACCGGTATCGAGGATATGGCGAAGGAGATCGTGATACTGCTGCATGGTCTATCCGTGGGTCAGGCGGCCTGTCGCTCGCCAAAGACTTTGTGGCGGGAGATGTAGGCGTTATATAGAAGAAAGAGTCCGAATGCGATCATCGGCAGGCACAGCAGCTGCCCGCGGGTCATCCACCCGAACACCAGGGTGCTGATATGGGCGTCGGGTTCACGCACGAACTCGACAATGAAGCGGAACAGGCCATAACCGAGCATGAACAAACCGCCTACCGCCAGGCGGGGCCTGGGCTTGCGCGAGAACCAGTACAAGATCAGGAACAGCAGCAACCCCTCCAGGGCGGCCTGGTAGAGCTGGCTGGGGTGGCGAGGCAGCGCCAGCGGATCGCGGGGAAACACCATGGCCCAGGGCAAGTCAGTGGGGCGCCCCCACAGCTCCTGGCCAATGAAGTTGCCGAGACGACCCAGCCCGAGGCCCACCGGCACCAGCGGCGCTACGAAATCCAGCAGGTCGGCGAAACTCACCTTGAGGTAACGGGCGTAGAGCCAATTGGCAAAAATCACCCCCAGCATGCCGCCGTGGAAGGACATGCCGCCTTCCCAGACCCTGAGCATCCATAGCGGATCCTCCGCCAGTCGGCCGAAGCCGTAAAACAGGATGTAGCCCAGCCGACCGCCCAGCACCACACCCAGGGCTGAGTAGAAAATCATATCGTCAACCTGCCCGGGCTTGAGCACAGACCCAGGTTGACGGGCACGACGGTTTCCCAGCCACCATGAAAAAGCAAGGCCTGCCAGGTAAGTAAGTCCATACCAATGTACCTTGATCGGTCCCAGTGCAATGGCGACCGGGTCAATCTCGGGATAGGGGAGCATGTTGCTGGGGTCGTCTTCCGTTGGAACGAACCGTTGTATTATCTGCCAGCGCATGCTCCATTTACAAACGGTGCTTCGACAAAACCATGTGCCTGATTACCCTCGCCTACCGCGCGCACGACAGCTTCCCACTGGTGGTGGCCGCCAATCGCGACGAGTCCTACACGCGCCCGACCCGCGGCCTGCATTTCTGGGAGGATCACCCGGGCCTGCTGGCCGGCCGCGACCTCGAGGCCGGCGGCACCTGGATGGGCATCACCCGGGGCGGGCGCTTCGCCGCCATCACCAATTACCGCGACACAACACCCGCGCCTGAACCGGCGCGCTCACGCGGTATGCTGACCCTGGAATTCCTGGCGGGCGACGACGCACCGGCGGACTACCTGCAGGCCATTTGCGAGCAGGGTGTACGCTACGCGGGCTTCAACCTGTTGGTGGGCGATCGGGACGGCATCTACTACCTGTCGAATATCGAGGGTGTGGTGCGGTCACTGACACCCGGCATCCACAGCATCAGCAACGGTCTGCTGGACTCCGGCTGGCCCAAGCAGCGCTGCGCCGAAACCCGGCTCGCGGCAGCCCTGAACGGCAGCGTCGATCACCGGGCCCTGGCGGACACGGTCAGTGACCGCCGCCCTGCGGCCGATGGCGAGCTACCCGATACCGGCATCGGTATCGAGCTGGAACGGGCCCTGTCACCCCAGTTCATCACCATGGCGGAATACGGCACCCGGGCCACCACCACGCTCGCCGTGCATCGCGACGGCGACGTCCAGGTGCGAGAGCAGGATTTTTCAGCCGGTGGCGTGGCGGGCGCGGTGCGCATGGAGCGATTTGTGCTGGAAGAGGGCGCCGGGCCCGGGCCAGGCTGAACAGGCGGCCCGGCCCAGGTAGCCAGATCTACTCCGCGGGCCCCAGCCGGGCATGAATAAAGCCCGCCAGACCCTTGTCGACCAGGAAATCCTCAAGCCGGAGCTGCACCGCCTCAGCACTCTCCAGGTTGATCACGTCCGCCAGCAGCTCGTCGGCATCGACGGTGGTCACGTGACGCATGGCCTGCTTGACTCGCGTGAGATTGGTGGCGTTCATGGACAGCACGTCGTAGCCCATCGCCAGCAACAGCACCGCGGCGCCCGGGTCACCCGCCAGCTCGCCACAGATACTGACCGGGGTCTCCTCCGCCTGGCCCGCTTCGGCGACCGACTGCAGGGCCTTCAACACCGCCGGATGAAAAGAGTGGTATAGATCTGCCACCCGGGCGTTGTTGCGATCGACCGCCAGCAGATACTGGGTCAGGTCGTTGGACCCCACCGACAGGAAATCAGCGCGCCGGGCCAGGGCCCGGGCCTGGTACACCGCCGAGGGCACTTCCACCATGACGCCCACCGGCGGCATGTCGATATCCGACCCCTCCTCGAGCAACTCGCGATGGGCGCGATGGATAAACTCCAGCGCCTCATCCAGCTCCGCCACATTGCTGATCATGGGCAGCATGATGCGCAGATTGCCCAGCCCCTCGCTGGCCTTGAGCATGGCCCGGGTCTGCACCAGGAAGATCTCCGGGTGGTCGAGGGTGACACGAATCCCGCGCCAGCCGAGAAAGGGGTTGTCCTCCTCAATGGGAAAATAGGGCAGGGCCTTGTCACCGCCGATATCCAGCGTGCGCATGGTCACCGGCTTGGGCGCAAAGGCTTCCAACTGGCTGCGGTAGATCTGGCGCTGCTCTTCCTCACTGGGGAAACGCTCGCGCAGCAGGAACGGGACTTCCGTCCGATACAGGCCGACACCCTCGGCCCCCTGGTCCAGGGAGCGGGCTACATCCGCCATCAGGCCGGTATTGACCCACAGTGGCATGCGCTTGTGGTCGCGAGTTTCACAGGGAACGTCGCGCAGGGCTTCGAGGTCCCGGGACAGGGCCTTGTCTTCGGCCACCAGGTCTTCGAAGCGGGCCCGGAATTCATCGCTGGGGTTGAGGTGCACCTCGCCGTTGTAGCCATCGATAATGAGTTCACGGTCCTGCAGCCGGGTGTAGGGCAGGTCGATGGCGCCCATCACGGTGGGCACACCCATGGCCCGGGCCAGGATGGCCACATGGGAGTTCCCGGAACCGCGCACGGAAATGATGCCGGCGAGGTTTTCGCGGGGGACTTCTCCCAGTACTGAGGCGGTCAGCTCCTCGCCTACCAGGATGGTCGCCGGCGGGTAGGTCTGCACGCTCTTGTCCGCGGCCTGCAGGTAGGCCAGCACCCGGGTACCCAGGTCCTTCACGTCCACCGCGCGCTCGCGCAGGTAGCTCTGTTCCATGCGCTCGAACACCTGGATATGTTCAATCATCACCGCGCTGAGCGCGCCCTGGGCCCACTCGCCCGACTTGATAAGCGAGGCCACCTCGGCGCCGATGGTGGCGTCGTCGAGTATGCGCAGATACACATCAAACAGGGCGTGGTCTTCGGGGTTGAGCTCGGTGCTGAGCTGCTCCGCCACCTGTTCGATGTCCGCGCGCACGGCGGTCAGGGCCGTCTTGAAGGCGCGCAGTTCCGCCTTGCGGTCATCGGCCTTGCGCCGGGGCACGGCATACAGGTCTGCCTCCGGCGAGACAATCACCGCGCGGCCGATGGCGATGCCCGGGGCACCGGCCACCCCGCGAATCACCGCCGCTTCCGCACCCTGCCCGGTGCGCACCGAGCCGGTCACCAGGGCGTGGGCCACCACCCCGGCCAACTGGGCCGACATGGTGACCAGGAAAGCCTCTTCACTCTCGTCGAAGCGCCGGCGCTGGGCCTGCTGTACCACCAGCACCCCTAGCACTTCCCGGTGGTGGATAATGGGCACACCGAGAAAAGCGCTGAAAGGTTCTTCGCCGATACCGGGGATTAGCTGGAAACTGGGGTGGGAGGTGGCATCCTCCAGGTTGATCGGCTCCTCGCGCTCCGAGACCTGGCCGATCAGGCCCTGCCCCTCTTCCAGGCTGGCCTTGCCGATCTCTGACTTGTTCAGGCCCTCGGTGGCGCTCAGCACCAGGCGCTCGGATTTCGGGTCGCGCATATACACCGAACACACCTCGGTGCCCATGGCGTCACGCACCCGGCGCACAATGATACTGAGCGCAGCGTCCAGGTCCTCGGCGGTATTGACCTCCTGGACGATGGCGCGAAGCATGTCCAGCATGGGCTAGCCGCGCCTCCCCGCGCCGATCCGCGCACAGGGTTGCACCAACTCCTTGAGAGCGCTGCGATATACCTCGCGTTTGAAGGCAATCACCTGGCTGAGGGGATACCAGTAGGACACCCAACGCCAGTGATCAAATTCAGGCTTGGGGTGGTGGTCGACGCGCACCGCCTCATCATCGGCCAGCATGTGCAGCAGGAACCACTTCTGTTTCTGGCCGATACAGAGGGGTTTCTGGCCCTTGCGAATGTAGCGCCTGGGCAGTCGGTAGCGCAGCCAGCCGCGGGTGCAGCCCATCACCCTGACCGCATCAGGACCAAGTCCGACTTCTTCCATGAGTTCCCGGTAAAGGGCGTCCTCGGGCGATTCGCCCTCGGCTATGCCGCCCTGGGGAAACTGCCAGGCATCCTGCCCAACCCGGCGCGCCCACAGCAGACGCCCCTGGTCATTCGCGAGGATAATCCCGACATTGGGGCGGAAACCCTCTGCATCAATCACGCTAACCCTGACCCATTCTTATTGGGCCGATCATTGTTCCACACTTTCCGGCGGCGCGACAATTTGGGCGGAACTGGCTATGCTCTCGCCCGCTGATAGGGGAGCCACTGCGTGCCACTTGCGATTTTTGACCTCGACAACACTCTGCTGGCCGGCGACAGCGACCACGCCTGGGGCGAATTCGCCTGCGAGATCGGCCTGGTAGACGCTGAAGTGTTCAGCGCCCGCAACGACGCGTTCTACCAGGATTACCTGGACGGCCAGTTGGATATCCAGGCCTATCTGCGCCACGCCCTGGTACCGATCGCCGGGCAAAGCCTGGACCAGGCCGCGGAGTGGCACCGCCAGTTCATGGCCAGCAAGATCGAGCCCATGGTGCTGCCCGCCGGCCTGGACCTGATCGAGCAGCACCGGCAAGGCGGCGATACGCTGATGATCATCACCGCCACCAACCGCTTTATCACCGCACCTATCGCCGAGCGCCTGGGCGTGCCACACCTGCTGGCTTGCGACGTGGAAATCAGGGATGGGCTCTATACCGGTGAGCCCAGAGGCATCCCCACTTACGCCGAGGGCAAGGTGGTGGCCCTGGAAGCCTGGCTGGCCGATTCTCCCCTGAACCTTGAAAGCAGCTGCTTCTACTCAGACTCTCACAACGATATTCCGTTGCTGGAAGCCGTAGAGCACGCGGTAGCCGTCGACCCCGATGAGCGCCTGCGCCGGCACGCAGAGGACCGCGGCTGGGAGATCATCAGCCTCAGACCCTGAGGCCGCCTCAGCCGGTGGGCGCCAGCTCGGCGAACAGGGCTTTCAGGTAGCGGGTTTCCGGGATGGCAGGATGCACCGGGTGGTCGGCACCCTGGCCGCCCTGGTGACTGATAGTGAGTTCACGCCCGCCGCGCGCCGCGGCCTGGGACAGCGCCGTGACCAGGTCGGCCTCCGGCAGGTGCATGGAGCAGGAGGCGGACACCAGCAAACCCCCCGGGGAAAGCAGCGCCAGCGCCAGCTCATTGATGCGTCGATAAGCCTTGCGGCCCTTGCCCAAATCGCGCTTGCGCTGGATAAAGGCCGGCGGGTCAAGCACCACCGCGCCAAAGCGCTCGCCGGCTTCCGCCAGCTCACGCATTAGCTGGTCGGCGCGCCCGGCGTGCACGGTTACCCGGTCACCGACGTCGTTGTGGGCGGCGTTTTCCTCCACCATCTGCAGGGCTGCGGCGGAGTTGTCGATGCAGTGCACCTCGCGGGCACCCGCCACCGCGGCCTGCACCCCCCAGCCACCGATGTAACTGTAGACATCCAGCACCCGCCGGTCGCGGCATTGCTGGCTAAAGCGCGCGCGGTTTTCGCGGTGATCATAAAACCAGCCGGTCTTCTGGCCGCGGTGTACCGGCGCCAGGAAGCCGACGCCGTTTTCCCGCAGCGGCAGGCAATCCGGCACCTCGCCGTGCAGGGCCTCCACATGGCTGTCGAGACCCTGCTCCTGGCGGGCGCGACTGTCGGCGCGCAGCAGAATACCGGCCGGTGACAGGGTGTCGCGCAGGGCCTCGACCAGCTCCACCTGGTAGCGTTCGGCACCGGCGGTGTTCAGTTGCAATACCAGGTAGTCCCCGAAGCGGTCGGCAACGATGCCTGAGACCCCG
>JANQLM010000013.1 GCA_028280635.1 Halieaceae bacterium | reverse complement strand
CAAGGCAACGGCTCTCATCCAGCAGGCGCTCCACCAGAATCTCCACCTTGCCACCACTGGGCTTGCGCGCCCAGAGCCGGGCCGGGATCACCCGGGTGTTGTTAAACACCAATAGATCGCCTGCCTGCAGTTCATCGAGCAGGTCGGTGAACTGCCGGTGGCGTATCTCACCGCTGCTTCCCTCCAGGCACAGCAGCCGGCTATCGGTGCGGTTGGCAAGCGGGTAACGAGCAATCAGGCGCTCGGGGAGATCAAAATGGAAATCACTGCGTTGCATGTTCAGCCATGGCCATTCTGCGAGTGCTCCAGAGAGCAAAAAGCCGGCGCTGGGCCGGCTTTCCGTGGAGCTGGTGTTCTACTAGCTCTTGTCTTCTTCCTCAGAATCGGCCGCAGGGGCTTCCTCTTCGGCAGGCGCTTCTTCCTCAGCGGGCGCTTCCGCTGGTGCCTCTTCGGCGGGTGCCTCTTCTTCCGCAGGTGCCTCTTCGGCAGCGGCTTCTTCAGCCGGGGCTTCGTCTGCCGCAGCTTCTTCAGCGGGTGCCTCTTCTGCAGCTTCCTCGGCCTCTTCAGCCTCGGGTTCCGGTGCGGCAGGCATGGCCACCTTCAGCAGGCCCTCTTCGACGAGGATGCGCACCTTGTCATCGCCATTGATCGGCTTCTTGTCCGCATCCTTGACGGCGTAGCGCTCGTCACCACGCTGGTAAATGGTGTAGGACTCGGTCTTCTTGACTACTTTCATCGCCACGGCTCTTTTCTCCCTATCGCTTCAGGTACTCAGAGGCTATGTGTTTAGAGCTGTGCGTTCACAACAAGGCGCGAAGTGTACAGGGTACGGGCCAAATAACAAGGCAGGCGCGCCCGCCGCTGATTGATCGGGAGTGGGCCATGAATTACACTGCCCGCCCTGCCTGACCCGCTGCCGGAGTGGTGAAACTGGTAGACACGAGGGATTCAAAATCCCTTGCCAGCGATGGCGTGCCGGTTCGAGTCCGGCCTCCGGTACCAATTCCTTTTCCGCGAACGCCGTGGCCGGCGTACGCTGAGCTGAAGGCTCTTTTCGCGAACACCGCTGTGCGGTGTGCGCTTACGCTCAGGGCTGTTTCCGCGATCACCGCTGCGCGGTGTGCGCTTACGCTCAGGGCTGTTTTCGCGAACACCGCTGCGCGGTGTGCGCTTGCGCTCACGGCTGTTTCCGCGAACACCGTGGCCGGCGCGCGCTGGGCTGAAGGCTCGGTTTTCCTACTCCAAGACACCGAGGCTGCCCAACGATGCAGTTGGGCGCGTTTGTCGAGCGCCTGCGCGAGGCGCTCTTTTGATCAGGATTCCTGGGCTTGACGCTTCAGGAGGATCGGGGTGGGGACGGCGTCGAGGCGGCCCTGCACAAACAGCAGGGTGCGCCGGATCTGCTGGCCCCAGGCGTTGAACAGCAAGTCGATGGCGTCGCGCTCGTCCTGGATGGTATCCAGTGAGGAGATATCGTCGGTGGACTTGGAATCCAGCGCGCGGATCACCACAGTCTGGTCGGATGGGTCCAGCAGCGCGAAGGTCATGGTGACCGCACCCTGCCCGCGACCGCCTCGGGCTTGCATTTCTTCCCGGGTCAGGTAGGGATGCACCGCGATCACCCGGGCCGCCATGACCGCCTGGGCTTCTTCCGGAGTGGCCACGATATGAAAGGCCTGGTCAGCTTCCATGGCGCGGGTCATCTCTACCAGGAAGGTTCTCTCCACCACTTCCTTTTCAATGTCGTCGACGTCCCAGCGTTCCTCGCGGTCCACGCCGTGGGGTTGGATGATCTGCATCTGGGAAAGATTGAGGGGGGCGATATAGATACGGCGAATACCATCGAACCACTCGCGCTTGCTGGCATCATCGGTCACATACACCTCATCGGCCATGGAGTCCCTGACCTTGAAGTAGTTGGGGTCGCCCTGCTCCGGCGCTGAGTAATTGACCGCATCCTGGGCCGCGCAGCCCGCCAGTACAGTCGCCGCGAGCAGTGCTCCGAACAATCGCCGCTGTGCCATTCGCCGTATCTCCTATGCAGACGTGAGCCAAGTGTAGTCGAGCAGATTTCGTTGGGCCAGCACCCGGTTTCCAGTACACTGCCCGACCATGAATTTCCGCAGATTTGTCGCCACGCTGGCGCTATGGAGCCCGCTGGCCGTAGCGTCCGAAGCACAGCTTGAACACGTGATCGTCTCCGCCACCCAGCAGGAGACGGGACAACTGGACCTGCCGCTCAGCGCCTCGCTGGTGACCCGCGAGGACCTGCTCAGCGTGCTCCACGTGCACCCCAACGAGGTCTTCCAGCGGGTACCCGGGGCCTGGATTTCCCGGGGCAACGGTCAGGAAAGCCTGACCGCCCTGCGCTCCCCGGTGCTCACCGGCCCAGGGAGCTGTGGGGCCTTCTTCATGGCGGCGGACGGCATATCCCTGCGCGCGCCCGGCTTCTGCAATGTCAACCAGCTATTTGACGCCAATACCGAACAGGCCGGACGTATCGAGGTGCTCAAGGGCCCCGGCACCGCGCTCTACGGTTCCGGCGCCATGCATGGCCTGGTCAACGTGATTACTCCCGAGCCCAGCGACACCCTCACCCATCGCGTCGGTGTTGAGGCTGGGCCTCATGACTATCGTCGCGGTCGCTACCTGCTCAGCAACACGGTGGGCCGCCACGGTTTCCTGGTGGCGGGCAATATCGCCTCGGACGGCGGCTACAAACGCAGTTCGGGCTTCGACCAGTACAAGGCCAACCTGCGGCACCGCTACGACGGCGACCGGGTCAGTGTGGACAGCATCCTGGCCGTCACCGACCTGGACCAGGAGACCTCGGGTTTTATTACCGGCTTCGAAGCCTACCGGGACTCCAACCGCAAGAAAGAGAATCCCAACCCCGAGGCCTACCGCCAGGCGGATTCGCAGCGCTTCCAGAGCACCTTGAGCCTGGAGTTGGACGACTTTTCACGGCTGGTGTTCACACCCTACTGGCGCAATAACGACATGGAGTTCCTGCAGCACTTCCTGCCATGGCAGCCGGTGGAGGAGAACAGCCACGAGAGCTTTGGCCTCAACAGCAAGTATTATCGGGAAGGCAGCTGGTTCAAGAGTGTCAGCGGCATCGATCTGGAAAGCACGGATGGCTGGCTGCGGGAGACCCAGGACGAGCCCTTCAGCCCCAACCAGCCTGCGGGCGTGCACTATGACTACCAGGTGGATGCGCTGCTGGCTGCCGCCTGGACCCAGCTGAGCTGGGACCTGGCGCGCCAGCTCACCCTCAGCGCCGGGGCGCGCTTCGAGTACACGGAGTACGACTATGACAACCGCACCGGCGATGGACCCGCCTGCGAGCCCAGCGCCACGGCCTGCCGCTTTTTTCGTCCGCCCGATCGTGAGGATGATTTCGAGAACTGGTCATTCAACGTCAGCGCCCTCTGGGACGTGATGCCCGGTCACGCCCTGTTCCTGCGCGCGGCCCGCGGTTTCCGTGCGCCGCAAACCACCGAGCTCTATCGGCTGCAGGGCAACCAGGCGGTGGCTGACCTGGACTCGGAGTCCCTGGACAGTATCGAGATTGGTGGCCGCGGTGCCTACCGCGGCTTCAGCTATGAGCTGGGGCTTTACTACTTCGAAAAAGATGACGTCATTTTCCAGGACGCCAACCGTTTCAACATCAGCGGCGCCAGCACCCTGCACTACGGCCTGGACCTCGGCCTGCGCTGGCAGCTAACCGACAGCCTGGACCTGGCCCTGGACGCCAGCTTTGCACGGCACGAGTACGACAGCGATATCGACCTGCTGGGCACCAGCGGCAGCATCAAGGGAAACACCATCGATACCGCGCCCGAGCACTTCGGCAGCGCGCGGATTGGTTGGAACTTCCTGCCCAGCTACAGGGCGGAACTCGAGTGGGTGCATATGGGCGAGTACTACCTGGAGCCGGATAACCAGCACGAGTACCAGGGCCACGATCTGTTCAACCTGCGGGTGACGGGTGCCTGGCGGCAGTTCGACCTGGGCATCCGCGCCACCAACATCACCGACCAGGACTACGCCGAACGCGCCGACTTTGGCTTTGGCAGCTACCGCTACTTCGTCGGCGAACCCCGCTCCTACTACTTTGAAGTCGGGTACCGATTCGCTCCTTAGCGGATGGTTGAGATTCCCACCGCGTCGCGCACCTTCACCATCAACTCACCCGCCTCTACCCGGGCCCTGGCGGCGCCCGCCTGCAATACCGTCTCGATATGGGCCGGGTCTTCCATTAACGCGTTGTAGCGCTCCCGGGCCGGGGCGAGTTCTTCGTTGATCATTGCGAAGAGCTCTTTCTTGGCATCTCCCCAGCCGATGCCATCGGCAAACTTCGCGCGCATCTCCTCGGTCTGCTCGGGGTTGGCGAAAGCTTCCCAGACCTGGAACACGGTGGAGTCATCGGGGTCCTTGGGCTCGCCGGGCTCCAGCAGGTTGGTCTTGATCTTGTTGATGGCCTTCTGCAGGCGCTTCTCGGTGTCGAACAGGGGGATGGTGTTGTTGTAGCTCTTGCTCATCTTGCGGCCGTCCAGCCCCTGCAGCACCGCCACGCTGTCATCGACCACCGCCTCAGGGAGTACAAATATCTCGCCGAAGTGATGGTTGAAGCGCTGGGCTATGTCGCGGGCCATCTCCACATGCTGGATCTGGTCCCTGCCAACCGGGATTTCCCCGGCCCGGAACATGAGGATGTCAGCGGCCATCAATACTGGGTAACTGAACAGGCCCATGGTGATGCCGAAGTCGGGGTCCTCGCCCGCCTCCTCATTGAGCTGCACCGCCGCCTTATAGGCATGGGCACGGTTCATAAGCCCCTTGGCCGCCTGGCAGCTCAACACCCAGGTCAGCTCGAGAATCTCCGGTACGTCACTCTGCCTGTAGAAAGTCGCACTGTCGGTATCCAGGCCCAGTGCCAGCCAGGTGGCGGCAATCTCCTTGCTGGACTGGCGCACTTCATCCGGGTGCTTGTTTTTTATAAGGGCGTGATAGTCGGCCAGGAAGTAGTAGCTCTCCACGCTGTCATCGCGACTGGCGGCTATCGCGGGGCGAATGGCGCCCACATAGTTGCCCAGGTGCGGCGTGCCGGTGGTGGTAATGCCGGTCAATACCCGTCGCTTGCTCATTTCAGTATCCATGCCGGTTTTCGAAGGGCGCCTATGATACTGGGGATGCCCAGGGGTGGCTACGCCGTGGGCGGCGGCGAAAACCGAGAACAGTGTCACAGCCTGGCGCCACCGCCCGCGATTTCGCTCACATTTTGGACAACAGCGTTTGTTATACGCCGCCCGAATCCTGAACATATCAATGCAAAGGTGGTGTAGCGCACCAGATTCCACAAGCGACAGCGCGTCACCACACCGGACACGACTCCGCTGGGGTCACCCATGAGGGTAAAGGTGATGGAAGTATCAAAACTGTTTTACATGTCGGAAATCCCGCTCTTCGAAGGCTTTGCCATGGATGAGCTGAAGGAAATCGAAAAGCACCTGGTGATGAAGAAACTGGATGCCGGCGCCGTGGTGTACAAGCAGGGCAGCAGCGGCCGCTCCGTGTGCTTTGTCGCCGAAGGTGAGCTGGAAGTCACCCGCGAAAGCGAAGACGGCGAGGAGACCGTCGCATCCAAGTTCAAGGGCGACTCGGTCGGCGAGATGTCGATTATCGATGGCCTGGCCCGCTCCGCAGGTGTTCGCGCCGCCACCCCGGCCCTGGTCCTGGTGCTCAAGCGCGACGCCTTCGAGACGCTGGTCGCAGAGCGTTCGGATATCGCCTTCAAGCTGCTGATGTCTCTCGCCAAGGCGCTCAGCCTGGCACTGCGTGATCGTGCCAAGCCCGTGCCCCACGCGAAAGTCGCCTAAGCGCAGTCTTTGGCCAGGGCCTGCAGTAGCGCACGGTAGCGCGGCAACAGCTCCGACGATTGCAGTGCGCTGACATCTGCACGCGGCAGGACCCGGCCGGACGCCTTCAGGCCGGCATAGTGTGCGACCCGCGCCGCGGCCTGCGTGACATCCCGATAGCAGAATTCGGCCCCGAACCATTCCGGGTAGGCCAAACGATCCGGCACCAGGGGTGTGCACCCCAGGGCCGCGCCTTCCAGCACCGACAGGCCCTGGAAATCGTGATCGGCAGTGGACAGCACCACGTCACAGCGCTGCAACAAGCCCAGATACGCCGACCGGTCTTCGATATACCCCCAATGACCCGACATACCGCCGTCGCCCAGCAGTGCACGCAGTCGTTCGAACTCGGGCGGCTGGCGACGGAATTGCTGCCCGACAACATGTAGCTGGCAGTCCACACCCGACAGGGCCTCCATCAGTTCCAGCAGCAGAGCGGGGCCCTTGTCGTACTCCCAGCGATGATTCCAGACCAATTGCAGCCTGCCAGGCTCCCGGCCGGGCGCCCGGTCACCTACTGCCACCGGCACCGGTAGCACCTGGGCCCGCTGTGACAGCCTGTTCACTACCCCCAGGGGCACTGCGTCCGGCAAGCGGTTCAGCAGGCCCTCGACGCCGGCAAGAAAAGAGTCATGGTTCCAGCGGGAGTTGAACAGCAGCCGATCTGCCGCCAGTGCGCTGTACAGGCTGACCATTTGCGCCTCCAGCGCGCCGTGCTCGCCGGCGCCCTCGGGATAGGCGAACTGGTTTTCGTGGAAATAGAGGGCGGTCGGTTGCGCCGCCAGAGCCGGCACCAGGCCTCTCAGGGTAGCGAGATCCACCATGGAGGTAGCCAGCACCAGGTCGTACCCGGCTTCCAGTGTTGCCCGCTCGGTAAGCGCCCAGCTCAGCGGGTTGCCGCGCACACGCCAGGCAAAGTGGCGCGGGGGCAGGCTTAACGTTGTCCACTCCCAGTCAGCCAGCCCCTCAAGCAAGACCTGCTGCCAGGCCTGGTGGCTGCGGGCATCGTAGGCCGACAGCAGCAGGACACGCATCAGGCCTGGCGTGCGCTCAGCGGTCGCTCCCAGTCCATAAAGCGCGACATGGCCCGACTCAGCCACCAGGCATCGCGGGTGCCGGCCAGTTCACGGACCGAGTGCATGGCAAACTGCGGCGCCCCGACATCGAGGGTGCGGACACCCAGTTCACCGGCGGTAATCGGGCCGATGGTGCTGCCGCAGGCCATATCGGTACGCACCACAAAGGACTGCACCGGTATGTCGAGTTCATTGCACACCTGCCTGAACAGGGCCGCAGTTTCACTATTGGAGGCATAGCGCTGGTTGGCGTTGATCTTGATCACCGGGCCGGCATTCAATAGCGGGCCGTGGTTCTCATCGTGCTTGGCGGCGAAATTGGGGTGCACGCCATGGGCGTTGTCGGCTGAAATCATCATCGAGTGCTCGATCAGGCCTGCGTAGGCCGCGGCACTGCCGGCCAGACGCTCCAGCACCCCGCGCAGGAACGGTCCCTGGGCGCCGGCGGCGGACTGGCTGCCCACCTCCTCGTGGTCGTTGCAGACCAGCAGCCGGGTGGCTCCGCCACTGCTATCCAGCAAAGCGCTGAGACCCGCAAAACAGCTCAACAGGTTGTCGAGCCGGGCCGATGCAAGGAACTCGCCCTCCAGCCCGACCCGCGCCGGCGGCTGAGTGTCATAACAACAGAGTTCGTAATCGAGTACCTGGCCCACCTCCAGGCCGGAATACTCTTCTCGCAAGCGGGCGGCCAGCAGTTCACGCAGCTCGAGCTTTTCGCCCTGGCCCAGCAGCGGGACGATATCGGTTTGCGGGTTGACGCTACGGCTGCTGTTGGCCTCGCGATCCAGGTGAATGGCCAGGCTGGGAATACAGGCGACCGGCGCGCGAAAATCCACCAGCGCCTTGCACAACTCGCCACCGGGATTTGTGAAACTTACCCGCCCCGCCAGCGACAGGTCGCGATCAAACCAGGGATTCAACAGGGCGCCACCATACACCTCAACGCCGAGCTGGCGATAACCCTTGTTGTGCTTCTCGGGGTTTGGCTTGACCATGAGGCAGGGGCTATCGGTATGAGCGCCCACCATGCGCAGTCCCTGTAGCGGACCCTGCTCGGTACCCACTCGGAACGCCACCAGGGAGCTGTCATTCCGGGTCAGGTAGTAGCCTCGACCGGCTTCCAGCGACCAGTCGTCAGCGTCCCCCAGTGCGTTAAAACCTGCCGCTTCCAGCCGGGCCACCATCTCATGCACCGCGTGAAACGGTGACGTGGCGCGACCCAGGAAGGTCATAAGTTCTTCGTTGAAGCTGTCGATATCCATAGGCGTCGTTTCACTCGCTCTTCAGTCTGGCCAGCAGGCTGGAGGTGTCCCAGCGACCGCCGCCCATGCTCTGTACCTCGGCATAAAAGCCATCCACCATCCGCGTCAATTCCAGCGGCATGCCGAGCCGTTGACCTTCGGCCATCACCAGGGCCAGGTCCTTGCGCATCCAGTCGACCGCAAAACCGTGCTCATACTCTCCGGCCAGCATGGTCTGGTAACGATTTTCCATCTGCCAGCTCTGGGCAGCGCCCTGAGCGATCACCTCGACCACCGCGGCCGCATCGAGGCCCGCCCGCTGCGCAAAGTCCAGCCCTTCGGCAAGCCCCTGCACCACACCGGCTATGCAAATCTGATTGACCATCTTCGCAAGCTGTCCGCTGCCAACGGGGCCAAGCAGCCTCACACAGCGCGCGTAGTGCTCCAGCGTTGGCAGGGCCTGGGCAAACACTTCAGCGTCACCGCCGACCATGATGGTGAGTTGGCCGTTTTCAGCCCCGGCCTGGCCACCGGATACGGGTGCGTCGAGAAAACCCACCTGCCGCTCGGCAGCAGCGGCCTGCAGCTCCCGGGCGAGCTCGGCGGAGGCGGTGGTGTGGTCTACGAGCACGGACCCCGCAGGCATCGCACCCAGCGCGCCCTGCTCCCCCAGCAGCACCTGGCGAACGTCCTCATCGTTGCCCACGCAGCACAGCACTATGTCGGCACCGTCCGCCGCCGTGGCCGGGGTAGCGGCCTGCGCCCCGCCGTTGGCACTGACCCACTCTTCAGCACGCGCCGAGGTGCGGTTGTACACCGTCACCTCACAGCCGGCGGTAAGATGACGCGCCATGGGAAAACCCATGACACCCAGCCCGATGAATGCAGCTTTCACTCTCATCCCTCTCTCATGACATAGCGTTGTTTAGAACCAGAACCACAACAATACGGCGCCCAGCAGGCAACGGTAGACAGCAAAGGGCAGGAAACCCAGGCGCTGCACCCATTCCAGGAAGAGCGCAATTGTCGCATAGGCGGTCAGGGCCGCCACGGCCATGGCCATCAGCGTGGGCGGCCAGCTAATAGCCTGCGCTGCGCCGCCCGCTTCCAGGGCCGCCAGGCCCGCCGCGGCGAGGATCACCGGAATCGACAATAGGAAAGAAAACCTCGCCGCCTGCTCGCGCCCCAGTCCACAGAACAGACCTGCGGTCATGGTGATACCGGAGCGCGAAGTGCCCGGCACCAGCGCCAGCACCTGGGCCATACCTATCCAGGTGGCAGCCGCCAGGTCCAGTTCCCGGCTGCCGCCACCGCGGCGGTCCGCCACGGCCAGCAGTATGCCAAAGCCGATCGTGGCCGCTGCAATCACCGGCACACTGCGAAACTGGCCGGCCACCAGGTCGCGCGCGAGAATCCCGGCCACCGCTACCGGCAAGGTCGCCACCAGCAGTTGCAACACCAGGGTCGACTCGGGATTCATTTGCCGCACAGCCAACGCCCGCAGGCTGCCCAGCAGCAGCCAGGACAGCTCCGCGCGGAAATACAGAACGACCGCAAACAGGCTTCCCAGGTGAACCGCTATATCGAAGGCGACACCCTGGTCTGCCCAGCCCAGCAACTGAGCCGGCAGAATCAGGTGCGCCGAACTGGAAATGGGCAGGAATTCAGTGAGGCCCTGTATGAAGGCCAGCAGCAAGGCCTGCAGCCATTCCGTCACTGCTGGGGGCCCTGCTCAGACAGTTTCTTCCAGTGAATCTCGTTGCGCAGGTAAACCGGTTGCACGGCACCGGCATACACCAGATCCCCACGTGCCAGCGCCTGCTCTGCCAGCGGCAGCAGGTCCTGACTGTCAGGCCACTGGTCCCGTTCGCTGCGCAGCACGTTGTCTTTGATCTCTGCAGGTAGAGCGTCAAGGTAGGCGAGCCCGCTACCGAGGGCAACGGCGCCGGCGTCCAGCAGGTCTGTCGGCAGGTCCGCCGGCGCACTCACCTGGTCAGGCTGGCAGGCCACCGCCAGCCCATCCTCGAAGCGATACAGACCCCAGTACACTTCGTTGATGCGGGCGTCCAGCAGCGCCAGGACCCGCTCTTCCGTGGAGACCACACCCCGCCGCAGGGCTCCCTGGGCCAGGCAGGCCAGCGTGGAAACACCGGCCACCGGCAGTTTCAGGGTATAGGCCAGCCCCTGCACGGCACTGGCGGCAATACGCAGGCCCGTGAAAGACCCGGGGCCCTGGCTGTAGGCCAACAACTCTATGCCCGCCGCCTCAGCGCCGTCCGGCAGCAAATCCGCAAGCATGGTAAACAGCAGGTGATTGTGTTTCCGCGGCAGCAACTGGTAGCGGGCAGTGACCTGTTCGCCGCGCTTCAACGCTGCGGAGCAGGCATCCGTGGAAGTATCCAGGGCGAGAATACTGGTCATGAACAGCGGGCTTGTCGACAAAGCGCGCATTGTATGAACCCCCGCACCCTGCATGCAATAATGCCAGCATGCCCTGTTCAGCGATTATTCTCAGCGGAGGCCGTGGCAGCCGTGCCGGCGGCGAAGACAAGGGCTTGCTGGATCACCACGGCACGCCCCTGGTGGAGCAGGTTCTGGAACGTCTTGCGCCACAGGTCGACGACATCATCATCAGCGCCAATAGAAACCTGGAGCGCTATGGGACGCGGGGCCACACTGTTGTCAGTGACCAACTGCAGGGCTTCCAGGGACCGCTGGCCGGCATCCTGGCCTGCCTGCCCCACTGCCGGCATCCGCTGACCCTGGTTGTGCCCTGTGACGTCCCCGGGCTGCCCCTCGATCTCGCGGCCCGACTGCTGCCGATGCTGGAAGACCAGGAAGCCTGCTACGCCTGGGACGGGGCCCGCGACCAATACCTGTGCGCCGGCCTGCATTGCACGCTGACGAATTCGCTGCGGGCCTACCTGGCAAGTGGCCAGCGTTCAGTGCACCGCTGGTATGCGGGTCTTCGCTGCCGGCGGGTAGATTTTTCCGACCGCCCGGACGCCTTCGCCAATATAAACAGTCCGGCCTGAGACAAAAAACCCGCCTTGCGGCGGGTTTTTCGTAACAGCAGTACGACGGTTTACTTCCTGCCAGCCGCCTTCTTCTTCGGAGCGGCCTTCTTCTTGGGAGCAGCCTTCTTCTTGGGAGCAGCTTTCTTCTTGGGAGCGGCCTTCTTCTTGGGTGCTGCTTTTTTCTTCGGAGCGGCTTTCTTTTTCACCGCTGCCTTCTTAGCTGCTGCCTTTTTGGGAGCCGCTTTCTTTGCCGCCGCCTTCCTGGCTTTCTTCTTGGGTGCAGCCTTCTTCTTGGCCGCCGCCTTCTTCTTGGCTTCGGCTTTCTTCAGCGCATTGCTGAGCTGCGATTCAAGCCGCTTCTCCAGGCTACGAACCTTCTTCGCATCTGCCGAAGCGCGAGACTTCGCCCACTTGGCTGCATAAGCTGCCAGGGCTTTAGCCTTATCTACCTCGGCCTTGGCTGCCAGTGCTGCTTTCTGGGCGGCGACACGCTCGCGCGCCAGTTCCTCAGCCGCCCTGTGCTTGGCCGCGTCCATGGCGTCGCGCAGCTTGCCACGCGCCACATTGGCACGATCGCGCAGGCCGGATACTTTTTTATTGGCGCGCTGCACGGCGTTGCTGGCGGCCTTGGCGGCGCGCTTATCAGCAGCCTTCGCAGACTTGATCGCCCTGGCGCGCGCTGCGGCGGCTTTCTTGCGCGCGGCGTCTACAGCCTTGCGTTCCTTGGCGAGGGTTTTCTCCAGACTGTCGAGTGCATCCTTGGCACGCTTAACGACAGGAGACTGTTCGGGTTTCTTTGCCTTTGCGGCTGCCTTCTTTTTGACAGGAGCCTTTTTCTTCGCAGGAGCCTTCTTGGCTTTTGCCTTGGTCTTCGCCTTGGTCTTCGCCTTAGCCACCTTGGCCTTAGCTTTAGGACGCGTTGCCATATCGAATTTCCCCATGGTTATTATTGGATGGCGCCTCGGCAAAATAGCATGAAGGTTTTGTCCCGTTCAAGACAGGTGCGTCGCTTTGCGGACGAAGATAAACGCTGGTGAAAAAAGCTTTATGCAGCTTCAGTCGAGTCTGTAAGTAGGCCTAGCTCAGTGCTGCCAGCACGCTGGCGGTAATATCCTCGACACTGCCAACGCCGGCGACGCGGTGGTAGGCAGGTGCCGCTTGACCCTGCAGGGCCTGGTAGAAATCGATCAGCGGCGCGGTTTGCTCGTGGTAGACCTGCAGGCGCTTGCGAACAGTTTCCTCCTTGTCGTCTTCCCGTTGCACCAGCGGTTCACCGGTTTCGTCGTCCAGGCCTTCCTGCCTCGGCGGATTGTGAGTGACATGGTAGATACGACCTGAGGCTTCGTGAACACGACGACCGCTGAGCCGTTGCACAATCTCCTCGTCCTCCACCGCGATTTCCAGCACGTGGTCGATAGGGACGCCGGCGTCAACAACGGCCTGGGCCTGAGGAATGGTCCGCGGGAAGCCATCGAACAGGAAGCCGTTGGCGCAGTCATCTTCTGCAATACGCTCCTTTACCAGCGCAATGATAAGGTCGTCGGACACCAGCGCGCCGGACGCCATGACTTCCTTGGCCTCGAGACCCAGGGGTGTACCGGCCTTGACTGCAGCCCGCAACATATCGCCAGTGGAAATCTGTGGAATCGAGAAGTGCTTGCAAATGAACTGGGCCTGGGTGCCCTTACCTGCGCCGGGGGCGCCCAACAGAATCAGTCGCATTGAAATTGAACCCTGGGGAATGCGGTGGAGTGAAGGTCAGAAACCATACAGGGGCGGGCTGAGCAGTTCAAGCCGTGCCCTTGACCTCATCCCAGAGCCGATCCAGCTCTTCCAGCGAGGTGTTTTCCATACTGTCACCGCGAGCCGTGACGCGCTTTTCCACCGCATTAAAACGGCCTTCAAACTTCGCAGTGGCGCGACGCAGCGCAGCCTCCGCATCAATGCCGCTGTGGCGTGCGAGATTGACACAGCTGAACAGCAGGTCGCCCAGTTCTTCCTCGACGGCGTCGGTGCCGGCCTGGCCACTGGCAGTGGATAGCGCCTGCGCCTCCGCGAATTCCGCCAGCTCTTCGCTGATCTTTGCCATCGCCCCGGCACTGTCGGGCCAGTCGAAGCCGACGGTCGCCGCCCGCTTTTGCACTTTCTGGGCGCGGCTAAGCCCCGGCAGGGCCAGCGGTATATCGTCCAGCGCGGAGGTTTGCCGGCGAGCGGCCCGCTCTTCACGCTTGATCGCCTCCCAACTCTGCTTGACCTCGGCGACGCTGGCGGCTCCGTCCACCACGCCTTCAATCTCACCATTCGCAAACACGTGCGGGTGCCGACGCACCAGCTTGTCGACCAGGGTATCGATGATGTGGGGGAAGTCGAAAAGCTGCCGTTCGGCACCCATCTGGGCGTAGAACACCACCTGGAACATCAGGTCACCAAGCTCCTCTGCCACGTGATCAAAATCCCCATGCTCGATGGCCTCGACCAACTCGTAGGCCTCTTCCAGGGTGGAGGGCACGATGGTGGGAAAGTCCTGCTGCAAGTCCCAGGGACAACCCAGTTCGGGGTCGCGCAAGCGCTGCATGACCCGCAGCAGGTCATCCATGCTGTAACGCGGACTATCCGGCTTGTTCAATGCCATCCTCGCTCAACCGCCGTGCGGACATAACGTTGTTCAGGCTGCTGATGCGGGTGAGCAGCTTGCCGAGAAAACCCAGGTCAGGGACTTCAACCCGAAGCCGCATGGTGGCCACATGCTCACTGCGGTTGGTGCTGGTGTTGATGGACAACACATTGATGCGCGCAGCCGCCAGCAGCTCAGTGATATCACGCAGCAGGCCCGGACGATCGTAGGCCTCGATGCCAATATCCACCTCGTAGCTCTGGCTGCGATCAGTGGAGCCCCAGTTGACCTCAATGATGCGTTCGGGCTGTTCCATCTGCAGGCGCAGGAGCCGGCTGCAGTCGCGCCGGTGTACGCTGACGCCCCGGCCCTGGGTGATAAAGCCAATAATCACATCCCCGGGAACGGGCTTGCAGCAGCCGGCAAGATGGCTCAACAGGTTGCCGATGCCCTGCACCTGCACCGCACTGCTGCCCTGCTCCTCCCGGGTGCGCGCCTTGCGCCGCAGTTTAACGGCGGGCGCTTCACTGGGTTCGGCATTCGGGATCAGCGCCTGTGCGGCCGCCAGCACCTGGGCGGCGCTGAGCTCGCCGGCGCCAACGGCGGCAAACATATCTTCGACATTGGGTAACTGCACGCGGTTGGCGACCCGCTTGTAGTCAATACTGGTAAGGGCCAGGCGCTTGAATTCACGCTCCAGCAGCCTGCGCCCGGCATCGATATTCTCATCCCGGGCCTGGGCCCGGAACCAGTGCTGCACCTTGGCACGGGCACGGGAGGTTTTCAGAAATCCGAGGCCAGGCTGCAGCCAGTCGCGCTTCGGCGAGGCCTCATTGGCGGTGAGAATCTGCACGCGTTCGCCGGTATTGAGCTGGTAAGTGAGCGGCACAATGGAGCCGTTGACTTTGGCACCGCGACAGCTATGCCCTACCTCGGTGTGCACGTGGTAGGCAAAATCCAGTGGGGTCGCGCCCGAGGCCAGATTGACGACATCGCCATCGGGGGTAAATACGTACACCCGATCCTGGGAGGTTTCCGCACTGAACTGCTCGGCCAGGTTGCCGACATCGCCGGTTTCCTCATGCCAATCGAGTACCTGCCGCAGCCAGGCAATCTTCTCTTCATAGCTGCTGGAGAGGCCGCCCTCCCGGTCTGAGCCCTTGTAGCGCCAGTGGGCACAAACGCCCAGTTCCGCCTCCTCATCCATTTCGTGAGTGCGAATCTGGATCTCGAGGATTTTGCCCTCCGGGCCAATCACCGCGGTATGCAGAGAGCGGTAGCCGTTTTCCTTGGGGTTGGCGATATAGTCGTCAAACTCATTGGGAATATTGCGCCAAAGGCCGTGCACGATACCCAGCGCCGCGTAACAGTCCTTGACGTCGGGCACCAGGATTCGCACCGCGCGGATGTCATAGACCTGGGAAAACCCGATGCCCTTGCGCTGCATCTTCCGCCAGATGCTGTAGATATGCTTGGAGCGACCACGCAACTCGGCGTCCACGCCCTCCCTGGCCAGGGTATCGGTGATCTGGCTCTTCACCCGGTCAATAAATTTGTCGCGCTCAAGGCGCTTGCCATCCAGCAGCCGGGCGATCTTGTGATACGCGTCCTGGTAGAGGTAGCGAAAGGACAGGTCTTCCAGTTCCCATTTCAGGTGGCCAATACCCAGACGGTGAGCCAGCGGCGCATACACGTCGAAGACTTCCTGGGCCACCGCATGGCGATGGCGGGCATCGTTCTTCACAGCCCGGATTGCGCAGGTGCGTTCTGCCAGCTTGATCAGGGCCACTCGCACATCGTCCACCAGGGCGATCAACATCTTGCGAATGTTGTCCTTCTGGGCGTCCGCCTGCCCAAGCACCGGGGTGTCGCGACCTATGTTCAGGCTGCTGATGGCCGACATGCGCTGCACGCCCTCCAGCAACTTCGCGACACCACTGCCAAACTCCTGTTCCACAGCGTCGATCCCCAGGCGGCCTTCCGCAACTGCGCGATAGAGCATGGCAGCCACCAGGCTGTCGGCTCCCATATGCAGCTCTGAGAGGATCGCGACCATGTCGAGCCCGGTGGCGCGGCAGTCGCCGTAGCCATGCCAGATGTCATCATCGATGTCGGCGGCGGACTCAGAGGGTATCCCACTCACCACCTGGTAGGCGCGGCCGACCTGCTCCCGGTCCCGACCGGGAAACTCCGCCAGCTGCTCCTGCAACCAGCGTTCGGCATCTGCGTCGCGCTCGGCGCGAACCCGAACCACCCCGATTACCCGTAGACGCCGGTGGACAGGTAGCGATCACCCCTGTCACAGATGATGGCAACGATAACGGCGTCGCTGACCTCCGCCGATACCCGCAGGGCTCCCGCGACACAGCCGCCGGATGACACGCCGGCGAAGATGCCCTCGCGCCGCGCCAGCTCGCGCATGGTTTCTTCTGATTCCTGCTGGCTGATATCGATGACCCGGTCGACCCGGGTATCGTCGTATATTTTTGGCAGGTAGGCTTTGGGCCAGCGGCGGATGCCGGGGATGCTGGAGCCGTCTTCCGGCTGCAGCCCGATGATCTCAATATCCGGATTTTGCTCCTTGAGAAACCGCGAGGTGCCCATGATGGTGCCCGTGGTACCCATAGAGCTGACGAAGTGCGTCACGCTGCCGCCGGTGTCGCGCCAGATTTCCGGCCCGGTGCCCGCGTAGTGCGCCTCCGGGTTGTCGGGGTTGGCAAACTGGTCCAGCACCCGGCCCTGGCCCTCGGCCTGCATGGCCATGGCGAGATCGCGTGCCCCTTCCATCCCTTCTTCCTGGGTGACTTCGATAAGCTCAGCGCCGTAGGCCGACATGGCCTGTTTGCGCTCGTCGCTCATATGGGACGGCATGATCAGCTTCAGCGGGTAGCCCTTGATGGCGGCTGCCATGGCCAGGGCAATACCGGTATTGCCACTGGTGGCCTCGATCAGCACATCTCCCGGCTTGATGTCACCGCGAGCCTCAGCACGCTGGATCATGCTCATGGCGGGCCTGTCCTTCACCGAGCCGGCAGGGTTGTTGCCTTCGAGTTTCAGCAGGAGGGTATTGCCGGAACCCGCCCCCATGCGCTGCAGGCGCACCAGTGGCGTATTGCCGACGCAATCTTCGATGGTGGGATAGTCTGGCATGGGGCCGGGATTATACCCCTTCAGTCTGGTGGTAGCTAAGTCGGGCCGCCCAGGTGCGGCCGGCCAGGTTGGCGCGCGCCGCGGGTGCCGGTGAGGTATCAGTCCGGCCGCCGAAACAGCTCCCTGCTCTTTAGCGGGCGTTCGCCGAGGTGCGCGGCCAGCGCCTGGCGCATCAGCCGCTTGGCACACTGGCGGGCGCTACCGCTGAAATCGCCACGACTGATGCTGACCAGGTCGGCACCGCGATAGCGAGGCAGACGATCTCCGGACGCGACCTGAGCGGCCACCAGGCCGTGCTCTTCGTGGTAGTGATACCAGGCCTCTTCGGCCACGGCATCGCCGCTGAGACCGTCATTGGCCAGGTCAAAGCCGTAGCCCAGTTCCTCCAGCAGCACCAGCTCAAACCGCCGTAGTGGAATCTCCGTGCTGTCTTCACCCCCTTCCGCCAGCACCGACAACACTGCCGCATAGTGATCAAACAATTTCTGGTGCGGGTCCTCGTGATGTAGCAATCGCATCAGCAGCTCGTTCATATACAGGCCGCTGTAGACGCGTTGCCCGCGCAGGGGCAGGGCCGGGCCCAGCGCTTCACAAGCTACCAGGTTCTTGAGCTGCGCGCGGCCGGACCAGGAACACTGCAGCGGGGTGAAAGCCTGCAGCAGGGCCGCCGCGCTGCCGCCCCGGGTGCGACGCCCCTTGGCGCCCCGGGCCACCATCGACACCCGGCCAAGATCGCGACTGAAGAACTCCACCAGCAGCGAAGTATCCCGCCAAGGCCGGGTGTGGATGACATAGCCGGATTCCAGGGTCGCTTTCATCGCGGGCCGCGCCCGTCACCGGGCACCGGCAGCCTAGCCCTGGTCGTCGTAGCCGAGGCTGCGCAGGGCGCGCTCATCATCTGACCAGCCCGACTTGATCTTGACCCACAGCTTGAGCATCACTTTCGACTCGAACAGGGCCTCCATATCTTTACGCGCCTCGGCGCCGATATTGCGCAGGCGGCTGCCGCCCTTGCCTATCAGGATGCGCTTCTGGCCGTCGCGCTCTACATAGATCAGCGCGGAGATATGCAGTACCCCGTCGCGCTCGGCAAACTCCTCGATTTCCACGGTGATGGCGTAGGGCAGCTCTTCCCCGAGCTGGCGCATGATTTTCTCTCGCACCATTTCCGCGGCCATGAAACGCTGGCTGCGATCGGTGACCTGGTCCTCCGGGAAGAAGTGCACGGACTCCGGCAGCTCTTCACGTATACACTGCTCCAGTTCGTCGATATTGTGCCGATTGAGGGCGGAGATCGGCAAAATCGCCTTGAATTTGGCCTGTTCCGACAGGAACTGCAGGTGCGGCAACAGCGCCGACTTGTTCTCCAGCAGGTCGACCTTGTTGACCGCCAGGATCACTGGCGCGGGGCCGGCCAGAGCCTGTTCCAGAACCCACTCGTCTTCATCGGTCCACTGGGTGCGGTCGACCACCATAACCACCACATCGACGTCGGCGATCGCTGAGTGCGCCGCCCGGTTCATGTAGCGATTGATGGCCTTGCGCGCCCCGCGGTGCAAACCCGGCGTGTCCACAAATACCACCTGATCACAACCCTCGGTCTTGATACCCAGCACCCGATGGCGCGTGGTCTGGGGCTTGCGGGAAGTAATGCTGATTTTCTGGCCGAGAATATGATTCAGCAGGGTCGACTTGCCGACGTTCGGCCGCCCAATGATGGCCACGTATCCGCTGCGTTCGAGGGCGCCGTGCTCAGCTTCCATCCAGCAACTCCAGCACGGCTCCCGCCGCTGCCTGCTCCGCGCGGCGGCGACTGCTGCCACTGCCACTGTGCTGCAAGACCGGCTCGGCGAGACGGCATTCAACGGTAAATTGCTGGCAGTGATCTGCTCCCTGTACGTCCACCAGGTGGTACTCCGGCAATGGTAATCCCCTCCCCTGCAACAGTTCCTGCAGGCTGGTCTTGGGGTCTTTTTCCGCAGACTGCGGGCTCACTGCCGCCAACCGCTCACCGAACCAAGCCAGCACCCGTTCACGGGCGGCCTCATGACCACTGTCCAACAGCATCGCACCGATAATGGCCTCCAGGGCATCGGCGAGAATCGAATCCCGCCTGCGCCCACCCGCCTTGCGTTCACCGGGGCCCAGCAGGATTTCATCTCCCAGCGCCAGTTCGCGCGCCAGCTCTGCCAGCACCTCACCGCGCACCAGGGCGGCGCGCATGCGGCTGAGGTCGCCCTCGTTGCACTCCGGGTAGCGAGCAAATAGCTGTTCAGCAATAAAGTGGTTGAGAATGGAATCGCCCAGGAATTCCAGGCGTTCATTATTTTGAGCGCCGCGCGAGCGGTGGGTCAGGGCCAGTTCGAGCAGCGATGGATCCGCAAACCGATATCCAAGCACCCCCTGCAGTCGGTCTCTATCCGCCCCCACGCCGTTCCTGGATAACCCCTTACTCGATGACAACGACGTTGTCGTTGAACATCATGACCGCATCGACATTCTGGAACAGGGGCGTACGCGTCTCGTAGCTGGCATCGATGATGATCTTGCCCTCGTCGCGGTAGATTTTTATGTCCTTGGGCTTGATAGCCTCGATGCGATTGGTATTGAAGGTGCTGGAGATGCGCTTGGTGACGTCGCGCAGGGAGTGCTCGGGCGTCGAGGCCTCGGCCACGCTCTGAATAGCGTTTTTCACCGAACGGCCCTCCATATAGGCAGGCAGCAGGCGAATCGTCACCGTGAGGAAAAACGACAGCAATGCGAGCAGCATAAGCACACCGAGGATGGATACCCCCTCCTGGCGTCTGCGCCCCGGGTTCATTACCGGGGTTAACCGGCTGTGGCTGGGGCCGGATAGCCCCGTTGATCGGTTGCAATTCATGGTTCTTATGCCCCCCTTGCTTTCACCCCTGACCGGCTATCGCTGGTCGTATGCCCCCTGTTGCACGAGTGTTTCCCCTGTCACCCGGCAAACTGAGCCCTGTGGCCGCTACTCGATGCCACCGACCCGGTGAAAACTGGGCAGGCTCAGGAAGGAATCCCAGTGCATCCAGATAGCAAACGCCCTGCCTACTATATCCCGATCGGGCACCTGGCCCCAAGACCTGGAATCCTGCGAGTTATCGCGGTTGTCGCCCATCATAAAGTAGTGGCCCGGTTCGACCACGATTGAGAAATTGTCCTGGCGCCGCAGCGTGTCCAACTGCAGTTGGTGGTCAACGTCAGCCAACTGCTCTCGCCTCAGCTGGTAGCGCGGGCGGGCGGGCGGGAATTGCGCCAACAGCTCCTGCGGCGCCAGCTCGCCGTTGATGTAGAGCTTCTTGTCGATATAGCGAATGCGATCGCCCGGCAGCCCGATAACCCGCTTGATGAAATAGGTGTCGTTCTTGTGCGGGCCGAAAAAGACCATGATGTCGCCGCGCTGGGGTTCATTCAGGTCCAGCACCTTGCTGCGAATGACCGGCAGGCGTATGCCGTAGGTAAACTTGTTGACCAGGATGTAGTCACCCACCTGCAGGGTCGGCACCATGGAGGATGAGGGAATCTGGAACGGTTCCACCAGGAAGGAGCGCAGCACAAACACCAGGAACAGCACCGGGAAAAAAGACTTCGAGTACTCCACCAGCAAGGGTTCACGCGCCACCTGTTCCGAGCGCTGGGAATACTCGCGGAACTGGGGGCTGCTCTCGTTGGACCAGTCCGGGAAATCGCGCTGCAGCTGGGCCACCGCGGCGCGTCGGTCGGGGGCCAGGAACAGGTAATCAAACAACCACACCATGCCGCTGCCAAATACCAGCACAACCAGAATCAGGGGAA
>JANQLM010000125.1 GCA_028280635.1 Halieaceae bacterium | reverse complement strand
GATTAATCGGGAAACCGTCAGCGATCTTGGGCTTGCCTGGTACATCGATCTGCCGCGCGACGGCGGCCAGGAGAGCACGCCGCTGATGGTCGATGGCGTACTCTATTTTTCCTCGGCATGGAGCGTGGTCCACGCAGTGGACGCCGCGACCGGTGAGCGGCTCTGGTCCTTCGATCCCCAGGTGCCGAAGATCACTCAGGCCAGGGCCTGTTGCGGGCCCGTCAACCGCGGGGTTGCCTACTGGGAAGGCAAGGTCTTTGTCGGTGCGTTTGACGGACGGCTGATTGCGCTGGACGCCAGGACCGGCGCGCCGCTGTGGTCGGTCGACACCGTCGCCGACGCGAACAACTATTCGTCCAACCGCAGCTACACCATAACCGGAGCGCCTCGTATTGCCGGAGACAAGGTGGTGATTGGTAACGGCGGGGCCGAATACGGTGTACGTGGCTATGTGTCGGCCTACGACACGGGGTCCGGCGAGTTGGCCTGGCGTTTTTATACCGTGCCCGGCGACCCGTCCCGCCCCTTCGAAAACCGGGCGCTCGAGTGGGCGGCCAAGACCTGGCACGGCGAGTGGTGGAAGGTCGGCGGGGGAGGCACGGTCTGGGACTCAATGACCTACGATCCGGATCTCAATCTGCTGTATATCGGCGTCGGCAATTCGTCCCCCTGGAACCCGAATATTCGTTCCGCGGGCAAGGGGGACAATCTGTTCGTTTCCTCCATCGTCGCCCTCGACGCCGACTCGGGAGACTACGTCTGGCACTATCAAACCACGCCCGGAGATGCCTGGGATTATACGGCCACCCAGCACATGATCCTGGCTGACCTGGAGATCGCGGGCGGCCTTCGCAAGGTCATCATGCAGGCACCCAAAAACGGCTTCTTTTACGTGCTGGACCGGGAGAGCGGTGAGTTGCTGTCGGCTGAAGCCTTTGTGCCGGTCACCTGGGCCAGTCACGTGGACCTCAAGAGCGGGCGCCCTGTTGTTCAGCCTGAGGCCAGGTACTGGGTCACCGGCGAGCCGGTCCGACTGACACCGTCTGCCGGGGGTGCGCACAACTGGCACCCCATGGCGTTCAACCCGCTAAACGGCCTGGTATACGTCCCCGCCGTGGAGATGTCCGCTCGCTATGCGCCGAACGATGGGGAGCAGTTTGCGCCGTTTGGCCGCAACACGGGCATGGAATACGAAATGACCCGGTTTCCGAAGGACCGCGAAAAGCTCGATAGCCTGATGCGCCATCTGGCCAAGGGTTATCTGCTGGCCTGGGACCCGGTGGGGCAAAGGGAGGTCTGGCGCCGCGAGCAGCGTTTCCCGCACGCCGGAGGCGTGCTCGCAACGGCGGGCGGGCTTGTGTTTCAGGGAACGGTGGACGGTTATTTCCGCGCCATGGATGCGGACACGGGCGAAATCCGCTGGGAACATGACGCACAGACCAGCGTCAAGGCGCCTGCGGTTACCTATCTGGTCGGCGATGAGCAGTACCTGGCCGTTGTGGTGGGCCGTGGAGGCCAGAGTGTCGGCGGACGCACCAGCGGCGACTTTACGCCGGATTTTGTCAACCGCAGCAGGCTGCTGGTTTACAGGCTGGGTGGGAGGGCCCGCCTGCCGATGCCCGACGAGCCCCGCCTGGACCTGCAGGATCTCACAGCCGTTCGCCTGGACGAAGACAGGATCACAGCAGGTGGCGTTCTCTACTCCAAGCACTGTCGGTCCTGCCACGGTATTTCCGCGGTTGGGAATACGATTGTGCCGGACCTGCGCTATTCAGGGTTCCTCCCGAGTGTCGATCTCTGGCAGAAGGTGGTGAAAGACGGCATTTTGGCTCAGCAGGGCATGGCTGGCTTCGGTCGGGTAATGACCGCCGAGCAAATCGAAAACGTCCGGCAGTATGTGGTTCACGAAAACCAGCGATCGATCAGGTCTGGTGACAGATCGCGGATCGGGCGTTGATGGCCTCATATTTTACTTATTGTTTATTAAGCAAGTAATATGTTAGCGTATACACTTCCCGTGAGGTGACGTTGAGCCACCATGGATAGCGACGAAAGCGTCAAAAACCTGTCAAGTTCCAGCCACTCCGGCGGGGCCTCAGCTAAGGCGACAGAGCACCCCTGGTACAAACACTATGCGCTGGGGACGTTGGCGTTGGTTTACGCGTCCTCCTTCATGGATCGGCAGATTACCGCCATTCTCATTGAAGACCTGAAGCTGGAATTTCAGCTCAGCGACATGCAGTTGGGGCTGCTGTCGGGGCTCGCTTTTGCGCTGTTTTACGCCACCCTCGGCATACCGATCGCGCGACTCGCCGACCGGCACAACCGGGTGAACATCATCACCGTCGCCATCACGATCTGGAGCGCTATGACGGCCTTGTCCGCCGCGGCCGGCTCCTTTTTGCACCTGCTGGCGGCCCGTGTGGGTGTGGGAGTCGGTGAAGCGGGCGCTTCGCCGCCCTCGCATTCGATCATCTCCGCCTACTACAAGCCCAGGGAGCGCCCGCTGGCGCTGTCGATCTGGGCCCTCGGTACGGTGCTGGGTTCCCTGGCGGGTGTGGTGCTGGGGGGCTACATTGCGGAAAACTATGGCTGGCGTATGGCGTTTCTTGCGGCAGGGCTGCCGGGCCTGCTGCTCGCAGTCCTGGTAAAGCTGACCGTACGCGAACCTCCACGCGGCCAGTCAGAGTCCGCCGGCGCCGCAGTGATGGCGGAGGAGGTAAGCTTCCGCCAGTCGGCCGCGGCGCTCTGGCATAACCGGTACTATCGCTGGGCTACTGGCGCGCACGTGATATCCGTCTTCTTCGGCTACTCCATGGCCGCCTGGCTGCCGGCGCTGTTCCTGCGCCAGTTCGACCTGTCCCAGAGCGAGGTCGGCGCCCTCGTCGGGGTGACCGTGTTTGTCGCAGGTGTTCCCGGGCTGCTGCTGGGTGGGTACCTGGCGAGTGTTTTGGCGCGTCGGGACGCGGCCTGGGAAGCCTGGGTGCCGGGGCTGGGGATGGCGCTGGCGACACCGGCGCTTGTTCTGGCGTTGTTGAGCGATGCGCCAACAGCCGCCGCGGTACTGTTTGGTGCCGCCTTCTTTTTCTATCAGTGGGGTCACGGCCCGGGCCTGGCCGTTGTGCAGAGTTCTGTATCGCCCAATCAGCGAGCTTTTGCAGCGGCGGTGATGTACTTCATGTCCAATATGTTGGCGCTCGGCCTCGGGCCGTTGTTCGTCGGCTACATCAGCGACCTGCAGTTGGGTTCCACGCCGGGAGAGTCCCTCGCAATCGGCCTGTCAGTGGGCGTTGTGGCCCTGTTTCTGTCGGCCCTGGCTTACTTCTATCTGGGCCGGCTGTGGAGCGCCCGCTAGGAGGAGTATCGAACGGGGTTCGGGCTCGGTGCACCGACCACGTTGAACGGAGTTGCGCATGACTTACATAACAGAAGAGCGCCAGATGATCAGGGACACCGCCGCTCAGTTCACCGATGAGGTGGTTCTGCCGCTCGCAAATCAACTCGATCCCGTTAAGGGCAAGATTCCGCGCGACCTGATTGAACAGATGGGCGAACTGGGGTTCTTTGGAATCAAGGCGGCGGAGGAATACGGCGGAGCCGGCATGGGTTGCTTCGAGTACTGCCTCATCGCAGAGGAGTTGAGCCGCGGCTGGATGAGCGTCGGCAGCATCATTGCCCGCTCCAATGTTGACGGTCTGCTGGCGCTTCCTGCGGAACATCGGGAGCGGCTGGTGCCGCGAGCCGTGACAGGTGACTTTCTGACGTCCTTTGCGTTGTCCGAGCCGGATGTTGGCTCGGACCTGTCCGGCATCAAATGCAGGGCAGAGCGTGACGGGGACTATTACGTGATCACCGGTTCCAAGTACTGGGTGACCTACGCCGACGGCTCCGACGCCATCATGGTGTTTGCGCGCACGACTCCCCGCGAGGAGAACCCCGATAAACCCTATCTCGGCCTGAGTGGATTCCTGATCGAGAAACCCCGCGGCGAGATGCCGAAAAAATGTTCGGGTTCCCCGATCCCGAAAATCGGCTATTTCGGCTGGAATACTTACGAACTGGCATTCGACGGGTGCCCGGTGCACAAGGACTTCCTGATCGGCGAGGAAGGTCTCGCATTCAAGTCGCTGACCAGCGGTCTGGAAATCCCCAGGGCCCATACGGCGGCACGTTCCATAGGCTGTGCACAGGGTGCCCTCGATGTCGCCCTTCGATATGCGCAGGAACGGGTGCAGTTCGGACAGGCGATCGCCAGGTTTCAGGACCTGCGCTTCAAGCTGGCGCGAATGGCCACGGACATCGAGGCGGCCCGCCAGCTCCTGTACAGCGTCTGTGACAAGATCGATCTCGGCGGCCGGTGCGACAAGGAAGCGGCGATGGTGAAGTACTACGCGGCGGAAATGGCTGAACGGGTGACCTCCGACGCACTGCAGATTCTGGGTGGCGCGGGTTATACCCATCACTTCCCTGTAGAGCGCTACTGGCGCGATGCGCGCCTCACCAAGATCTTCGAAGGCACGTCGGAAATTCAATTGCGCATTATTTCCGATCATATGCTGGGACGATGACAGCAGATCCGTTTTTTAAGGAGGTCACTGGGGTATGAGTATTGATCTGACGTTTGGCGGCCGTATGCGCATTCCCATGATAGTGGCACCGATGTTCCTGGTGTCCTCCCCCGAACTTGCTCTGGCGGCCTGCTCCCGGGGCGTGATCGGCAGTTTCCCGGCACATTCGACGCGCACGCGCGAAAAGTTTGCCGAGTGGCTGGTGCAGATGGACGAGGGCATGGCCCGCATGGAAGCAGAAGGCGTCAATCCGGCACCCTATGCAGTCAATCTGGTGGTGCACCCGACCAACGAACGCTGCCAGGGCGACCTGGCGCTGTGTATCGAGCACAAGGTCCGGATTGTCCTGACCTCGAAGGGAGCCCCTACCGATGTCTTCGAGAAAATACACGCCTATGGAGGCATTGCGTTTCACGATGTTGCCTCGGCGCGCCATGCGGAGAAGGCCCTGGATGCCGGCGCCGACGGGATTATCGCCGTATGCAGTGGTGCGGGCGGCCATACGGGGCAGGTCAACCCCTTCGCCCTGGTTAACGAGATTCGCCAGCTTACCGACAAGCCGATCATTCTTTCCGGCGCCATGAGCACAGGCCGCGATGTCGTCGCGGCTCGGGCCATGGGAGCCGATATGGCGTATCTGGGGACGCGCTTCATCGCCTGCCCGGAGTCACTGGCGCCGGAAGCTTACCGTGATGAGGTGATCGAGTGCACGGCGAAAGACGTGCTGTACACGACCGCGCTTGACGGCTTCCCGGCCAATTTTCTTGTGCCGTCTCTGCTCAAAGCAGGTTTAAATCTCGACGACCTGGCCGATATCAGGCCAGGTGAAGTCATCGATGCACATGCGGCCAAGGCGCGCTACAAGGATATCTGGTCCAGTGGGCACGGGGTGGGAATGGTGACGGAAAAAACACCGGCGGCGGAAGTCTGTGATTTGTTGATAGCACAGTACGAACGGGCTAGAGCAACGGTGCGGGAACTACTGTGAGCCGAGCAACTGTCGTCGCGTTCCGGAAAAGGGTGTCGGGGAAGTTCTCCATTTTACTTGTTGTATGATAAGCAATTTAATTATACTCAACGCTGGCCGACGATGAAGTGACAGGCCCTTTCAGGCCTGAATGCGGGGAGAGTACGTGAACTATCAGAACCTGATCATCGAAATGGAGGACAAGGTCGTCACGTTGACCTTGAACAGGCCGGACCAACGCAACGCACTGAGCAGTGCACTGCGAGCGGAACTCAAAGCGTTCATGGGCTCCCAACTGGATGCGGTGAATGCAGTTGTTGTCACCGGTGCCGGCGCCGCGTTCTGCGCGGGCATGGATCTCAAGGAAAAAGTCGGATTTAACGAAGGCAGGGAGCAGTGGTCCCTTTTCAGGGAGCTGTTCAATGTCGATACCGTGTTTATTGCGGCGGTGAACGGCCCCGCCCGCGGTGCGGGCTTAACGCTGGTGAATGCCTGCGATCTCGCCGTCGCCGAGCCGTCAGCGGACTTCGGCTTGCCGCAGCTTGCCCACGGTATCTACGGGGGTGTGGCCACCGCGATGTTACAACTGTCCCTGCCCCGGAAAATAGTAGGCGAGATGGTGCTAACCGGACTGCCGATCTCGGCTGAGCGCGCCAGGGAAGCGGGTCTGATCAATCGGGTCTCCGAGCCCGGCAGGGCTCTGGAAACCGCAAAAGCGCTGGCTCGACACATTGCCGATCACGACCCCCGTGTGCTCTCCATCGCCAAACAGATGCTGCACACGGTGCCTTTCGATGATGCGAAGCGGCAGGCTTCAATCAGGGAAGCGAGTTACTTTACTCTGCTGAACAGCCCTATCCCCGAGGACCGTGTTGTCGAGACACGGTACTCGGGGAAGTAGGGCTGCATGGCTCCGGCGAAGGAAGAGGGAGGACAGTTCTGTGAGCGATGACAAGGTGGTTCCGGAGTTTATGCAAAAGGCCGAATTCTGGGGAAAGGGCAACCGCATCAGTGACTTTGTCGAGGGGAAGGAGTTCGAGCACCACTGGGGACGGACTATCAATGCCGGTGACAACAGCCTGTTTACTACGCTTACACAGATGTACAACCCGCTCTATTTCAATGCCGGATACGCGCAGGCGGAAGGTCACCCGGGGATTGTTGTTAACCCTTTGCTCGTTTTTAACACGGTGCTTGGCTTGTCGGTGGAGGATTTGAGCGAGGGCGGCCTCGGGCCGTTCGTGGGTATCGGGGACTTGAAGTTTCACCGCCCTGTCTACGAGGGCGATACCCTGAGCGCTCGCAGCGTGGTCATCAACAATCGGGAGTCCTCCAGCAAGCCGGGTGCGGCGATTGTCACCTGGAAGACAGAGGGTGTGAACCAGCACGGTGAGGTGGTGGTCGAGTACGTCCGCTCAAACTTGTTGTTCCAATAGTCGCGGGCTCAGCGGAGGACTTGCCAAGATGAATATCAGCAGCTACACAGGCACGGATAACTACTTTGAGGATTTCGCACCCGGTGCCGTGTACCGCCACGCCCGCGGTAAGACCGTCAATGAGAATGAAGCGGTCACCCTCTGTCACATGGTCATGAACACGGCGCCCGGCCACTTCAACGACCATATGATGGAGGACACGCCTGTTGGGGAGTCACTGGTCTACGGCGGGGTCACCATCTCGATTGTTATCGGGCTCGCCTACCAGGATACCGGTGAACAGGTGATTCAAGAGCTGAGTATGGACAACATCAAGCTGCTGAGTCCCGTAAAGCACGGCGACACCTTGTACGCATATAGCGAGGTGCTGGAAGTTCAGGACAGGGATGAAAATTCCGGCCTCATCACTTTTCGCCACTATGGCGTGGACCAGGATAGCAATGTGGTATTCCAGGGCGAGCGCAGGGCAGTCATTCGCAAGCGGCCGAAATACCACGATAGTTTGCTCGTCTAAGGCAGCGCGCTTTGGGTCATGACTCTTGCGCACCGGTCTTGTGTGCAGAGACGCGCCAATCACCTTGTAAGCAAAACGGCTTCCAGATAAGCTGTTGTCGAGTTCGAAGACAGAATAAATCCCAGCCTTTTCAATAAGATATGCTTATTTTTTTACAGGGGATAAGCATTGAGCAAAGTGGTGCAAAAAAAGCTTGATACCCGACGGACCCAGCAGGAGCGCCGCGACGAGGCGGAGACCCGCCTGCTGGTTGCCGCGATGGAACTGATCGCCGAGCAGGGGATCGTGAAGACATCGCTGGCGCAGATTGGCGAACGTGCGGGATACAGCCGCGGGCTCGTCAACTACCATTTCCGCACCAAGGATGCACTGATCGAGCGCCTGGTGGAGCACTGCCAGCAGTACTATAGGGCCGAGATTTCGGACATCTCTGCCGACAATGGCCTGGAGCGGCTGCTGGAGGCGTCGGAGGCTTACATTCGCCTCTACCAGACGCCGGGAAAGTTAAAGCCCACGCTGCTTGTTTTGTGGGGCGCTGCACTGCCGAGGACGGCGGACCGCGATGCCATTATCGTTCTGGAAAAGCGCATCAGGGAGTTCGCTGCCGAGAACATAAAGCTGGGCCAACAGGATGGCTCGATTGCCCGGACGGTGGACGCCAAGGCCTTTGCCTTCGCGCTTGTTGGCTTATTGCGTGGGGTTGCGGCCGAGTACGTTCTCAATCCGGATGCCATTGGCGCCAAACGCCTTCGCGAGGAGGTGCGCAGTTTTATCCGGGCGTACCTCGGGAACACCACTTAGATATCAATGCCGGCTCTGCAGTCATTACCTGAAACCGTTCAGGGTCTGGCTTGCCACCGGCTGTACCTAGTCTCGAATCTTCACATCGATGCGTTCGCCACTGTCTGGGTTAGTCCTGCGTCCCTGGTTAGGCTGATCGGTTTGCATCCGGTTTACTCTTGCCCGGTCGGGCTCCGATAGCTTGTAAGACAGGATGGTCTGCTGGCGCCGGTCCAGCGCAGTGCGAACCTGCGCAGCGTCAGTATCTGTGGTGGTACGAGGTGATCCCGCGTCGTCATTCCAATGCTCTGCGGAGCGCAGTCTGATATCCACCTCTTCAGGGCCATAGGTATAGCCCAACATCGGTGTTTTACGGCCAGGCAGTTGGACAAGCTCGACCTGGTGCCTATTATCTCTCAAAGGCATGTTTTTATCTGGGTCCGTGCTGCGGTCGCTGTCATCGGCCATGCTGTCAACTCGCTATGAGTTTGCCTGTACACACTTTGAGTGTAGGCCACACTGTCAGCTTTGCACAGCGTCGTCGCGCTGGCCTGGTTGATGCCGAAGCGAACTGACGAGGCATCCCAGCGTAAGTGAGGATCGAAGATGGCCTGGGTTTATCAGACAGCGACGATGGGTGAGGCGCATATCAATGCCGCAATAGTGGATGATCGCGGTATGGCAGACCTCTGTGTCTATTTGGTGGGCTCCCCTGGAATGGCGAGCGGTGACAAGTACTGGTTTATGGATAAGTCTAAAGAGGCCGCTGCGACCTGGGTCTGCTTCACTGGCCTGGGTATGGCTGATGTGGCGGTCTGCTTTGTAAAAAACCGCGGTATGGCTGGATGGCAAGTTGAACATCGTCTCAAAGGCAGGTTCCGATAACGCCAGCCCGCCGGAGCGTTGAGCGCCCGCGCTAGTCTTCCAGATTCCCGTCCTGTTCTGATGTACCCTCGTGGTGCTCAGCCGTTTGAAAGAATTTTTCCGTGATGTCTTGCAGGCGGGTCTGTGCGCTTGCTCGGTAGTCTTCCGGTGCAAGCAACCCGGCCGCGAACATGGACAGGCCGAAAATAAGTACTATGGTGATAACGAACAACTTGCTAAGCACGTCGCCCCCTTCGTGCTTGCCGACTCTCCTTGCCCGTCGGCCAATATAGCATTGAGCGCAGTCTCGCAGGTAGTTGCTTGAACAATACACAGGCCAATCAATTGGATTTGATCAGGGATCTGATGCGCAGACGCAGGTTCGAGCAGGTCCTGATCGCATGCAGCGCGTTTGAAGATCGCTGGGGGCAAACTGCCGCTCTGCTTTGGTTGAAGGCCACCGCAAGTATTGAGCAGGGAGATCATGAGGCGGCGGAAACCCTGCTCAGAAAGTACTTGTGCTGCGACCCTCGTAGCGTCGAAGCCACAAAGCGCCTGGCAAAACTTTTACGCGTTAGCGGGCGAGGTGTCGAAGCCATCGCGGTAGTCGAGAGCTTCTCCGGTTATCAGGAAAGCGATGAACTGCTCGCCGAATTGGCAGAAAACCATCTTCAGGCAGGGAACAGTGATCTGGCAATACTGCATGCTCACCAGGCACTTGAGCGGTATCACGAGTGCCTCCAGGCTCTCATGGTGCTGGGTGCGGCTTTCGTATTCCTGGGCGCGCCGGCGCAGGCGCTCAAACAGCTTGAGGCCGCTCGACGGCTAAGCCCGTCGAATCCCCAGGTACATATCAACATCGCCGCCGCTCACGCCTTGCAGGGAGATCGCGACCAGCGCATAGCCTCGCTGGAAACGGCTTTGCTCTGCGAAGGCAGTATGCTCTCTGTTCGGCAGATACTTGCGGGGCTCTATATGGAAGCCGGTGACGCGGCGGCTGCGAAAGCCCAGTGGGAGGCGATGCAGGCACTGGGTGACCACTCACTTGAAACCCGGCTTGGTCTGTCCAGCGCCTTGCGCCTGTTGGGAGATGTACGCGGCGCGGTCGATATTCTGCTGGAACACGTTTCGCAACAGGGAGACGATCTGCAGGTCTGGCATGAACTGGCCGACTGCTATGTGCTGCTGGCGGATGATGATCGGGCCAGGCGAGTTGCCGAGCGCATGTTAAGACTGGAACCACGGAACAACGTAGCTTTGCGGTTACTGGAGCAACTCAATTGCAATGATTCGCCGGTGGCCCCGCACTGAGCCCGCCCGCGGGCCATCTTTAACAAACTCCTCACGGGCGCCACGTTTATACTCCTTCGCGGTTTATGCCCTGAAGTACCTTAAAACAAGCCCTAAAACTCGCACCAACCGGCACATGGGCTATGCTGTAGGACGCGTAGCGAGCACAGGGATTGGCGAGCGCCTCTCCGGAGCTCCACAAAGTTGTAGATAAGGACAGCGATCACTATTCGATTGAGGGGTTAGCGGTGTATATCGATATACTGTCGCAGGAGCCGGAAGCGTCACTCGACCGTCTTCGCAATGGATTTGCCGGAACAAGCTACGAACCGCGTTTTTTCCAGATATCACAATATACGCAGGAACCCTCCGGTGCCTATCAGCAGAAGGTTCTTTATGTTTCTGCGCGCAAACGCCGGGAAGTTTCCGCGCTGGTAGAGCAACACAACCTGGTCTTCAACCTGCTGATTTGCGACAGCGAGCGGGTTCTCCGCGACAAACCGCTGATTTCCCACTGCGCTGCGATTCTTATGTTGCCCGCCGACGCTACCACGCTTGATGAAGCACTGTCAGACGCACTTAGCTCATGTGACGAGGGCAGTGATCTGCTCGCGCTCGCAATGAACTACGTTGGTGATTCGCTGTCCGTCCGACGACTCCTCCGGTTGGTAGAGCGAGTATCTCGCTATGACGCGCCAGTACTGGTAAATGGCGAGACGGGAACCGGAAAGGAGATTGTTGCCAGGGGTATTCACTACGAAAGTATGCGGCGCGATTATTCCTTCGTACCGGTCAACTGTGGCGCGCTTACCGACGACCTTCTGATTTCAGAGCTGTTCGGGCATGAACCCGGTGCATTCACGGATGCCAAGCGGCAACGTGTGGGTTTGGTGGCACAGGCATCACAGGGCACTCTGTTCCTGGATGAGGTGGACGCCCTCTCTATCAAGGCGCAAACCGCTATTCTCCGTTTTATCCAGGATCAGGAGTACCGTCCTCTGGGCAGTGAAGCAGTGTTGCGGTCTGATGTCCGCATCATTTGCGCTACAAACCGCGACCTGTCAGCAATGGTGGCAGCGGGGCAGTTTCGTGAAGATCTCTATTACCGACTGAAGATTCTCGATGTGCGGACGCCAGCGCTACGCGAGCGCCGCGAGGACATTCCGCTGTTGATACAGCATTTTATGGAACAGATCTGCCGTAAATACCAGGAGCGGGCCAAGGCACTACATCCAATCACGGAACAATGGATGACGCAGGACTATAATTGGCCCGGCAACGTTCGGGAACTCGAAAACTACCTGCATCGAGTCTTCATACTAAGCCTGGGGCGCACGATCTATGTGCCTGAGGTCATGGGAGCGCCGCTGGTGATGAAGGGCGATCATATTCGCCCCTCTCCAGAGGTGCCCGCCACCCTCGGCCGGTTTCAGGAAGCAAAAGCGGTGAGCATCAGCCGCTTTGAGCGGGAATATTTGAAGAATCTGATGCAGTTTACGCATGGCAATGTTTCAGAAGCCGCGAGGATTTCCGGCAAGGAGCGCCGGGCGTTAGGGCGGCTGCTGAAGAAGCATGGGATTATCAGTGCCTTGTACAAGGCCGCCATACCGCCCAACACCAATTAGCCAGCGACGACCCCGCCAGCCCCTTAGCGTTGGTGAGCTTTAACGCTGCAAGACTCCGGGCAGTGTATAAGCCAGCGTCACGCATTCGCTGACGCGCACAGCCTCTCCCTCAAGTACCTGCCACACTGGCCGCAAGGCTGCCTTCTTGGCCTCGGAAGGTCGCCTGACCGCCGCGGTGCAAAGTTACTGCATTCACCGGCGGGTCAATCCTGCCTCATGGGTTGTTTCATACCCAGCCAAAGCTGCCTTTGGTCCCATTGCTTCAGCAGGTCGCCTGCAAGCCAGGTAAGCCCTGCGGTTGCCGCAGTTTGTCATGAACAACAGCTTGCAAAACCTCGCCGCTCGCACGCTGGGCCGGGTTAAAAATGACCCTTCACGTTCGCCGCGGTGCCAGGAGAAAAATACATTTAAAACAGTAGGTTATGGTTTTTCTCGAGGTTGGCACGTTGCTTGCTGATTGTATCTGCAGACGCTTCCTGTCGGTTTGACCTTTCAAAACAGGAGCCGAAACGGGAGCCACGGCTAGGTGGATTAATGCGAGATCACAAAGAGATACGTGTGTGGACAGACTACGTGGGAACGAACTTGAAAACGTCGCAAATGCTATTCGTCGCTACATCTCTTCCAGGCCCAACGCAACAGAATCGGTTGAAGGAGTAGCGAGATGGTGGTTGCTCAGGCAGAGATACGAAGACTCGGTAGAGGTGGTTCAGGAGGCGCTGAACTATCTGGAAGCCGAAGGGAAGATCAAGAAGATAGAGGTTCCAGGAGGCACGGTTGTCTACTCCAGCCCGGGAACAACGAGCATAACAACCCAACACTAGGTTGGAATGTCCAAGAGGAAAGCGAACTATGTTAGGCAGTGTTCAAGAGAAACTGACTCGTGTCAGGCCGCCTCGCGTACGACTGACGTACGATGTTGAAACCGGTGGCGCGCAAGAGAAAATCGAATTGCCGTTCATCGCGGGCATATTTTCGGATCTCACGGGTTTCGTCGCCGATCCTGACAACAATCCACTACCTCCTGTATCGGAGCGGCGCTTCGTCGAGGTCGATCCAGACACCTTCCCTGACATCTTGGTGTCCTGCGCCCCGGCGATTGATCTCACCAAAGCCAGAAATCTGTTGGACAAACCGGCGGAAGAGTATGGGGAAGACGAGGAGATTCCGAGGCTTAGCAACGGTGACAGCAAAGCCCTGGTGTTCACCAAGATGGATCACTTTGAGCCGGCACAGCTCATTCTGCGAATTGCGCCGCTGCGCGAAGTATATGAGGTCCGCAACGGCCTGAGGTCTTTGCAGGCCAAGACTGAAATGGTCGACGCCGTGGCCAACATCTTCGAGAGTAGCCTCGGGTCCGACGACGAGGACAAAGCGGTACGCAAGGAACTGGTCGACTTCATCGAGACCTTTGACACTGCCAAAAAGGACCTGGCCAAAGCCAAGGCTGACAAGGCGGAGGCCGGGCTGGAGATGACGGAGGAAGAAGAAGCTCAGTGGGTGGAGGACAATATCACGCCCGCGGAAGGTGGCAACATCGAGAAGCTGGTCTCTCCCGGCATGATGATCCAGGACGCAAAGCAGAAGCTGGTCTCCTATGAGTTGATTGCCACCTTCGCGTCAGCGGTACTTGCAGATCTGGACGACGGTCACAGCCTGATGCTGGCGAAAACCATCGACAATGCGGTGGTGGAGCTGGATCAGAAATTGAGTCGCCAACTGGATGAAATACTGCATCTTGAGGACTTCCAGGCCAGGGAGGCTACCTGGCGTGGCCTGGCATATCTGCTGAACAATACGGAGACCAGTGCAACGTTGAAGTTGCGCGTGTTCAACGTCTCCAAATCCGATCTGCTGAAAGAGCTGGCCAAAGCCGTTGAGTTCGACCAGAGCGTTGTCTTCAAACTGACCTACGAAGCGGAATATGGCACCTACGGCGGCAATCCCTACAGTATGTTGATGGGGGACTATGAGTTTGGTCGCTCGCCTGAGGACCAGCAACTGCTGAAGCTCATGTCATCAATTGCTGCCGCGGCGCATGCGCCCTTCGTGGCCGCAGCGTACGCCAAGCTGTTTGACATGGAGTCGTTCAATGCACTTTCCAAGCCCCGCGACCTGTCAAAGATCTTCGAAAGTGTAGAGCTGGCTCAGTGGAAGTCCTTCCGTGAAAGCGAGGACTCCCGGTACGTGACCCTGGCGCTTCCCAGAGTTATGTTGCGCCTGCCCTGGGGTGGAGAGCGTGGCAACCCTGTCGAGATCATCGACTACGAAGAGAACGTCATGGAGATCGAGACAGCCGAGGATGGAGGCAGCATTCAGCTTGACTCCGTTGACGGCTCAAAGCTGCTCTGGGGGAATGCAGCCTGGGTGCTGACCCAGCGCATCACCAATGCGCACGCTACCTTTGGCTGGACAGCCGCGATTCGCGGTGTCGAGGGTGGCGGTCTTGTTGATGGTTTACCCACCTACACCTATACCGGCGCCGCCGGCGACGTCGAACTCGTTTGCCCCACTCAGGTGAGCATTACCGACAGGCGCGAGAAGGAGCTCAATGATCTGGGTTTCATGGCGATCTGCCACTGCAAGGGGTCGTCCAAGGCGGCTTTCTTTGGAGGGCAGTCCACCAATCTGCCCAAGAAGTATCTGTCGGATGCAGCCACCGCCAATGCGCATCTGTCCTCGCAGCTCCCCTATATGCTGTGCGCGTCTCGTTTTGCCCACTACATCAAGGTCATGATGCGTGCCAAGGTTGGCTCGTTTATGACGCGGGCGAATGTTGAGGACTATCTAAACGCCTGGATCACGCAGTACGTCTTGCTTGACGACAACGCGCCCCAGGAAGCGAAAGCGTCCTACCCGCTGCGACAGGCCAACGTGGTGGCCACGGATAACCCAGCGAAGCCGGGTTCCTATAACGCCACTGTATTCCTCCGACCGCACTTCCAGTTGGAGGAGCTGAGCGCATCGATTCGGCTGGTAACGGAAATCCCGGGCTAGACCATGCCCTCCGAAGCAAGCCGGTTAGACCACATTTGACACAACAGGAATCGAATCATGGATCTAATCCTCTTAAAACCCGGTGATCCGTCGGTCATGCCCTCAGAAAACTCCTGGGCCACCGGTGGCAGTTTGATCGATACCGATTGGGTACAGAACCCTCCGCAGGACTGGGCCGAAGGAAAGATCGAACTGGTCTCCGTTCACCAGGGACTGAAGCAGCAGATGACTACCGATGTGAGTAACTCGGCGCGCACGTCCGGCCGGCCGGTTATCACGGAGTTCACCTGTGTGAAGTATGTCGACAAGACCAGCGTGGTGTTTTACGACCGCTGCCTGCGAGCCAAGCCCCTGGGGGTCGGCAACGATCAGCCCACGGTGCTTTACATCGCGAGGAACTCCGGCGACTCCATGACAAATATCATGACGTTCTGGCTGCGAGACGCGATGATCAGTGAGATTCAGTTTCAGTCTCATCCGGATGATATGCCCACCGAGCAGTTCAAGCTCAGTTTTACTGAGATCATCTGGGAGTTCACGATCCAAAACACCGACGCTTCCATGGGCGGCAATGTGTCGTCGCAGTGGAGTATCGCCAAGAACAGCCCCAATGTTGAATTGACCAAGGGCAGTTAGCGCTTCCCTGTAGCTCAGAGGAAACTGGCGTTGAAATTCTTGCTGGAGCGCACAGCGGCGCCGCTGACCGATTGGGATGCCGCCGATCTGAAAGAGGCAATCCACCAACAGGTGCAGCGGCTCGTAGAAGGTCATCGCCTGGTAAGAGGCAAGGCCGCGGTAGACCTGATCAGCTTGGCGCTGGACAGCGAATCGGTCCCGGGCAGCCCCGTGGGCCTGAGTGCTCACGCGACAGCCGAGCATGCCGCCTACGCAAAGCAGATCGAAAGGCTGATTCAACGCTTTGAGCCACGCTTGCTGAATCCACGGGTAATAGTCTTGCCCGCAACCTCTGAAGCGGGGGTGCCGCGCCTGGAGATACAGGCCCGGATGGCGCATGTCGATAAGACGGAAGAGTTTCGTTTTCCGGTGCAAACGGACGGCGATTTCAAGTTAGAGCCCGCCTGGTGACGGAGAGATATGTCGAACGCCAGTGAAACACTGAGATCCAATTATCAGGATGAACTTGAGGCGCTGCGGCGTGAGGGGCGTGAATTTGCGCTGAATCACCCGGACGTCGCCAGAGAACTGGGAATCGGAAACAACACCTGGAAAGACCCTCAGGCTGAAATGCTGGTTCAGTCCTTTGCTTTTCTGACGGCGCGAATTCGCAATCAGATCGAAGCGGACCGCTGTGCCGTGCCCAACGCGCTGCTGGACCACCTCTATCCTCACCTGCAGGCCCCAGTACCCTGCATGAGCATTGTTCAGGCAGAGGTGGCGACGCAGAGCGCGGATGGCAGGCCAATAGAGCGTGGTCGGGTTTTCTCCGTTGAAGCGGTTTCCAGCAAGCGCAAAACGTCCTGCCGTTTTCGCAACTGCTACGAAACGCCTATCTGGCCGCTGGTTGTTGACCAAATCGAATCGGTCCCGATAAGGGGGATAGACTTTCTCGGCAACGAACCGGATGTTTCCGGGATCATTCGCGTCAAGCTGAGCACCGGCTCGAAGGACCCAATCCAGGACCTGCCGCTGCGAGACAGCGGCCTGCGCTTTTACATCTCCGGTACCTCAGAAACCGCTGGTCATTTCTATGAGCTGTTGAGCACTGCGCTGCGCGCGATCGTAGTGGAGATTCCGGGGGACAGTGAGCCGAGATATCTCTCGCCGCAGGCGCTGTCCTGGCGCGGCTTCAGCGATGACGAGGCTGCACTGCCCGACGCGGCTCAGGCGAATCCGGGGTACAGACTGATCCGCGAGTATTTCGCCTTCCCGGAGAAATTCATGTTCTTTGATCTGAACGGCATGAATACCGAAGGCGCTGACCGGCAGCTCAATATCTACTTCCTTTTTGACGATCCGGTAGCAGCCTTTGCAAAGCTGGATAAGAACACACTGCTGTTGAACTGCTTCCCTGTGATAAACCTGTTCGAACAGTCCATAGAACCCATCCGGCTGACGCGGCGCAGGTACGAATATCCGGTGGAAGCGGATCGCGCCAACGTCACCTGCTCCGAGATCTACCAGATTGAGTCGCTGCATTCCATTGTCAATGGTGAGGCGCCCAGGGCTATCGCACCGTGTTACGAATTGTCGGTTTTCGACGCCGAAGACGACGCGGAGTATTTCTACAGCCATCGCAGAGAACTCAGCGAAACCGAGCGCATCCCCGGCACGCGCAGCTTTATCTCACTGCTCGACATGAACCTGGACCTGGGCGAGGTGCCCGCCGAAGCCATCGGTGGGATGGCGCTTTGCACGAATCGGCGCCTGCCCGAGAAGCTGCGCGCGGGTGTGATGCTGGACCTGGAGGGTGCGGGGCCGATTTCCGGGGCCAGGCTCATCGGCAAAATGAGCGAGTACAGTATTCCACAGCTCGCCGGCAACGCACCCTGGCAGCTGGTCTCCCAGCTGAGCCTCAACTTTCTTTCCATAGCCGGCGGAGAAGGGGGGCTGGAAGCATTCAAGAGCATTCTCCGGGTCTATACCGATGCGCGCAATCTCATGGTCTGGAAGCAGATCAGCAGCCTGAGGTCGATAGATACCCGGCGGGTAGCGCGCCTGGTACGTGACGCAGAGAGTGCCGGTGTCAGCCAGGGCCTGCAAATCCGGCTGAAGATTAACGAGGGTGATTTCAAGGGCGTCAGCCCGGTTCTCTTCGCATCGGTGTGCAGGTACTTCTTTGCACTCTACGCGAGCCTGGGGACGTTTGTAGAAATGGTCCTGGAGAGTAACAAGGATCGAGGAGACTGGAAGATATGGCCACCGATGGCTGGCGCTCTCGTCGATCTCTAAGTCGGCAGATTCGCGACAACAGTGGGAGTTTCGACTTCTTTCAGCTCGTGCAACTGCTCAAGTTGGAGCTTGAGCAGTCCGCAACATCTGCAAGGCGCGGGCTTGAGCCGGGCAGTGACAGAGGGTTCCGTTTCACCGCAGATCTCGGCGCGGACTTCCCCGCCAGCGATATCCGCTACGTGGGCATCCCGGCCAGACGCCGGGGTATCGGCAGGAGCGATACCAGGCTGCTGGCCGGCACCTCGAACTACTGCATTGCCGGATACTCAGGGCCCCTGCCGGAGGGTTTTACCGACTGGATCAAGCAGCAACAACGCGACGGTAACCATGCCACGGTAGATTTCCTGGATATCTTCAACCACAGGATCAACCTGCTTCGCTACGAGGCACGGGCCGCCAGCGAACAGGCCCTGGATCGACGCCATCCAACGGAGAATCTCCTGGCGGATGGCATCTCCGCCGTCATGGGTATGGCAACGGAGGGCCTGTACGAGCAGGTCAATCTGAGCAGGCGGAGTCTGATGTCGCTTGCGGGCATGCTGGCGAATCACCGTGTGGGTGCCCACCTTATCCAGAGAGTATTGCAGAAGTGTTTCTCGGTGCCTATCAGGGTGCGTGACCTGGTTGGCGCCTGGAAAGATATTGCCGTAGATCAGCTGTGCCACCTCGGCCGGTCTGCATCGACTCTCGGGGAGCTTTGCATACTCGGCAGGCAAACCTGGGACATGCGTGCTCGTATGCGTGCGTCGGTGGGACCGCTGCCATTTCATGAACTGTTGACCTACCTACCCGATTTCACGTTTCGGGGCGAGGTACAGAGCTCGCGGACACACGGCGCGTTTGTTGCCCTACTGCGCTTCCTGACCAATCGCAGCGTTGATGTCGACGTGCGATTGGAGGTGGATCCGGAGACGGTGCCACCGGGTATCCTTGAATGTCCGCAGACGGTAGATCAGGCCACCATGCGTTTGGGGCAGAGCGCCTGGCTTGGAAAACCACAGAGGGATGATCGGTTTACCGGTTTTCTTGTTACGGGTCTCGGCTACAACGCTGGCGGTGGGATCGTCGGATGAATATGCAAGTCGACATACCCAGCGCCAGGACCGGTCAGGAACCTGAGCCCCAGCCGACGCTATACCTCAACTGGTATTGCGAGCTGGCTGACGGAACGATACTCAGCAACGAACAGCTGCGGCTGGTTCAGTTCAACGGCCAGGAAGAACTCTCCAAGCCCTTCGCGTTCACGCTCAGCCTACACGGTAATACCGACTACTCCGAACCGCTTTACAAGATGAGCGATCTGATCGGCCGCATGGTTACCGTGGGTATCTGTGTGCGCGACAGCAAGAAATCGGTGCCCAATGGCCCGTTTGACGAGGCCTATTTTAATGGCGCGGACCCGGAAGCAGATTTCAGCAGGGCCATGAACGGCGGCGGCGCAGAGGACTTCAGCTTCTTCAACGGCATGGTCACCGGGTTTTCCATGGGAGAGCCGGGTATTTACAGCCTGACCATGAAGCCTGCGCTGTGGCGGCTTATGCTCACCAATGATTATCGGGTCTACGCACAGAAATCGATTCGCACCGCAATCGAAGGGCTCCTGGAGAAACACCAGATCAGCTACAACACGCAGGATCTGGTTGGAGACACGAACTCTGCGGACAACCGCGTACAGGACTGGCTTCAGGCGGGAGAGACCGACTACGACTTTATTCAGCGCTTGTTGCCCAAATCCAATATTCACTACTACTTTGTGCACTCACCCAGGTCGCACAAAATTGTGTTCAGCAACAAGGCGTGCTACCCCACGGTGTTTGAGGATGATCGCACACTCAAATACACGTACAGCGAGTTGGAGGGTGTGGAGCATGCAGACGTACTGAAGACTTACAATTACTCCCAGGAGATATCCTCAACCAGCGTAAAGGGAATCTATACAAGGCAGGAGGAGGCCTGGGAAAGCGACACGGTTGCCGGAGAGATCAGCTTTTACTCGAATCCTGCAGCGCAGCCCGGCGATTTACCGTTTCAGGTCTATCACATACTCCAGTACGGCGGCAGCGCCGGGATGGTCAACAACTACTCCAGCCAGATCGCCGATATGGCCGCAAGAGCCGCTACGCGCCTGGAAGGCAGCACACAGAATCCCGAGATTCGCGTGGGCCACAAGGTACAGCTGGAGGAGGGTGAGCACTCCGGGCCCCCGGAAGTCTGCAAATATCTCAACCAGAAATGGTTTGTGTTTACTGAAGCCAGGCACCAGGCCAGCCTCGATGGCACCTACAGCTGCAGTTTTCGAGCCACCGAGGCTGAGGGACTTATCACGCCCTTCAGCCTGGGGCAGACGCGCCAGGGAAGCGTCATGGCGGAAGTCGTGGCACATGGCAACGGTGAGATGCCGACGACCTGGAAGTACTACGAAAAGAGTGCTTTTGATCCAGAGACGTCTGCGAACACCGACACCGGCGCCAGTGACTCCGGCGTTATTGGCGGTATTGATCCCATCTCGGAGCCCAACCCCAAGGTGCTGATGGCGCAGGGTGTTTATGTTCGCTTCACCAGCGAGCCGGATGCGGACGCGTATTTTGTGAAGCTCTCCGCAGGCATGCAAACTTGCCCGGAAATCGGCTCCATGGTTCTCGTCGCCCGCGCCACTGACGAGTCGGAACTGCCGGAGATCCAGCAGTCGGTGCAGGCCAACGGGTCCAAGGTTGTTACTCCGTCCGGCTGGACCTCCAGCAGCCACGTCGGCAGCAGCTATTCGACCAACTACGGCGACAGCAAAAGTGTTCGCTACGGCCGCATGTCCACAACCCACCTGGATCAGGCCATCTCAATCATCAACGGACAGTACGACACCGGTCAGTTCCGCGACGCCAGTTTCTCTCAGGGCGGCGGTTACAGCTACTCAACGTCGGAGCAGGGACGTTCGGGGATGCTCAGCAAGAGCGACAGTTTTGGCAACAACTACAGCTACCACGAAGGCGACGTCAGCGAGAGCTACTCCGATATAACGCGTCAGGAGTCAACCAGCCTCAACGACACTACGGAGAGCACCAGCACAATAACCTCCTGGAGCAAAAGCCATGATCACAACCTGGGAGATGCCACCAGCTTTCACCAGACAGATGGCCTGACAAAATCGACTGTTATCCAGAACAATATCGAGTCAAGCAACACAACCCGGGGTTACACCAATACCACCAGCCTGTCTCAGGGCGAGGAAACTCACAGCTCCGTCAATGAGGGAAAGGTGACCACCAGTAGCACACATAACGCGGATGTAGTCAGCACCTCGGTCAACAATGGGGATATCAGCAATACCTCCACGCACAACGGTAACCAAACGACGCACAGCACCCAGACCGGCAACGCTGATAGCACCAGCACTCTCAACGGTAACAGCGACTCTACGCAGACAAACAACGGAGATGTAAAACAAACCTCGACAACCACCGGAACCGAGACAATCGACTCGACGCGGAATGTGATAAAGCAGACATCCCATACCAAAAAGTCCACCATCAACAGTACGGTGGGCAGCGAATCGGTGAGCAATACCGCCGGGACCTCATCGCACACATCGAAGACCGGTGCCGCAAAAAGCAGCAGCATGGTCGGCGCGTCCGCAAGCATGAATCTGGTGGGTGCCTCGGCGGACATGAGCCTGTTGGGTGCCAAAGCCTCAATGTCCCTGATCGGAACCACCAATGACCTCAACCTGATAGGTTCCAATATTGCATTGAACCTCATCGGGCAGCAGTCCGGCATCAACATCACCGGCACGGGGATGACGCTGGATCTCGCACCGGGGACGGTGAACATTCGCCTGCCGGGCGAGTACATTGAAATTCCCAACCTGCATTTGAAGCTCTAGGTGCAGCCGTGAACGTCATCAAGCCGCTCAGCCTCGCCACCCTGCACAAGCCCTTCAGTCTGCAAGGTCAGCACTACCTGAGCATAGGCGCTCTGGGCTTCTTTACACTGGGAGGCCGGGTATCTCTGTTCTTGCCGGAGAACCTGCAGTGGCAGAAAGCGCTGAAACATCTGGCGCCGGGCCAGGCTCTGGACATGGCCATGCCCAAGGGCAGGGCGGAGTTTCTGGTGGGCGGCAACGCCCACGCGCCGAGCGGAAAACCGGTGGCGAAAATGCAGGTCACCGCTACTGTGGGAGAACACGCAAAGACGCTGGCCGTGCACGGCGACCGGCAATGGTACTACGGTTTGCTGGGCGCGTTTCATATCACTGAGCCAGAGCCGTTTACAAAGATGCCGCTGGGATATGACAACGCCTTTGGCGGCAGGGGCTGCGATCGCAATCCGATTGGAAAAGGCTACTACGGCAAGCGCTTTGCCGCGTTGTTGGGACGCAACAGAGGGGACATGCCAAACCTGGAGTATCCCGACGCGCCGGTAAGACGCCACAACGCCCGGCTGGCGCCGGCGTCCCTGGGTGCCACCGACATTCGCTGGCAGCCGAGATGCCGGCGCGCCGGAACCTATGATGAGCGCTGGGTCAAAAGCGGATTTCCGGGACTGGCCGGTGATACGGATATGGCGCTGTTCAACGAGGCTGCCGAGGACCAGTGGGCCGGTGTGAACTGGAGTGGCGGTGAGGCCTACCAGCTTCATGGCATGCATCCACAGCGCCCACTGATTGAAGGTTGGGTCCCTGAATTCAGGGTACGCGCGCTATTGGACCAGTCCGTGCCGGAGCGCTCGTCGTATCAGATGCTCGACCTCGCTGCCGACACTTTGTGGTTCTTCCCCGAAGAGGAGCTGGGTCTGGTGATCTACCGCGGCGTCGCAGATATTGCCGATAGCGATGCCCTGGACGTGAAGTCGCTTCTGCTGGCCTACGAAGACCTATCGTGCTCTCCGCGGTCCCAGCAACACTATCAACAAACCATGGAGCGACGCCTGGATCGAAAGACAGGGCCGGGAGAAGTGCTGAATGAAGCCGCACTGATTCCCGAGCCTGGGGAGCGCTTGCTGGCCGAGCGCAGGGCGAAACGACAGGCCCACAGCGAGCTCCACGAGCAACGCTCCAGGGAGTTTGTCGAAGAGCTCAAAAAGGCCGTCGCTTTACCGAGCGCGCCGCTGGCAGGGTCTCTGGGCCCTGACGAGATGGAACATGCCACCGAACCGCGATTACCTGGCGGTAAGAATATTCCGGTACTGATACCCGAGGTGCTGTCGGAGCCGCTCAGTCTCGACGACATCGCCAGTGGCGGTGTTGACCTGGGTGACGCGCTGGAGAATCTGGATTACCAGCTCGCGGAACTGCAGGCGTCAGCGGAGAAAGATCTGGCGGAGGAACAGCAGCGCCTGCAATCACTTATCGGAGACTTGCAGTCTGATAGTTCATTGCCTGGGCATAGTTGTGAGCAACTCCAGCAGGCAATAGAGAAAGCTTCTCTTCTACCACTCGACCTGCACCCTCAACACGGTAGCCAGGACCCGGATATCGAGGAACTGCTGTCATTCCTGTCAGATCTCCCTCAACAGCGAGATCCCGATGTGACAGCGCAGTTGGGAGAACTGGTCGCCATGCAGCGTAAGGCGAGGGCGTCGCAGACCGCACTGGATGCGAAACGCAGGCCTTTGAGTGAAGACAACCGCAAACAGCTGGGGCGCTTTCTCGCCGACCTGCTTGAGTGGGAGGAGCCCATGGCAGGCCGTGACCTGACGGACGTGCACCTGCACGGGGCGGACTTCTCGGGACTCGACCTGCGCCAGATGAACTTTGAGGGAGCGGACCTTTCAAGCAGCCGATTTACAGGCGCAAACCTGTCCGGCGCGAATTTCCTCGGTGCCCGTCTCGTGGGCGCCGATTTTTCAGATGCTTGTCTGGCGAACGCCAACTTCAGCCAGGCGAGTTGCATGGGCGCCCGCTTCGACCGGGCAGACCTGACCGACGCCTTTGCTGTTGGCGCAGACATGACGGCGGCGTCCTTACGGGGCGCGTTGCTGAACAGGCTGGTTGGCCAAAACCTGAAGCTGAACCGCGGCAACCTGAACGGCGCGCAACTCGATCAAGCGGTGCTGGTAGATGCTGAGGCTGAATTCAGCACCTGGAAGGCCGCAAGGCTCGAAAAATGCCTGCTTTCAAAAAGCTTTTTGCGGGGCGCTGATTTTTCCGGTGCATCAATGGAGCGCACAGCTTTCAATACGGTGACCGCGCGGGAATCCATATGGCGTGAAGCCCGCGCAGACCGTTGCTTCTTTGGCGCACAGTCGGACTTCGAGGCATCGAGCTGGGAACACGCCGATGTTCGCACCTGTGGTATGCGCGAGAGCGTACTTCGACATGCCGGCATGGCTGGCGTCAGCTTTTACCAGTGCGATTTCAGTAAAGCTGACCTGTCCGGCGCGGATTTGCGGGCCGCCGTACTCTGTCGTTCGCTGTTCACCCAGGCGCTGATCACGGATACCGACATGCGTGGCGTGGACCTGCACCAGGCGATTTGCAGGAAGACGGATTTCAGCCGCTCCGACCTGTCTTACGCGAATCTCGTGCAAGCGGACCTTATTGGGGTGGTGCTCAAAGGCACTGGACTGACAGACACCCAGGAGCAGGTGGCATGAATAAGGGTGCCCTGGATATGGAGCGCAGGCGCGCCGCGGGGCTTCCGCCGTCGTTGAGAGACGCGCAGTCCAGGAATCTCGCCTCGTCAGAGTTGAGCCGGCCGCCGGCGGACCTGGCTGAGATACAGCGATTCATCAATCTGGGCCTTCCGGTGCAATCCCTGCACATCGAGGGCCTCGACCTGTCAACACTGGACCTGACGGGTGCCACCTTCCTTGACTGCAGTCTGCCGGGCCTGGTGGTTCGGGGCGGTCGTATGGAGCGAACCAGTTTCATCAACTGCTCGCTGGCAGGGGCTGTCTTCGATGCCGTGGATGCTGAGGTCCTGGCCTTTGTCAATACGGATCTCGGCAACGCCAGCTTGCTCTTCAGAAGCCTTCTCAAGTCCGCGTTTACAGGGGCCAGGCTGCAGGGTTCCCGCTGGGAGATAGGCGTATTGGAGCGCTCGGCGTTCACCGACTGCGAGCTTGACGATGCAGACCTTTCCGGACTTAAGCTCTATCGCTCGATCTTGATGAATTGCACGACCGACGGACTCAGCCTCGAAAACGCCCGGTTTTCAAACTCCGTGTTGACGCACGCCGACTTCACCAGGATCCGTTTGGGCGGCTTCTCCGCGGAGCGCTGCCAGCTAATGCACGCGAATTTTTCAGATATGGACCTGTCCGGACTGAGCCTGGTGCAGTGCAACTTCAGCGAATCAGACTTTTCCGGCGCGCTCCTCAAAAACGCCAGACTGTCAGGGTCAAACTTCATGGGCGCGCGGCTCAAGGATGCCTGTATGCGGAGAGCTGATGTAAGCCAGGCCCTGTTTTATAGAGCCCAACTGGAAAACGTCGATCTTCGCAATGCGGATGGGAGGTCGGCGATTTTCAAGGAAGCCAAACTGTGTGACGTGAACTTCAACAACGCCAATCTGTACGGTAGCCACTGGGTTCAGGCGAAGCTGGAGTCCGTGTTGTTTCATCGCGCCGACCTTCGGCATTCGGACTTCGGCTCCGCTAAGGCAACACGCTGCAGTTTCAGAAGGTCGCGAATCGACGACGGCTCAGTGCACAACCTCAAATTCCGGTGCACACGCTTCGGCTTCGCATCCAGGAAGCGGCTGCGCCGGACATCCGAGGCCCTGGTCGACGTACAGAAAAACCTGCTCAAGCTGGAGAGTTCAACATGATTTCCGTGAATCGAATAGGTCATCAGCAACACCGTGTTCCGGACACATCACCGCTACAGCCTGATATGGGGCGTATGATTCCCGCTGAGGTGGTCGATATCGACCCTATGGGTATATATCACCTGGGTAACGGTCTGACCGCGAAGCGCGCCTGTTCCTGCGCGCTGGTACCAAACCCCGGCGACACTGTGCTGCTTTATACCGCTGGAGATTCAGCACAAGCTGCCTACATCCTCCATGTACTCGAACGCAACCCATCCGATACCGCATGTATCAGTATTCCCGATGCCGAGCGGCTGGATATCCAGCAACAGCGGCTGCGACTCTCCGCAGCCCGGCAAATCGAACTCTCATGCGCCGGTGACATCAGCCTTACCGCTGCTGCCGGGACACTTCACGTGCGTGCGCGGCAATGGGTGAGTAGCGTAATTGGAAGCTTTATAGAGACCGCGAGAGAGCGAGTCAGCCGCGCGGCATTTATGCAGTTCAACTCGTCGGCGCTGACACAGTGGCATAGCAAGCAGGCCATCATCATGGCAGATGAAGACATCAAGATAGACGCCGAGCGCGTCAACCTGGGATAGGCCGCACCATGCTCGCCAATAACGACCTCGGCATTATGAATCTCGGTTTTCCCGACGTCTGCCTGACGCCGATGCCTGCTCCGGTGCCTACTCCCTACCCGAACATCGCGTTTTCGGTGACCCATATCCCCTCGCAGATCAATATTTTCATTGGTATCGGGCTGGCTGAAAACCTGGCGACCACCGGAACGATCAGCAACGGCGACAATGCCGGTGTAGCGCTGGGGGTGGCTTCGGGCACGATCATGGGGCCGGACAGGGGGGTCCTCGGAAGTATCAAGGTACTCATAGCCGCCATTCCCGGAACACGCTTAACTGGCCTGAACATCCAGAACAGCACGAATTGCCCGGGATTTACGGTGATTCCGGCGCAGTTCATCACTTACTTTTTTGGATGAGGATGAAATGACTGACAACGGCACATTTCCGCGCGATTCACTACGGCCGTTGCTCCGCGCACTGAGTGTGGGCCTGCTACTCACAATAGCGCTGACTGCCTGCACAGCCATCCAGAAAACACTTTCGTTCATTCCCGGTATACCCAATCCGAGCCAGACCGCAATTCGCAGCATCAGCCTGCAGGCCGATTCAAACGCCAATCAGAACAGCGCGGTCGAGGTCGACTTCCTGTTCCTGCTGGACAGCGGTTTGCTCAAGAGCCTGCCGGCGACGTCTCCCGAGTGGTTTGAAAAGCGCAGACTGCTGGTGAGCAATCACCGCGCGCAGATGCTGGTCAGCTCTGTCAGTCTGGCGCCGGGTACCAGCGCACGCCTGACTATGCCCAGAGGATACCGCAAGGCGGAGGACGTGATTCTCTATGCCACCTACGTCTCCGCCAGCGGGCAGAAATGGTATCGGGTGCCAAACGTCAGGGCGGCTCAAGTTCGACTCACAAACCTCGACCCGGAGCTTTCCGATGCGGGCGGATAAGCGAAGCAAACGAATGCGTCCCTGTCGAAGCTCGCAGGCAACCGGCATGGGTATCGTTGGCGCTGTGCCCGGTACAACACAAGGGAGGATTACTCGATGAATATCGGCCAGTATCTGGAAGCATCGGAACCGGTGGAGTGGCATCAGGGCATGCTGCTTTCGCCACAGCACTTTCAGCAGCAGGAGCAGCATATTGAGCGGCTGACAACCCAGAAACTCTTCGTTTCTCAGCCCCACTACTGGGGTCTGATCGACATAGAGGTCGACCGCAACGATCTCACCCAGGGCCGTATCAGCATATCCCGCCTCCACGCTGTCTTTCCCGATGGCGAAGTGATCAATTTCCATCAGGACGAGACCGAGGGTCCGCTGGAGGCAAGCATAAGTGAAGAGGAACTGGGTGATATGGAACCCGGTGAGCACATAACAGTGAGTATAGGCTCGGTGCGTAGAGGCGTCGGCGGTGTCGGCGCACAGCGGCGCTATGAATCAATTGGCTACGAAGATGTCACCGATGAAAACAACCAGGATCAGAAGGTAGATCTGACCAAGAAGAGACTGGCGCTGCGCATTTTCACCACCAACAGAGTGCCAAACCGCTATGTGAGCCTCCCGCTTTTCAGGCTGGCGCGGCGTCAGGACAACAGCTTCGAGCTCACCGGCTACCATCCTCCCATGCTGAACGCCAGGGTGAGTCAGAATCTGCTCGGGAAAGGAAGTATCTGGAGTCGTGTGGAGAAGCTGGCGGCAGACTTACGTGAAAAGGCCGCCGGCCTCGCCGCAACGCAAACCAGCAGTTTCAGCGACAGGGCCACTATCGCGGCGCTGATAGGTCGCCTGCCACCACTGGAGGTGTTGCTGAACACGCGCATGACCCATCCATTCACGCTATACATGGCTTTCGTAGATGTATTGGCGGGCTTTTTGACCCTGGAGTACTTTCAGGACTTTTTTGAACCCAGAGGCTATGACCACGACAACCCGGCACCGGCCTTCACCGAGCATCTTGACAAGATCGGACAACAGCTCGCCCGTATCCAACTGGCCTTCGAGTCCATACCGTTTGTCGAGGTGGAGGACGGCGTGTTCCAGCTGGATTTGCCCGAGGGTGCCGACATCAACAAGCTCGTCGTCGCGATCATTCCCCGCGATGGCCAGGACCCTCGCATCGCGACAAGCTGGATAAACGAGGCTGTGGTGGGATCGGTCGGTGCATTCGAGAACTTCAGACGGCAACGGGTACTGGGCGCGGCTCGCCGTGCCATGGCCGGACAGGAGAGAGTTGAAAACCGACTGCCTTTGCGCGGAAACATCATGGTGCTGTCCAACGAAACCTACGATTTCAACGGCAGCAGGTACGACTCCATAGAGAGCAGCCAGAGAATCTGTATTCAGGGCAAAAAGGAAAAAGGTCCGGCCGCCATCTACCTCTACATCCAGCAGGAACCGGGCGCGGCGGACCGGCGCGTGCTCATTTCCGGCTAAACCTGGTAGTTGCGGGAGGACAGCTTGGCAGAACTCGGCAGGCATTTTCTACTCACCTTGTTCACTGAGTACTATCAGGAACTGGCTGAGGCTCGCTGGGCTATCACTCGGGGAAGGCTCACTGAGTACCTCGAACTGCCGCCTGCGCAGGACCTGCCTGCTAACGAACTGGTGGTATCACTGCTGTTCAAGAAACTGAGGTCTGCTCTGACCGCGCAGCAGCGGCGCGTACGCTCGCAGGCAACACTCTACGAGCAGAAGGACTACCTGCGCGCGCTGTACGTGATGACGGCACTGACCGATGAGCAGTTGCTACTGGACACCGACTGGGATCTCTCGTCCCTTTGGCAGGAGCAGCTCATGGAATCGTCCTTCTTTCGCACTGCGCAGGCCGGCACACGATTCTACGACTACCTGCAGGAGGCAATCAGTGATCGCACCAGGGCCAGCAGCCGTGCTGATCTGGCGTCTGTATTTCTGCTGGCGCTTTTTCTGGGTTTCAAGGGTCGCTATCGAAGCAGCAAGGGCGAGAGGGAGATCAGGCGCCTGTGCGTAGACCTCCATAGAAGGCTGGATTCGAAACTGCAGGGAGAGTACCTGTTTGCGCAGGCCTACCAGCACGGCCTACGCGAAGTGGAGGATCCAAAGCGGCATCGCGTCTCCTCTCTGGACAGGTGGTACAAGCTCGGCGGTGTGGCATTTGTACTTTACCTGCTGGTGTCCTCGGCCATCTGGCTGAGTGCAAACCAGACCCTGTCTGAAACTCTCAGCAAGCTGCGATGTGGCGTGGACTGCGCGGTGAGTGTGGAAAACGCATTTTCAAACTCTGACCCACCGTCGCGGCGCGGTGCAGGCCCATGAAAGCGATCACGGAGTTTTCCTTCACGAATCCAAGCCCGTTCGTCTGGATGCTGGCTATAGCCGCCGCCGCGTTCCTGTTGCTGACAGTATTGACCCTGAGGTCGCGAAAGCCGCTGCGTATTCCAGGGCTAAGGGCGGAAACGGGCACAGGCAGTAGCAATCGCCGGAGCTTGCTGGGGTGGCTTCGTGCAAGGGTTTTCGGGTTGGCCTCCGACATTAGGATACTGCTCAGTCAGAATCGCGATGTGTATCGCATACCCTGGGTTTTGATGATTGGCGACCATCATTCGGGTGAACCCAGTCTCGGCGCGTCTCTTGTATCATCTCCCCGGCTTAAGTGCCTTATGAGAGACCCCCTGCATCGACCTGACCTACAGGGTTGGTGGAGTTTTGAACAGGGGATGCTGGTAGACGTCGATTCACTGGTCGAACAGACTTCCGAGAGGGAGTTCGTTGCAAAGTTGATGAGGGCGCGCCCGGAGCGACCTCTCGATGCCGTTCTGCTGTGTATTTCAGCGCATGATCTTATCCACGCAAGTGACCGCGCTTTACTCGACGAAGCCCTTGTTCTGCACGATCAGCTGAGCCGCTTTCAGCAACACTTCAGCTTTACGTTTCCGGTCTATGTTCTGGTCACCAAAGCCGATGAAATGCCGGGCTTCCAGGAGTTCTGCAGCACACGTACAGAAGATGAATTGCGGCAGATGTTTGGCTGGTCCAATCCGGCCTCACTAGAGTCAGGGTATGACGCGCTCTGGATCGCGGATGCGCTGGAACATCTTCGCAGGACGCTGGAAGATATCCAGCTCGCCGTCACTACCGACGGCGGTCGCGAAGTCGACGGCGACGTTGATGCGTTCTACTTGTTTCCGCGGCGTCTGGACTCTCTCGCCGCGCCGTTGACGCGTGTTCTCACTCAGATCTTCACGGTCAACCCGTACCAGGCAAACTTCTTCTTCCGCGGGATCTACCTGTCCGGTCTTGCGAAAAGAACCGTGACCGCTGAGGAGTCAGCCGCGCCCAGTGTCGCGTTTCTTGACCAGCTTTTTTCAGAAAAGATCTTCTCTGAGCACAACCTCGCGCGCCCCATCAGGGGCAGTATCTGGTCGCGCCAGGAGGAGGTACGCCGGCTGCAAAAGCTCATGCTGTCGGTCTTTATACTCTTGCTGATTGGCTTGACCATGTCGTCGGTGGCGCTGCGCCGTGAAGTGCAGGAGATAGAGGACATCCTCACCGTCGTCAACTACGAAAGTGCTGGCAACACGAGCGCCAATGGCTGCACCAACTACAACACGATTGAGCGCTTTCTGGTCTATGTCAGCTCTGTGGATACCGGCCTGACTTCGCTATTCATACCACTGTCCTGGTTTGACCGCAGCTATCAGAAATCGATTGCGCAGCTAGCCTCAGAAAGCACGTTCCGTGATGTTGTATTCAAGGCGTTCGACTGCAAGCTGCTGAAGCTGGAGTCCGACCTCAAAAGTGTTGAGCCCCCGGCGACCGATCCATCAGACATATTCCGACCGTCTCCCGAGTTTCTGGTTTTTGTAGAAAACTATCTGGGGGAAGTGATCGAGTTCTACCAGGCAACCCGAGTATGGAACAACTTCGCCACGCCGGGTCTCGGCGGAGCGCAGCGTATGCGGGACCTGGATACTCTGCTGAGAACACTTTACGGCCCGGGTCTGCCACGACAGGTGCAGAGAGAGCAGGACGTGGTCTGGACCATTCTTGATCACTCGAACATTCCCCGGCGAGTGACTGACCCAGCCACCAACCGGCTGGTCAAGGCGCGCATCGGCCGGATGATCGAGGAGTTGGATGAGCGCATGCGCCAGGGCCTGCGGCTCGGCCGAGATCTCCTGCCGGCAATGCAGACGGGAACTGCTGACGTGTACGACGTCCGGCAGTTTGTCGCATGGATAGATTGGCTGGATCGCGAGTGGCTGTTTGATCCTGAGGATGCCCAGAGCCTGTCGGCCTGCGAAAAAATACCTGGCCGAATCTCGGACGAATTGTCGAAGTTCCAGAAACTCGAGACATCAGGCGATTGGATCAAAACGATTGAAGCCAGGTTTGAAGCAACGGCATGCCGCAATTTCGCTGAAGCGGAACTCGCCACCGTTCACCTTGAACCGCTGGGCAACCTGCTTGTGACTGTGAGGCCCCCGCAGACAACGGGCCGCAGGTTTGCAATCTCTGAAAACTGGAAGAAGGAACGTGGCTACCTGGACCAGCTCTCTCGATTGAATTTCATGCAGTTACGTCCCACAAGACCATTTGTGTGCGACCCCGGAGCAAGCGCCTGGAGCATCGGCGCGCTGCAGGAAGCGGGACAGTACATGCAGGAGTTCCAGTCCTATCTGCAGTCTACCTCGGATGAGCTGCCTGCATGGGTTTCAAACACTGCAGATGATCTCGCAGGCAGCTCAAGCTCGGCGTCCGCTGCTTCGCAGCTCTCGAAAACTGCCTCAACGGACGGCTCGGATTCAACAACTGCAGGCAAGCAGGCAAATGCCGGTGAGCAAAAACCCTCGGTGGCATCCGTCCTGGAATGGCCGCATAGCATCGTCGGCCGTGGCAACCTCGGCCGGGTTACGGATCAGATTCTCTCCTCGGCCCAGTTGGACGCTACCGGGAGCGCGTCCGCATCCTCGCCGTCGAGTACCCAGGTGGCGGTGCGTCAGACGAGCATGGCTTTCGCGCAAGCGAATGATAGCTTTGCCGGCCTTTTCGGCTACTACTCGGATCTGCGTATGCAGAGGGAAGGGCTGCCGGTTGTCAGCTGCGTACAGCGGTTTGCGAGCCGTCAGCTTACGGCGATAAACGCACTCGCTGACGCCAGCTCTCTGCTGGAGCCGACGCAGAGCAATTCACGGCAGTTGAGCCAGGGAGACCCGCTGTTCAGGTTCGGCAATGCGTCGACGCCCGATAACTGGTGGACAACGGAGATGTCGCGTGCGCAGACGGTGCTCGATTACGCCAAGCCCTACGTCAGTCTGCTCAAATCAACTGACGCGGAATATGCCGGACTTGGCCAGCAGACGCAATTGGCCCAGTACTGGGGTAATAGCATTGCGGAGCTGCAGAACAGCGTGGAGTTTGGGCGCAACGACGGTCAGGTCGCCAGTCTGAAGCAGGCCTTTGACGCGGTGGCGGGTGCCACTGAGTCAAGCTGCGTGGCAGCAGTACAAGCGCTGCCGGAAGCACCACCAGGCATCGACTTCTTTTCAGCGCGCCGACAGAGTGTCGAGAAATCCTCCAGGCAGATCTGCGGTGCCAACATACAGGCGACCGGGAGCGCGCTTGCGACCAGACTTTCCCGGGAATTCGGCACCATTCAGGGCCGTTTCCCTTTCTCTGCGGAAGGTGTCTCCAGCGAAGCGGAACTGGTGAACACACGCGCCTTCTTCATAGACTACGGCAACAACGCGCAGGCGGTCAGCCGGTATCTGCTTTCCGGTACTGGTGCCAGGAGTGGTAAAACAGGACAGCAGCTCAATCTGCTCAATGGAGCCTCGCTGTTTTTCAACAGCCATCTCGCTGTCGCTGGGCCGCCGGCCCGTCTCAGCGTGAACGCTGTGTTCCGCTCCCAGGACAGCGCGGGCAGCGAGAACGTTGTGCTCTGGAAAATGGGCAGCGAAGTTGAATCGCTATACCGCCCCATGCGGCCATCAGACAGTCTGAGCTGGTACTACGGTGAACCGCTTCAAGTGGTGTTCAGGTGGCCCGCGGCGTTGCGTCCGGTCGCCGATCCCCAACAATCGCATTTGCGCATCAACAGTACGCAGAACGAGGCCCGGTTTACGTTTAGCGGAAACTACGCGTTGCAGCGCCTGATCGCCAGGCATCTGTATCAGGGCCCCGTTGTGGGATCGACCACACCTGAACCCATTGTTCTCAGGTTCGTTGTTCCGGTGATGGTGTCCAATTCCAGCGGGAAGTCCAGGCCGCCCGGCGGCGGTGCGGACACCAGTCAGGTGGAGTTGTTTATGGAGATAAGCCTCAGCACAACAGATTCCAATGGCAGGCCGGTTCCCGTGTTTGTTCCTAGCATCCTTCCACAAGTTTTCCCAGACAGGGGTTAAACCATGACCGGGCTACATGTTATGGAGTGTAAAAAAAATGACCGTTTCTGAATTGATGCGGCACGAAGATCAGGCGATCACCGCGCCGCCCGGGGGCGTGCGCGAGGAAGCGGACCAAATTGAATCCGATTTGCTTGCAGCCACATCGCGCTATTTTGAGCACTTCCACGCATTGACGTTAGAAGAGCTGCTGTCAGCGCTTGATGCTGAAGACAGCTGCGGGCCCGACCTGCGACGCGGAGATGTCTATGCCCAGATAGCTGAGGCCAGACGGGCTGACGACCCGAGCCTGCCGAGAGGTGACTGGGTCCGCGAACTGAAGCGCGCTGACTGGCAGAGTGTGAGTCAACTTGCCGTGCAAGCGCTCTCCAGGCAGAGCAAAGACCTGCAGGTGGCTGCATGGCTGCTGGAATCCGAGATTCGGTTGCGCGGTCTGGCAGGTGTGGCGCCGGTGCTCATCCTGCTCAACCGGCTGAGTTGCGAATTCTGGCAACAGCTCAACCCACCCCTGGAGGAGTTGGAGCTGCGAGGAAATATTTTCTATTGGATAGACCAGAAAATTGCCCCGGCAATCAATCAGGTCCCGCTTGCCTTAGGCCCCAGTCCTTCCGAGACCTTTGCCGGTGTCGATATCGACCGCGCGCTGATCAATGAAAGGCTGGTAGACACTGGGCAGCTCAAGCGCGAGCAGGCTGACGGGCCAAGCTGGGCGGAAGTTTGCTCCGCTGCGGAGCGTATGGAGGACGCCTTTTACCAACAGGCCTACTGGGACGCTTTCTTTGCACTACACGCGCTGAGCGCGCTGGTTGAAACCCTCGATCGGGTATTCGACGCAGGTGCTGCACCCAGCCTGCACTCCATCGAAGAGCAACTTCAAAAAGCGATGGAGTTTTCCTGCATGGAGCTTGAGCGCCGCGGTTTGCTGGATCAAACGCAGAATCCGGCGCCGGACGCCGACCCCCAGGGTGTTGAAGGTGCACAGATCGAAAGCTTAACGCACCACGCCAGCACGTCGACGCAGGACAGGCAGCAGGCCTACGCCCAGCTCAGCCAGATCGCTGAGTTCCTCATACGCATCGACCCGCACAGCCCCGTGCCCTACCTGTTGCGGCGCGCGGTTGCCTGGGGCCGGCTCAACACGGCGGAGCTGTATCAGCAGCTCTTTGTTGAAAACGACGGTCAAATAAACCTGTTCGAGCTTCTCGGTATCTCTGGCGGAGCGGACAGACCCGCGCCGCATAACGGAGGGCCCGCGCCATGAATGCCGAGTCGATAGCATGTCTCAGCCAGACCAAGGACCCACGAGTCTCTGGCGCTCGCTCGCTAAAGGGTGGGAGTAGGGTGGCGGTTATTGAGGAACTGGCGGCGCAGTTTTATCACAGTTATCGCTCTCCGGAACCCGTTGCGGACAGCGAAGCAATCACTGAACTGATGGTGACGGCGACCGAGCTTGGTGCCTGGCCGCTGGTGCTTGCCGTGTTTGGAAGCTCACGCGGTGAGTGTTCGGGCAGAGTGGGCAAAGCCGCCAAACAGGAGCAACTGCTGATGGCCTGCTTCGCTGCGCTGCAAATGGGCTACGTGGCGCAGGCGGAGAACTTGTTGAGAAGATTGTTGCTCGAGCAGCCCGACCAAGAGCGCGCTCTTGAGTTGCACCGCTTTCTACAAGATTGGGACAGTTTCTGCGAGCAGCGGTCTCCCGGTGTTCACCGAATCTGCGCAGGGGAGAATCTATACCTACAGCTTCTAGGCCATCAGCATGGGGAGAGCTTCGCGCAAATCTATTCATCCGAAACGGCGTATTTTTGCCAGCTGCCGAATTTCCAAAGTCTGGCGGACTGGCACCATTGGCTGAATGTTCAGCACGCTGATATGGCAGAGCGGGTGTTTGCGGTCATGCATCGACAGTGGGGCATGGTGGGCGTCGTAAGTCTCGTGGCCCATGCGCAGCGGGGCTTTTTCTACTACTGGATCGGCAATGAGTTTCGCGGCCAGGGCTTCGGTCCTGATGCCGTGGCGGCGCTGCTGAAAACTGCAGCGGAAAACTGGGGTTTACATACGTGCTTTGCTAAAGCCTATGAGTTCAACGAAGCCTCATTGACAGGTTTGAGGAAACTGGGCTTCGAGAGGCTGCGAATCAAGGCAGCGCCCCCTTACGACAATGAACTTTTTTTTCGGCGAGGCCCCGAGATGGAGGACGACGCAGTCGTTGAGGAAATGCAGTGGTTCTACGATTGCATAGGCTGCGATAAGCGGTTTCTTTGGCTGGCCGAGAGCGGTTTGCCGGCAAGGGCGCTATCAGCGAAATCGAGATACGCGGGCCGAGGTATCGCCCTGTCTTTTGCACGACCACAAGCAGGGTAGGACGTACTCATGCAGTTAGCGATTATGCAATCAATCAGGGCGCGAGCCGCGGCGGCAGCACCATTGGCTGCGCCAACACTGCGTGCCGGCCGGAGGCGTGTCAGTACCCTGGCCTGGCCTACTGAAGTTGATGACAGGGGCAGGGTTTTAAATCCGGGGCATGTGATGCAGATGCTGGACCCATCGGAAATCGAGCGACTCCGCGAGTTGGCACCGATGTCTCCCGTGCTCGCGGGAAGCGCACCCGGTCATCTGGGCTTTGGTCCCATAGCTACACCCGGCTCTGCGTTTTACTCACAGGAAGTGGAAGTTACCTTTGGCGGCAGAACGAGGAGGGTTGGTGCGGTGCACAAACCCGGGCATCCGGACTGGCAAAAACAGCCCGCAAGAGACGTTGGAAAGGCGCCACTTGTCGCTGACCACGGACCGTTGCCCGACAAAGCCCTGGTAGCGGTGGCGAAGCGTGCAGCGGAGCTGGCATCGGCCTCGACCTACCGGACAGACGTCACTTCCGGAGGCCCCGCGCCCTTTGGTCCGATTGAGGGTCCGGAGGGTTCAAAACGCACCATGAACTGTGTTGGCTTTGTCGAGCAATTACTGAAGGAAGAGGGCATGGGCCTTCCGGAAGAGCTGGCTAAGAACTCGCGGCCGCAAGATCTATTCGCCGCGGTAGGAGACAGCGTGGTGGACGTCTGAATGACCGCCATCCGTTGATGCCTCTGTCCGTTAGATTATATGGGCAGATGAAACTGGAAAAGGAACGATGCGACCCAAAGGTCCGGGAGGTGTAAAACCAAATTCTGAGTTCGATATTAGACAGTGTCTACACCACTTCATTTTATTAAGGAGAAACTCTATGGCAGCACGATATCGAGCCTTCGCACCGATTATCGCCGGCGCAGCGTTTCATGCGTACGATGCGGTGCAGGGCGTAAGGCATAACAATGCAAATCAAGCCTTTGGCGGGATACACGGTCTCGGGATGCTGGGTCCCGCAGCCCTGTTTCCACCGAACTTGAGACCAGTTGCGGTAGCAGGCGCTTTGGTCGCCAATCAAATTGCCAGGCGCAATGTTGCCCAACGTCACCGGTAAGTAATCGAGGACTGGATTTGCGGAAGGCCTGGGATAGAGGCGTTGGCTGGATCAGTTCGACTGTCCCGGCCTTCTGCAATTCTTAGATGTAAAGCGTACCTGGCGGTCATGCGAAGCGCGTTTGCGCATTTGTTTGCGAGAAGCAGCGCTTGAATGGCTGAACTTCTCAGGCTGAACCGGGCCGATCTAGGAACCAAGTGAGAGCAAAATGAGCAGTAAAAGCAGTGACAAACAACATGTGCCCTTCAGTCCGATTTTGAAGGCCGCTACAGCGGGTACTCTCGTTGGAGAGAGCATCATAACGCCTTGGGCCCACACCCTGCATTCAATGGCCGCCGAGGGTGACGCTGTTGCAAAGCGCAAGTTGCTCACGCATCTGCCATCCGCCCAGATCGCCATGGGGTGGGCGCAACGTGCCGTAGGCTTTGGAGGGATGACGTATTACGGCCATAAGGCCTTCAAGGACGGCGGGATGGCGAACTGGGGTATGTTTGCAGGCTACACAGCCTTTAGTGCACACGGGTATGCAAGAATGTTCGAGTCTATGAGTCATCATGCGCCGTTCACCGGTGCCAGTGGCGCAATGGCGGCATTCGCGAAACTCACGAGCGCCGGACCTGGTGCTGCACCGGGATACCTTGCCGACTTCGCCGCCAATGCGACGGAGTGGGGCCACAGCATAGTCAACCCGCACCCCGGCACCCTGCGGGCCACCGTAGCCCGTGCCGCATCTAACGTTTCCGCGCTGCAACTCCTGCGTATGCAGCGTGCGGGTGCTCTGTTTCTCGGCGCTTCAGCAGCATACGACTACCATAGCCGACGAGGTTGACCTGGTTTTACGCAACGGTGAGTAGATGCCGATGTAAGCGGTAGAGAGAACCTGCCGAGGGTGATGGCTCCGGGTTAGGAGAGTGAAAATTCGACCGCGTATTACCAACAACGCGGAGGAACTTATGATGGAGGAATAAGATGAGTAGCTATTTCAATGAAACACTAACGGCGTTTGGCAACACAACTGTTGGCAGCGGACTTTACGATATCGGTAACTACACCGGTGTCGTAGGCCTGGGCCAGGCAGCCGCCCAGGGCTTCCCTCACCTTACGAAGTTCATTGGCAGTGCAAGTGGCGTCTACACCGCGTACTCGGGTGCGCGGCGTATATACGACAACCTGGGTGCCGGCGGGACCTGGACGGGCATTGGTCATGGCGCCTTGGAAATCACAGGAGGCTTGGCGGGCATCGCCAGTGTTGGCGCAACGGGCGGCGCACGCTTCGCCTATACGGCAGTTAATGCCGGGGTTTCTGCCTTCAGCGCATTTCACGATGCACAAACCACTGATCCGGCTGCAACACGCACTCGCACGATGACGCGATTGGCACAGGGCGGCACAAACACATTGCGTGTTCCGGCTTTAACCGTTGCTGCAGCGACAGGCGATTCGGGGGTCGGCACGATTGCGAACACCATGGGGCATATGGGAACAGCGGTCAGTGCGGTGCACCATACCGTTAGTCATGGTCCTACTGCCCAGCGCATGCTGACAGCCGCCTGGCACGCCAGGCACCCACCGCCACCACCGCACGAGCATCAGGACTAGCTCAGCAACACGCGCGCGACAGAGCCTTCCGGCGACAAGTGGCAGGCTGAGCGGGTGAAAGCTAGAGTGTATTCAACAGGAGTAAGCTGTGGCTGGATGGAGAGTGCTATGCTGGTAAAAGACGTGTGTGGCGACATTCCTGGTCGCGCCGTATGGCCGCGTGACGAGACGGACATCTCGTAGAGTTTCTCGGTAGCGCCCAGCCGTGAGTAGTCGCGACGATTCTGAAGACGGAATCGAGCTCCAGCCAATCCCGTCCCGCGAGCCCAGAACTGGCGAAAGCGCCAGCTTCCCCGATCTGCCATCACGTCCTATCACCTCAGCGCAGGATTCTTCCCGGCTGGATGAGGCCAGGGCCGCTTTCGATAGACGGTTTCCGCCCGGTAGGCGCAGCAGCGCGGCAACTACGGACGATATTGACCTGAGTGGCCCGCTGTCTCGACGCCGCCGCACCAGTCAGAATGTTGGTCCACACCAGAACACCGGCGGCAGAGCAAAAACCACAGACGACCTCGACGATTCCAGGCGCAACGCGCCGAGCTACCAGCCATCGGAGTACAAAGGGCCGAAAACCGGGGTATTCACATTGACCAAACTGGCCGCGTCCTCGATAAAGAACGCCATCACCGACAAGTCGAACCCCTTCAAGGAGTTGGGCAGCGCGTCCGACATTCTGGAACGCGCGGCCACCAAGCCCGCGCACGAACTGAGTACCTTTGATCGAATAGCCACCATGCATGTCGATCAGGCGAGTTCGCGGGCGGACCAGCTCGCGCAGATCAATCGAACGACTGCCCGCTATGCGTCGAGTAGAAAGCTGAGGTTTGCATCGAAGGTAGCCGATGCCATCGATAAGTCCTTCAATGCGTCGGCGCGCAAAGAACTGTCCCGCCGCGCCAGTCTGCGCGCGCAGGCAACCGGCGGTAAGCCCAAACCGGTGCAGACTCCCGCCAAGCCTCCCACCACTAAGCCGAAGTGAGATCGGCAGATACGTAACGGTAGACTTCCATGGGAGAGTAGCCCGTCGCGAATCAGTGGGCCGTGGTTTACCGCCGGGAACAGCTTTACGTGTAGCCGGCGTTGATTCGCGCCCCGTAATGGGGAATGCTAGCGCCTCTGCGCGTACGCAAGGAGCAGGCCCGTCACCCAGTCAACGTCACCCCCCGTCGAACGGCGCGAGCTGTTCGGCTGGGCTATGTATGACTTCGCCAACTCCGGCTACACCACCGTGGTGATGACCGCCGTTTTCAATGCCTGGTTTGTCGCTGCCGTCGCGGGCGGCGCGGGAGGGCTGGCGGAGGCTACAGCCACCCTGATGTGGACGTCCACCGTCGCTGTCGCCAATCTGTTGGTAATGGCGTCCGCTCCCGTGGTCGGCGCCCTCGGCGATCAGCAGGCCATCAAAAAGCGTTTGCTCCTGATCACTACAGTCGGCTGTGTCACAGCGACGGCACTGCTTTCCCTGGTGGGCCCCGGGGACTACATCGCTGCCATGGTCATCGTGCTTTTGGGGACCGTCATGTTCGCCAGCGGCGAATCACTGATTGCCGCGTTCCTCCCGGAGATCGCCGAGCCGGACCACATGGGGCGCGTATCAGGTTACGGCTGGAGCCTTGGCTACGTGGGCGGCGTACTGACACTGGGTCTGTGCCTGCTTTACGTTCAGTGGAGTACCCGCCAGGGCCTGCCCCAGCAAAACGCCATCGCTGGCAGCATGTTGATCACCGCCGTGCTGTTTGCCCTTGCAGCGTTGCCGACCTTCCTGTTTCTGCGTGAACGCGCCGTGCCGCAGCCGCGGCGGGAGGTGACAGCCGGCCTGATCCGGTCTGTATTCTCACGCCTGGCGAGAACGCTTCGCGAAGTACAGCGCTTCAGGGATTTGTCACGGCTGCTGCTCACCATTACCGTCTACCAGTCCGGCGTTATCACGGTGGTGGTGCTGGCCGCAGTATATGCCCAGGAAGCCCTGGGATTCGGCACCGAACAGCTGCTGATGCTGATTATCGTGGTGAATGTCACGTCCGCCTTCGGCGCATTCCTGTTCGGGTTCTTCCAGGACCGCATTGGCTCGGTGAAGGCTTTGGGTGTCAGCCTCGCCATATGGATTGCTGCGGTAACACTGGCCTATTTCGCTGATCGCGAGTTCGAGCTGTGGATCGTGGGCAACCTTGTGGGGCTGGCCATGGGCGCCAGCCAGTCCATCGGGCGAGCCCTGGTGGGCCAGTTTACACCGGTGGTCCGCACCGGGGAGTTCTTCGGCCTGTGGGGGCTGGCCAACCGCCTTGCCGCCCTGCTCGGGCCCATGAGCTACGGGCTGGTGACCTACTTGAGCGGCGGCGACCATCGACTGGCCATACTGTCGACGCTGGCTTTTTTCGGCCTGGGTTTGCTTATGCTACAGAGCGTGGACGAAACACGTGGCGTAAACTCCGCCCGAGAGTAAGCTTCACCGGAAACAAGCGAGCTTCCAGCGCGGTGGTCAGTAGCCATCGGAGGATATGAAGTTGAGTGGTAACGACAAGACACCTGGCAAGCATCATCAATGTGCTCGCTCCGGTCGCCGGACACCTGGCTCCGCCAGCCGCAGGGAGATGCTGTTCCCGAGGGCTTTGAACCGCTGTTTCGCAGCAGTCCCTTCCTTGACCTGTTGGGTCCCGTTTACAACAAGCGCGGCAACCGGACACTGACAATCGGTTTCTTTATAAACCGGGCCAAAAAAGAGGAAACGAAGCTAAAGCGACGCAATCAAATGCTCGATGAGCTGGACAGGGGTGGCATATACGTGAAAATGCCTTATCCAGCGTCGAGAAAAAGATAGGCACGGCGTATGCAGCCTGGACCGGGATAGGCGCCGTTGGGGTCGCCATGTTTGGCATCCTTTGGTTTGGTGAATCAGCGAGTCCTATCCGACCAGGGTGTATTGCGATAGTCGTCACTGGCATCTTGGGTCTGAAGCTCAGTCCGAGTGGCGCTGTCTGACAATGCAGGCCAGGCGTTTCGCCGGGATACACTACAACTGTTTACACGCCGAGCCTGTTGCTTAAGATAGCGGCCTGTTGCCCCAATACATCATTCATGGAAAACAAAATGACAGACACCACGGAACAGGAAGCCTTCTGGAAAGGTGAGTTCGGAAATGACTACGTTGACCGCAACACCGGGGCGGGGTGGGTTGCTGCCAATGCGGCGGCTTTCAGCAAGATTCTCTCCCGTACACAGCATGTTGAGGGCGTACTGGAGCTCGGCTCAAATATTGGCCTCAATTTGATGGCGCTCCGCCAGTTGCTCCCGGCCGCAAAGCTCTCCGCGGTTGAGATCAACGAAAAAGCAGCCTCATCCTTGCAAGCGAATCTCCCGGACGTTGACGTACACCTCAGCTCCATCCTCGATTTCCAGCCCGAGACGACATGGGACCTGGTATTCACCAAAGGTGTCCTTATCCACATCAATCCCGACAAGCTGCCTGTCGTCTACGATCTTATGTATCAGGCGTCTTCTCGTTATCTGATGGTGGCCGAGTACTATAACCCGAAACCCACCGAAGTTATGTATCGCGGGCATGAGGGTAAACTCTTCAAGCGAGATTTCGCCGGCGAGATACTCGATAGATTCTCTGACGTGTCACTGGTCGACTATGGCTTTGTCTATCACAGGGACCCTAATTTCCCGCAGGATGATATGACCTGGTTCCTGATGGAGAAACAGTAGGAAGTAAGTGCCGATTTCAACGACGGCGCTATTTCTGTTTCATCAACTAGGGCCCGGCGGGCGCCTCAAGCCGCAACACGGCCCTTTGCTTCTCTGATACACCCCACCTGTGCCTGCCCCGGGGACGGTTACCGGCGGATTTGTTGGGGTTCGACAGCGGCTTTGAATGGGGCCCCTGAACCGTGAACGCAATCGAGATGCCCCGAATTCAGAAAGTTGTGAACCAGGAACAGTGCAAAATACTGGCTGTCATGTTATGAAATCCTGGACATGGACTGAGTGATAACATGCCTCGACAGCCAGCAAACGTTAAGGACCTGGACCAGGCGCGCGAATACTTCAGGGAGCGCGGTTTCTATGCCGGTAACCGGAACCTGTTTTCCGATCGCGACCTCTATGTGGGCCTTCTTCACGAAGGCGAGGATTTCGACCGGGTCGAAGATGCGTTCTACCTCTACATGGAGGGCGGTGCCTGGGTGACACGTGTCACGCCGGAGGGAGGTGATCCGGTGATCTCACACTATGAGAGTTTTGAACAGGTGTGGCAGGCGCGATATCCGGACTACGACAGCCAGCAAGTGGCTGCACCCACGCCGGAACCACAGGTTTCGGAGCCCCGTCCAGACGAAGCGGAGCTTTCACAGGATGGTGCAGTCCCGGAAGGCTTCGAGCCGCTGTTTCGCAGCAGCCCGTTCCTGGACTTGTTGGGTCCGGTCTACAACCGGCGCAGCGACCGAACGCTGCTGATCGGTTTCTTTGCGGCGGAAAAGCACTGCAATGCCCGTGGGGTGGTCCACGGTGGGGTCATCAGCAGCCTTGCCGATGTGGCGCTGGGTTACAGCGCAGTGGTGTCCCAGGAAGACCCCAAGCCGTTGGTGACGGCCAACTTGTCAGTGGATTATGCGGGTGCGGCAAAGCTGGGCGACTGGATTGAGATCGAAACCGACGTACAGAAAGTCGGCGGCAAGATGGCATTCGCCAACTGCTATGTCCGCGTGGGTTCAAAGCGCATTGCCCGGGCCAGCGCCGTATTCAGCGTTGTGGACAAGTGACCGCGGTGAGCGACAGCTTCAACATCAAGGTTTCAGGCATGTGCATCCCTTGCAGCGTCCGTGTGACGGCGCACAAGGGCCGAGGCGTATTTGCGACGGCGGCAGCGCCCGCGCTGTGACCTGTCATGGATTACAACACAGAGCCTGATGATCCTGAGTATTATGAGGACGCCTGCCTGCAGTATCGGGTAGGCTGGGTATGGCTCTAGCGTACGGAAGGATAAGCCAGTTTTGAAACAACAGCCCATCACGGATTCGGTTCGTCTCGCAGGTCTTATGGGGCCTCTGCTTGTTGCTGTGATTGCCACTGAGAACCCGCTGGTAAACCCGCATCTCTATGACTTGCAGATTCCGCCGCTGGTGTATTTGTCGGGCACGCTCATGTTCTTCGGCGGGTTCTGTATTGTCCGGGGCCACAATCGCTGGCGTGCTGACTGGACCACGGTGGTGACCGTGGCGGGTTGGGCGGCCATGCTCCTGGGCCTCGCCAGGATGGCCTTCCCGCATGCGTATATTGAAAACGCCGGCGGCAACTCACTGCCGGTTATTGTGGTTGAGGTTGTGCTACTGCTGCTCGGTATATTCCTTACCTACAAGGCCTATTTTTCCCCTACGACAGGTGATTCCGGTGAGTAACGGGCCGTTTGAGAGCGGGCCTCGGCGACGGCATTGGTCTTTTACGCGGGAACAGTGGAGAGCTGGATGGTCAGAGTTGTGTATCGCTGGCAGGTAGCGCCGGAGAACTTTGAAGCTTTCAGGAAAAACTGGCGCGCTGCCACCAATCGCATTCACGACACCGTTGCCGGTGCGCTGGGCAGCTTCATGCTCCGGTCTGCTGAAAATGAGTCCGAAGTGATTACGGTGGCGAAATGGGATTCCCTGGAATCCTGGCAGGCGTTCTTTGCCGACCAGAACCCCGAGCAGATGCAGGCCATGCGAGCGCTCGGCGAGCGTATATCCGTGCAGGCCTATGAAGAGATCGAAGACCACACTCGCTGACGGGTGTGTTCTTTTGGAGTATCTACAAGCTACCGCGCCAATGGTCGTTGCAAGTTCGGCGCGTGGACCTCAGGCCGAGTGCCGCGATCAGCCCAGGCGTCGCAAACGCTGCTTCAGGGCAGCGACGCGGGCTCGCGAAACCTTCAGTGAGGTCTCCAGTGGCGGCAGCGATACCGCATAGCCGTCCGGGCCCCGGGTCAATTCCGATATGGCCGACAGGCGCACCAGCCACTGGCGGCTTAGCCTCATAAACAGGGCGGGGTCCAGACAGGCTTCCACGTCGACCAGTGGCTGGTCCAACAGCCACTCGCGGCCAGCGCGGTCAAGAAGCTGCACAGATTTAAGGTAGCTGCGCGCTGCCACCAGTTCGTCAACCTTAACGGGAATAAAGCGCCCGCCGACGGCGACCAGAAACTGCTGTTGATAGTGTGGCGGCGCGGCTTCGCGGTGGAAGTCTGGCCAGGCGTCCGGGGCCATTCTATAGCCCGCCAGGCGCTTGTACTTCGCCAGCGCGCGCCGCAGCTCGCCGGCCACCAGTGGCTTTAGCAGGTAGTCGATGCTGTTTACAGCGAAGGCTCGCAGGGCGTACTCGCTATACGCCGTGCAGAACACAATCGGCGACTGCATGTCGATCTGATCGAGGATGTCAAAGCAGTCGCCGTCAGCCAGACGAACATCGAGAAACAGCAGGTCTGGCTGCGCGTGCTCGCCAAGCCAGGCCACGCTCTCCGCGACCGTACCCAGGGTTGCGACCACCTCCGCCTCCGGGTCGGTCTCGCCAATCAGGCGGGCCAGACGCCGTGCTGCCCGGGGTTCATCTTCAACGATCAGTATCTTCATGCCAAAAGAGGCACCCGCACCGAGAACAGCTCTTCTGATCGATCTACAATGATCTGACGATCACAGGTGTGTTCCACGCGCCTGGCCAGGTTCTCGAGGCCCATGGCAGTTGAATGCTGGCCGGCCCGCAGGTTCAGCGTGTTTTCTACCACCAGGTCGCTGTCGCTGGCGTAGATGCGGAGCCGGAGCGGCTCCTGGGCCGAGTAGAGATTGTGCTTGAGCGCGTTCTCCACCAGCGTCTGCAGGGTGAGTGGCACAATATGCCGGCCGGTCACCTCCGGCGGCAAGCGGCAGTCAAAGGCGATGGCGCCTGGGTGGCGGGTCTCCAGCAGATAGACCAGTGAAGATACCGCATCGAGTTCCGCCTGCACCGGCACCACGTTCAGGTCGCGGCTATCCAGTATGTAGCGGTAAATCGCCGCCATCTCTTCGACGAAGCGCACCGCCAGCTCCTGATCCTCTTCAATGATATCCACCAGGCTGTTCAGGCTATTGAACAGAAAGTGCGGGCTGAGCCGCGCCTTCAGAATCTCGATGCGAGCCGCCAGCTCCGCGCGCTCGGCGTCGCGCGCGGCATTGGCCAGGAAGACCCGGTCAGCAATTCCCGAGACAATCAGTGGCAGCAGCACAGCCAGCACCACCAGGTCGAACTCAAAACTCGCAGCGGATCCCCAGTCCACGACTACGTTGAAGAAAAAACGTGAGAACACCACGGCGGTAAGGGCGGCCAGCCCGACCAGCAATACCAGCGACAGCCGCCGCGGCATCAAACGGGGGTGGCGAGCGGCCAGTTCTTCGCCAGCACGATAGAGTGAGATCAGCAGTACCGCGAGGCAAAACGCGAACACCACTTCCAGCAGGGCGGACACCTGCCAAAGGTCGGCAAGCTGAAGCTGGCCGTCCAGCAGGTACTTGACCTTATAGTACCCTGGCAACGCCACGGCTATTGCCACGGTGGCGGCGAGATCCGCCTTACGTTTTGCTGACAGTGTCACGTCCGCCCCCAGGGTCAGTGCCTTGCGGCGGCTCGCGGCGTCAACCAGAACGCTTCACTCCGGTCCACCAGGGCCTCGATTCTGTCGTGAACGGTCTGCACATCCGGGTCGTCAAAGAAACCGTGTGCATCGCGCATTCGCCAGATTTCAAGGGACTGCGGCGGCACCGTATCCTGTACATCCGTTGCGAGCCCGCGGTTCGACATTATACCGGTGGACTGCGCCACCTGTCTGACCCCATAGCGCTGTTGCGCCTGGCTGTATGCGCTGGACTCCTCCCGCAGTTTGGCAGGTTTCTCGGTCGCTGCCGGCAGCCAGTCCAGTTGCAGTAGCAGGTGCTCTTGCCCGTCAGCATCGGGGAGGAATGGCCCCGACGTGAAGACCACCTGGTGGCCTGACAGAGCGCCTAGCAGGGTGGGAAAGATGGCATGCAGCGCCGGGTCTGCAAAAAACGCCTGGAAGCTCTGTTGATCGGTTGCGGTGCCAAAGGTGACCACGTCGGCCGGCAGTGCCTGGCTGCCGCCGTGAACCACGTTGTAAACCGCAAGCGTCATTCCATACCTGTCCATGATCGGACGCAGCTCGCCGATGTAGTCGTCGAAATCCTGTGCGCTTTGCCTGTGTTCGCCAGGATGGAAGCTGTTGAAGCCAATGTAGTGGATGGTATCTGCGTGAGTCCGGCTCACTATCAGCATCAGGCCAAGCCAAACCAAAACAACAAATGAAACTCTCATGATGTGCACCTCCCGGGTGTTGGAAGTCACATTTAGGCGCGAGACGTGGGCCGAAAAAAGCCAGCGGTGGCCGAATGGTCGGTTTTACTTACCGAACGGCTTTTGCGCGGCGGATTCGCCTGCTGATTGCCTGCAGAATAACCGGGCAGGGCGGCCGGCGCTGTCCGGGTTCTTCCTATCGCAAGGGGAAGTCCGTAATATAGGTCGGCTCCGTGGGTGGCGCGATAAAGCGAACTCACCCACCCGAGCCGAAACACATAACCGCAAAAGCGCTGCCGCGAGTCGGCAACCGTGGGCGCTGGCGCAGGCTGTAATTTCATTATGCAAGCAGAACCCCCAGCGGGCCACATCTATCGTTTTGGTAGCTATGAGCTGCGCCTGAAGAGTCGCGAACTGCTGCTCGACGGCGAGGTTGTCGAGCTGCAGCCACGTGTGTTCGATTTGCTTGCCTTCCTGCTTGAGCATCGCGAGCGCGTGGTGACCAAGGACGAGCTACTCGAAGCGATATGGCCCGGCGCCGTGGTCACGGAGGCCTCTCTGGCGCGCGCGGTGATGAAAGCCCGGCGCGCGGTGAATGACGATGCCGAACAGCAGCACAGCATCAAGACCGTGCACGGGTATGGATACCGCTTCGTCGCCGAGCTTGCCGAAACGTCTGCGACCGTGACGGAGCACGCGGCTCCTGCGGATACCGACTCCCGCACAGCCAGCCTGCCACGCCCCGGGCCCAGACGACACCTGCTGCCCGTTGCCGGCGTATGCCTTCTCCTGGTGATAGCGCTGGGATGGGTGTTTTCACAGCGCTGGCCCCCAGTGGACGGCCCGGCAACCGAAGCGGCGCGCATCGCGGTGCTACCCATTGCCAACCAGACCGGTGAAACCGATATGGATTGGGTCACTTACGGTCTGATGGATATGCTCGCGGGGGAATTGCGGCGCGCCGGCGGGCTGCGCGTGCTTGCCTCAAGCGACGTGGTTGGCCTGCTTGGCGGCCGCGGCACAGCCACCGTGGGTATGCCGGAAGACCCGTCACCCCTCTATGCGCAGCTTCACGCACGATTCGGGGCCACTCATGTCATTCGCGGCGTGCTGACGCGCCCCGGACAGTTCTACCGTGTTAACGCCGACATAGTGGAGCATGGCGGCAACACCCGGCGAGTTGAATTCCTGGGAAGTGACCCGCTGAGCCTGATCGTGGAATTTCGGCGGGCGCTGGCTGGCAGCTTACCCGCCGCAAAGGAAGTAGAGATTGCTGAGCCTGTCGTGTCTGACGATATGTTCGTCAATGAGGCCTACGCCCGCGGTCGAGACCAGATGCTGCGGGGCAACCTTGAACAGGCGCAAACACTGCTGAGGTCAGCGATAGCTGAAGAGCCCGACAATTACTGGGCGCGCCATGCGCTGGCCACCACGCGGCTTAACCTGGGCGAAGCCCGGGAGGCCGCCGAGGTCCTGGTGGAATTGGTGGAGGAAGCCAGGCGCAGGAAGATGCAGCCTGAGGAGGCCGCGGCCCTGTACCAACTGGGTAATGCCCACCTGCGCCTTGACGATTACCTCACCGCCCGCGAGATCTACCTGCGCGCCGCTTCTATATACGAGGCCCTGGGCCTGCACTTTGAACACGCCGGCGTACTCAATAGCCTGGCCATTGTTGCCGGTGAGCTGCAGGAGTACATCGAGGAACGCGCATTGCTGGAGCAGGCCGTGCAGGCTTTCCAAACTGCCGGCATAGACTCTATTCCGGGCCATGTGCTGGGCGGGCTGGCAAACAACGCCATGGACAGCGGCCGCCTGGACGAAGCACAGCAGTACCTCGAGCGGGCTTTGGTGTCCTTCGATGACCAGGGCTTGAGCGCCCAGAAGGCGGTCACGCTGTTTTCGTTTTCGCGAGTCGAGGAATACCGGGGTAACTATGCTTCAGCGGAATTGTTGGCGCAGCAGTCCCTGGATCTGGCACGTGAAATCGGTCACCGCTGGGGGGAAACCGCCAGTTTACGCCGCCTGGCATCCGCCCGGTATCTACAGGGTGAGCTCAACGCAGCAGAGGCGGCACTGCAGGAAGCGTTGGTGCTCACGCGTGAGCTCGGCGTTACTGCGGAGCTGGCGGCAACGCTCAACGACTTATCGAAGATTGAGAGGCTGCGGGGGCAATACGATACTGCCGACCGGATGCTGACTGAGGCAAACCAGATAGTTACCGACATGGGTGACGACATCGGTTTGCTTTGGGTAGGAATACAGCGCGGCTGGCTTGAATTTGCGCAGGGAGATACGGCCGGTGCTATTGAGAGGTCGTTGTCAGTGTTAGCCGCAGAGGACTTCATGGTGCCCCATCTGGCGGTGGATGCCCGGCTGCTGCAAGGCAGCGCACTGTTGGCTGAGGGCCAGCCCGAGCGGGCACTGGAAGTCCTGCAGGCTGGCCACCGTGTCTCTGAACAGGGCAGCGACCGGGTTCGCAGGGCAGTGGTGGCGTCGGCGCTGGGCAGGCTGGAGCTGCAACTCGGTCGTGACGACCTAGCACTGGCTTACCTGGGAATGGCCCGGGACGCGGCCCCAGGTATTTACGAGACCTTGATGTTGGGCGGCGCCATGGCCGCGCAGCAGCGAAACTGGGAAAAAGCATCCGTCCTCCTCGATGAGGCAAGGCGCGAAGCAGGTGGGCGCTGGACGGATGAAGACGAGGCTTTTCTGAGGGATACCCTGGCCGCTGCACCGGCCGCCGGGTAGTGGAACAAACCTCGTCGGAGGACTTCTCAGGCCGAGTAGCGTGAGTGCAGCCACTGAGGCATAAACGACCAGGCATTGATGGAGTCATCTCGCCGGTAGCTGATGCCGCAGGCGTCGAAGTACTTCAGCAGTGAGCCGTCGTGGTATGCCTTGATCACCTCGGTACAACCGCCGAGGTGGTGACCTCCGACAAACACCTGGGGAATCGTGGGGATGTCGAGGCGCTGGTGTAGAGCCTGGCGTACTTTTACACCCCAGTTGTCGGCCTGGTACTCGACCGAGTCGATGTCCACGCTGCGGAAGGGCACATCCAGGGCGTCGAACAGCTTGCGCATGGTCCAGCAGAATTCACACCACTCCAGGGCAAACATCACTACCGGCTCTTCAGCCACCACCTTTTCGACGAAGGCCGTGGCGTCCGCGCTGGAGCTCAGGGGAGCGGCGGCTGGCGCGGCCTGTGTTTGGGTATCGAAGCGGAAACCGGGCGTGGAAATCGACAGAGCCAGCTCCTCCTCGTTCATCTCCTCGCTGATGTCGCTGAACAGCGGCGTGGAGAGATAGCGCTCACCCGTATCCGGCAGCATTACCACAATGTTGGCACCCTGGGGTGCTTCCCGGGCCACTTTCAGCGCCGCGGCCAGCGTGGCGCCCGCGGAGATTCCGACAAAGATGCCTTCTTTGCGGGCCAGCAGGCGCGAGGCCGCCATGGCGTCGGCTCCGTTGACGGGTAGAAGCTCGTCGATGAGATCGGCATCGATGGCGTGCTGGGTAATCCTGGAAATGAAATCCGGGGTCCAGCCCTGCATCAGGTGTGGACGGAAGTGGGGGTGGCTGCTGGTCGGTATGCCGTCCTCGTCCACTGCCTGGGGTACACCGCTGCCCAGCAGTGCGGCGTTGTCCGGCTCGGCGACTACGATACGGGTATCGGGGCTCTCTTCGCGCATGGCTCGGGAGACGCCCTGCAGGGTGCCGCCGGTGCCAAAGCCTGATACCCAGGCGTGGATAGGCCTGTCACCGAAATCGTCGAGTATCTCGCGCGCGGTGGTGCGATAGTGAACGTCGGGGTTGGCCGGGTTCTCAAACTGCAGCGGCATGAAGTAGCCGTGTGCCTCGGCCAGTTCTTCGGCCTTCCTTTTCATGCCGGTGCCTTTCTCGGAGGCGGGCGTCAGCACCACCTTCGCACCGAGAAAGCGCAGCAGCTTGCGACGCTCGATACTGAAGCTCTCGGCCATGGTGACTACCAGGGGGTAGCCCTTGGCGGCGCATACCATGGCCAGGCCAATACCGGTATTGCCGCTGGTGGCCTCAACCACGGTTTGGCCAGGCTTGAGTGTGCCGCGGCGCTCGGCGTCCTCGATGATGGCCAGCGCAATGCGGTCTTTCACCGAGCCCATGGGGTTGTGTGATTCGAGCTTGCACCACAGCTTAACGCCCGGTGGCGCTACCCGATTGAGTTTGACCAGTGGCGTGTTGCCCACTGTTTCCAGAATGTTCTCGTACTTCATGATGTGTTCCTTTGTAAGCGTGCGTTATTCGATGCTGTTGGAAGCGAGGTACTCCAGCGGCGTCTGGCAGATGGGTCTGCCCACGGTCAGCGTTTGGCGAAAGTGCTCTGCCAGCGACATGTAGGCGATGTCCGGCTCACAGCCCAAGGCGTCCAGCAGCTTCGTGAAGTAGCTGCGGCCGGCGGCGATAGCGGCAATGTCGAAAATTTCGGCGTCGGTCAGCCCATGCCTGTCCTTCAGCTCTGCCACCTGACGGGGGCCGATGGTTGAGGCGTCGCGGGCGATACAGCGTGCATAGCGCACCATGGCTACCTCGGCGGCCGGCAATACCTCAGCCTCGCGGCCTCGGGCGATTCGCAGTACGTAGTCTTCGCCGATGATGCGGGCGAGCTGTTGGCCGTGCGCCAGTGCGCAGGCGCTGTGTTTGAGCTCGTGAGCTACCACGAAGGTGACCAGTTCGAATCGCCGCACATCCATGGGCCGGCGCATTTCCGCCAGCAACTGCGCCCAGCGCGCCAATACCTCCGGCCGGTGGCTAAACACCTTGGCGTAGTTGGGTACGTAGCCCCAGTGGTCTTCCTGGCGCTGGTACATTTCCAGTACGGCGTCTTCGGCATCAGCCGGGCTCTGCGTCCTGATAAAGCTCATCGGGCTCTCTCCTTACCTGGGAACTGAGGTACTGCTGAAGGTGATAGGCGATATCGCGGGCATCGTCTTCGATGCCGTAAATGAAGCTGGACTTGCGCCGGCGCATCAGCGGCAGGCCAAGCACATAGAGGCCGGGCGCGTCGACCACGCCACCTTCGTGGCGCAGTTGTCCCTTGCGGTCGAGCACGGGTACCTGCAGCCAGCTATAGTCAGGCCGAAAGCCCGTGGCCCAGATCACGGTGCGAATACCCTCTTGCTCGGGCCGCAGCTTCAGCCGTCGCGACGTGGGCACCCGGGTGGCTGCAAAGCTCTCCGGCGGCAGCGCCCCATCCAGGTCGGCTACCTCGTCGATCTGCTTCAGCAGGCGCTGCATCTTCAGGTCGGCGAGGGCGCAGACGTTGCCCAGTGAGCCGGAGAACAGCAGCTCGCCGTTGCGCGCCCCGGCCAGGCGACCGACGATGCTGGCGCCGCGTTCCTGCAAATGGTTGATATCCAGGATCGGCAGGTTCGCTGATCCCACCAGTTGGGGGGAGGGCAGCCTGCGGCCCCGGGCCAGGTCATCGATCTCGTCGTGACGCTGGTCGTGAATACCGCTGCGCTGCAGCCAGTGGAAAATGTCCTTGCCGCGATAGCGGCGTGGCATACGCACATGCTCACCCACCGCCAGCATGACCGGCCGCCGGGTTGTTAGCAGTTCATCGGCAAGTTGCAGGCCGGTGGCGGATGCCCCGACCACCAGCACGCCACCTTCCGGCACGTCGTCCGGTGAGTGATAGTCGAAGGGCGTCATTTGCTTGAGGCTTACCGGCAAGTCCCGGGCAATGCGCGGCACCGCCGGCTGATTGCAGGCACCGGTGGCGATAATCACCGCGCGGGCACGCCACAACCCCTGGTCGGTGACCACGTGGTAGAGGTTGTCGCGGCGCCTGACGGAGGTCACGGTGGTGCCGGTTTGCACCGGCATGCCCAGTGCATAGTCCTCGAGCAGCCGGGTAAGCTCCGGCACGGCCATGTAGCCATCCGGGTCGTCGCCGTCGTAGGGCCGTCCCGGCAGGCGCGTTTGCCAATTGGGTGTCAGCAGGCGCAGGGAATCCCAGCGTTCGGTGCGCCAGGCGTTGGCCACGCTGCCGCGTTCCAGCACCAGGTGGGCGACGCCCGCTTCCCGCAGCAGATAGCTCATGGAAAGGCCGGCATGCCCGGCGCCGATGACGATCACGTCGATGGCGCCGGGTGGCCGGCGTTGAGGCCCGAGTGCGGCGGTCATTGGTTTACGTTCACCGTGACGTCGCCGGGGTTGGCGATGATGTCGTAGACCGCTGAACGTTTCTGCGACTGTGCCACTAGCGAGGCGATGTCGTCCTCAGACGCGTCCGCATCGACCTGGAAGTTCACGGTGATGCCGTTGAAGCCGTTCCGGATGTCGGCGTCGATGCCGAGAATGCCCTGGATATCCATGTCGGCTTCCAGCGTGGCCGTAACGGAGTGCAGGGTGATATCGCGGTGCGCGGCGACCGACGCGATGCCGCCGGTGAGGCAGCCGGCCAGGCCCACAAGGATCATTTCGACCGGTGTCGGGCCTTCGTCTTCCGCGGCGAAGATTTCCGGGTGGTCGGTATCGTAGCTGAACTCGCGCACGTGGCGCTGTTCTTCACCCAGGCCGAAGAAGCCCTCGATCTTCGACTCGGTGTGGGTGCCGTCTTTCCATTCACTTTCCGCGCGCCAGACGAACTTGGCACCTGCCGGCGCTTCGGTCAGGGCTTCGCGGGCGCCGAGCAGTGCGTCGACGTTTACTCCGTTGGGGAGTTGGATTACTGAGGTCGTCACTGTGTGTCTCCTATGGTCCCGGGCAGCGGTATTGCTGCCTGGCCCTGGGATACTGCACAGCCGGCCCGCGCCAGGCTTGACTGACTCCTGACCCTTTCCTGACCATTTGATTTCCCCATTAAAATCAGGGAGATAGCACTGCGTCGAGGTGCGGGTGGTGCGGCGCAGCAGGTCATCGGGAGCATCTGCTGCCGGGTGGAAAAGCGTGGAATGAGGGGCGCCTGGGCCCGCCGGAGATGCGGCCTGTTCAGGCCGTGGAAGAAACGGCCCCGTTGTCCAGTCGGTAGAACAGGGTGGGTTTGCCGTCCTGGTCGCGCTGCGCTTCCAGCTCAAAGCCCAGCCGTTCGCACACGTTCACGGAGGCGTTGTTGCCGACATCGATTGCGGCGCGCAGGTAGTTGAAGTTCAGCGCCCGGAAAGCGTAGTTGACGACCGCCCGTGCTGACTCGGTGGCATAGCCCTGGCCGGTAAAGGGTGAGTCGAGGGCGTAGAGCAACTGTGGCTGTGGCTCGTCAAAAAAATTCCACAGGCCCGCGTAGCCGATATAACGCTCGTCTGCCCGGGTCAGCACTTTCCACAGTCCCCAGCCTTCGCGACTGAAGCAGGCGGCAGATTTCTGCAGAATTTCCCGAGTGACTTCGAGTGGGATGGTTTCGTTGTCCCAGAGATAGGTTCTGACTGACCTGGAAACATTGGTCTGGTGGAAGAGGCTCTCGTCAGGAGCCGACAAAGGACAGAGTTGGAGGCGCTCGGTATAGAGATAGGTCATGAATCTCCTCCTGATGATGGCCCGGAGTTTGGCATGGGATCGGGGCGGCCAGAAGGTCCCTGGCGTTTACTTGATGGGGGTAGTGAGTGGTGGGTAGCCTGCGAAACAGGGTGCCGGGGTGAAGGGTGAGGCCGGAGCCAGGGCGCGCCGGCAGTGCTGCAGTTCCGTTCTGCGGCGCACTGTCGCCACGCGCTGGCTTCGACCTCGGTTTGCTTACTGGATCACAAAATCATGTCGGCGATCGGGGATGCGGGTATCCACCACAGCCTGCAGCATATCCCCCTGTCGGAACAGGTAGGCGGAGCCGTAGGACAGGGACTGGCCGTCGGACAGTCTGTAGACGCCGTCCTTGCCATCCTCATCCACCGCAAACACCGCTGCCTGGATGTCCGCGCAGGTGTTCCTGCCACCCTCCCAGCCGAGCAGGGGGTCGGAGCAGTAGGGCTCCAGGAAGTTGGTGATTTGCGTCACCATCCCGGCCCGACGCTGGCGGCCGTGGTCCCTGACGATCAGGTGGACTTCGGCGCTGTAGTTCACAAAGCCAAGTGCGAGTCCCAGTGGATCGACAATCTGCGGGCCACCCAGATCCAGGTGTTCGAAGGGGCTCCGGTAGATGGCCGCGGCCAGGCGAATGCGCCCGTTACGCGGATCACTGAGGCCGCCAGTGGCGTACAGCACCGAGACACCGGAGGCGATGTTCGGCTGGATCAGCGATGGGTCGGGATTGCCGGTGGCCACCGAGTCCAGGTAGGCCTGGCCGAAGATATCCACGGCTCCGCACTTCTCCAAGCCCAGCGGATTTGTCAGGCAGGCGTTGGGGTTGTTGAAGATCGCCCACCACAGGGTAGCTGCATGGGAGTAATGCCGCAGTCTTTTGCCGGGTAGCACCACTTCGGTGGAAAAATCGTCTGACGTCGCCATCTCGGTGCCGGCATCGTCCGCCATTGCGGGCCAGCAGCCGGCGGTTAGCAGGAACATGATGGCATGGATAAAACGGCGCGCCAGGCGGTTGCCGGCAGCCTGTTCCTGTCCGCAGACTTCGCCGCTTGTTGTATGGGTATGGTTCACGGTGGTCTCCTGTTGGGTTCCGGCAGCGGAATTACCACCGGGCACCGCAAATCCTGCCCAGCGACCCCGGGAATGGCTTGACTCCCGCATGACCCTTTCCTGACCATTCAATTTCTTCAGCAAATACAGTTAGTTATGACTTGTGGGAGCGCTCCCGGGGCGGGCCCGGGCAGCGTCGTCGTGGTGACAGGGCGGCTCTGGTATATTTTTCAAGGTATGCAAATGCGCGTGAAAGCGCTGCGTGTTTCCTCTTGAGCGGACCGGCAAATGCTCTACCTGATCTTGGCATTCCTGGCAGCCCTGGCGATTTATGGTCCCACCGTCTGGGTGCACTATGTGCTGCGCCGCTACGCATCGGAGGTGGGGACCATGCCGGGTACCGGGGCCGAACTGGCCGAGCACCTGGTGGAGCGCTTCGAACTGGAGGGGGTCACCGTCCAGAAGGGCGAGCCGGGGCAGGACTTTTATTCACCCGCCGACCGCATCGTCTCGCTGAGCCCTGACCACTATGACGGCAAGTCGCTTTCAGCGGTCGCGGTCGCCGCCCATGAAGTGGGTCACGCCATCCAGTTCTGCCGCCGCGAGCCGGTCAGCCTGCTGCGGGAGAAGTACCTGGGGCGCGCCTTCCAGATTCGTCGCGTGGGCACCATCATCCTGATGTCCATTCCGTTCATTACCGCGGTCTCCCGGAGCCCGGTGCTGCTGGTATTGCTGGGCCTGGTAGGCGTTGTGACCATGCTGGTGTCGGTGATGATGTATGTGGCCATCCTGCCCGAGGAGTACGACGCCAGTTTCAACAAGGCGCTGCCCATCCTGGAGGAGGGCTATATTCCGGAGGCAGACCTGCCGATTGTGCGGCGTATCCTCAAGGCCTGCGCGTTGACCTACGTGGCGGCTGCACTGGCGGACGTTTTCAGCCTGTGGCGCTGGCTGCGATTCCTGCGCTGAAGCTCGCGACTTCCCGATCAACGTGGCTTTATAGGGGTTTTGCACTGCTTGGGCGCACTGGGCGGGCAAAAACGGTGCAGTGAACGCCTTTTTCAGACAACAAAATTCTAAAAAGCTCAGTAAAAATCGAATAAATATCTGAACATCTATGCATCTTCGCATAGAACGAGATTCCGTTCCCTACTCATAGCTCTCTGTAAAGTCAGAAAAAAACATATATTCCATTTATAGAATTCGTTTTTCTCGAATCATATGCTCCCCGGAACAGCAAGATTAATCCGAATCGAGCACTTGCTGGCACGTCGCTTGCTCCACCCCCTGTATCTCTCGTCGCCGGGTAATGAAGTCGATGGCGTTTGCTACTGGATTGGTACCTACACGCAGCTCACCTTGCCGCAGGGCAGATTCGCCCGCTTCAGCCCTGGCGCTGATATCGACGGCGACACCCAGGGTGAGTTTCACAAGATGACGGTAGGTATATCGTTTTAGTCGACCCGGGATGGTCGTCTCACATTGGCGCCCCCCCCTGGGGCGCCTTTTTTTGCGGCACCGGTTTGCCTCGGTGGAAGGCGGGCTCGACGCGGGACCAGAAGCGGCTAAATTACCGCCAGTGTTTTCCATGACGGTATAACCATACGCATTCTTCCCCGCGACTCCGACGGCTGCCTGATCAATATCTGTTCGCCCTGGTCTGACAGCGAATAGGCATCGCGTTTCGCAAAGCCTGGACGCTGGGTTACTCTCGGGCCCATGAAACTGGTCAAGGTATTCTCCAGCGCTGCCAACGCGCCTACCGTCGCCGGCATGGCCGAGGCCAAGGGTGTTCGGCTGCTGTCCGATGAGGTAGAAGAGGACGAAGGTATCCACCTGCTGGAACTGATGGTCTCCGACGACAAGCTGCAAGGGGTGATGGATACCTTGCAAAGCCTGTTCCGTTCCAATCCCGATGAGGTTGTCATGGTGGTACCGCTGGAGGCCTACCTGCCCAAATCCAGCGATGCGGAGCGCAAGGAAGAAGACAAGGCGGTCGCCACCCGTGAGGCCCTGTTCGACCAGGCGGAAAGAAGCGCCCGGCTCGACAGGAATTACCTGGTGCTGGTGGCACTGTCCACCTTGGTCGCGGCAATTGGTCTGCTGGAGAACAATGTGGCGGTGGTGATCGGCGCCATGGTGATTGCGCCACTGCTGGGCCCGAATCTTGCCCTCGGGCTGGGGTCGGCGCTGGGCGACAGCGAGCTGATTCGCCAGGCACTGCGCACCAGCGCGGCGGGCCTGAGCCTGGCGCTGGCGATTTCACTGCTACTGGGGTTGCTGCTGCCGGTAGAGCCCACCAGCGATGAACTGATGGCGCGCACCCGGGTGGGCCTGGATGCCATAGCCCTGGCCCTGGCCTCCGGTGCGGCGGCGGCCCTGTCCCTGACTACCGGCCTGTCCAGTGTACTGGTCGGAGTGATGGTGGCGGTGGCCCTGCTGCCGCCTACGGCCACCGTGGGCCTGATGCTGGGCGCGGGCCACATGGAGCTTGCCGGTATGGCGGCTTTGCTGCTGGTGGTCAACATTGTTTCCGTAAACCTCGCCGCCAAGCTGGTGTTCCTGTTCCGGGGGATTCAACCGCGCACCGGCTCCGAGCGCAGGCTGGCGCGACAGTCGAGCACCATCTACCTGGTCGTATGGCTGGTCACCCTGGTGATCCTCGCGGTGGTGGTGATGCTCATCAAGGGCTGAGCCCAGGGCGGCGTTGCCAGCGGCGGTCTACACTAACAACGAACAATAAACGGGGATTGATCATGCATCGACGCAAGTTCTGCCAGGCCACTCTGCTCGCCGGCGGCGCCCTGGCGCTGTCGCCCTGGCTGCGCGCCGCGGGTGCCGAGATTCACGCGACCAGCATCCATGGCAAGGAACTGTCCATTGCCGCCGGCGCTGTCGATGACCTGGCCGCCGGCCTGCGCGGTCCGCTGCTACTGCCGGGCAACGCCGCCTACGATGAAGCGCGTCAGGTCCTGAACCCCACCATCGATAAACACCCGGCGCTGGTTGTGCAGCCGTCCGGTGTGGCGGACGTGATGCGTGCCGTGCAATTCGCCCAGGACCACCGCCTGGCCACCGCCATCAAGTGCGGTGGCCACAGCGCCTCGGGCAAGGGCACGGTTAACGGCGGCCTGCAAATTGATCTCTCCCGCTTCCGCCACGTACGGGTCGACCCGGCTCAGCGGGTGGCCTATGTATCCGGAGGCAGCCTGCTGGGTGCCATGGATCACGAGGCCCTGGCTCACGGCCTGGTCACCACCGCGGGCACGGTGTCGCACACGGGCGTCGGTGGACTGGCCACCGGCGGTGGGTTTGGCCGCCTGGGTCGCAAGTACGGGCTGACCCTGGACAATATCAGGGCGGTGGAAGTGGTCAGCGCCGATGGCCGCCTGCGCCGCGCCAGCGCCGAGGAATACCCGGACCTGTACTGGGGTGTGCGCGGCGGTGGCAGCAATTTTGGGGTAGTGACGGGTTTTGAGTTCCAGTTGCACCCCATGCAGCGCGAGGTGCTGCTCGGGAACTTCAGTTATCCCTACGCGAAGCTCAAGGACGCGCTGGCCTTCTACGCGGAGTTTGCGGCCGAGGCTCCGGACGAGCTGCAGATCGACCTGGTCTACGGCTTCCCGCCCGGCAACGAGCAGGGTTTTGTGTTCTTCCAGAACGTCTGGTGTGGCAAGGAGTCAGAGGGGCGCAAGCTGTTTGAGCAGTACGCGAGCCTCGGCAAGCCCATCAGGGAAACCGTGGCCATGACCGATTACGAGGTGATACAGCGCAGCGGCGATTGGGATGCACCCCGCGCCACCGCTACCTACATGAAGGGCGGCTTTCTCTCGGCGTTCACTCCGGGATTGATCGACGACATCGTCGAAGGCATGGAGCCCGGCGCCGGCCGCTCGACCATGATGATATTCCAGCAGGCGGGCGGCGCCATCAGCCGTGTGCCCGCTGATGCTACTGCCTTTCCTCACCGCTACGCGGAATTCAACATGATGGCGACCATTGGCTGGGCGCCGGACCAGCCCGCCGATCCGCACAAGCAGTGGATCAAGGCCTACTGGCGCAAGCTGGCGCCGTACACCCACGGCTTCTATACCGTGGAAGCCGACGACGACAATGCCAGCCAGTGGGATCGCAATTACCAGGGCAATCTCGCGCGCATGGTGGAAGTGAAACGGCGCTATGACCCGGGCAATATTTTCCGGCTTAATGCCAACGTGTCGCCCGCCTAGCGGGTCTGCCGTCTGAAGCTTCTGATTGGCCTGATTCTGCTGCTGGCGCTGGCCGGCGGTGGCTTCGTGGTTAACGAGGCACGCAAGGAAGTGAAGTACCTGTGCGGCAACTTTGGTGCCGGTGTGTCCAATGAGAGTGTGCTGCGCCAGCTCGGCACCGGCGAATTCCTGCGCTACAGCATTTATGCCTCGCCCGAGGGCAGCCGCATAATTGTCGACAGCCTCTACACCGGGACCCTCTATCGTTGTGTCATAGACCTGGATGCTAACGGCAAGGTGATAGAGGCGATCGCCGGCTTCTGACGGCGCTGTCGGTGCGCAGACTCGTTTACAATCCCCAGCCGGTTCTTCTAACTCGGAAAACGCCTTATGAAACGCATTCCATTGGCGCTGCTGTGTGCCGTGCTACTGCCGATACTGCCGGCCAGTGCCGGCCTCGACCGCTTCACCACCGGGCCCGCCATAAAGGCCTATGGGCCGGTAGCTGCCGTGCCCGGCGCTCTGCCGATTCCCGCAGGGACAGTATTCAAGGTGGCTTTTGACGTGCGCGACGCGGGGGAGGGGGAAAAGCCCAATCGCACCCTGGAAACCGCCGCGCGCTTTATCAATATGCACGCGGCCTCAGGGGTACCGACGGGGGATATCCGGCTGGCGGTGGTGGTGCACGGGCCGGCCCATCGCGACCTGCTGAAAGCGGGCTCCCGCAGTGGGCCCAACCCCAGCGCTGCACTTATCGAGGCGCTCATCGACCACGGTGTGCAGATCCACCTGTGCGGCCAGACCGCGGCCTTCTATGACGTGGGGGTGGGCGACCTGCTGCCCGGTGTGCAGATGTCAGTCTCCGCCATGACCTCGCATGCCCTGCTGCAGCAGGAGGGATACAGCCTGAATCCCTTTTAGGAGAACACAACAGGGTACAGTGATCCCACCAGCAGCAGCGCCATCAGCCCGTTGAACAGCCGCAGGCGGCGTGGATTCGCGAGCACGCCGCGCAGGCTTTCACCCAGCACCGTCCAGGCGCTGACGCAGGGCAGGTTGATGGCACCAAACACCAGCGCCACGAAACTGACCGCCAGCAGGCTCTGGCTGGGGGCATATATCGCCACGGCGGTGAGCGCCATGGTCCAGGCCTTGGGGTTGACCCACTGGAAGGCCGCCGCCTGCCAGAATGTGAAGGGCCGGCCCTGTTCGCGCTCGCCGTCTGCAGGAGGAGCCGCGGTGGCGATGCGGGCTGCCAGGTACAACAGGTACAGCACACTGACCACCTTTAGCGCCGTGTAGCTGGCGGGGATAGCGTTGAAGATACCCACCAGGCCGATGCCCACCATCATGACCATGAACACAAAGCCCAGGCCCACGCCCAGCAGGTGCGGCAAAGTGCGCCGGAAGCCATAGTTGGCGCCGCTGGCCATCAACATCAGGTTGTTGGGTCCCGGGGTGATGGATGAGGCGAAGGAAAAGGCCGCCAGGCCTGTCAGAATCTCGATGTCCATGTGGACAGTATCCGAGAATAGCCGCCGAAGGTGCTTGCTTTGTTGCGCCTTTATCGGCTCAATACGCAAGCAATGGCTGAATTAGACAAGATTAACAACAGAATATTGCACGAGCTGATGTCGGACGGCCGTATCACCAATGCCGAACTGGCGGAGCGGGTGGGCCTTTCGCCCTCGGCCTGTCTGCGGCGGGTGCAGGAACTGGAGCGCAGCGGTGTGATTACCGGCTACCGCGCGGTGCTGGACCGGGCCGCCCTGGGGGTGGGTTTCACTGCCTATATTGCAGTGGGGCTGTCAAACCACACGGCGGAGTCCCAGCATGCCTTTGAACGCTCCATCGTGGAGTCGCCGGAAGTGCGGGAATGCCACAATATCACCGGTGCCTTCGAGTACCTGCTGCGGGTAGAGACTCGCGACCTGGCCGCCTACAAAACTTTCCACACCGATATCCTGGGCACGCTGCCCCAGGTCAGCACCATCACCACCCACGTGGTCATGGAGTCGGTCAAGGACGCCAATCGTTGAGCGGGATACCCTGAATCCCGCTAGGCATCTTCCCCAAAGCTATATTCCCGGCGTATCTCCACCACCTGCACCCGGTAGCCGCGATACCAGCCATCGCGCCCCAGCTGTTGCCCCAGGCTGTGCTCCGGGTCGTTTTTCCAGCGGCGGATCGACTCTTCGTCATCCCAATAGGAGATCGCGATTTCCGTGTCGCCCTCGGTGACCGCAATAAAATCCCGGCAGCCATAACGCTCGAAAGCGAGGTCACGCATCTGCGTGACCATTTCGCCGTAACGTTCATCCTGTTCACCGGCCCGGGCTCGGAAAATCACCGCGTACATGTCGTCTCCTTCTCTCGGTGCTTGAACCCCGCTCACTACATCAGGCCTGATACCATGCCCACGCCCACCGCCAGCAGCAGTGCGGACACGATATAGCGTACGGTTTGCAGGGTAATCTTCTCTAGCCATTTTCGGCCCAGGTAGGCACCCAGGAAGGCGGACAGGCTGGCAGCGGCCACCAGCAGCCAGTCGATACCGGCCTGGGTGCCAAGGTGCATGCCGTAGAGGCCAAGGCGGGCGCAGTCCACCATGACCGCGATCACCACGCCGGTCGCCACGAAGCTCTGCTTGGTGAGCCCCGCCTTGATCAGGAACATGCTGCGAAAGGCGCCCTGGTGGCCGGACAGGCCGCCAAAGAAGCCACTGAGCAGGCCTCCGAAGGGCAGGTATTTCGGGTCAATGGCAATAGCTGCAAACCGGGGCCACAGCTCCAGGGTCACGAAACCGATGATCAGCAGTCCCACCACCAGCTTTATGGGAGTGATAGCCAGTTCCCGCCCCAGCGCCTGGTACGCATGCAGGGGGGCCGCGTCGCTGAGGTTGGCCAGCAGCACGGCACCGATAAAGGCTGCCAGCACGGCCGGTAAACCGAAGCGCAGCAGCACGCCGATATTGGCCTCGCGGCCCACCAGGCCCAGCTTGAAGAGATTGTTGGCCAGGTGCACCACGGCGGTGATGGCCACGGCGACCTCCAGCGGGAAGAACAGGGCGACAACGGGCATCAGCAGGGTGCCAAGGCCAAAGCCGGAGAACAGCGTCAGCCCCGAAGCGATGCAGGCCGCGGCACATACCAGCAGGTATTCCATGAAACCTCTCTTAGCCGCGGCTAGAACGCCGCGTAGCGCCAGGAAATATAGAAGCCGTAGCCCAACACCAGCAACCAGCCTTCCACCCGGCTGAAACGCTGGCTGGCGGAGAAGGCGAAGATACCCATGATTACCGTGAACAGCAGGCAGGTCCAGACATCAATCAGCGGGCCCGGGCCGATCGGCAGCGGCGTGATCATGGCGCTGATGGGCAGGATCAGCAGGGTATTCACCAGGTTGGAGCCGATGACATTGCCCAGCGCCAGGTCAGACTCGCCGCGCAGGGCCGCGGTGATCGAGGTAACCAGCTCTGGCAGGCTGGTGCCGATGGCGAGCACGGTCAGCCCCACCACGGCTTTGGACACGCCAAAGCCCAGGGCAATTTGCTCCGCATTGCCAACGGTCAGCTCACCGCCCAGCCACAGCCCGGGAATGCCGATCAGCACATAGAGGAAGTGCCGGGTCTGGGCCACTGAAGGGGCCCGGCCGCTGGCCTGGGCGATCAACGGGTCTTCACCACGCCCGGCGAGAATATCGGTGAGGTTGATGTAGATAAACATCAGGAACAACAGCAGCAGCACCACGGCGTCACCGCGATCCACCTGGGGCGCGACGCCGCGCAGCACGCCGTCCAGGGAGACCACCAGGGCGATGGCGGTAATCAGCAACAGCAGCGGCACCTCGCGGCGCATCACCTGCCCTTCCACCCGGAAGCCCCGCACCGCCACGGTGGCGCCCAGTACCAGCCCGAGGTTAGCGATATTGGAGCCGAAGATATTGCCCAGCGACAGGTCAGTGGAGCCGGCGCTGGTCGCGGATATGTTGACGGCCAGCTCCGGCAGGCTGGTGCCAAAGGCCACCAGGGTCAGGCCGATGACGGCCGGTGGCACCCGTAGTCGAAGGGCAATATTGGAGGCGCCATCTACCAACAGGGCACCGGATACCAGCAGGGTGGTCAGTCCCGCGATCAGGAGCAACCAGGTCATGCCCGGGTCCTTGTCTCAGCTGTCCTACCCGCAGTGTACTGCAGTGAGACGTGAATTAGGGACCCGGGCGCAGCGCCTTTCAGCGCTCGCGGCCGCGCTGCAGCAGCCAGTAGAACACCGGGGTCAGCAGCAGCCCGAACAGCGTCACGCCGATCATGCCGGAGAATACCGCGATGCCCATGGCCTGGCGCATTTCCGCGCCGGCGCCGGTGGATACCACCATCGGCAGCACACCCATGATGAAGGCCATCGAGGTCATCATGATCGGCCGCAGGCGCAGCCGTCCCGCCTCGCGGATCGCGTCCAGGGCGCTGCGGCCCTCGTTCTGCAATTCGCGGGCGAACTCCACAATCAAGATGGCGTTTTTGGTGGCCAACGCGACCAGCACGATAAAGCCGATCTGGGTGAAGATGTTGTTGTCACCCTGGCTGATGATCACGCCGGTCATGGCCGATAGCAGAGTCATCGGCACGATCAGGATGATCGAGAAAGGCAGGCGCAGGCTTTCGTACTGGGCCGCCAGTACCAGGAACACCAACAGCACCACCAGCGGGAACACGATCACCGCGGTATTGCCGGCGAGGATCTGCTGGTAGGTGAGCTCGGTCCATTCGTAGGTCATGCCCAGCGGCAGCGACTCCTCGAGGATGCGCTCAATGGCCGCACGGGCTTCACCGGAGCTGTAGCCCGGCGCCGGGGCCGCGTTGATCTCCGCGGTGGAGTAGCTGTTGTAGTGCATCACCCGGTCCGGGCCGGCGGTGTCGCGCACATCGATGAAGGACCCCAGGGGAATCATGCGGCCGTTGTCGTTGCGGACCCGAAGCTGGCTGATCTGCTCGGCCTCCAGGCGGAAGCGCTCCTCCGCCTGCACGTTGACCTGGTAGGTACGCCCGAACAGGTTGAAGTCGTTGACGTAGATAGAACCCAGGTAGGCCTGCAGGGTTTCGAAGATGCTGTCGATACCCACACCCTGGCTGCGCGCCTTGGCGCGGTCGAGCTGCACGTCGAGCTGCGGCACCTTCACCTGGAAGCTGGAGAACACACCGGTGAGGGCCGGGTCCTGCCAGGCCTTGTTGATCACTTCCTGGGTAACGGTATAGAGCGCGTCATAGCCCTGGCTGCCGCGGTCCTGCACCTGCAGCTTGAAGCCGCCGATGGTGCCAAGACCTTGTACTGGTGGTGGCGGGAAGATGGCGGTGAACGCTTCCTCGATACCTGCGAACTGCTCACCCAGCGCGCCGGCGATGGCGTTGGCCGACAGTTCTTCAGTCTTGCGCTCCTCAAACGGGTCGAGAGTGACGAAGACGATGCCGCTGCTGGGGCTGTTGGTGAAGCCGTTGATGTTGAGGCCCGGGAAGGCCACCGCCGACTGCACGCCGGGCTGGGCCATGGCAATGGCGGACATCTCGCGAATCACCGACTCGGTGCGGTCCAGGGAGGAGGCGTCCGGCAGCTGCGCGAAGGACACCAGGTACTGCTTGTCCTGAGTGGGCACGTAGCCGGTAGGTGTGGTGGCGAACTGCTGCCAGGTCAGGCCCATCAGCCCGGCGTAGAGCAGCAGCACCACGGCGCTGAAGCGGGTCAGGCGGCGGATGGTGCCGTCGTAGGCATTGGCACTGCGCTCAAAACCGCGGTTGAAGGGTCGGAACAGCCAGCGACCGAAGAGCCAGTCGAGGGCCCGGGTGAGGGCATCGGGCCTGGCGTCAGGTGACTTCAGCAGTAGCGCCGACAGGGCCGGGCTCAGGGTCAGCGAATTGATTGAGGAAATCACCGTGGCGATGGTGATGGTCAGCGCAAACTGCTTGTAGAACTGGCCGGTGAGGCCTGACATGAAGGCGGTGGGCACAAACACCGCCGCCAGCACCAGGGTGGTGGCGATAATCGGGCCGGTGACTTCGCGCATGGCTTTCCGGGTGGCTTCCTTCGGCGGCAGGCCGTTGGCGATGTTGCGCTCGACGTTCTCCACCACCACGATGGCGTCGTCCACCACAATACCGATAGCCAGCACCAGCCCGAACAGCGACAGGGCGTTCAGTGAGAAGCCCAGCAGTTGCATGATCGCGAAGGTGCCCACCAGGGACACCGGCACTGCCACCAGCGGAATGATGGAGGCGCGCCAGGTCTGCAGGAACAGCACCACCACCAGCACCACCAGCAGCATGGCTTCGAACAGGGTCTGCACCACCGCGTCGATGGAGTTACGCACGAACACGGTCGGGTCGTAGACAATGCTGTAGTCCATGCCCACCGGGAAAGACTTCTTCAGTTCGGCCATGGTGGCCCGCACCTGGTCGGAAACCTCGATAGCGTTGGAGCCCGGTGCCTGGAAGATCGGCAGGGCCACGGCGGGGCGGTTGTCCAGCAGTGAGCGTAGGGCGTAGCTGTCTGCGCCCAGTTCGATGCGGGCCACATCCTTCAGGTAAGAAAGCTGTCCGTCCTCGCCCACCTTGATAATGATGTCGCCGAATTCCTCCGTGGTTTCCAGACGGCCTTTTACATTGATCAACAACTGGAAGTCGGCGCTGCCGGCGGGCTGGGCGCCGAGGCTGCCGGCGGCGGCCTGCTGGTTCTGCTCACGGATAGCGGCAACGATGTCGCCGGGGTTGAGGCCCAGGGCTGCGACTTTGTCCGGATCCAGCCACACGCGCATGCTGAATTCACCGGCGCCAAACAGGCGCACCTCACCTACGCCGCCGATGCGGGCCAGTTCGTCCTTGACCCGCAGGTGGGCGTAGTTGGAGAGGTACAGCATGTTGCGGCTGTCGTCGGGCGACGTGAGGTGCACCACCATGGTCAGGTCCGGGGAGGACTTGTTGGTCACCACACCCAGGCGCTGCACCTCAATGGGCAGGCGCGGCAGGGCGCGGTCCACCCGGTTCTGCACCATCACCTGGGCTGCGTCCGGGTCGGTGCCGATGGCAAAGGTCACGGTGAGGGTCATGCGGCCGTCTGAGGTGGCCTGGGAGGACATATACAGCATGTTGTCCACGCCGTTGATCTCCTGCTCCAGGGGGGAGGCGACGGTTTCCGCAATCACCTTCGGGTTGGCGCCGGGGTAGCTGGCGGCCACCACCACGGTGGGCGGCACGACTTCGGGGTATTCGGTGATCGGTAGCTGCCAGACCGCCAGGGCGCCGCCGATAAATATCAGCAGGGAGATCACGCTGGCGAAGATGGGGCGCTGGATGAAGAACTGTGAAAAATTCATGGCGTTGGCCTCTGTGCTCCTTGCTTATAAAAAGGGGCAGCTCTGCTGCCCCTGAGGTCTTTGGTGTAGTCTCAGCTGCCCCAGTGCTTGATGGTCCAGCCGGCGCCTTCGGGCACGGCCACGCTCTCGGCCAGCATCTGCTCATTGGAGCGGCTGTTGGCGCGGGCTTCCAGGGCCAGCAGTTCAGCCTGCTGGCTGTCGCTGATCATGTTTGCCGCGGTAGTCTCGACCACGGTGCCAGGGCGTACCCGCTGCAGGCCGTTGACGATGACACGGTCGCCATCCACCAGTCCGCTGTCGACGATCCGCAGGCCGGCCATGCGCTCGCCCAGTTCGACGGCGCGGTATTGCACGGTGTCCTCAGCATCGACCACCAGGACGTAACGGGTGTCGAGGTCGGTACCCACGGCTTTCTCGTCGATGAGAATGCCTTCGTGGCTGCCGCTGCCGGTGAGCATGATGCGGGCGAACAGGCCGGCCACCAGCATGCCATCGCGGTTGGGAATGACAGCACGACCGCGAATGGTGCCGGTGGCGGGGTCAACCTGGTTGTCGATGAAGTCAATATAGCCCTCATGGGTGAAATCTTCCTCACCGGCCAGTGCCAGGTAGACCGGGGTCGGTACCTGGCGGCTGTCCGGGCGTTCGCCGTTGCGGGCCATGCGGGCATACTTCAGGTAGGTCTGCTCGTCAGCGTCGAAGTAGGCGTAGATTTCGCCGGTGGAGACGATGCTGGTCAGCACACTGTCGCCGGCCGTCACATAGTTGCCCTCAGTGATGTCGGCGCGTGATACGCGACCGCTGATCGGTGCAGTGACGCGGGTGAATTCCAACTGCAGTTCGGCATACTCGAGTTGGGCGGCCACTGCCTGCACCTGGGCGCGCGCGCTGCGGTAGGTCGCGTTGCGCTGGTCACGCACCTCGGCGGAAATGGCACCGCGCTTGATCAGGTTCTCAGCGCGGCGGGCTTCCGCACTGGCCAGGGCTTCGGCACTGCGGGCGCTCTCCAGCTCTGCCTGGAGGTGGGCCACTTCGGCGCGGAAGGTGCGGTCATCGATCTGGAACAGCAGGTCGCCCTGCTCAACGAGGTCGCCCTCGGTAAAGGCCACTTCGGCCAGGTAGCCGGATACCCGGGAGCGCAGTGCCACGCTCTCCGGTGCTTCCAGGCGGCCGGTGAAGACATCCCACTCCGTCAGGGAGCGAGTCTGGACTTCGGCCACGGCCACGCTGGGGCGGGGCTGTTCGACCGGTTCCGGGTTGCTGCCTGAGACAGGCTCGCAGGCGGTGAGGACGATAAGAAGGCCGTAGGCCAACCAGGTGCTGCGTACAACGTGCTCGATAGTCATGGCTTTGATCTCCGGTGTTGATGTTCGATGGAGGCCATTATCGGGTCGCTCGAAAAATAAAAAAAATTATATATTCATATGAAATACATCATTCTATATGATGTATTGGTCGTTCCATTGAGGACAGCGCGATGAAACCCCAGGACCTCAATCTGCTGGTGGTGTTTGACGCCATCATGACGGAAGGCTCGATCACCCGGGCCGCCGACCGCCTCGCCATGACCCAGCCGGCGGTCTCCAATGCCGTGTCGCGCATGCGCACCGCCTGGCGCGATGAACTGTTTGTAAAAAAGGGTCGCAACATTCAGCCCACCCAGCGGGCGGTGGCGCTCTGGCAGCAGGTGCAGGATCCGCTCAAGTCGCTGGACCAGGCCATTGCCCCGGGGGGCTTCGAGCCAGAGACCTCGCAGCGCATATTCCGGGTGTCGGCCACTGACGGCGTGATCGACCTGGTATGGCCGGCCCTGCGCCAGGTCATAGAACGTGAAGCTCCCGGTATTGCCGTTCACGTATTGCCCTACAACATCATCAATGGTGAAGCCCTGCTGGAGAATGCCGAGGTCGACATGGTGCTGGCGGTCCAGGGGATGTTGAGCAGCGATTCCACCAACAGCCAGTATCTCTACGATTCCACCTACCGCTGCGCGATGCGCAAGGGTCACCCACTGGCCAAGCCCGACCTGAGCATCGAGGAGTTTGCCGCCGCCGACCACCTGCTGGTGTCCCTGTCTGGCGATACCGTGGGCTTTACTGACCGCGAACTCGCCCAGCAGGGCCTCAAGCGCCGCATTGCGATGACCCTGAACCATTTCCACGGCATTCCGCCGCTGTTGGAGGCCTCCGACCTGATCGCCGTGGTCCCCACACTGGTGGTGGAAGATGCGATGGTCGCCGGCCGACTGGCGGTGACGCATTCGCCGGTAACGCTGCAGGACAGTCGACTGTATGCCTTCTGGCACCGGCGCCAGGACCGGGATGAGGGCCTGGCCTGGCTGCTATCGGTGCTCAACCGGCTGCTGCGGGCCCGTGCCGCAGCCCACGAGCGGGTGTTGCGCCGACATGCCTATCGCTGAAGCGCCAGATTAAGCCTCAACGGCCCTTGAAATCCCCGCCGGGGTCCCCATATGCGGCTGATAACGCCAATCTAGTCACAGGAGACACGGCATGACCGCAGACGCGCACAAGGAAACCCTCGGCTTCCAGACCGAAGCCAAGCAATTGCTGCACCTGATGATTCACTCCCTGTACAGCAACCGGGAAGTGTTCCTGCGTGAACTGATCAGCAACGCCAGCGACGCCATCGACAAGCTGCGCTTTGCCTCCCTGAACAACGAAGCCCTGCTGGAGGGTGAGGCGGATTACGCCATTCGCGTGGAGGTGGACAAGGACAACAGGACCATCACCATTGCCGACAATGGCATTGGCATGAATCGGGCCGAGGTGATTGAGCACCTGGGCACCATCGCCAAGTCCGGCACCGCCGCCTTCCTTGAGCAACTCACCGGCGACCAGAAGAAGGACTCCCAGCTGATTGGCCAGTTCGGCGTCGGCTTCTACTCCAGTTTTATCGTGGCCGAGCGGGTCGAAGTGCTGAGCCGCAAGGCCGGCGACCCGGCGGACGCGGGCGTGCACTGGGAATCCAGCGGTGAGGCCGAGTTCTCGGTGGAAGATTTCGAGAAGGCCGGCCGTGGCACCACCATTATTCTGCACCTGAAGTCCGACTGCGAGGAGTTTGCCGACGACTGGCGAGTGCGTAGTGTGATCAAGAAGTACTCCGATCACATCTCCGTGCCGGTGATGATGGAAAAGCCCGCGGCGCCCGCTGTTGATAAAGAGGGCGATGAAGATGGGGAAGAAAAGGCGGAGGACGCCGCCCCGGAATTCGAGGCCATCAATGAGGCCACCGCCCTGTGGACCCGCTCCCGCAGCGAGGTCAGCGATGAGGAGTACACCGAGTTCTACAAGCACGTCTCCCACGATTTCGACGACCCCATGACCTGGAGCCATAACCGGGTGGAGGGCAAGCTGGAGTACACCAGCCTGCTTTACATCCCCAGCCGGGCGCCGTTTGACCTCTATAACCGCGAGATGGTGCGCGGCCTGAAACTGTATGTTCAGCGCACTTTCATCATGGATGACGCCGAGCAGTTCCTGCCCCTGTACCTGCGCTTCGTGAAAGGTGTGGTGGACTCCAACGATCTGTCCCTCAACGTCTCCCGTGAGATTCTCCAGCAGGATCCGCAGGTGGACGCCATGCGCTCGGCCCTGACCAAGCGTGTGCTGGATATGCTTGAAAAGATGGCCAAAAAGGAGCCGGAGCAGTACCAGAAGTTCTGGGAGCAATTTGGTGAGGTGCTCAAGGAAGGCCCCGCGGAGGACTTCAACAACCGCGAGAAAATTGCTGGCCTGCTGCGCTTCTCCACTACCCATACCGACAGCGAAACCCAGGACCAGGGCCTGGCTGAATACATCGAGCGCATGCAGGACGGGCAGGACAAGATTTACTACGTGGTGGCCGAGAACTTCAAGACCGCCAAGTCCAGCCCTCACCTGGAGGTATTTCGCAAGAAGGGCATCGAGGTGCTGCTACTGTCTGACCGCATCGATGAGTGGTTCATGAACCAACTGCAGGAATTCGACGGCAAGCCCCTGCAGGACGTGGCCCGCGGCGAACTGGACCTGGGCGAGGAAGAGAAGGAAGCCCAGGAAAAGCTCAAGCAGGAAAGCGAGGCCCTGGTGGAGCGCCTGCAGGCGGCCCTGGAAGGCCAGGTGCAGGAAGTGCGCGCCACCTCCCGTCTGACCGACTCGCCGGCCTGCCTGGTGGTGGGTGACTACGACATGGGTGCGCAGATGCGCCGCATGCTGGAAGCCGCCGGCCAGGAAGTGCCCGAGTCGAAGCCCATCCTCGAGGTGAACCCCACCCATCCGCTGCTGGAGAAGCTCGACGCTGAGGCCGACGAGGATCGCTTCGCCGATCTCGCCAGCATCATCTTCGACCAGGCCAGCCTGGCCGAAGGTGGCACCCTGGAAGATCCCGCCGCTTACGTGGCGCGGCTCAACAAGCTGCTGTTGGAGCTGGCGGGCTGATGTCTGGCGGGCAGCATCCCGGTACCGGGATGCTGCTACACTGACACGCTGACGGGGAGATGGGGCAGGCTATGCCTTCACCACATTGCGTGGCCGTACTGGGCGGTGGCAGCTTTGGCACGGTCATCGGCAATATCATCGCGGCCAACGGCCACGTCACCACGCTGTGGATGCGCAGCGATGAGCGTGCCGAGATTCTCAACGAAAGCCAGGAAAACCCTACCTACCTGCCAGGCTACAAGCTGGAGCCCGGGCTCAAGGCCAGTACGGATTTGTCCGCCGCTGTCAGCGACGTGGATATTGTGTTCGTGGCGGTGCCCAGCAAGTCCTGTCGGGCAGTGGCCAGGGAACTTGCGACCTGTATCGATCCCAGCACCCTGGTGATCAGCACCACCAAGGGCATCGAGGCTGATGGTTTCAGGCTGATGAGCCAGGTGCTGGCGGAAGAGCTGCCGGATAATCCCATCGGCGTGCTCAGTGGCCCCAACCTTGCCAAGGAAATCGCCGCCGGCCAGATTACCGGCTCGGTGATTGCCAGTAGCCACGCGCCCCTCTGTGAAACCATCCAGGCGTTGCTGCACAGTCGCAGTTTTCGGGTCTATTCCAGCAGCGATATGTATGGCGTGGAGCTGGGCGGTGCGCTCAAGAATGTCTACGCCATCATGGCCGGTCTGGGCGCGGCCCTGGGGGTGGGGGAGAACACCATCGGGATGCTGCTGACCCGGAGCCTGGCTGAGATGTCCCGCTTCGCAGTCAGTCTCGGCGCCGACCCACTGACCTTTCTGGGCCTGGCGGGGGTCGGCGACCTGATCGTCACCTGCTCTTCACCGCTGAGCCGCAACTACCGGGTGGGCTACGCGCTCGGCGAAGGACAATCGTTGGACGAGATTCTCGCCGACCTGGGGCAGGTGGCGGAAGGCGTCAACACGCTGAAGCTGCTGAAAGCGGAGGCGGAACGCCGGGAGATCTACATGCCGCTGGTCAGCGGCCTGTACGCTATCCTCTACGAACGCAGGACCCTCGACGAGGTGATCGGCGGCATGATGTTGGCTGAGCAACCCCAGGACGTAGAGTTTTCCCTGGGAGCCGGGCACTGATGCGTGTATACGTGGTGCGCCATGGCGATGCGGCGCCACCCCGCGGCGGCGGTGAACGGGCGCTGACCGACCACGGCATCCAGAATGCCAATGACGCGGGCCGCCTGCTTACCTCGGATGGCTTTGACGCCGTTCTGTACAGCCCCAAGCTGCGCACCCGGCAGACTCGCGACTGCATCCTGGCTACCGCGGTGGAAGCGCTGGGCGAGGTGGAGAGCCGCGAAGAGCTGAGCCTGTTACCGCCGACCACGGAACAGTCGGTGGTGGATGCCATCGAAGCCTGTGGCGGGCAGTCCGTTGTGCTGGTCAGTCACCTGCCGCTGGTGGCGGAGCTGGTCGGCTGGTTTGTCGCCGGAGACCGGGGCTTCTACCCGCTGCCGGGATTTCCGCCGGCGGGCATTGTCGCATTGGACATGAAGATTGTTGGCCAGGGCATGGCGACGCTTGCCTGGCACGCTTTCCCTCCGGAATTCACCCGGCAATAGACCGTGCGGGAACGTGACTTCGAGGTTTACGGCCGGCGCCTGGCCGCACTGGAATGGGGTGAGCCCGGCGGCGTGCCGGTGCTGGCCCTGCACGGCTGGCTGGACAATGCCGCCAGCTTTCGGCCGCTGGCGGAAACGCTCATGTCCCTCGATGCACCGCTGCATATCGTAGCGCTGGACATGGCCGGCCACGGCCAGAGTGACCACCGCGCCGCCGACGGTGAGTACAACGCCTGGAGCGATCTGCCGGATATCGAAGCGGTGGTCGAATTGCTGGGCTGGCTGCGTTTTGCACTGCTGGGCCATTCCCGCGGGGCCATGATCTGTTCGCTATACGCAGCCGCCCGGCCGCAACGGGTCGAGAGGGTGGCCTGGCTGGACGGCATCGTGCCGCCGCTGGCGGATGCCGCGGATTACCCGAAGCAACTGGCGGAGTTCCTCGCCGATAAACACAATCTGCTGGACCGCCCCGGCCGCACCTTTACGCGCATTGAAGACGCGGTCATGGTGCGCGAGCGCAAGGGCCTGGCGCCGGCGGCGGCGCGGCTGATTGCCGAGCGCAACCTGCGGCCGGTGGAGAATGGCTGGTGCTGGTCCCACGATGCCCGCCTGCAGGGCGCCTCGGCCATGAAGCTGACCCGCGCTCACGTGGAAGCGGTGCTGGCCGGGATTTCCATGCCCGGGCTGCTACTATTGGCGGAGTCCGGGATGAGCCAGCGCTTTGAAGTTCCGGAACTGCCCGAGTCCATTCGGGTAGAAACTATGCCCGGAGGCCATCACTGCCATATGGACGACGCCGTCGATATTGCCGCCGCACAGCTACAGGCGTTCTACACCGGCACAGCCCGGGAGCCGGTCTCGTGAGGCGGCTGGCCGCTGTGTTGCTGCTGTTCTCGCTGACGGCGGTGGCAGCGCCACTGGATGCGACCTGGCGCTATGCCGAGGTGTTCAGCGAAAGCGGCCCGGAAACCCTGGACTACCTGCTGGGCCTGGGCGCCTACCAGAAGATTCACAGCCGCTGGCGGCTGGCCAATAGCGAGGTCATTCGCGGCGAGCTCACCCGTGTCACCTGGCAGGTGCAGGAGGGCTTTACCGCTGACGAGGGCTACGACTGGTACCTTGAGCAATTACCGGAAGATGCGGAGCTATTGTTCGAGTGCCGCGGCCGCGCCTGCGGCTCCAGTGCCCAGTGGGCCAACCGCAGCTTCGAGCAGCGCATCCTCTACGGCCACGACGACCGCCAACGCTACAGCGTCTGGCGCGTCGAAGACGCCGGCAGCACCTGGACCCTGGTCCTCTACGGCGTAGACCGCGCCAACCGCCGTCACTTCATCCACCTCGACCGGCTGCGGCACATCCCTGACTAGTCTAAAGCAGAACGCCTAGAGTATTTCTGCCCACTTCGTAGGCCGCACGCGCGGCACCCGGTGCCCTTTCGGGACACGCTAAAAGCATGACGTCCCTGTCTCGCTCGGATGCGGCCGTCCTGGCCGCATACGGTCCCG
>JANQLM010000086.1 GCA_028280635.1 Halieaceae bacterium | reverse complement strand
TGCCAGGGCTGCATACACCTGGTAGTTGGTTCGCCAGCGGGATGGTTTCAAGCCGCTGGGGGTGAGAGCTGTTACCATCTCGCCGGAAGCCGGTTCGGGTGCGCCCGTGCACCCTGGCAGCCATTCTTCTTCCCGGTCGGCCCGCGCTGCCACAATTTGCCCGAATTGTTCCCCACACTGCCGGAATCCCACGGCGGCAATGTCCGATTTCTGCCCTGTAATACACCTCAACGGCGCCAGCGGCGCATGACCACGAGGAGAGAGCCATGGGCTTCATGAACAAGACACTGAACAGCAAATCCATTGCGCTCGGCAGCCTGCTGGCGCTGGCAACCATTCCCCCGGCCCACGCCGACGAGTGGCTGGAAGCGAAGAAGGGCGCGACCTTCTTCGGTGCCACCGCCGCCGGCGTGGCGCTGGGCGGACCACTGGGCCTGCTGGGCGGTGGTCTGCTGACGGCCTGGATGCACCAAACCATGGATGAGGCCGCCAAGGCGGAAAACTCGAAACAGGAACTGGCCGCTACCCGCCAGGCCCTGGAGAGCTCCGAGCAGGCCCTGGCCCGCACCGAGGCCGATCTCGAGGCGGCGCAGGCTTCCAACGAACACTATGCCCAACTGGTGCTGGACCAGTTGCAACTGGAAATGCTGTTCAAGACCGGCGAGGCGGAACTGACCAACACTGGCCAACTGCGGCTGACGGCGCTGGCCGAGTTCCTGGTGGCCAATCCGCAAATCGCCATCCGCCTGGACGGTTACGCCGACCCCCGCGGTGACGATGCCTATAACCAGCAGTTGTCCCTCGGCCGTGTCAGTCACGTGGCGCGGCTGCTGCAGCAGGCCGGGGTCGACCCGGTACGGATCGCCAGCTTCAGTCACGGTGCCAGCCGCTCCACGGCGGGTGAGGGTGATCTGGACGCCTACGCCCTGGAGCGCTCGGTGAAGATTCAGCTCACCCAGGGCGGCGCGGAGGGTATCGCCGGTATCGATTGATTTCCCCCGGCGCGGACTCCAAATCCACGCCACTGGCAGCGGCTTGGCTTTCCCCGGCGGGCCGCTGCCAGGCCCCGGGGCCGAAGGCCCCAACCTGCAACCCAGAGTAGGCCCTTGGCCCGGGAGCCCCCTCCCGGGCCTTTTTTTGTTCGCGGTGATCCGGTCGGAAAATACCCGGCGTATATGTGGGTGTATCGACGTTCGATACCAACCCCGAACGCGCCCACCCCCGGGGCGTCAGGTTAAACCCGGCTCATTTGAGCCGGGTTTTTTTTGTGCTGTCGAAAATTGCGACCGTCCAAGCGATTGAAATTACTGGATAAAAATAAGATGGCGCGACATGCCAACTGTCTGTCGCCGCCGGCAATCCTGTCCTGGCGGCACCCTCCCTACCATGTGCAACGTCAACGCCACAAACGGAACAGCCAGTGAAAACCCGGGACCTTGAACCAGAGCACATCACCGTGGAATTCACGGAGTTCGAGATGACGGCCCTGGCGGCCCTGGTCGAGCGTGGCCAGCAGACGGTCACCCTGGCGACAGACGACAAGGCGGGCAGCGGAATACGGGAGGCCATCCACGCGGTGGCTGAGGAATTCAGGAGCCTGCTGGGGCATTTCGAACTGACAGGCGCGGCAAGCGAGCAACCGCACTGAGGGAGGGTAGCGCGATGCACGAGTTGGTATTGAGAATCAAGAAGCCCGAGCTGTGTTACGTATTCGCAGACAACGCGACCCGGCGCGGGCGCGGGGACCTGGCCAAACAGGCCTATCGTCGCGCGGTGGACCTGCGCGCGGCGCAGCACCAGGACGTGAGCGAAGACGAACGTTTGGCGCTAAAGGCCTTCTACGCCTACGAAGAGGCGCTCTCCTGGGGCCTGCGCAAGCGCAAGCGTGCCACCGGCACCTGGCAGATGGTGAGTCGCATCGGCATTCTCCCGACCCTGGAGAAGCGGATGATGGGCAAGCAGGCCGACGAGGCCCGCCATACCCTCAGGGAACTGGACATGGACGACTACAGCTTCGGAGCGGTCGCCCAATCCATTGGACTGAACATCGAGGCCGCTGCCTAGCGGGCCTCTCCAGAAGACTCCGGTGGGATCAACGAACCCCTACCCCTCGCCCGGCTGCAGTTTTTGGCCGGGCTTTTTTTGGCTTTTGGCAGTGTCTGCCCGTAGGACCTGGCACAACATCGATTGGGAAAACAGTTCCACGCTGGAGGCCCCCGCTCAACAGGGGTGTGATCTGGAGCAACGTCTTCCCGGACCGCCAACGGCCAGGACGGCCGTTGTCGAGCGAGACAGGGACGTCATGCTTGTAGCGTGTCCGGGGGGACGTTGCTCCAGATCGCGCCCGACCTACGGAGCAGGTTCTGACTAACCGGCGAACAACCTTCCGAGCCCCACCAGGCTGACGACCAGAAGCCCCGCGCCCAGGACACGGAAGAACAGCGCCGTGTCGCGCTGCAGCGCGTAGTCGTGGAACTTGAGGCCGAGCACGTGGCCGATGGCGGCGCAGGGTAGCAGCCACAGGTGGTGTATCCACTGCATATCGACGCCGGCGGCAACGAAGGCGATCAGTTTGACCAGTACCAGGATGAACCACAGGGCGAACAGGGTATCCCGCAGATGTTCCCTGGGCATGCGACTGGCGGCGACGGGTACGACCAGCGGCGCGGCGATCAGTGAGGTGCCGCTGACGTAGCCGCCGAGGGCGACAAGGCCTGTGTCCACCATCTTGTTGTTGCTGCGGATGGGGCGGTTGAGGATGTAGCTGACGGCATACAGGCTGACGATGCTGAAGATGAAGCCGCTGATCAGCGCGCCGGGCAGGGTGATGACGCCCAGTACGCCGATGGCTTTGGGGATGGCCATGACGATCAGCGCCCAGCGCACGAAAGGCCAGTTGACGGTGGTTTCCGAGTGATCGGCGTGGTGGCTCTGCCAAACGGTCAGCGAGGAGAAGAGCAGCAGGTGCACGCCGATAATCGGCAGGAATACCAGCGGCTGGTCGAGGATCAGCAGCAGGAAGGGCAGGGTGAGCACGGCGCCGCCAAAACCCAGTCCGGAGCGCACGAAGCCCCCCCAGATAAACAGCAGGGCGATCAGCAGGTATTGCCAGAGTGCCAGCTCGGCCATGAGATCCTTAATCCAAAAACGAGACCGGCCCCTTGCGGGGCCGGGCGCGCATCATAGCAGAACTGTGCGATGGAAGGACTTCAGCCGAGTGCAGCCATGAGAATCCACACACTCGACACAATGTAGACGGCGAAGGTGCCCACCATACCCACCGGCCTGCCGACGAAGGGCCCCATGCCGCTAAATCCCAAATAGTGCGCCAGCCGGGCAACCACCAGGGTAGCGCCCAGTGAGTGCAGCCAGGTGTCGCCCGCGCCCATCAATTCCATGACCACCAACAGCACCACGGCCAGTGGTGTGGTTTCCACGAAGTTCGCCTGGCAGCGAATCAGCCGCAGCAGGTGATCGCTACCCCCGTCACCAATATCCACCTTGTTGTTGAGCCGGTAGAGGCCAACCCGCAGCGTAATGGGCACAAATACCAGTCCGAGTATGGCGATATAGATCGGTGTGACAGACAGTAGCGAGATGCTGGGCAGTTCCATGGCGGGCTCCTTAGATAGACTGCTGCGGGTTTTGTTGTAGGGTGGGCTGCGCAGCCCTGTCGCGATTGTGCATTTTTTGTAGACTATCAGGCCACAGCGACGTACTGCGCGTTTATGCACAGTTTTCGCGAATATTTGCACGGCCCATGGTGGCCGGCGCAGAAAATACGACTACACCCGAACAACGAGGCAGAGGCAGCAATACATGGCAAAGCAGATCTGGGACACCCTGATCCAGGGCGCACTGGTTTTCGATGGCCGCGGCACGGCACCGCAGCAAATCGACATTGCGGTGAAGGATGGCAGTATCGTTGCCAAGGGCTCAGTGCTGGCACCGGAGCTGGCTGGCAAGGTGATTGACGGTACGGGCCAGTGGCTCATGCCCGGCCTGCTGGATATTCATACCCACCTGGATCTTGAAGTCGATCTGGACCCCGGGCTGCCGGAAGCCGTGCGTCATGGCACTACCACTGTGCTGGTGGGTAACTGCAGCCTGGGGACCTGTTTCGGTACCCAGCGCAGCGGTGACCAGGACCCGATCGTGGATTGCTTCACCCGGGTGGAGAACATTCCCAAGAAGGTGCTTTCCAAGTGTGTGGAGGCGGTCACCTGGAACGACACCGGTGAGTACATGGACCACTTCGCCGATATGCCGCTGGGGCCCAACGTTGCTGCTTTTGTGCCGCACTCCATGCTGCGAGTTGAAGTGATGGGCCTGGAGGCCAGCATCAGCCGGGCACCGACCGAGGCAGAACTGGACCGCATGTGCGAGCTCCTGGAAAAAGCCCTGGATGAGGGTTACATGGGGCTTTCTACCGATGGCCTGCCGTTCCACTACCTGTCGAACGACCCCAATACCGACAAGCGTATCCCTACCCAGTTTGCCTCCTACAAGGAAATGAAGCGCCTGCTGCAGGTCGTGCGCGACAAGGAAAAGGTCTGGCAGACCACGCCGATCATTGAGAACCGCCTGCTGGCCTTCAAGTATTTCGCGCTCACCAGCGGCCGCCTGCACGGCAAACCGTTGAAGACCTCGGCACTGGCCGCAGTTGACTTTGCGGAGCTGGCGGGCAAGCGCAATCCCTTCCTGGCCTTTGCCGGCCTTATGAACTCGAAGTTCTTCAACGGCAATATCCATTTCCAGGCCCTGGGCACCAACTTCCGGGTCTGGAGTGACGGTATCGTCAGCCCTCTTTTCGAGGAGATGCCCTCCACCTGCAAGCTGATCGCCAGGGAATACGATGATCGCGAGGGTCGTCTGGCGCTGATGAACGATCCCGCCTGGGTCGAGGAGTTCCGCGCCGACTGGCACCACGGTCGCCGTGGCTTCAACTGGGCCACCATCAAGACCAAACTCGGCGCGCCAGACAGCCTGGTGATTCGCGACCTCAGGCGCATGGTGTTTGACGGCGCCCCGGTCGCCGACTGGGACGGCGACAGCTTCCAGCAGGTGTTTGACCGGGTGGCCCGCTACCAGCAGGGTGATGCCAACCAGGCCCGCTCCGAGGCGGAAAAGCAGGCCTTCGAGGCGTTCCCGCGCCCCATCGGCGACGACGCCGATTTCATGATTCACCTGCTGCGCACCTACGACAAGAGCTTCCGCTTCTGGGTAGACCAGGCCAATGTCGGCAACGAGCGCACCCTGGAAATGCTGCTGCACAAAGATGCATTGCCGGGCTTCAACGACTCGGGCGCGCATATCACCAATATGGCGTTCTTCGATGGCAACCTCGGCAGCCTCAAGCGCGCGCAGGAAGTGGACCTCGCCACGGTGTCGCGCATGGTGCAGCGGCTCACCTCCGAGCCGGCGACCTTTTTCGGCCTGGATGTGGGCACCCTGGAAATCGGCGCCCAGGCCGACATGGTGCTGATCGACCCGGAGGCGCTGGCCACCTACGAGTGCGACCCGAACCGCCAGCTCGTACACCGTGACCTGTTCGACCATGCCCAGATGGTCAACCGTTCCGACGGTGTCGTCACCCGGGTGATGATCAAGGGTGAAGACGCCTGGGTGGGTGAGGGCTTCACGGAAACGCTCGGCCAGCAGACACTGGGCCGGGCACTTCGCGCCGCCTGAACCGATATCCGATGGCGCCTCGCTCGCAGGCGACGTTCGGGGGTGGCTGGCGCGAATTGCCTTCCTATCTGGGTAGCTGATGCGCTCACAACTCAACGCTAGTTTGTTGCGTACCTGATCAGTTTTTGCGCAATCTGCGTCCCGGTCTCGAATTTTGTGACACCGGTTCGGCGCTCGATTGGTAAGCCATATCCAGCTTTGCCAAGATAGAGCGGCGATCAGGGACGAGTCCGATAGCGGGCTGGTTCTGAACTAAACGAGCCACACCGACAGCTTTGATGGACGTAGCCGAATACTCCTACCGCCTGCATGAAGGCCACCCGATTGTCACCGTAGGCGGCAAGCAATACCTGCTGGCCACGGGCGCGGCACGTTCGGTGGGCAACTCACCGGTACTGATGGGGCGGCGGGATATCGACCCACGGCCCAGCCACCAGGGTGTTACCGTCGCCAACCTGCGGCAGCGCCTCGGTTCCGACGTGTCCGGCATGTTGGGCGCCGACCTGCTGTCACCCTTTGCCGTCAGCCTGTTTCCGGAAGACCGCCTGTTGCGCATCAGCTCAGCCTGCGAAATCCAGGGCGATACGTTGCCGATAGAGGTCGTCGGCGGCGCTCCCGTATTGACGGTGCAGGCTGACGGCGTCGGTGGCCGTC
>JANQLM010000063.1 GCA_028280635.1 Halieaceae bacterium | reverse complement strand
GGTTTCGCGGATATCAAGCGACGTGGTATTCAGGCCCAGGGCCAGCTCGCGCACAACGTCGTCCGGGATGTGGCCAAACTGGTCCTGAACATCCCAAAGCACATCGAGAAGACGGGTTCTATCGCTTCCGTATCGATCGAGGATGGACTGGATCTTACTGCTCATTGGCTAACCCTTGCAGCGCAGTAGTCGCCACACGCTGGCAACTTTGACCGCTCTCCCGCGCTCCGCCAGTCACAGATTTAGCAGAGCCGTCTCATCATTTCACCGTCGACCGAGCAAAAACATGATCTCCCGCAATCACCTTTCCCAAATTTCGGCCTGTGGCGCCTGGCATGCGGCCACGCCGGCCCTGACTGAACGGCTTTGGGTCGCCAGGAGCGAGCCGGGGCACCTCCTCGCGCGGGTTCCATCCATAGACAGGTCAATCAAGCATCAGAGCAAGACGCCAGGAATTTCTCGCTACTGGCTCGCCCGCAATTCAGAAGATTTCAGGCTTTCAGCTATTACTCTATTCAGCAACTCAGGGTCGCTACCCTGCCCGACGGTGAGCAGCTTTGAGGTCGTCAGCGCCGTTCCGTTGAAGTCTCTTATGGACACTTCACCATCAGGACATCGCTCGAAATAAGTATCAACGCTCTGTCCCGCAATATTGGTAAATCCTTTCACTCGCAACAGCGATTTGGGAAGGGAATTACAGATATCGAGAATACAGTCGATAGTGGGCAAGCCAGGCAAATCAACGGAACAGGAGGCCCACTGCGCTTTATCGTGCTGATACCTGGCCCATTCGTTGTCAGACGGAGACAACTCGGGAAGGCCAAAAACATCCAGCTCGTCCGTCCCCAGAATCCTGGCGCCGGGATTTAGCCGTTTGAGATCCTCGGTGACGGCGCTGATTCTGGCTTCCGGCGCGTCTTCAACGTGAGTAAGGAGGATCAGAGAAGATACCCGCACCTGGTGCGCCTCAAGCTCGCAATAGTCTCCCCGGCGCTGCCAGTTCTTCACGTCAACAACAGATACCTGTACGGGAGGAAGAAAGCGCTCGTCAATACCGACACCCAGGAACTCCATCAGGTCACAGGCGTCCACAGTGCCGTTGGCCTCAATGAGTGTCACGCCCTCTTCACGCACGGGAATCCGGTTTACGGTCTCTCTCAACTCGGTAATGCCACTGCAGCAAACACAGTTGCCGTCCATGGGCGTTAGACCGTCTGCGCCCAGTCGATCATCCAACTGCTGGGCATCGAGGTGGGCATTCTCATAGTCATTCAGAATCACGTAGGGATTCCAGCCCGCATCAATGTAGCTGGACACCAGACGCTTCAATAAGGTGGTTTTCCCGGCGCCAAGAAAACCAACAAGTACGACAATTGCTTCCATTTAAATATCCCCAAATCTTTCACGGCTTCCGGAACTGAGATTCCCAAGTGTGATTCTCATTCCTTCGGCACCGGGAGCATCGCGTATATCGATACCTTCACCCACGCTCATTGCGCTAAAGGAGTGCTCACCAAGCCTAGCCAAGGTAGCTACATAGCCTACCCTGACATAGGATGAATCACCCTCTCAGATACGAAAAGCTCGCTATTGTAGTGGCCTTATTCCTGTTGGTTAACCACTTTCCGCGACAGAAAACCCGGTCCCGTCTCGCCTGGCCCGGCTTGACCGTACCCTCGGGTCAGCGTCCGAGCCTGCTTTGGTCGCAGCGGCGGCGCTTTCAACGTATCATTTTCCAATCAGCCCCCTGGTTAGCCCTGCTTGCAGGATAATCTGTGCCGATAGCCGCCGCAGACAATCGTCTACCCGTCACCGTTCTTTGCGGCTTTCTTGGTGCCGGTAAGACAACGCTGCTGAACCGGGTGTTGAATAACAGGGATGGCCGACGGGTGGCGGTCATCCTCAATGACATGTCCGAAGTCAATATTGACGCCAGCCTTATGCGCACCGGCTCGGAACCGATCCGCACGGACGAGGCGCTTGTCGAGATGCCGAATGGCTGCATCTGTTGCACGTTGTGCGATGATCTTCTCGCTGAGGTCAGAGAACTCGCGGAAGCAGGGCGTTTCGATTACCTGTTGATCAAGTCCACCGGCATCTTGGAGCCGCGGCCGGTTGCTGCGACTGTTGATTTTCGTTCGGAAGAAGGTGAAAGCCCCTTCGACGTCGCCCATCTGGATACCATGGCCACCGTTTTGGATGCGGCGCTGTTACCTAAAGATGTCGAGCACTCACTTGGCGTCAGGTTCCAGATGCCGGACCCATTCCACGCTGGGCAATACAGATAGACGAGTGCATGCCGGTATAGCGGAAACGATAAAATGTTGCTATCTGTGCTTCGTCCACTGGTGCCAATATACCCGTATCGACCACTTGCCACTGTTTGCAGGAGGTAACGCGAGCGGGGCCAGATGGAGTTTGCAGCCAGGAATCCGCCGCCCCAAAGACAAGCCAGCGATCAGATCGATGCGCTTCTGAGCAACTTATGAGATTAAAGAACTGCCACAATTTCCAAGACTTTCGCAGCTTGGCGAAGCAGCGACTGCCAGGCCCCATCTTCCACTATATTGATGGTGCCGCAGACGATGAACGCACCTATCGGCGCAACACAGAGGCCTACGATGACTGCGACCTGATCCCCAATGTCCTCACCGGCGTTGAAAGTGTGGATATGTCCGTAGAAGTCATGGGTCAGAAACTCGCAATGCCCATCTACTGCGCGCCGACGGCACTGCAACGCCTCTTCCACTACGAGGGCGAACGCGCAGTTGCGAGGGCGGCCAGAAACCACGGCACCATGTTCGGCGTCTCCTCACTGGCGACTGTCACCATTGAAGAGATCTCTGCCATCACTGATTCACCGAAGATGTTCCAGTTCTATTTCCACAAGGACCGCGGCCTAAACGATGCCCTGCTCGAACGCGCCCGGGCGGCGAGTTTTGATGTACTCGCATTGACGGTAGATACCATCACTGGCGGCAACCGTGAACGAGACCTTCGTACGGGATTCACCTCCCCGCCGAGCTTGAATTTGCAGTCACTGCTCAGCTTTGCCACCCATCCGGCGTGGGCATGGAATTTCCTGACCAGGGAGAAGTTCGATATGCCTCACCTATCGGGCTACGTATCTGAGGGAACCAACGTCGCTGTTTCTGTGGGCGAGTATTTTTCGACAATGCTGGATCAATCGATGAACTGGAATGACGCAGAGAAACTCTGCGCCCAATGGAACGGGCAGTTCGCGCTAAAAGGCATCATGAGCGTGGAGGATGCCAAACGGGCGGTCGACATCGGGTGTACCGGGATAATGGTGTCCAATCACGGCGGCCGTCAGCTGGATGGCTCTCGCAGCCCATTCGATCAACTGGCCGAGATCTGTGACGCTGTTGGCGACCAGGTAGATGTGATCTGCGAGGGCGGTATTCGACGCGGGACGCATATACTCAAGGCTCTTTCCCTGGGCGCCAAGGCTTGTTCTGGGGGCCGCTTCTACCTGTATGCGCTCGCTGCCGCCGGCGAGGCGGGGGTCGACCGGGCACTCGAGAATCTCCGCACCGAGATCGAGAGGGACATGAAACTCATGGGTGTGACCTCACTAGACCAATTGAGCAGGGAGAACCTTCGCTTTCGCTAAGGGCTTTCGCCGCCGGAGGCATGCCTCCCGCGTTGAAAGACCATTCTCTCTATCCTGGCATTCGCACTACGACAAACACGAGAAAGCATGGGCACATTGTCTGACGTTCTACTCTACACACCTGGCGAAAACAGCATACCTATTGTTCTGGTTCCAACCGACGAGTTCGAGGAGTGGCAAGGCTTCCTGTCAGCGGGAGACCGTGCCTGGCTGCTGCGTCAGTCCTTCACCGCCAAACCCGGGCAATCAGCCTGGCTCGAACAGGACGGCATCGCCAAAGTGGTATGTGGCTGGAATGGCAAGGCCGATCTCGCCACCCTGGGTCACCTACCGATGTCCTTGCCTGAAGGTGACTATCATCTTGAGAGCAGTGTCAGCAGCATTCAGGTCTTGGGTTGGGCATTGGGGGCATACCAGTTCGATCGCTACAAACCAGCCAGCAGAAAGCCCGCACGCCTATTCGCCAACACCGCTAGTGACACCAGGCATGCAGCTGACGCCGTCGCTCTGGGTCGCGATCTGATCAATACGCCCGCAGAGGATATGAAGCCATCGGACCTGTCCGAGGAAATCAACCGGATGGCGAAGACCTTCAAAGCAAATCTCAGAGTTCACGTTGGCGATGAACTACTGGAGCTCGGCGCGCGCACCATACACACCGTGGGACGTGCCGCGGACGCCCCTCCTGTACTGGCGGACATGACCTGGGGTGACCCTGGCCATCCAAAAATTACCCTGGTGGGCAAAGGGGTTACCTTCGACAGCGGCGGCCTGGACATCAAACCGGCCTCCGGCATGCGCCAGATGAAGAAGGATATGGGCGGGGCCGCTATCGCTATCGGGCTCGCGTACCTGATCATGGCGACGGAGCTACCTGTGCGGCTACGCCTGCTCATTCCCGCAGCGGAGAACGCTATCTCTGGAAATGCTTTCCGACCAGGCGACGTAATAACCACCCTCAAGGGACTGACCGTAGAAATCGACAATACCGATGCCGAAGGCCGCCTGCTGCTTTGTGATGCCCTGGCCCTGGCGTCCGAGGACGACCCCGAACTGATTATTGACTTCGCCACGTTAACAGGCGCCGCGCGCATTGCAGTAGGAACCGAGATTTCCGCGATGTTTTCAACGTCGGATGAGGTGGCCCAGACGCTGCATGCCCATGGTGAATCAGTAGACGATGCCGTCTGGCGTATGCCGATCCATGAAGACTACGAACACATGATAAAGAGCAACGTTGCCGACGTGTTAAATTGTTCGGTGAGCGGCTACGCAGGCGCCACCACCGCAGCACTCTTTCTCAAAAAGTTTGTGAATGGTGTCGACTGGGTTCACTTCGACATCATGGCGTTCAACATCCGCTCCCGTCCGGGCCGTCCGGAGGGCGGCGAGCCCATGAGTTTACGGGCTGTCTACCAGTATCTCGCCAAACGATATGGCCCCGGCGCATGATTCTCCACTGGATCTCGACTGCTCCCGGTGTTGCACGATGCCTGTCCGTCCCTGAGACTCAGGAAGATGAACGACCAAAGCAGAGGAAACGCGCGTTATGACCGATGACCAACTGCATGCTCTCAAGATCGCCTATACCTACATGCCGCAGGCCATTGAGGTGACGCGACATGAGTACGGAGATCGCTACGCTGCCGTCCTGGAGCACATAGAGACGGTGCGCGCGGCGCTTTTTGACAGCGGCATCGATCCAGACGAGGTCGCCGGAGAGATCAATCCGGAGTTGTCACCAAACTCCTGCTACTGAATAGGGAACTGCATGCAGTCGGGACACACCAACCCTGCGTAATGCTGTATCTGGCCTATTCGGGCTGGAATGGCAGGTTGCTCTCCTGGACGTAGATGCGCACCTCGCCACCGCGCTTAACAAAGCCCAGTGTGAAATGCACTTTTGTTTCCCGGCCTTCGAGATCAGTGAAATAGTAGTTACCCATGACATCAGCCGTTGTTCCGTAGAGCACCATGCCTTCGTTTTCGAAACGAACGCGAGTCCAGGGCTTGGTGGCAAAGCCACCGTCTTCTTTGTAGATCTGCAGCTCCGCCCGTTCCTCAGCCGTCAATCCCTCTAGAAAGCGCAGCGCCGAGTCGTAACCAACAAAATAGCTTAAGGCGCCACCAATGGTTGGACGATGCGGAACATCGCTGGCCAGGGTCGGCTTGAAGAGCACCTGGCCATCTTCATAGTCGTATATGGTCTCGATATGCGCCAGCGCCTCCCGCACGTAGTCGCCCCCGGCGCTCTTCACCTTACCAATACGTACAATGCCGTCTCCCCAGCGCTTCTGGGCGTCGAGCACCTCATCCTTCGTGATATTGATTCCCGCCGACGAAACGGAAGAAACCAGTAGAGCCAGACCCATCACAAACACACGTAACTTCACCGCTTCTGCTCCCTGTTGGCACTAGCAGGAATCCTAGAGTCTAGCGGATAGAAGCTGGCGGAAACACGGCTGAAAGCTGGGGGCTTTATACCGTCGTAACCACGCACAAGCCTGATACTGGACTACTGGGCAGACCTTGCTCGGCGGCACATGTTGCTGCGCATCAAGGACGATTGCTTTACCCTATCGATCAATTCACCAAGAACGGAACTTCACTCTGTGGCCTACGAACTCACCGGCAAAATAAAGCTTCTCCAGGAACCTAAAACCTTCGACAGCGGCTTCACCAAGCGGGAGATGGTGGTCATCGTCGAGGACGGCAAGTATCCCCAGGAGATCAACCTGGAATTCGTGCAGGACAAGGTAGCGCTGCTGGACAACCTGCAGCCAGGCCAAAATGTGACCGTCAGCTTCGACATTCGCGGCCGCGAGTACAACGGCCGATACTTCAATAACCTGCAGGGCTGGAAGGTTTTGACGGGGGACGAGGCAGCGATGGACGCATCAGCACCCCCCCAGGACACGCCACCGGCTGACGCCTACGACGACGATATACCCTTTTAGCCACAACGCAGCCGATGGCAGGCCTGGTGAGACATTGGCTGGCAGGAAGCCTGCATTACCCCGGATCATATCTGGCCGTAGATGCCCAGATTTGGTGTCTTCCGCTGCCAATACCTAATATCATCTAGACCTCCTGAGCCGCTCACCGTGGTGCTCGACCTGCAAGCCGGGCACTAAGTGGTGATACGACAACAAATAATGCAGGCGAGCAGGCACCCGCTATGATCCAGCAACCCACGCTGTCCCCGCTGAGAGAGCTCGGGCACCTCGTTGAAGTCGAAGCCAATAAACGGCGGTTGATTCTCGCCAGCGTCAGCCTGTTCGGCTTCGTCTTGTTGTCAGTGTACGGTGTGGCCCACTTCAGCATTGACGAATCACGACTCGGCTCCTTTTACGTACTCTGCGCCGCCTTCTGTGCCGCCAACCTGGTTTACCTGTACAAGCGAACCAGTTACTCCATCCCTCTCACAGTCCTCAACACCACTCTCGGCGGTATCTGTGTGGTACTGCTGTACCGCGGTATGACAGAAGGTTTCGAACCCTACTGGCTGTTCCCGGTGCTGTGCATCAGCCTGCTGATCAACCGCTTCGCCCACGCACTCACCTCAGCGGTGCTGCTGGTGGCACTGACGCTGGCAGCCCAGGTCATGGGGGGCCTGTCCCTACTTGATACTCCGTTCGCCGAAAACTCGGGGCTGCGCCTGCTGCTTTCGCTCTCCGGGATGGCCTGCATCGTGCTGGTCGCCGTGTACCGGACGGAACGGGCCAGCAAGCTGCTTCTGGAGCTACACGAGGAAGACATACATCGGCTGGCCTATTACGACAGCCTGACCGGGCTCGCCAATCGCCCCAGTTACCTCAGATGGCTGAGCAAGGTGCTGGAGCGAGCCCGGAAAGACGCTCGCAGCCTGGCCGTGCTCTATATCGACCTCGACAATTTCAAGCAGATCAACGATCGCTGCGGCCATCGGCAGGGTGATCGGGTGCTGGTCGAATTCGGCAACCGCCTCGCAAACTGCGTGCGACCGCAGGATGGCACCACGCGGCTGTATGCCGATGAGGATGTTGCCAGGCTGGCGGGTGATGAGTTTGTTGTCACCCTGCACAACTTGCGCGAGCCTGCGGATGCAGCACAGGTCGCTCAGCGTATCCTGGAGCTCTTCGAAAATGGATTTAGCGTCGACGGTATTACGCACCCCATCAGCGCCAGCATTGGCATCACCTTCAGCGAGAGCGACAACTTGGATGCCGAGACCCTGCTGAACCAGGCCGATTCGGCTATGTACCATGCGAAGCAGACAGGGAAGAACACCATGAGCTTTTTCTCGAAGAGCATCGCCGAGGCTGTCTCAGAGCGCCGTAACATAGAGCAGGCCCTGCAGGTGGCGCTGGCAGAGAACCTGCTGCAACTGCAATACATGCCGATCTTTGCCAGCAACTCCCTGGAAATTGTGGCGGTCGAGGCCTTGATACGCTCCACGCACCCACTGCTGATGAAGACTGGCCCGGGGCGGTTCATCCCCATCGCCGAGGCCAGCGGCCAGATTCGATCAATAGACGAATGGGTCATGCACCATGCGATCGGCATGCAGCGCAGGCTCCGCGACGACGCTGCATTCACCGGCAAGATGAGCATCAACGTGTCAGCCGTGGAATTACATAACCCGGAGCTGCCGGTAACGCTTGCGGCCAGCCTCGCCGAGCATGCTGTGTCTCCCGGAGACATCGAGATCGAGATTACCGAGACAGCGCTGATTACGGGTGACGAACTGAGCCTGCGCACACTTCATCAGATCCGCGACACGGGCGTTTCGATTTGCCTCGATGATTTTGGCACCGGGTACACGGCTTTCAACCAGTTGATGAACTACCCCGTGAGTACACTCAAGATCGACCGCAGTTTCGTTCAGCAGATCTTCACAGGGGACAAGACCCACCGGAAAATGGCCGGCATGCTGAAGAAGCTGGCGGAGCTCTACGAATTACAGGTGATTGCGGAAGGCGTGGAAACTGCGCAACAGCTGAAGTACCTCAAGCGCATCGGCTGTGACAGTGTGCAGGGTTACTTCCTCGCGCGCCCAATGACCGCGGAGGCGTTGGTTGCACACCTGCAAGAAGCGCCGCGCGGACACTGATTGAAGCCTGCCGACAAGCAGGGGGCTATCAGCACGCTTGCTCATCTCCAGCAGCAAGGGAGTTTCCAGGGGCAATAAAAAACTGCTGGCGCTTTCGCGCCAGCGGCCATGATCTTCCAGTACACCCTAGTCGTTGGCGGCGGGGCGGGTGCGCTCGCGGATGTTGTGATTCTTGTTAAGCGTCCCATCTTCTTCGAGTACACCAAGGATTGAACCATCCTCGTACTCCAGAACAATCGTGGGGCGACGTACAAACTTCACCGACCAACCGAACTTGAGGGCCCGGTCCAGACCGCTGACCTGCGCAGGTGTCAGGTAGCGATCAAGGTTGATCGGCACCGGCGCCATGCCTTTTCTTTTCTCTTGTGTGGCCATGTGGGGGGCCCTATTCACTCCGACTCCACCTGACGTATAGCACCGGCAAGTGAAATCGGGCGGAAAAGGCTTCCCATTTTGTGAACCAGTTCACGAGAAAAGCTGGAAGCCACGCCAATAGCGGCTTTCAGGCCAGTTTTATCTCCACCAGCACCAGCCGTGGCGCCGCCGCCTCCAGGCTGGCAGCGACCGGCCTGCGGTCACTGTCCAGTTTGACCCCATAAACCACCGCGTCACGGGGCAGGGCAGCCAAGAACGCGGCCACCCCATCGCGCAGGGCCGGGCTGTCACCCTCGTACAGGGTGGCGCTCCCGGCATGGCGCCGGCCGGCTATCTCAACTTCCACGGGCTTCTCACCGCCGCGGAAGTTCTTCCACCAGGTGGTGTTGGTGCTGGAGAGCAGCCGCACCAGGTCCCCGTCCCGGGTATAGCTAAGCGGGGTATTGAGAGCGCGGCCGCTCTTGCGGCCGGTGAAATGCACGATAGCGATGTTCTTGCTGGCAATGCCGTGCAAAGGCGAGCGCAGCAGGCAGCGCGCCACCGGGTTGAGCAGGTAGCGGTAGAAGGCGTGGCCGATATTTGCCATGGCGGGCTCCGAAGAGTGTCAGGAGATATCGCTGGCGTCGTGGCGCTCGGGCACCTGCAGCTCCTCGTCGCCCCAGCTGGTGTTCACCCGGCGCCCGCGCTGCACCGCAGGGCGCTCCTTCAGCTGGTTGGCCCAGCGCATCACGTTCTGGTAGGACTCCACCTCCAGGAACTCCTGGGCTTCGTAGATCTTGCCGGTCACCAGCACCCCATACCAGGGCCAGGTGGCCATATCGGCGATGCTGTAGTGATCGCCCGCCAGGTACTCGCGTTCCGCGAGATTGCGGTCCAGCACGTCGAGCTGGCGCTTCACTTCCATGGCGTAGCGGTTGATGGGGTATTCCCACTTCTCCGGCGCGTAGGCGTAAAAATGTCCGAAGCCGCCCCCCAGGAAAGGTGCACTGCCCATCTGCCACATCAGCCAGCACAGCGTCTCGGCGCGGGCGGCCGTGTCCGTCGGCAGGAACTCGCCAAACTTCTCCGCCAGGTGGATGAGCATGGCGCCGGATTCGAACAGGCGCAGGGGCGTTTCACCACTGCGATCCACCATCGCCGGGATCTTGGAATTTGGGTTCACCCCCACAAAGCCCGAGGAAAACTGCTCACCTTCACCAATGTTGATGATCCAGGCATCGTACTCGGCGCCCTCGTGACCCAGTGCCAACAACTCCTCAAGCATGATGGTGACCTTGACCCCATTGGGCGTGCCCAGGGAATAAAGCTGGATGGGGTGCCTGCCCACCGGCAGTTCCTTATCGTGGGTGGCGCCCGCGATCGGCCGGTTGATGTTGGCAAAGCGGCCGCCGCTTTCCGAGTCCCAGGTCCAGACCTTGGGGGGTTCATACGCTTGTGTCATGAGGTCTCCAGCATGTGGTTGAGTGTGTGTCGGGTAGCGCGCGTGGTACGAAACGTTAGGCCGGATCGACTAGCGGGCTGCCAGCGCCGATTCCACTGGCAGGCCGTCCTGCTTGTAGACCACACCGCCCTTCATCACGAAATCCACCCGTGACAACAGGTTGATGTGGCGCAGCACATCACCGCGCACGGCAATGATATCGGCGTACTTGCCCGCCGACACAGTGCCCCATTTATCAGAGACACCCATCATCACCGCGCCCCAGTAGGTGGCGGCGCGAATCGTGTCCATCGCCGGAATGCCCATCACCCGCACCCAGACGTCCATTTCATTCCAGGTGCTCTGACAGTGAAACTTCATGGGGATTCCGCTATCGGTGCCCACCAGGAACACCACACCCGCTTCCCGTAGCTGGGCGATCTTACGTTTCAGGGTGGGCTTGCGCAGCGGCGTGAGCTGCATATAGCCCAACTGGCCCGGCTGTTCGATGGACTGCCGGATGTCCGCGATGGTGTCGGGCGCCAGGCCCCGGTGCCAACAGGTATCGTCCAGCTTCTCCGGGTTGGCCACTGTGTGGGGGTAGTTCCACAAACCCTCAACGGTGGGGGTCCAGAACAGGGGGCCACCGGCGACCCGGCCGGTGGCGGTGCGCTCCCGCAGCATTTCAATCACATCCGGGGGGTATTCGGGCGCGGTCGTCAGCCCGGTGTGCTCAAAATTGTCGACCCCGATTTCCAGCCCACGGCGGATTTCCGAGGGGCGGTGAGAGTGCGCCACGACCTTGAGACCGTGCTTGTGGGCTTCGTCTACTACCGCTTTTGCCTCACCCAACTCCATCTTGTCCTGGTCGATCAACTTGATGATGTCCACACCCGCCTCCGCCAGGCGCTTCACCTTACGACGCCCGTCGCTGGGGCTGTCCACTCCCCAGCGGAAGGCCTCCGTGCCCGGGTAGGGCTTGTCCTGGATGAACGGCCCGGACACGAACAGCCGCGGCCCGGGAATCTCGCCGGACTCGATGCGCCGCTTCACGGAGATGGAGGGTTCCAGCGGGGCACCCAGGTCGCGGGCGGTGGTGATCCCCGCCAACAGCAGCTGTACCGCGCTGGCCGGCATGATCTCGCTGCCAAAACGATCGATGTAGGTCGGATCCCAGTGGCTGTAGTCGGAATGGCCCGCCAGCATCAGGTGGGCGTGGTTTTCCCACAGCCCCGGCAACACGTCCATGCCCTCGGTGGATATCACCGCGTAACCGGCGGGCACCGGCAGGGTATCCACCGTACCCACCTGCTCGATGAGGCCATTCTTTACCAGGATCACACTGTCTGCGATCGGCCGGTGGCCAAAGCCGTCGATCAGGCGGCCGCCCACCAGCGCCGTATCCGCACCAGAATGAGCACTACAGAGGCAGACCAACGACAATACGAGGCCGCGAACCGCGGAAAATCTCGGTACGAATAGATGCACGGCGGATCTCCACGCTAATACACTGGGCCACAGAGTATAACCACAGTCCACCGAGTGACCAGCGTGGCCCAACCGAAAGCAGCCTCGGGCCCGCTAGCGTCTCAAGCCGATGAAGACGCAGCGCGGGCGCATGCCGGCCAGGACCCAGGCGGCTTTCCCGGCATCATCGCCTCCAGTCCCATCGACCTGGTGTCGAAAGACTGCCAGGTCGCCTTCTTGCGTTTACCGCTAACTGGGCTAGAGTTTCTAGAAATATCTGCGCGGCCCGGCGCAGGGGTAACCCGGGCAAGCAGGCGTTGACCTGCATGACAACAAACACCTGAAATAACAATAAATACCGAGGGGTGAATTTGCGAAGTACGGAACTACTGCCGTTCATCGTCTATTTCGGCGCGGTGATTCTACTGGTCGCAACCATGCTGGGCCTGTCCTGGCTGCTGGGCCAGCGCCGTGCCAACAAGGCGACCAATATGCCCTTTGAGTCGGGCGTTGTATCGGTGGGTTCTTCGCAAGTACAGCTCTCCGTCGAGTTTTACCTGATTGCCATCTTTTTCGTGATCTTCGATCTGGAGACCGTGTTCATCTTTGCCTGGGCCATCGCCTTCTTTGAACTGGGCTGGCAGGGCTACGCCGCCATCATGGTGTTCATCGTGGTACTCGCAGTCGCACTGGTGTACGAGTGGCGCTCCGGCGCATTGGACTGGGGACAGAAGACCCGGCTCGGGCTGGAGGGCGCACCGCCTATCGGGGAAGCGCCCTGATGGAGTGGAGCCTTAGTCGTCCGGAAGACGTTATCGCCAACAGCCCCGGCAGCGCCGACATCGAGCAGTACGTCAAGCGCAATGTGATGTTTGCCCGCCTGGAAGACCTGATCGCCTGGGGCCGGGCACACTCCCTGTGGCCGTTCAATTTCGGCCTGTCCTGCTGCTACGTGGAAATGGCCACGTCCTTCACCAGCCGTCACGACATCGCGCGCTTTGGCTCGGAAGTCATCCGCGCCACCCCTCGCCAGGCGGACCTGATGGTGATCTCCGGCACCTGCTTCCGCAAGATGGCGCCGGTGGTACAGCACCTGTACGACCAGTTGCTGGAGCCGCGCTGGATCATCTCCATGGGATCCTGCGCCAACTCCGGTGGCATGTACGACATCTACAGCGTGGTGCAGGGAGTCGACAAGTTTATCCCGGTGGACGTTTACGTCCCCGGCTGTCCGCCGCGACCTGAGGCCCTGATGCAGGGGCTGATGATGTTGCAGGACGCAGTGAAACAAGAGAGGCGGCCACTGAGCTGGGTGGTCGGCGACCAAACGGTTATCAAGCCGAAGTTGCCCAGCCAGCGTGATCGCCTCCTCGAGGAGCGAAGCCAACAAACAGAACTAAGGAGTCCGGACCACATCTAGGGGAGTACCGAACTACATTTCGCGGTAACACGCAGCGAGGCCCGTATGCTTGGCGCAGGCTTGACCGACAGCGCAGGCACAGCTGAAGACGTCGCAAAGACGCGCTTTGGCGCGGACCGGTTCGCGCGCCAGGACTGCCCCGACGGCACCCCCACCTACTGGGTGCCGGCTAACGAACTGCTCAGTGTTCTGCGCGAGCTCAAACCCGACTACCCCATGCTCTACGACCTGTTCGGGATCGACGAGCGGCTGCGCGAGCACCGGGACGGCCAACCGGCTGCCGACTTCACGGTGGTCTACCACCTGCTGAGCCTCACGCCCTTTGCCCAGTTGCGCATCAAGGTCGCCGTGCTTGAACCGGAAGAAGTTCCCAGCGCGGTCGACATCTGGCCCAACGCCAACTGGTACGAGCGCGAAACCTGGGACATGTTCGGCATCCGCTTCTCGGGCCACCCGCACCTGCGCCGCATCCTGCTGCCTCCCACCTGGGAGGGCCACGCCCTGCGCAAGGAACACCCGGCTCGCGCCACGGAGATGGAACCCTTCAGCCTCGACGCTGATCGCCAGGACCGCGAGCAGGAGGCATTGTTGTTCCAGCCTGAAGAATGGGGCATGGAACGGGCCACCGAGGACACCGAGTTCATGTTCCTCAACCTGGGGCCCAACCACCCCAGCGTGCACGGTGTATTCCGCATCGCGCTGCAACTGGACGGCGAGGTCGTGGTCGATGCAGTGCCGGACATCGGCTACCACCACCGCGGCGCCGAGAAAATGGGCGAGCGCCAGACCTGGCACTCCTACATCCCCTACAGTGATCGCATCGACTACCTGGGCGGGGTGATGAATAACCTTGCCTACCTGCAGACGGTGGAAACCCTGGCCGGTATCAGCGTGCCGCCGCGGGCCCAGGTGATTCGCATCATGCTCTCAGAGCTGTTCCGTATTTCCAGCCATCTGGTGTTCTACGGCACCTTCGCCCAGGACGTGGGCCAGATGTCACCGGTGTTCTATATGTTTGCCGATCGGGAGCGCCTGTTCGGCATTGTCGAGGCGATTACCGGCGGCCGCATGCATCCGGCGTGGTTCCGGATTGGCGGCGTCGCCCAGGACCTGCCCGAGGGCTGGGACACGATGGTCCGCGAATTCATCGACAGCATGCCGGCGCGGCTGGACCACTACGAAAAAATGGCCATGCAGAACTCCATTCTCAAGCAGCGCACGGTCGGTATCGGCCGCTGCACCAGCGAGGAGGCCATCGACTGGGGCATTACCGGCCCCAACCTGCGCGCCACCGGCGTCGACTTCGACCTGCGCCGCGACCGCCCCTACGGCGGCTACGAGCAATTCGACTTCGACGTGCCAGTGTTTCACAACGGCGACTGTTATGACCGCGCCCGGGTGCGCATCGAGGAGATTCGCCAGAGCCTGGGCATCATCCGCCAGTGCCTGGACAATATGCCGGAGGGCCCCTACAAGTCCGAGCACAAGCTCACCACCCCGCCGCCGCGGGACCGCATGCTGAAGGATATCGAGACCCTCATCCACCACTTCCTCAACGTGAGCTGGGGGCCGGTGATACCGCAGGGCGAGGCCTGCGTGCCAATCGAGGCCACCAAGGGGCTCAACGGCTACCACCTGGTGAGCGACGGCGGCACCACCAGTTATCGCACGCGCATCCGTACACCCTCTTTTGCGGTGCTGCAGCAGATTCCGCTGCTGTCCCGTGGCCTGATGATTCCCGACCTGATCGCCATCATTGCCAGCATCGATTTTGTTATGGCGGACGTGGACCGATGAGCGAGCAACTGCACAGCCTGCCGGCGGAGACGCTCACACTCAGCGATGCCGAGCTCGCCGAGATCGACGCCGAAATCGCCCACGCCCCCTACCGCGCCGCGGTAGCGATCGATGCCCTGAAGATTGTCCAGGCCCACCGCCGCTGGGTGTCTGACGACTGCCTGGAAGCGCTGGCCGCCTACCTGGAAATGCCGCCGGCGGAGCTGGAGGGCATTGCCACCTTCTACAACCTGATCTTTCGCCAGCCGGTGGGTGAGAAGGTCATCCTGGTCTGCAACAGCGTGAGCTGCTGGATCAAGGGCTGCGAGGGTATTCGCGCGGCCGTCACCGAGCATCTCGGTATCGAACCGGGGCAGACCACCAGCGACGGTCGCTTCACCCTGCTCCCCATCACCTGCCTCGGCGCCTGCGACCGCGCACCGGTGATGATGGTGGGCGACAACAAGTTCGAGGATGTGACGGTGGAACGCATCCCCGCCATTCTCGAACAGGACGAGGGGGCGACACCGGGATGAGCGAGCTGCCCCTGACCCGCAACGTGCGAGCCGATCGCTCGCCCACCGACCTTGCCGCCTACGAAGCCAATGGCGGCTACGGCGGGCTGCGGCGCGCCATGGCGGGCCTGGCACCCGGCGACTGTCTGGACATCGTCAAAGACTCCGGCCTGCGTGGCCGCGGCGGCGCCGGTTTTCCCACCGGTATGAAGTGGAGCTTTGTGCCGATGGAGAACGTCAGCCCCGGCCACAAGTACCTGATCTGCAATGCCGACGAAATGGAGCCCGGCACCTTCAAGGACCGGCTGCTGCTGGAGTGCGACCCACACCAGCTCATCGAGGGCATGATCCTCGCCGCCTACACCATCGGCGCCGACGTGGCCTACATCTTCATCCGCGCGGAATACCTGAAGGCGGCACAACTGCTGCGCGAGGCCATTGCCGAGGCCAAAGCCAAGAACTACCTGGGCCGCGACATCCTTGGCTCGGGTTACCACCTGGAAATGCACGTGCACGCCAGCGCCGGGCGCTATATCTGCGGTGAGGAAACTGCCTTGATCAGTTCCCTGGAGGGCAAACGCGCCAACCCGCGCGCCAAGCCGCCCTTCCCCCAGGTCTCAGGGCTGTGGGGACGCCCGACCATCGTCAATAACGTCGAAACCCTGTGCAATATCCCCCATATCATCGAACGCGGACCCGAGTGGTTCCAGGGGCTGGGCCTGGGCGGCGACGCCGGCACCAAGCTGTACGGCGTCAGCGGCCGCGTCAAAAACCCGGGCTGCTGGGAGCTGCCGATCGGCACCCCTGTGCGCGAGATTCTCGAGGATAGGGCCGGCGGCATGGAGGACGGCTACCAGCTACGCGGCTTTCTGCCAGGCGGCGGCTCCACCGATTTCCTGGTGGACGAGCACCTCGACCTGGCCATGGATTACGAGACCATCGGCAAAGCCGGCAGCCGCATGGGCACCGGCACCATGATCATTCTCGACGATCGCACCTGCCCGGTGGGCTTTGTCAAAAACCTGATTGAGTTTTTTGCCCAGGAGTCCTGCGGCTTTTGCACTCCCTGCCGCGACGGCCTGCCCTGGAACGCCCAGGTGCTGGACGACATCGAGCAGGGCCGTGGGCAACTTGAGGACATGGACACCCTGGAGCAGCACGTCAGCTACATCGGCGCCATTGGCAATACCCACTGCGCGCTGGCGCCCGGCGCCATGGAGCCGCTGCAGTCCGCGCTCAAGTACTTCCGCGACGATTTCCTGCGCCATATCGAAGAACGCACCTGCCCTTACCGGGAGGTGCACTGAGATGCCGGTGATCAGGGTCGATGGGCAGGACTATGAAGTGGAAGCCGGCGGCAACCTGCTGGAGACCTGCCTGGAACTCGGCATGGACCTGCCCTATTTCTGCTGGCACCCGGCCATGGGCTCCATCGGCGCCTGCCGTCAGTGCGCGGTGGTGCAGTACCAGAATGAGGAGGATACCCGCGGGCGCATCGTCATGGCCTGCATGACGCCAGTGACCGAGGGCGCCATCATCGATCTCACCGGCGACCGCGCCGCCGCCTTCCGCCGCACCGTGGTGGAGTCGCTGATGGTGGATCACCCCCACGACTGCCCGGTCTGCGCCGAGGGCGGAGAGTGCCACCTGCAGGATATGACGGTGATGACCGGCCACCGGGATCGCCACTACCGCGGCACCAAGAAAACCTACCGCAACCAGTATCTCGGCCCGCTGATCCATCACGAGATGAATCGCTGCATCACCTGTTACCGCTGCACGCGCTTCTATCGGGACTACGCCGGCGGTACCGACCTAGCCGCCCTCGCGGCCCACGATCACGTCTACTTCGGCCGCCACCGGGAAGGCACCCTGGAGAGCCCCTTCGCCGGCGACCTGGTGGAGGTCTGTCCCACCGGCGTGTTCACCGACAAATCCCTGGTGCACGACTACACCCGCAAGTGGGACCTGCAGTCGGCGCCGTCGGTATGCACCGGCTGTGGTGTGGGCTGCAATACCCTGCCCGGTGAACGCTACGGTCGGCTGAAGCGCATTCACAACCGCTACAACGACGAGGTCAACGGCTACTTCCTGTGCGACCGGGGCCGCTTCGGGGGCAACCACGTCAACGACGCACCGCGTATCGACTACCCGGCGCGGCGTGAGGCGGATGGCCGCTTCCGCGCCCTCGACCAGGCTGCTTGTCAGGCCCAGCTCGCAGATTGCATCGCAGGCAAACGGCTGGCGGGGATCGGTTCGCCGCGGGCCGGCCTAGAGGCCAACCTGCTGCTGCAACGCCTGGTGGGTGCCGAGCGTTTCAATAGTGGTATGGACGATGGCGAGCACAAGCTGCTACAGCGCAGCCTGTCGCATCTCGTCAACAGCGCCGCCCGCAATCCCAGCCACCGGGATATCGAATCCGCAGATGCGGTGTTGGTGCTGGGCGAAGATCTTACCCAGGTCGCCGCCCGCACCGCCCTCGCCCTGCGCCAGTCGGTGCGCAACGAGGCCTATCGCCTGGCCGCGGAACTCAAGCTGGCGCCCTGGCAGGATGCCGCCATTCGCAACCTGGCCCAGGACCGCCGCAGCCCGCTGCACATCGTCAGCGCCGGCAGCACCGACCTGGATGACGTCGCCGCCGGCCACTACCGCCTGGTAGCGGACGACCAGGCCCGGCTGGCCGCCCAGATTGCCGCCGCCATCGACGGCGAGCCCAGCGGTGATGCCGCCGTTCTGCGTATCCGGGACGACCTGTTGGCGGCCCAGCGACCGCTGGTCATCAGCGGCGCCAGCGCCGGTTCGGCCGCTCTGCTGGACGGCGCGGCCGCCATCGCCAATGCGCTGGCCAGGGCCGGCAGGGAGGCGATGCTGAGTTTCACGACACCGGAGTGCAACAGCCTGGGCCAGGCGCTGCTGTGCCGGGATAGCCATGCCAGCTTCGAGTCCCTGGAAGCCTCCGGCGCCGAGGTGCTGATCATTCTCGAGAACGACCTGCTGCGACGCCTGTCACCGGAGCGCGTCGAGGCGCTGCGCGAGCGAATTCCCATCTGGATCGGCATCGACAGCCTGGAAACCGGCACCCTGGCGTACTGCGACCTGGTGCTGCCCGCCGCCGCCTTTACCGAAACTGAGGCCAGCTTCGTCAGCCAGGAGGGTCGCGCCCAGCGCGCTTTCCCGGTGCACCCCCCAGCGGAGGCGCGCCGCCCCGGTTGGCAATGGCTGCTGGCGCTGGCGCGCGCCGCCGGCAATACCGCTTTGGTCGCCCTCGAACACTTCGACGACATTGTACCGACGCTGGCCGGTGAGGACCCGGTATTGCAGGGCGTGATGCGGGCCGCACCCGATCACCAGTTCCGCAGCCGAGGCCTGAAGATTCCGCGCCAGCCTCACCGTTACAGCGGCCGCACTGCCATGGCCGCGGATGTCTCAGTGCATGAACCCAGGCTCAGCGAGGACCGCGACTCGGCACTGGCCTACAGCATGGAAGGTTCCGCCGCAGCGGACCGGCCGGCGGCCCTGCTGAGCTACGTCTGGTCGCCGGGCTGGAACTCCAACCAGTCACTGCACAAGTTCCAGGCCGATATTGGCGGGGCGCTGCGGGGCGACAGCGGTGGCGCGCGCCTGCTAGACGAGCTGACAATGCCCGCGGTAGCTGAGGCGCCGCGACCCGAGGCTTTCCGCCGGCGTGACGGGCAATGGCTGCTGCAGGGCCGCCACCACCTGTTTGGCAGTGACGAGTTGAGCCGGCTGAGCGCCGGCCCGGCAGAACGGGCCGGGCGTGCTCACCTCTACCTGCACCCGAACGATGCGCAAAGCCTCGGCCTTGCAGAAGGCGACGGTGTCACCCTGGAAGGCTGCGCCCTGGAGCTGCGTATCGACGCCAGCCAGGTACCCGGCAGCGCCGGCTATGCGGTGGGTTACCCGGAAACCCTGGCACTGCGCAGCGGCCAATGGGTGCCGTTGAGCGTGGCCAGCGACTGGCAGCGACCCCCGCAGGTCATCGGCAGCGACCGGGAGGCAGCGTCATGAGCGAGACCAGCACCCTGGTATTCGGCCTGATCCTGCTGCTGGGCGCGGTAGGCGTGGCGGCGGGCCTGACCTGGTTCGAGCGGCGCCTGCTGGGCATCTGGCAGGACCGCTACGGCCCCAACCGGCTGGGCCCTCTCGGCGCCCTGCAGGTGCTGGCCGATATGCTCAAGCTGCTGACCAAGGACGACTGGGTGCCGCCCTTCGCGGACCGGGTGGTGTTCGTGTTTGCACCCACCGCCATCGTTATCGCCATGCTGCTGGGGTTCGCGGTGGTGCCGTTCTCGCCCGACATGCATCTGCTGGATATGAATATCGGCCTGCTGTTCTTTCTCGGCATGACCTCGCTGGCGGTTTACAGCGTGCTGCTGGGCGGACTGGCCTCCAACAACAAGTACGCCCTGCTCGGCGGCCTGCGCTCCGCCGCACAGATGATCAGCTACGAGGTGTTCATGGGCCTGTCGCTGATGGGTGTGGTGATGCTGGCAGGCAGCTTCAGCCTGCAGGACATCGTTCGCGCCCAGGAAGGCATGTGGTTCTGCGTACACCAGTTCCTCGGCCTCTACGTGTTCCTGATCGCCGGCATCGCCGAGAGCCACCGGTTGCCCTTCGACCTGCCCGAGGCGGAACACGAGCTGACCGCGGGCTTTCACACCGAGTACGGCGGCATGAAGTTCGCCATGTTCATGCTCGGTGAGTACCTGGGGCTGATCCTTATTTCCTGTATGATGACGGCGCTGTTCTTCGGCGGTTGGCTGGGCCCGGACTTCCTGCCGCCGCTGGCCTGGTTCCTGTTGAAGACCGGCATCATCATCCTGTTCTTTATCCTGCTGCGGGCAGCCATCCCGCGCCCGCGCTACGACCAGCTCATGTCCCTCGGCTGGAAAGTGATGCTGCCGCTGACCCTGGTGAACCTGGCGGCCACCGGGGCCGTGGCCCTGTGGATGGAGGGCTGAGGATGTTGGGTTCACTGCTCAGTCAACTGCGCACCCTCGGCACGGTCCTGCGCCATACCTTTACCCGCGCGGAAACCGTGGAGTATCCGGAACAGAAACCCTACCTGGCGCCGCGCTACCGGGGCCGCATCGTGCTGACCCGCGACCCGGACGGTGACGAGCGCTGTGTGGCCTGCAACCTGTGCGCGGTGGCCTGCCCGGTGGACTGCATCGCCCTGCAACAGGGCGTGCGTGAAGACGGCCGCTGGTACCCGGAGTTTTTCCGCATCAACTTCTCGCGCTGCATCATGTGCGGCATGTGTGAAGAGGCCTGCCCCACCGCCGCCATCCAGCTCACCCCGGACTTTGAGATGTGTGAATACGACCGGCAGAGCATGGTCTATGAAAAAGAGCACCTGCTGATCGACGGCACCGGCAAATACCACGACTACAACTTTTACCGGGTGTCGGGCTTGCAGATCTTCGGCAAGGACAAGGGCGAAGCCCTGGACGAGGAACCGCCGGTGGACGTCAAGAGCCTGCTGCCATGAGCGCGAGGAGCAACGGATGATACTGTCCCTGTTCTACGTCGCCGCCGCGATCGCCGTGCTGTCCACGGTGATCGCCCTGAGCCGCACCAACGCCGCCCACGCCCTGATCTACCTGATCATGTCACTGCTGTCGGTGGCGGTGATCTTTTTCATCATGGGCGCCCCCTTCGCCGCGGCCCTCGAGGTGGTGATCTATGCCGGCGCCATCATGGTGTTGTTCGTGTTCGTCATCATGATGCTGAACCTGGGGGAGGCAGGACAGGCCCGGGAGCGGGAGTGGCTGAAACCGTCGAGTTGGCTGCTGCCCGGGCTGTTCGCGCTAGTGCTGCTGGCGGAGCTGCTGATCCTGCAGGGCAGCATGGACGGCACCACCTCCGGCGTGACGGTAGAGCCGAAGGCGGTGGGGCTGACCCTGTTTGGCCCCTATGTTCTGGCCGTGGAGCTGGCCTCGATGTTGCTGCTGGCCGGCCTGGTGGGCGCCTATCACGTGGGCCGCAGCTTTCTGGCCCGGGACCGCGGGGGCCCGCGCTAGTGGACGGCCTGCAGGTACCGCTGGAACACGTGCTGGGGCTGGCCTCACTGCTGTTTGCGCTGGGCCTTACCGGCCTGATGGTGCGGCGTAACATCCTGTTCGTGCTGATGTCCCTGGAGGTCATGCTCAACGCGGCGGCGCTGGCCTTTGTCGCCGCCGGTGCGCACTGGGGCCAGCCCGACGGCCAGGTGGTGATCATGCTGATACTGACCGTGGCCGCCGCAGAAGTCTCGGTGGGCCTGGGCCTGGTGCTGCAAATCCAGCGCCGCTTCCAGACCCTCGACGTCGACGATGCGATTCGCCTGCGAGGCTGACATGACCGAGCTGCTCTGGCTGATTCCCGCCCTGCCCCTGGCCAGCGCCACGCTGTTGATTTTTTGCGGCCGCATGCTCGGGCCGCGCTGGGTCGCGCTGCTGGGCGTAGGCTCGGTGGGGGCGTCCGCTGTCTGCGTGCTGCTCACCGTGCTGCAGTGGCAGGGCCAGCCCCTGCAGCGTGAACTGTGGACCTGGATGCAGGTTGGCGAACTATCCGCCGGTGTGAGTTTCTATGTCGACGGCCTGACCCTGGTGATGCTGTCGGTGATTACCGGTGTCGGCTTCCTCATTCACCTGTACTCCGCCGAGTTCATGGCCGGGGATGACAGCTACGCCCGTTACTTCGCCTACCTCAACCTGTTTGTCACCGCCATGCTCGTCCTGGTCATGGCGGACAACCTGTTGCTGCTGTACTTCGGCTGGGAGGGCGTGGGGGCCTGCTCCTACCTGCTGATAGGTTTCTGGCATTTCGACGCCGCCAATGGCGCCGCGGCGCGCAAGGCCTTTGTCGTCACCCGGGTCGGGGACGCCGCCATGGCCCTGGGCCTGTTCCTGCTGTTTACCGAGTTTGGCACCCTGGACATCCAGGCCCTGGGCGCCGCCGCCGGTGAACGCTGGGAGATAGGTAATCCCACCGCGGTGCTGGCCACGGCCCTGTTGCTGGGGGGCGCGGTCGGCAAGTCAGCGCAGCTTCCGTTGCATACCTGGCTGCCCGATGCCATGGCGGGCCCGACACCGGTCAGCGCCCTGATCCACGCCGCCACCATGGTCACCGCTGGGGTCTATCTCATCGCCCGTACCCATGAGCTGTTCCTACTGGCGCCGCCGACACTGGCGGCGGTGGCAGTGATCGGCGTGCTCACCCTGCTGCTGGCGGCCTTCACCGCCCTGTGCCAAAACGACATCAAGCGCATACTGGCCTGGTCGACCATCAGCCAGATTGGTTACATGTTCCTGGGCCTGGGAGTAGGAGCCTGGGCGGCCAGTGTGTTCCATCTGATGACCCATGCCTTCTTCAAGGCGCTGCTGTTCCTGGCCGCCGGCGCCATTATCCACTGCCTGCACCACGAGCACGACATACGGAACATGGGCGGCCTGCGCAGTCGCCTGCCGATGGTGTTCCTGAGCTTCCTGATCGGTGCCGCCGCGCTGGCGGCGCTGCCATTGACATCGGGCTTCTTCAGCAAGGACCTGATCGTACTGGCTGCCTTTGATGCCCCGGGCTTTGGCCGCTGGCTGTGGCTGGGCGCGATACTGGGTGCCTTCCTGACGGCCCTCTACAGTTTCCGGCTGGTGTTCGTGGTCTTCTTCGGACGCGCCAACACCCTGCCCGACCGGCAACCGGGCGCGGCTATGGCGATGCCGCTGGCGGTGCTGTGCGTGTTTGCCTTTGCAGGCGGCTGGATAGGTATTCCGGTGCAGGCGGTGTTCCCGGTAACGGGGGACGGACATCCGCCACTGTGGGTCGAAGCGGTGTCGATTGGCCTACCGCTACTGGGGGTGGCGCTGGCTTACGCGCTATTCCTCGGACGCCAGTTCAAGGCCGACGGGCTGGTGTCGTCAACCCCTGGCCAGGCGGCTTACCGCTTCTGGCACCATGGTTGGCGGGTAGACACGCTCTATGAATGGCTGTGGGTCAAACCCTTCCTGGGCCTGGCCACATTGTTGAAGAGTGAGCCCGTGGACCGCCTTTACGCTGCCGTGGTCAGCCTATGCCGGGTATTGAACACGGCGTTCAGCGCCACCCAGACCGGCCGGCTGCGACAGTACGCCACGGTGATGGCGGCCGGTGCCGTGGTGCTGCTGGGCATTGTCTGGAGGGCCGCGGGCTGATGGTCTATCTGCTGGCCATTCTGTTCCTGGGCGGCGGTCTCGCCTGGTTCAGCGAACGCGTCAACCCGCAGGCACCGCGCTGGGTCGCTCTCGGTGTCATCGGCTTCGCCCTGCTCTATTTCACAGTTGCCGTGGCCAGGCTGCCGGTGGAGCAATTCAGCCCGTTGCCTTCGGCGCAGCAGCCGGACACCTGGCTGGCCCACTTTAAGCTGGACTGGATACCGCGTTTCGGCATCAGCTTTGAACTGGCCATGGACGGACTCAGCCTGATCCTGGTCGCACTCACCCTGCTACTCGGCCTGATTGCGCTCAGCGCCTCCTGGTCGGAGATCGAGGAGCGTACCGGCTTCTTCCAGGCCAACCTGCTGTGGAGCCTGACCGGCGTGGTCGGCGTGTTCGTGGCCCTGGACCTGTTCCTGTTCTTCGTGTTCTACGAAGTGATGCTGGTGCCCATGTACCTGCTGATCGCCATCTGGGGCCACGAAGACCGCGCCTACGCCGCCATGAAATTCTTCCTCTTCACCCAGCTCTCGGGCCTGCTGATGCTGGTGTCTATCCTGGCCCTGGCCTACCAGCATGCAGGGCTGGCCGGCAGCTACAGCTTTTCCTACTTCGACTTGCTGGGCACGCCGCTCGACGGCACGGTCGGCTTCTGGGTAATGCTGGGCTTCTTTCTCGCCTTCACTGTCAAGCTACCGGGTTTCCCCTTCCATACCTGGCTGCCGGACGCCCACACCCAGGCCCCCACCGCCGGCAGCGTGCTGCTGGCCGGGATTCTGCTGAAGACCGGCGCCTACGGCCTGCTGCGTTTTGCGGTGCCGCTGTTTCCGCAAGCAGCGGCGGAGTTTGCGCCCGTGGCCATGGCGCTGGGAGCGGCGGGGATCCTCTACGGCGCGGTACTGGCCTTTGCCCAGAACGACTTCAAACGCCTGGTGGCCTACTCCAGCGTCAGCCACATGGGCTTTGTGCTGTTGGGCATCTATGCCTGGAACAGCCTGGCGCTGCAGGGCGCCATCATGCAAATGGTCGCCCACGGCCTGAGCACCGCCGCCCTGTTCATGACCGCCGGCGCCCTGCAACAGCGCATGCACACACGCGACATGTCTCGCATGGGCGGCCTGTGGCTGAACGCGCCGCGCATGGGTGCCTGCACCCTGCTGTTTACCATGGCGTCACTGGGGTTGCCGGGGCTGGCCAATTTCGTCGCCGAGTTCCTGGTATTGCTGGGCCTGTTCCAGGCGGCGCCGCTGATGGCGGTGATCGCCGCCCTAGGCCTAGTCACCGGCGCGATTTACAGCCTCATCATGCTGCAACGCAGTTTCCAGGGCCCGGGGGACGCCTCCCGCCAGTTGCCCGACTACGGCAACCGCGAACTGATCACCATGCTGGTGATGGTGGCGCTGCTGGTCTGGCTGGGCATCCACCCACAGCCGCTGCTGGAGCTGGCCCAGCCGACGGTAGACAGCCTGTTGCTGGAGGCTTCCGGGTGAGCGGCGTGAACTGGGTGGCGACTGCCCCGCTGCTGGTGCTGAGCGGCGGCGCCGTGCTGCTGATGCTGGTGGTCTCCGTGCGCCGCAGTACCCAGGTGGCCTGTATGACCACGACGCTGATACTGGCCACAGCTTTGCTGTCCTGCCTGTGGGCGCGCGCGGCAATACCCGAAGTGGTGACACCGCTATTGCTGGCCGACGGCTATGCGCTGTTCTTCAGCGCCCTGTTTATCGCCTGCGGGCTGGTTACCGCCATCATCTCACGGGAGTACCTGCTGCTGAGGGCAGGCGAGAACGAGGAGTTCTTCCTGCTGCTGCTGTTGTCCACGCTGGGTGCTGCCACCCTCGCCTATGCCAACCACTTCGCCTCCTTGCTGCTGGGCATGGAGCTGTTATCGGTGTCGCTGTATGCGCTGATCGGCTACCCGGACAAACTGCTGCGACCGCTGGAAGCGGCCATCAAATACCTGGTGCTGTCAGCGGCGGCCTCGGCCACCTTCCTGTTCGGCTTTGCGCTGCTCTACGCCGCTGTCGGCGTGCTTGACTACCCCGCCATGGGCACGGCGCTGGCGGCGGCGGACAAACCGGTATTGCTGGCAGCCGCGGCGCTGATCATTGCCGGGCTTGGCTACAAGCTCAGCGCCGTGCCGTTCCACATGTGGACCCCGGATGTCTATGAAGGCGCACCCGCCCCTATCGCCGGTTTCCTGGCGGCGGTGTCCAAAGGTGCGATATTTGCGGCATTACTGCGCTGGTGGATGACCGCCGGTCTCTACGACCTACCCGGCCTGCTCACTGTGATCGGCATCGTGGCGGGCGCCTCCATGCTGGTGGGCAACCTGCTGGCGCTGTTACAGGACAACGTCAAGCGCGTGCTGGCCTACTCGTCTATCGCGCATATGGGCTACCTGCTGATTGTGCTGGTCGCCTGTGGCATGGTGCCGGAGCCGACCCTGGCCATGGAGGCAGCCGCCTACTACCTGGTGGCCTACACACTGACCAACCTGGCAGCGTTTACCCTGCTGGGCCTGCTGTCACGCGCCTCGGGCACTGAAGAGATGGACACCCTGACCGATCTCCAGGGACTGTTCTGGCGACAGCCTGGTCTGTCGCTGCTGTTCACCGTGGCGCTGCTGTCACTGGCGGGTATCCCGCTGACCGCCGGCTTTATCGGCAAGTTCTACCTGTTCAGCGCAGGCATCGCCGGCGAACTCTGGGGCTTGCTGGCGCTGCTGGTGATCGGCAGCGGCCTGGGCCTGTTTTACTACCTGCGCATGGTCTACCGGATGACCCTCAAGCCAGAGCCACACGCTGAGCAGCCATCAGGGCCGGGCTGGGGCGCACGCCTGACCTGCTATGGCCTGGTGCTGGCCATGCTGTACTTCGGCATTGTGCCGGCACCATTGATGGAGATTCTGCGAACTATACTTTAAGAAACCTGTGCATAAATAAACGCTCCCCAAAAAGGAGGACACTATGCTGCGATCCGTCGAACTCAAGGACTACATGCTCGCTCACCCGGTGACGGTGCGCGCCGAGGCCACCATGGGCGAGGCTATACGGCTGATTATCGACAACAAGATCTCCGGCCTCTGCGTAGTCGACGAGGCAGACCGGCTGGTCGGGATTCTCTCGGAGCTGGACTGCCTGCGGGCGATGCTGAGCACCAGCTACAACGAGGGAGGGATCGGCCAGGTAAAAGACTACATGGCGGACGACAACCTTATCGTCGCCAATCCGCATGAGGACATTACCGACGTCGCCCAGGACATGTTGCTCAAGAAAAAGCGACGGCGCCCGGTGGTTGAAGACGGCCGGCTGGTGGGCCAGGTGACCTGCCGGCAACTGCTGAAGGCCGCGCGGGATTTCACCACCTGAGTCGATTTCCGGTATCCGGACGGTGAGTTAAGCCGCACTGCTGGCGCGGCGGAATGCGGTGAAAACTCCCCGGGCTTCCATTAGGCTGGTCACCAGTCCTGTGATTGCATGGAGTAACCCGTGATCCGCAAGATTCTCCTGGTAGTACTCATTCTGCTGTTTCTAGCCGTCGCCGCACTGGCGGTTGCCATATCCAACACCACCGCCTGTCCTACTGCGCCGGTGGCCACCAGCGGTGGCGAAACCATGAGCGCTGTGATCTACCGCTGCTATGGCTCCCCCGATGTGCTGGAGTACACCGCCGTGGACAAACCGGTGCCAAAAGCCGATGAGGTATTGATAAAAGTGGCAGCCGCAGGCGTGAACCCCCTGGACTGGCATTACATGCGCGGCTCCCCCTATGTCCTGCGCCTGTTCAACGGCACCGGCGCACCCGACGACTACCGCTTTGGCGTGGATTTCGCCGGCATCGTGGTGGCCGCCGGCTCGGACGTCACCCGCTTCAATGTCGGCGACGAGATCTTCGGCGGCGCCTGGGGTGCCTATGGCGAATACGTCGTACGCCCGCAGGACCGCGCCCTTGCCCATAAACCCGAAAACGTCAGTTTCGAAGAAGCTGCCGGTGTGCCTATCGCCGCCATTACCGCCCTGCAGGCCCTGCGCGATCACGGCGAGCTTCAGTCAGGCCAGCGGGTGCTGATCAACGGCGCCTCGGGTGGCGTCGGCACCTACGCGGTACAGATCGCCAAAGCCATGGGCGCGCACGTGACCGGCGTGTGCAGCGGTCGCAACGTGGAGATGGTGAAGTCCATCGGCGCGGACGAGGTCTTCAACTACAAGGAAGAGAACTACATCGAAAGCGGCCAGGCCTGGGATCTGATCGTCGACAATGTCGGTAACCACGGTCCCATGAACAATCGCCGCGTGCTGACGCCGGAGGGGCGGCTGGTGCTGGTGGGCGGCGCCAAGGGCGACTGGATAGCGCCGTTCTACAACCTGATATCCACCATACTGCTCAATCCTTTTGTCTCCCAGGAAATGACCTCGTTTACCGCACAGATGACGGCCGCGGATATGGAAGAGCTGGCAGCCATGATGGAAGCAGGCAAAGTCAGGACGGTGATCGACAAGATCTACCCGCTGGCGGAGACCGCTGACGCCGTACGCCACTCGGAATCCGGCCGCGCACGCGGCAAGATCATCGTCTCCCAGCTCTGAGATGCGCCCGCTCACCACGCTGATACTGCTAGCGCTGCTCCTCGCGAGCGGTGCCGGAGCCGATACCGACGATGCCGTCGCCCGCAGCGAGCGATTCACTATAGACTCCCGGACCCTGGGCGAAATCCGTGAGCTGTTGGTACGCCGGCCACCGGGCTATACCCCCGATCACAGCTACCCGGTGGTCTACGTACTGGATGGTGAATGGAACTTCGAACTGGTCGCGGCCTACCTGGACTACATGGCCGACAACAGCATCTTCCCGCCCATGATTGTCACCGCGGTCACCAACGTGAATCGCAACCGCGACTACGTGCCGCGACCGGACCCCTACTTCAGCGACACCGGCAAGGCCGACAGTTTCCTGGCCTTCGTGGAGAAAGACTGGCAGCAAACAATCAACAAACGCTTCCCCACCTCCGGCGACAACATCATCGTCGGGCACTCCTTTGGCGGAGTGTTTACCCTGCACAGCCTGTTCAGCGGACGCGACCTGTTCGACGCCTACATCGCGCTGGGCAGCAGCGCCTGGATCGCCGACCGTGTGCTGTTCGAGGAGGCCGAAGCCTGGTTCAAAGCGTCACCCGCCGCTGACAGCTTCGTCTATATGGCGGTCGGCGAGGGCGATGGTGGCCCGACGCTGCCCTCTAGCGAGGCGCTCGCGGAGCGCTTTGCCGCCAGGGCCCCCGCCGGGCTGGAGTGGTATTTCGAGATCACGCCGCGTACCGATCATTTCAAGAACGTCGTCTCAGGCATGAACGAGGGCTTTATGAAGCTGTTCCCCGCCTGGGGCTTTGTGGCGGAAGTGGAAACCGCCGCCGCGTCGGGTGCAAAAGCCGTGGACCAGTGGTTCCGCACCCGGGAGGCAGAACTGGGCTACCGCTTCCTGCCCGCCTGGTTCGATATGGGCGTCGCCGCCACCGGGCTGGCTCAGGCCGGCAATACGGACGCTGCCATCGCCATCCTGCGTAACCTGCGCCGCCACCAGCCGGACAACGCCCACGTTGCGAGCTTCGCCTCCGGGGTCTACCGCATCGCGGGGGAAACAGACAACGCCATCGCCGAGACCCGAAGAGCCATTGCCCTGGCTGAAGCCCAGGGCCTGCACCCGAATGCCATGCACCTGGATCGACTGCGGCAGCGACTGGCCGTTCTAGAGAGCGCTGAGTAGAGCCTGCGGCTGTGCGGGCTGGGCACCGGAGAGCCGAGCCACGGCCTGGTGCTGGCTCAGGAACACCTCGCCGCTGAGGCGCAACAGGAAATCGGACTTTCGCAGGCAATCCATCACCGGCCCCTTGACCTCACTAAGGTGCAGTTTCACACCGGCCTCGGCGAGGCGGTCATTCACCGACTCCAGCACCTCCAGGGCGCTGAGATCGATGGCATTGACCGCCGGGCACATCAAGACAACGTGACGTAACCGGGGTGTACGGGACACCAGGCTGTAAATGGCGTCCTCGATATAGGCGGCATTGGCGAAGTACAGGCTCTCGTCCACCCGTAGCGAGATGATGCCCGGGTGGGTGATTACCTGGTGCCGCTCGACGTTGCGGAAGTGCTCGGTTCCCGGCACCTCGCCCACCACCGCGACATGAGGCCGTGAGGTTTCGTATAGATGGAGCAACAGCGAGGCGACCACACCGCACATAACACCCACTTCAACGCCCAGCAGCAAGGTCAGCAGAATCGTCGTGGCAATGGCCATAAAATCGCCGCGGGAGTAGCGCCAGGCCCGTCGCAGGTGTGAGAAATCGATCAGCTGGAACACCGCCACCAGGATAACGGCCGCCAGCGTCGCCCTGGGGAGATGATAGAGGTAGGGGGCAAGATAGAGTGCCGCCAGCGCCATGCCGGCGGCCGCAAACAGACTGGCCGCAGGCGTGGCGGCACCGGCATCAAAGTTCACCACCGAGCGCGAAAAGCCACCGCTCACGGGAATGCCGCCAGACAGGGCCGAGGTCACGTTGGCCGCACCCAGCCCGATCAGTTCCTGGTTGGGGTCAATGCGCTGACGGCGCTTGGCCGCCAGGGTCTTGCCCACCGACACGGATTCCACGTAGCCGATGATGGCGATCAGCAACGCACTGTCGAACAGTTCTCGCCACAGTTCCGGCAGCACTGTCGGCAATGCCAGGGTAGGCAGTCCACCGGGAATCTCGCCGACCAGCGCGACACCGGCCTGCTCCACCGTCAGCCAGCGTGCCAGGGCCGCCGTGACAAACACCACCAGCACCGGGCTGGCCTTGCACAACAGTTGCACCGGTGTCTTCGGCAGACCCAGGCTCACCAGGCGGGGTACCCATCGCCGGGATAGCAACAGCAAGCCCAGCGCCAGCAGTCCCAGCACCAGGGTGAGAGGGTGGGTCGCTGGCGCGGTGGCCAGCAGGCCCGAGGACAGGTCCAGGAGGTTGCCGCCACCCGCATCCACACCGAGCAGCGCCGGCAGTTGACCAAGCGCGATGATGATCGCCGATGCGGTGATGAAACCCGCCACCACCGCATGCGACAGGAAGTTGACCAGGAAACCCAGCCGCAGCGCGCCCATCAGCAGTAGGATAAGCCCGGACAGCATCGCCAGCGCTATGGTTGCGGTGACGTAGTCAGCACCGGTGGTTGCGACTACCTCCCCAACGGCAGTGGCCGTCATCAGTGAAATAATGGCCACCGGGCCCACCGAAAGTGTTCGACTGGAACCCAGCAGCGCGTAGGCCACCAACGGCAGGATGGTCGCGTAAAGTCCCATTTGCGCCGGCACCCCCGCCAGCAGGGCATAGGCCAGCGACTGGGGAATCAGCATAACGGTGACAATAGCTGCCGCCACCAGGTCCCGCGCCAGGGTGACGCGATCATAGTTGCGACACCAGTCCAGGCAGGGGAGACGGGCACCCATCATCACAAGCCGTTGACCGGCAGTTTCAGGAACACGCGGCCGTCTTCGTCAGCCGGCGGCAGCCGGCCGGCACGCATATTGACCTGCAGGGAAGGCAGGATCAGCCGCGGCATCGCCAGGCTTCGATCCCGGGCTTCGCGCAGGGCGACAAACTCGGATATCTCGATACCATCGCGTACGTGAACATTGCTATGGCGCTCCTCTGCCACCGTGGTCATGCACTGCACCTGGCGGCCCTCGCCACCGTAGTCATGGCACAGGAACAAGCGGGTATCACCGGGCAGGCTGAGAATTCGCCGGATGGACCGGAACAGGGTGCGGGCATCGCCGCCGGGAAAATCTACACGGGCCGTGCCGCTGTCCGGCATGAACAGGGTGTCACCGACAAACACCGCATCACCCACGACAAAACTCATGCAGGCGGGTGTGTGGCCCGGGGTATGCCAGGCCTGGACCTCAAGCGCACCGATCTCGAACGGGTCTCCGTCCTCAAACAGGCGGTCGAACTGGGAACCGTCACGCTGGAACTCGGTGCCCTCATTGAACACTTTGCCGAAGGTGTCCTGCACCTCGGTAATCCCGGCGCCGATACCGATCCGGCCACCGAGTGCTTCCTGAAGATAGGGCGCGGCGGACAGGTGATCGGCGTGAACGTGGGTTTCCAGGATCCAGTCCAGCGTCAGACCGCGGCCATGCACCTCGGCAACAATGGCATCGGCCGCGGCAAAGCCGGTATCACCGGAGGCCTGGTCGAAATCCATCACCGGGTCGACGATAGCGCAGCGCGATGTCGCAGAGTCCACAACCAGGTATGTCCAGGTATGGCTTGCCTCGTGGAAGAAAGGTGTGACCTCCGGCACCGGGCGAACGGCCGTGGATGGGGTGTACCGCACTGTCATGGGTGAAGCTCCTGCGATCGACAGTGCAGATTCTAATATACTTTTTGGTTATTAACTTATATTTAAATGGAATATAAGGCTATTGCTCAACCGCCGCCTGCGGATTGGGTTTGCGGCTGAAGCGCGGCCGGTAGATCGCCAGGGCCACGTTGACCACCGCCACCGAGAGGATCACCCACAGGGAACCCCACTCCCCGACCACCATGGCCTCCAGGGTGGCCGGGTCAATTTCGCCGGCCAGCGCCCGCTGGGTTTCAATGGCCATGCGTTCAGCGGGGCCCTGTACGCTGAACAGCGTGCCCTCGAACATGATGATACCCAGGCCCAGCTTGGCCCAGGCCCAGCCGGCGTTGTGAAAGCCGGGATTGGCCGCCATCGCAAACAGCCCGGACACCAGCACGATGGCCAGCGAGGGAAACAGCAGGTACTTGGCCACCTGGCCAATGGCCTGGCGCATGACGGCGTATTCCTCCAGCGAGGTGGGCTCGGGTGTCACGGTCAGCAGGGCCAGCATGGCGCCCAGGGCACCGATCATGCCAGCGCCGCCCACGCTGTGCAGAAACTTCAGTGTGCGTCGGAGATTAAACATGGCTGCGATAGTCGTTAGCTTCTTTTCCCGGTCGTCGTCGGCGCTCGCAGTGAATACGTACTGACCCAGCGTGCCGGATGGCCGCGGCGGCTAGCCGCCGATAGGCTCTATCACGCTGCCGGGCACGATCCGCACCCGCCAGAAGGAGATACTGAAGGGCGGCAGCACGTGGTCTTCCAAAGGCGTGCGGAATTCGTCCAGGGAGACAGAGCCCTTGCGGAAGCTGGCACGGATGCCATTGATGCGCAGCTTGCGGCTGGTCAGGGCGCGGGCCGTCACCACGTAGTGCTCTTCTTCGAAATGCAGGCCAGCAACCCGCCGGCTGACCGGCTGGTCGTGCAGGTTGATCAGCATCAATGTATGCCCCTCCCCCGAGGGATGGCCGTGCAGGTAGGCCCGCACCCGGGGGTCGCTGCTGCTGATGGCATACACTTTCTTGCCCATCAGCCGGGCCCACAGCCAGCTCACCCAATAGTCCGGGCGCGGCTTGAGGCTGAGGCGATCCACCAGCCCGTAGTCACCGCCCAGCAGGGAATGTCGCACCATCACCCGCTGGCCGACCCGGGCGCCGCGCCCCAACTGGTCGGCCCACCAGAAACTGGAGACCCAGCGGTCCGACAGCTTGGGCTGGCCGCCGCACTGGGCCGAGCCGGTCTCCCCGGTCCAGATCTCTGCGCCGGGCAGGTAGGTGTCGCGCAGTTCCTTGAGGCGCTCGGCGAAGCGCGCAAAGTCTTCGAAGGAGCTGGGGTTGATCAGGTGCCGAATGGTGGCGCTCCGGGTGCGAATCGGGCTGCGCTCACTCTGGAAGGGGTAGTAGTGCCAGTCGACAATATCCAGTTGCGACGACACCTCTCGCAGGAAGCGGGGTGTGATATTGGTAAACGGGCGAATGGTTTCCCCCAGGCGGGGCCAGTAGGCGCTGCCCGGGCCGGAGATGCGTGCTTTCGGATAGTACTGGTGCACCAGCTCGGCGAAGGAGCGGTAATCATTGGCGAGGTTGACGGGGCCCGGCTGGGAACGCAGGCCATGAAACGCCCAATAGGCGTTGAGTTCATTGCCCAATTCGACGACGTGAATCCTGTAGTCCTTGTCAGTGCTGTACTGCAATAGCGCTTCCAGCTCGCTGCCGCGCCAACTGCCGTGCTCCCGGCGCCGGAACAGGCCGTACTTGGCGGTAAAGATCAGCTTCAACTTGTTGCGGCTGACAAAGCTGTGCAAACCGTCCCACTGTTCCTGGGTGAGAATCAGCGGGTCCGGCTCTTCCCCGGGCGCCGTGAAGTAGTGAATCTTGTCGGCTTCGGAACCGCCGATCCGCAGGTAGGCGGGACCCAGGGCACGCACCAGCCGGTCGAGTTTCTTGCGGTCCAGCCGCAGGGGCGGTACCCGCAGAGTGCCAAGGCCGCGCCGTGAGGTGTTGCTGCCCTCCCACCAGTAGCCCCCGGCCAGCACCGAGATATCAATGGAGAACGACAGGTAGCGCCGATCGACACTGGCGATCGGGTCCGGGTGCTCCAGGGTGATGTCAGCCACTTCCGGTGCGGCAGCGGTGGGTCGGCGCAAGCCAAACATGGCCGGATGTCTCTCCAGCTCATTGTGGGACTTCCATAGTCGCCTAACGGCTTAATTTTGCAAGAGTTTTTTCAGAAATTGCTGTAAGGCTCACGGCCTGCCGGATGGCGTCTACCAGTTGAACATGCTGCCGTCTTCAAGCCGGTTCACCGGCAGGTAGGCGCGCCGGTAGGGGTACTTGGCCGCCAGGGACTCGTCGATCTCCACCCCGTGCCCGGGCGTCTCACCCGCCAGCAGGTAGCCGTCCTCGAAGCGGTAGTCGTGAGGGAACACCGCGTCGGTTTCCGGAGTGTGGCGCATGTATTCCTGGATACCGAAGTTCGGCACCCAGGTATCGAAATGCAGGGCGGCCCCCATGGTCACCGGGGAAAGATCAGTGGCACCGTGAAAGCCGGTCTTCACGTGGTGGAGCTCTGCCAGCGCGGCAATGCGCTTCAGGTGGGTGATACCGCCGGCATGGACCAGGGTGGCGCGGATATAGTCGATCAACTGCTCACTGATCAGTTGCTGGCAGTCGTGGATTGAGGAAAACACTTCGCCCACGGCCAGCGGCGTTGTGGTGTGCTGGCGAATCAGGCGGAAGCTCTCCTGCAACTCGGCGGTCACCGCGTCCTCCAGCCAGAACAGCCGGTAAGGCTCCAGGTCCTTGCCCAGCCGCGCCGCCTCGATAGGCGTCAACCGGTGGTGCACATCGTGCAGCAGGTGGTGCTCATCCCCATAGGTGTCTCGCAGGGTCTTGAACAGCTGCGGCACGTGGTTCAGATACCTGGCGGTGGACCAGACGTTTTCGCTGGGCAGGTCGGCATCCGCCGGTTCGTAGAACAGCTTGTCACCGGACACCCCGTAGGTGGAGGCCAGCCCCGGTACTCCGGATTGGGCGCGAATGGCCTTATAGCCCAGCTCAATATAGCGGCCCACCTGCTCCACGGTTTCGCCGATATCGGCGCCGTTGGCATGGCCGTACACCATCACCCCCTTGCGGCTGCGCCCGCCCAACAGCTGGTACAGCGGCAAGCCGGCGGCCTTGGCTTTGATGTCCCACAGGGCGACATCAATCGCCGCCAGTGCCGTCATGCCCACCGGCCCGCGCCGCCAGTAGGCACCGCGGTAGAAAAACTGCCAGATGTCCTCCACCTGGTGGGCATCGCGGCCGATCAGGCAGGGGATGAGATGGTCCTGAAGGTAGCTGGCGACCGCCAGTTCACGGCCGTTGAGGGTGGCATCGCCGATGCCGCTGATGCCCTCTTCGGTCTCGATCTTCAGGGTCACGAAATTGCGCCCAGGGCAGGAGACGATCACGCGGGCGTCACGAATCTTTAACATGGTGGAAGTCCTTTCGTCCTTGTACGGCGTGATATCCGGGGCGATGATTGACAGTAGAAGCCACCTGCAGAATCGTCAACCGGAATCCATGCCACGACCCCTCGCCCTGCATCCCGATCGCCTGTTTCCGCCTAATGAGACGGTGCGCGCCATCGCCAGGCGCCTGTATGAGCAGGTCAGGGAGCTGCCGATCATCAGCCCCCACGGCCACACCGACCCGGGCTGGTTTGCGGGCAATGCCCCCTTCGAGAATCCGACCGCGCTATTGCTGCAGCCGGACCACTACCTGTATCGCATGCTCTACAGCCATGGCATCAGCCTCGACCAACTGGGCATCCCCAGAGCCGATGGCAGCGCCGCCGGGGTCGACCCGCGCGAGGCCTGGCGGCTGTTCGCCAGGCACTACCACCTGTTCCGGGGCACCCCCTCACGGCTGTGGCTGGACCATGTGTTCACCGAGGTGTTTGGCCTGCGGACCCAGCTCGATGAGGAAACCGCCGACGCCTACTACGATCATATGGATGCGGCCCTGGCCACGGATGAATTCCGACCGCGGGCCCTGTTCGAGCGCTTCAACATCGAGGTGCTGACCACCACGGAATCGCCGCTGGACCAACTGCAGCAGCACCGCGCGCTGCGCGACAGTGACTGGAACGGGCGGGTGCTGACCGCCTTCCGCCCCGACCCGGTGGTCGACCCGGAATACGAGGGCTTCCTGGACAACCTGGAAACCCTGGGCGACCTCACCGGTGAAGACACCGGCACCTGGGCCGGCTACCTGATGGCGCTGCGCCGGCGGCGGCAGTACTTCAAGGAGCTGGGCGCCACCTCCACAGATCACGGCCATCCCACCGCCGCCACCGCCGACCTGTCGCGCAACGACTGCGAAACCCTGTTCGACAAGGCCCTGCGCGGCAAGTGCAAGGGTAGCAAGGCGGAGCTGTTCCGCGGCCAGTTGCTGACGGAGATGGCGGCCATGAGCCTGGACGACGGCCTGGTGATGCAGCTACACCCCGGCTCCCTGCGCAATCACAACCTGGAGCTCCACCAGCGCTTCGGTCGCGACCGCGGCGCCGACATGCCACGCCGCACTGACTTCGTCAACGCGCTGAAACCCCTGCTGGACCGTTTCGGCAATGAAAGCGACCTGACGCTGATCCTCTTCAGCCTCGACGAATCCAGCTACGCCCGCGAACTGGCACCGCTGGCAGGCCACTACCCCTGCCTGAAACTGGGCCCGGCCTGGTGGTTCCACGACAGCCCGGAGGGCATGCGGCGCTATCGCCAGCAGCTCACCGAAACCGCCGGTTTTTACAATACCGTGGGCTTCAACGATGACACCCGCGCCTTTCTGTCGATACCGGCCCGCCACGACGCGGCGCGGCGCATGGACTGCGCCTACCTGGCCGAGCTGGTCGCCGACCACCGGCTGCCCGAGGACGAAGCCGCCGAGCTGGTGGTGGACCTGGCCTACACCCTCGCGAAAAAAGCCTATCGACTCGAGTAAATCTTGATTGCGGCGCCGCAGGTGGTTAGTTCAAGTCGACAATACAGCTTGAGCACATCACCGTGACACGCGGCTGGCTGACTTCGGCCAGTGGCGCCAACACCGCCTCCACCTGGCGATACAGATCCTTGACCCCGGGCGCCACGCTGACCGGCGCCTGTTGCATCATGTCGCGTAGCAATTGCTCGCCGAAGGACAGCTCGCGCTCGATATAGTTGACGCGATAATCCTCAAGCGCCGCCAGCTCCGCGGCGTGCTCGATGGCATCCTCCAACCCCCCCAGCTCATCCACCAGGCCAAGCTCCTGGGCGGTGGTGCCAATCCATACGCGGCCGCCGGCGATGCTGCGGACAAACGGTGCCTCCAGCTCGCGGCCCTCAGCCACCACATCGATAAAGCGGCGATAGATCGTCTCGGAGCGGCTGAAGAACAACTCGTCCAGTTGCTCGTCCGTCGGGCGATGCAGGCCCCAGCCAGCGTACTTGCTGGTGCGCACGCCGTCGTGCTGTATGCCGAGGTAATCGAACAGGTTTTCCGCCGTCGGGAAAACCACCGCCACGCCAATAGAACCCGTGATGGTGGTTGGCTGGGCAAAGACCCGGTCCGCCGGACTGCTCACCCACATGCCGCCGCTGGCGGCGTAATTGCCCATGGATACAACGACCGGCAGGTCGCGGCCCTGGGCAGCCATCATCTCCTCGCGAATCATATCGCTGGCGATCACTGAACCGCCGGGGCTGTTGACCCGCACGACAATGGCGCGGGTATGCTCGTCTTCGTAGGCACGGCGTACCTGGCTGGCGATTTCGTCGGAGCCCGCCACCCCCGGGCTGACCTCGCCGCGCTGCAGGCCACCTTCCGCAAACACTACCGCCACCGCGTCGTCACCCTCCCCCTCCGGCTTCTCAAGCTGGGCCAGGTAGGCGGCGGCAGTGATATGCGGGTAGGTCTCGCGCTCGGCGTCCTCGTCGGTGCCGAAGCGCTCCATCATCCAGGTCCGGAAGCCGGGGAAGGTCTTGGTGCCGTCGATGGCGCCTTCGGCCTGCGCAAACGCCAGGTTTTCGTAGGCGGCTTCTTCCAGTAGCAGTACCGGGTAGTCGTCCGCCAGGGTCTGGAACACCTCGCCGTCGATCCCGCGACCGGCGGCCATGCTCTGCTTCATGGCCGCCCAGATCGGCTGGTACAGAGCTTCACGCTGCTCCCGGTCCTTGTCTGACATGCCGTCGCGGGCCAGGCGCTCGACCGCCGACTTGTATTCACCCTGGGCGTAGTTGTGAATGGTGAGCTTGAGTTTTTCCGCCAGCTGGCGGACATAGCTGCCATAGCCGCCCACACCGGACAACATCAGCGCGCCGGACGGGTGCATGTAGACCTCATCAGCCTGGGCGGCCATCAGGTAGCCGCCGGTGCTGAGGCTGTCACTGTAGGCAATGACCGGTGCTTCGCCATCGCGCAGCCTGGCCAGCGAGGCGGCAACCTCCAGCGCCGTTGAAGGACCGCCGAACCGGGTCTTGCCGAAGTCCAGCAACACACCCGAGAGGCGTTCATCCTCGGCGGCGGCATCGATCACGCGCAACAGGTCGCGGGCCTGAATCTGGGCCGGAGCATCAAAGTCGGGCGGGAAGCTCAGCGGCGAGCGGAAGGCGGCCTGGTCGACGACGATGCCCTCGGGGGCGATGATCAGCACGCGGCCGTCCGGGTCAACGCTCGGTGGCCGCTGGGCCAGTAACGCAAACACGACCACCAGCAGGTAGACCAGGAAGCCGAGGGTCAGCAGGTTGACCGTCCACACCCGGATCGTGGTCAGCACATTACCGACCTTTTCCATACCCTTCGCCATGGGCTTCTCCATTGCAGTCTTGACAGCGAGTATACAGCCTCGCCCACACACTATGGCTACGGCTACACTTACAGGCCTTACCGGAGACTACGCAAGGATACAGCTTGGAAACCACACGGAATGCGGTGAACGCCGTGATCGAGGCGATGAATCGCTCGGTGATCGGCCAGGAAGCGGTAACGGAGGCACTGGCCATCGCCCTGCTCTGCAACGGCAACCTGATGCTGGAGGGTTATCCCGGTACGGCGAAGACCCGCTCCATCAAGACCCTGGCACAGGTGCTGGAGGCCAGCCTGGGCCGCATCCAGTTCACGCCGGACCTGCTGCCCTCGGACGTCACCGGCACCGAGGTGTATCAGGACGTGGCCGGGCAGCAGACCCTGACCTTCCAGCAGGGGCCCATCTTCAACAACCTGGTACTGGCCGACGAGATCAACCGCGCACCCGCCAAGGTGCAGGCCGCCCTGCTGGAGGCCATGGAAGAGCGCCAGGTCACCGTGGCCGGCAAGACCTACCCCCTGCCGCCGCTGTTCATGGTGCTGGCCACCCAGAACCCCATCGAACAGGAGGGCACTTACCCCCTGCCCGAAGCGCAAATGGATCGCTTCCTGATGAAAGTAAACCTGGACTATCCCGATGGCGACGCCGAGCTCGGTATCGTGCGCCTGGTACACGGTGAAGAGTCGCCTTCCGAGTCCTCTGCGACGGTGGTACCGCAGGACCAGGTGTTCGCCGCCCGCGACGCGGTTCGCCAGGTACATGCCAGCGACAACGTCGAGCGCTACATGGTCGACATCGTCATGGCGACCCGCGCACCCGGCGGCTTTGAGGGTGAACTGCCGCACTGGATTGAAATCGGCTCCAGTCCGCGGGCCAGCATCAGCCTGCACCGGGCAGCCCGCGCACGGGCGTTCCTGCAGGGGCGCGACTTCGTAGACCCGGACGATGTGCGTGCGGTAGCGCACGGTGTCCTGCGCCACCGGCTGATCCTCAGCTACGACGCACTGGCCGACAATATCACCCCCGACCAGGTGATCGACGAGATCCTGCGCCAGGTGGCTGTGGCCTGATGTCCACGGGCATCTATACCGACACTGCCAGCCTGGCCCGGCTGCGTCACGACGCCCACGGCTTTTCCCTGCTACCACAACAGCCCCTGGGCAGCCTGCTGGCGGGCCGGAAGCGCTCCCGGCTCAGGGGCCGCGGACTGGATTTTGAGGAACTCCGCCACTACCGGCCGGGAGACGACATCCGCACCATGGACTGGCGGGTCACCAATCGCACCGGCAAACCCCACGTGCGCGTCTACACCGAGGAGCGGGATCGACCGGTTATCCTGGTGGTCGACCAGCGCCTCGGCATGTTCTTTGGCAGCCGCGTGAAAATGAAATCCGTGGTGGCGGCTGAGCTGGCAGCGCTCGCCGCCTGGCGGGTGCTGTCCCAGGGTGACCGGGTGGGCACCATTCTCTTCAACGACAGCCGCTGCCTGCAATCCCGCCCGTCGCGCAGCGAGCGCATGCTGCTCAAGAGCCTCGGCCAGCTCAGCGATATGAACGGCGAGCTGCGCGCCGACCAGTCCTCGCCACCGGCGCCGGACCAACTGGCCAGGGCCCTGAACATCGCCGAGCGCATGGCGGGCCACGACTACCTGGTTTGTATCGTCTCCGATTTCGACGGCTGGGGCGCGGCCAGCCTCGCCAGCGTCAAGCGCATGGCCCGTCACAACGACCTGATCGCGGCCCTGGTGTTCGACCCACTAGAGCAGGACATCACCCCGGCCAGCAGCCTGGTGGTGTCAGACGGGCACTACCAGCTTCAGGTCGAACCGGAACGCAGTGAACTCGGTAAACGCTTCCAGGACAGCTTCCAGACGGGGCTCAGCGACCTGCAGCTGGAGCTGCGCAAACGTGGCATGCCGGTGCTGCCGATCAATACGGTGGCCCCGGTGTTCGAACAGTTGCGACAGACACTGGGGCGACACTGAACATGGCCGCGCCACCGCTGCCGGAGATCTTTGGCAACTACGCGATCCGCGGCATCCAGGAAGTCCTGCCACCGGAACCCGTTTCCTGGTGGCCGCAGACGTCGGGCTGGCTGGTCGCCGTCGCGCTGCTGCTGGCCTGGCTGGCCTGGCGCGGCTGGCGGGCCTGGCGGCGCTGGCAGCGTGATCGCTACCGGCGTGAAGCACTGGCTGCATTGGCCAGCGTCGGCGGTGATCCCGCCGCGCGCCTGCAGGCCATCGCCGCAATTCTCAAGATGGCTGCACTGGCCGCCTACCCGCGCCGCGAGGTCGCACCGCTGAGCGGAGACGCCTGGCTGGCGTGGCTGGAGTCTCGGGGCACAGCCTTCTGCGACAGCAGCCGAATGCTACTGGGCGAAGCCCAGTATCGCCAACCGTCCAGCCTGGAACCCGAGGAACTCGACCGCCTGGTCGCGGACTGTGCCGCCTGGGTCAGGCAGCACCCGGAGCCCTCCCCGTGATCGAGCTGGCCCACCCCCTGTGGCTGCTGCTGTTGCCGCTGCCCCTGCTGCTGCGTCACCTGCCGGCTTTCAAGCACCGCCGCGATTCGGTCAAGGTGCCTTTCTTCACGCGGCTGGTGGAACTCAGTGAGGAAGCACCCCAGACCGGCGCGGTGGTGCTGGTAAAAACGACCCTGCAGAAGATCCTGTTGGTGTTTACCTGGCTATGCCTGGTGCTGGCAGCCGCCAAACCCGAGTGGGTCGGCGAGCCCATCGAGCAGACCCGCTCCGCCCGCGACCTGATGGTCGCCGTGGATTTGTCGGGCTCCATGCAGGCGACCGACTTTGCCACTCCGGACGGCGAGCAGATCGACCGCCTGGAGGCTGTCAAACGCGTGCTCACCGAGTTGGCCGAGGAGCGCGGCGGCGATCGGCTGGGCCTGATTGTGTTCGGCAGCGCGCCCTACCTGCAGGCACCTTTCACCGAGGACCACGACACCTGGCGGACGCTGTTGATGGAAACCGAGATCGGCATGGCCGGCCAGAGCACCGTGTTTGGCGACGCCATCGGGCTGGCCATTCACCTGTTCGAAAAATCCGCAACGGAGAACCGGGTGCTGATGATCCTGACCGACGGCAACGACACCGGCAGCACGGTGCCCCCGGTGGAAGCCGCCAAGGTCGCAGGCAGCCGCGATATCCGCATCCACACCGTGGCCATGGGGGATCCCACCAGCGTCGGCGAAGAAGCGCTGGACGTGGAAACCCTGCAGCGCGTGGCAGAGCTGACCGGCGGCGCCTATTTCCAGGCCATGGACCGCAGCGAACTCGAGGGCGCCTATGCCGCCATCGCCGCCCTGGAACCGGAAGAATACGAGAGCATCAGCTTCCGGCCACGACACAGCCTGCACCACATCCCGGTCGCGCTGGTGATGCTGTACTACGGCATCTACCACCTGCTCGCCGGCTTCGATGCCAGCCGCCGCCGGGCTCGCCATGCCCACTGATACGCTGCTGGAGAACTTCCACTTCCTGCGCCCGGCCTGGGGTCTGCTGCTGGTCCTACCCGCCATCGCGCTGGTGATGCAGTGGCGCCGGGAGCGTCACGATTCGCGCTGGGACGACATCATTGCGCCGCACCTGCTGAACGCCCTGCGCCTGCGCCAGTTCGGCCACCGCCTGTTGAGCCCGCCGACGGTGGCGGCTCTGCTGATGGTCATCATGGCCATTGTTGCCATGGGCCCGAGTTGGCGCCAGCAGCCCTCACCCCTCACCCGGGATGAAGCCGCCCTGGTGGTGCTGCTGGACACCTCACGTTCTATGCAGGCCACCGATGTGCAACCCACGCGCCTGGTGCGGGCGCGCCAGAAGGTCGCCGACCTGCTGGCCGCGCGCGCCGGCTCGCGCACGGCGATGGTGGTGTACGCCGGCAGCGCGCACACGGTGCTCGACCTGACCGATGATATCGACATCCTCTGGCAGTACCTGGCCGCGTTGGACACCGACATCATGCCGCGGCGCGGCAAGTTCGCCGAGTACGCCCTGCCCCTGGTCGATCGCATCGTCGGTGACAGCACGGCTCCCACTACCGTGCTGCTGATCACCGATGGCGTCTCTGACAGCAGCGCCGACGAGTTCAGCCGCTGGTTTGACGAGCGCCCCCACCAGCTACTGGTGCTGGGCGTTGGCACCGGGCAACCCGCCGACGGCGCCGCACCACTGGAGGCCGCCGCCTTACAATCGCTGGCGCGCCGCTCGGGCGGCCGCTACTTCAGCCTGAGTATTGATGACAGCGATGTGCGCGATATTGCCCGCCGTGTCGAGGCTCACTACGTGGTCACCGAGGACAGTGCCGTGCCCTGGCTGGACAGTGGCTACGGCCTGGTGTTTCCCTGCCTGGCTCTGTTCCTGCTGTGGTTCCGACGGGGCTGGACCCTGCAGTGGTGCCTGCTGATCGGGCTGGTGCTGGGCCAGCCGCAGACGGCTGAGGCCGAGGGCAATGCCTTCCTGGACCTATGGCTGACGCCGGACCAGCAGGGCGCCCTGCTGATGCAACGCGGTGACTACGAGACCGCAGCCCAGCGCTTTCGCGACCCCCTGCGCAAGGGGTTTGCCTACTACTACGCGGAGGAGTTCGATCTCGCCGCCGAGTACTTTGCGAGAGTGGATACAGCCGAGGCGCGCTTCAACCAGGCCAACGCCCTGGCCCACGGTGAGCGCTACCTGCGCGCGGTGGCGATCTATGAAAACCTGCTGGCGGAGAACCCCGGTTTCACGGCTGCCGAGCAGAACCGAAAAATCGTCCAGGAACTGATCGACGCCATCAATATCATGAGCGAGTCCCAGGCCGATGAAGGCCTGGGCTCAAAAGAGCTCGGCGAAGATGAACCGCGCAGGGCGGAGGGCGCTGAGCGCATGACCATGGCGGCCGACCAGATTGAACAGCTCAGCGCCGAGGACATCCTGCGGGACGAGAAGGTCAGCGAGATGTGGATGCGCAGCGTGCAGCGCGACCCCTCCCATTTCCTGTCGATCAAGTTTGGCATGCAGTTGGAGCGGCGCCAGTGAGGTGGGTCGCGATGCTACTGACTGTGCTGCTGGCGATGCTGCCGGCCGCGCCCGGCCAGGCCGAGGGCGTGGACACCCTGCTGGCGGAAGATCGCCTGCGCATCCGTAGCTGGCTGGAGCCAGCCGAAAACATCGTCCGCGGCCAAGAAGTGCGGCTGGTCATGGAGGTGTCCACACCGCGCTGGTTTGCCGGTGGCACCGGGATACGGGCGCCGGAGGTACCCGGACTGCTGATACTTCGGCGCAATGAGTTTGCAGTAAACCTCAGCCGCCGGGAAGCCGGGGCGACCTGGGTGGTGCAGCGCTGGCAGCTGGAGCTTTACCCACAGCGGGAAGGCGACTATCGACTGCCGCCGGTCATCCTGAGCCTCGCCGTCAACGACGCCGCCCTCGGCATAGTGCGCGGGGAGGTGGCCACTGAGGCGCTGGCGTTCAGCGCCGGGGTGCCCGCCGCGGTCAGTAAACTGGAAGGCTGGCTGGCGACACCATCCCTGGCGATTCGCCAGCGCTTCGACCGCTCGCTGCAGGGCCTGGTGCCCGGTGACGCCTTCACCCGCAGCATCGAACTGGAGGCCAGCCGGCTGACCTCGCTGATGCTGCCCGAGCCGGAGCTGGCAGAATCCCCAGGGCTGGCGGTATACCCAGACCTGCCCGAACTGGAGGATCGCAGCAACCGGGGGGAGGCGACAGCCCTGCGGCGGCAGAGCGCCACCTACGTGGTCGAACAGTCCGGCCAGTACCGACTGCCGGAACAAACCGTCTACTGGTGGAACACCGATACGGGTCGCCTGGAGACCGCATTGTTAGCGGCGGTGGACATCAATGCCGGCGCCGCGGCCGATGCTGTAGAAACCACAACCCCGCCAAAGCATGGGCTGTTGTGGTTGCTCGGCCTGTTGGGCCTGCTAGCGCTGGCGGCGCTGGCCTGGAGACTCAGCCAGCGCCCCGTCAATCCGCTGCAGCAAGCCCGCAAGGCGCTTGGGCGCGGCGACGCCAATGCCGCTGCACGCGCCCTATATCGCTGGTTGAACAGTCGCACGGGAACAGCCGGCTGGTTAAGCCTGCGCACCACGGCGGGTGAGGCAGACGCCGGTATGGCCGCGGAGCGGTTGCTGGCGGCAGCCTATGGGGACAGTGGCGGCAAGCTGCCGGACCGTGCGGAGTTCAGCAAGCTGCCGCGCGGGCACCAGCGTGGCGATACCGCGCCGGCCAGGGTGCTGAACCCCTCTCAGCCGCGAAAGTAACGCTGCGGCACAAACGGCATACGGGTAACGGTGACCGGCAGCGATTTACCGCGCACGTCCACCACCAGGGCAGTGCCCGGTTCCCTGTAGGCTGCATCGATAAATGCCATGGCGATGGGCGCCCCCAGGGTGACACCCATGCAGGCGCTGGTCACCACGCCCACCGGGTCACCGGTGGTGCTCATAACCATCTGGCCTTCGCGCACAGGGCGCTTGCCTTCAACCGTCAGGCCCAACCGACGCAAGTCACCGCCATCGTCCTGGCGAGCAAAGATCGCCTCAGCCCCAACGAAGCCTCCCGGGCGCTCACCGTCTCGGCGCCGGGCTTTGGAAATTGACCACATCAACGCCGCCTCGACCGGCGTGACCCTGTCAGTCAGTTCGTGGCCGTAGAGGCACAGGCCCGCTTCCAGGCGCAGGGAATCGCGCGCGCCCAGGCCCACCGGCTTCACTCGATCATCTGCGAGCAACAGGCGTGCAAAAGCCTCCGCGCGATTCGCCGGCAGCGACACCTCGAAGCCGTCTTCACCGGTATAGCCAGAACAAGTCACGTAGACAGACTCACCATCGAACTCGGCATGACAGCCGTTCATAAAGGCCAGCCCCGCGGCCGCGGGTAGCACGCCGGCCATCACTTCGCGCGCCTGCGGGCCCTGCAGCGCCAGCAGCGCCCGGTCTTCCATCACGTCCAGCGCAAACCCTTCCAACCGCTCGCGCAGGTAGGCAATATCCGTTTCCTTGCAGGCGGCATTGACCACCAGGAAGAAGCTGTCGGCATCCCAGCGGGTGACAATAAGGTCGTCGCGGACACCGCCGGTGTCGTTGGTCAACAGGGCGTAGACCTGGCCATTGTCGGGCAGCCCTACCAGGTCCACTGGCAGCAGTGCTTCGAGGGCCCCGGTCACGCCGCTGCCGCTGATCCGCAGTTGCCCCATATGTGAGACATCAAACAGCCCCGCCGCTGAGCGGGTGTGCTGGTGCTCGGCGATAATGCCGTCACTGTACTGAACCGGCATTTCGTAGCCGGCAAAGGGAACCATGCGGGCTCCCAGCTCACGATGCAGTGCATCCAGCGGTACGGTCAGCATAAGCTCTCCCGGGAAGATGAAATGGAGCGCCACTCTACCCAGCCGGCCGGGCCGGGGCAAGCCGGTGGTAGACTGGGCCATGGATTATTCAACTGTCAGCCTGATCGGCATGCCAGGCGCCGGCAAAAGCACTGTGGGTGTACTGCTGGCCAAGCAGCTGGGCCTGAATTTTGTCGATACCGACCTGCTCATCCAGGTCGACCAGGGTGAGCCTCTGCAGGACAGCGTCGACCGGCTCGGCTTCGCGGCCTTCTGCTCTCTGGAGGAGTCAGTGCTGCTGGACATGCCGCTGGCCCCCTACCTGATCGCCACCGGCGGCAGCGCGGTGTACAGCGAGCCCGCCATGGAACGCCTGCAGACGGCGGGGCCGGTGGTGTACCTGGAAGTGTCTCTGCCCGCCCTGGAGCAGCGCATCCAGTCCCGACCGGACCGCGGCATCGCCTTTCTGCCGGGCCAGACCCTGGCGGATATCTACCGGGAGCGCCAGCCCCTGTACCAGCGCTTTGCCAGCTTCACGGTGTCCTGCGAAGCGCAGTCGGCCGAGGCCACCGCTACCCTGATTGCCGAGCGGGTTCGCGCCGGCATTCAGCGCCCCCCAACAGCGCCGCGGTAACCACGCCGCAACCGCGCAACTCGAATCGCTGACCCGCGCCAAGGGGCAGACGTCCGGCGCAGGCCAGACGCGTGGCCTCGGAGATCAGGATGCCATCCACCGGTGCCGCCGCCTGCAGACGGCTGGCGATGTTCACGGTTTCGCCCCAGATATCGAAGGCGTAGCGCTTGCTACCCAGAACCCCGGCGACCACCGGCCCCGTATGCAGGGCGATGCGCAGCTTCAGGTCAAGCTGTCGGCGCCGGCCTATCGCCGCGGCGGCGCGCTGCAGATCACGCGCCATGGCCACCGCCCGCAGACCGCTGCCCGACTCCCCCGGCGTCAGGCCGGCGACAGCAAGGTAGGCATCGCCGATGGTCTTGATCTTCTCCAGTCCGCGCCGCTCCGCTGCCGCATCAAAGGCGGAGAACAGGGCATCCAGCAGCGCCAGCAACTGCCCCGGGGTAAGTTGGCGGACCAAGTCGCTGAAACCGACGATGTCGGCAAACACCACGGTTACCGAAGACAGCAGCCGCACCGGGCGAGAGCCAGGGCGGTCGCGTAGCTGCTGTGCCACCGCCGGTGGCAGGGCGTTGTACAACAGTGCCAGGTTGCGGCGATGAGCCTGGCCCAGGCGGCGCTGGGCGTCGCGGCGTCGGGATACTTCACGCGCCAGACGCCGGCTCTGCAGGTAAAGCTGGCGGCGGCTGCGATTCAGGCCGGAAAGCGCCAGGGCGGAGAGGATATTGGCGGGCAGCAGATAGCTGAGTTCAAGGCCGGAGACGCTTCCGCCCGCCAGCACGGCGGCAAGCAGACTGCCTAGCATGCCGGTGGCGCAGTGCAGACGGTAGCGGCAGGGAGAGAACAGGTAGCTCCCCAGCAGCAACAACAGCAATGCCCCCGAGCTGCCGTCAGCGCGTGCTGCCAGCAGGCAGCCATAGCAGGCCATGGCCGTCACCAGGCCGGCACTGCTGACCCAGTCCCGGGCGGCAATCACTGCCGGATAGCGCAGGGTGAGCAACACCAGGACACCGACCGAAATAATCCCCAGCCGCGGCCAGAGCTCGGGCCAGCCCGGCCAATCCCCCCGCACCTGCGCCTCCACGGGCAGGTACAGTGCGAAGCAGGCCAGTGCCGTGAACCACAACAGCCGCAACTGCCGTAATTCAGCAACCGCCTGCTGTCGGCGGTAGCTGCGCTCCAGAGGGGCGCTGCGAAACTCACCGCTTAGCGGTGCAATCTGCTGCTTGTCATCCATGATTTCAAACGCCTTCCCTGGCGAGTCCTGGCAGTGTAGCAGCGCGTGGCAAAACGCGTGAGGCATGTCCGCGGACATCACGCGGACATGTCCGGACACCGCAGCAGGCCGGCAGGGTCGCGGCAAACCGTTGATTTACAGCCATGCAAAACTGGCAACGGATTTGCATTAATTCGACCAGGAGCGACGCCGGCGTCGTAGCTTCAGTCCACCACCAGGGAAGGTTGGGCCAGGGTGGCCCCGCCACGTTGGCCCGCAGAGCCTGCACAGGGATGTGCCGTGGACGGCAGGGACGCGCAGAAGATGCAACGCTGTCAGGGACGACCTGGCGCCGGCGCGCTCCCCCACTTCTCCCTGGCATGCAGCGCGGTCAGGACGGGAAGTTCGATAAAATATTTTTATCGATAGTCCAAAGAAGTTTTGATTTACTCCAGCCAGTTCGCTGCGAGATATTGCCAGCGAGCAACAGCTCAACCGACGTTCCGGAGGTGATATGGGACAGCGAACGAGCGAGACCAGCCTCAGCGATAGCATTGACGAGTTCTTCGAGCCAGTACTGGACTCAATGGACGATGCGCCTGACGACGAGACCCCGCAGACCAATGGCAAGAGTCGTCTGGCACAGCTCCGGCGCCGTGCCGAGCAGCGCCTCGAAGAAAAACGCATGCGCGAGGAGTTGGACTACCTGGATCTCGACTGGGAAGACGAATGACGTCCTCCAGCCAGAACGCCGACCTGGTCGGCGTGTAGCTGCTTATTCCCTACTGCTTTTCCCCCAATAGATTCCGAGTACCGTCAGGCAGCCGGGCGGGGAACCCGGTCGCTGCCCGATTTCAGACTGCAATATCCCCAAACACGTCCAGCACCGATTCAATCAACTCCAGTTTGTCGGCATTGGAGCGGTAGGCCGCGCAAATCTTGCGGGTGTAGTCAGGCGCGTCGGCCACCGGGTGCAGCTTCGGACGGCCGCCTTCCGCCAGGCTGGTCGGCAGGTAGGCAGCACCACCGTTGCTGAGGATGAAAGCCCGGGCCGATTCGCTGATATTGGTGCGCAGCACCGGCACGACGGCCTCACCGAAACGCTTGGCATGAAAACGCGCAAAGGCACTGCCCCAATCCACGTACACGTAGCCGCCATCCAGGGCCGTTGCCACCGTCGCCCTGCGATTGGCGCTGTACAACCGGAGACTGATGCTACCGATATCGCGCACTTTGAACTCCGGCAGGTTGGGTGGATCGTAGGAAATGGCCACATCCAGGGTGCGGTCCAGCAGCATTTTGACCGCCGCATCCGACATATGCCCCTCGGTGCGCAACACCACCCCCGGCATATCACCGTGCAACTGCTGCAGGCGCGCCTGCAGGGCCGGGCTCCACAGCCCGGACCGCACGCCAATGTGAATCTGGCTGGTCTGGCCGGTTTTCAGCGCCACCTCCTGCTGGGCCCGGGTCCAGGCCAACAGTACGGTCTGGGCGTGGGTGACCAGCCGCTCGCCCTCGCTGGTGAGCTGGATGTTATTGCGGCTGCGAATGAACAGTTTTACCCCCAGCAGGTCTTCGAGTTGGCGAATCCTGGCGCTGACGGCCGCCTGGGTCAGGTAGAGATTCTCCGCCGCCTTGCCAAAATGCCGGGTTCTGCGCACTTCCAGGAAGGTTTTCAGCAGCTCGATATCCATCGATTCTCCCGTGTCATCTCATCCGGGCCGAGAATGAATGTGACTCGTGTCACATTTATGTCGAATCAATGCAAATTCAACTGTGACACGAGTCCCATTGTATTCCCCAACCACTGGCAAAAATTGCGCCCTTTGCGACACTTAGTGTCAAGGAAGGGCAGCTAGCGTCACTCAATGGCAGCCCGGACTGCACACGCTGGATTTTAAGGTGCAGACAAATGAAGTCACTACTGATATCGATACCGTGTTCACTCGTCGTATCGCTGCTCGTGTCTGAGGTTGCCCTCACCACGCTGCAATTGCCCCGGGAACCTGACCTGATGTTCTCCGCCGTGGCTATTACGACGATGTTGCTGTACGAGCGCGGCCTGGCTGAACTCGGCATCATTGGGGCGATTTCCCTGTTCGCTCAAGTAAACGCCCAGGGGCTGGGCAGCCAGGCCGTTGCTCCCGATATCATGCTGGCGCTGGTCATCGCGCTCATCATCCTGCCGATCGGCATGCGGGTGACGGGAATGACTATCGACCCTCCCAGAACCAGTTACTAGTTGTTCTCCTGGAAGATGTAGCTTGACCGGTGCTTGTCGCCGGTTTTCTTTTTTTGGGGCCGGGAAAATCAGCCGGCCTGTGGCAGGGACTCCCGCGCCTCGTCAGTTTCCGCCTGCCAGGCGAACAGGTTCTGCTCGATGAAGAAGAAGGCAAACAGCCACAGGAAAGCGTCCCAGAAGTCCAGGAAATCCCCTTTGAAGCCCCAGTAGACGGCGGCGGCGAACAGGATGCTGTAGAGCACCAGCTTGCCGAGCTTGCTGGTCAACAGTACGCGACCGGTATAGGCACCGCGCAGCTGCAGCCGGACGTCGATTTCCAGCAGCAGGACCACCAGGATCCAGGTCACGGAATTGATGACATCAGCCCAGGCCAGCCAGCGGGTGGCGCGCAGGGTGTCGGCGTCGGCCACCACCTGGCCGCTGCCCACCTGCCACAGCGCCCCCTGCAACATGCCGCAGTTGTCCTGGGTCAGTGCCTGGAATTCATCCAGCTTGACCAGGATCGACCAGCCTTCCCCCAGAGTGCAGGCGGCGGTCGCCGCCAGCGGCCTGACACTGTTGCCGTAGTAGTAGAACATCTCTACGAAGTACCCGTAGCAGGCATAGCCGATAAACAGGAAGGCTAAGATACGCAGGCCATGCAGGCTCCACTTGACCCTGCCTTTGATGACCTCGTCCGGCAGGACATAGGTCTCCAACTCGAACATCAGCAACAGCACCACCCAGGCAGCGGTGTCGATGGTGGCGGAGAAGGCCTGCACCACCAGCTCGAGATTTGCCTCACCGGTGAACAGGTGGGAGAAGGTGGTCATCTCCTCCCGCAGGAACAGCACCACGTTAAGGGCGAGCAGGCCATAGACGGCGTACTTGGTGTACTGGAACCAGCGCGGCAGGTGATGCTCCATCAGCGGTACACCACCTTGCCGCGGAAAAGGGTCAGCAAAACCTCGGCCTCGGCAATGGTATCCGCCCGGCCCTCGGCCTCCAGCGCCAGCAGGTCACGGTCAATCACCACCAGGTCGGCATACTTGCCCACTTCCAGCGAGCCGGTTTGGTCGGCGTGCCCGAACAACTGCGCACCATGAATGGTGTAGGCGTCGAGCGCCGCACGAGTAGAAACCCGGCCAGCGGCATTCATCACCACGCCGTCGGTGTTGGCGCGGGTGACCGCCTGCTGGATGTTGTAGAAGGGCCGGGGCTCGCGGGTGTCTACCGGGGCGTCACTGCCGCCGGCCAGCACGGCACCGAGGTTGGCGAGTTGGGCCGCCGGGTAGACGTTGGTCATGTAATAGGAATCAGCGCGATACAAATCTTCGACGCCCGCAAGCTGGTCGATAAATGGGTTGACGGTCATGTCGTAGAAGAACTCCGGCGCCGCCCAGGCATAGGTAAAGACCAGGTAGAGGCCCAGGTCGCCTATGCGCTGGAAGTCGTCTGGCGCCACCATGTGAATATGCGCGAGGCTGTGCAGCAGGCCGGAGTTGCCGTTGGCGGACCGCAGGGCTTCAAAGCCCTCCACTGCCGTGCGCGCCGCGCGATCGCCGATAACATGGGCGTGTATCTTGATGCCGGCTTTGTCGAGCTCGCGCATATAGGCGTGGAGGAAATCCGCCGGGTGCTCCAGCACCCCGCGACTAATGCGACATTGCTGAGGGTAGAAGCCAAACTCCCGGCGGAATACCGCGTTCACCTGCGGTGCCAGGTAGTGGTCCATGGCATCGCGCACTTTCTGGCAGATCTCGCTGTTGGTATCGACGTAGCCGGCGATTTCCGCGGTGCCGGCCTCCATGTCGAGGGCGAAGCGCGGCTGCTGGTAGGGGTTGATAACGGCGGCGTTGGGGAGCGTTGGCGGGTCGTTGAGGGGATTCCCTTCCATCACCCCGTCCACGAAGATCTTGGCGGTATCCACTGTTAGCTGGGGCAGCGGATCAAACTCGGCACGCAGCAGCTCAATGTCGGCGACCATTCGCGACACGTCGACGCCGCCCTCCCGATGGTAGGAGGGCACATCCAGGAAGACCGCTGTCGACAGGTTGAAGTTCATGCCGCCGCTGTCCAACAGGTCCTTGTAGACGGGCAGGCTCTGAGGCGGCGTGGCGGCATCCATCAAGGTCGTGATGCCGTTGGCGGCCAGCTTCTTTGCCACCTTTTGCATATGCCCCGGAGGCAGTTCTCCCCCCAGCAGGCCATTGGGCGGCTGCACCAGGTCCCGGGCAGTCTCATGCAGCTCACCATTGGGTTCGCCGCTGGCATCGACACCGATGGTTTCCCGGTAGTCGGCAAAATCCGTGGCCAGGGTGGCGGCACTGATGCCGACGATAACTCCCCTGTCGTTGACGGCACGGGCCAGCGCCGCGGAATTCACGGCTCCGTGATGGCCATCGTTGCCCCAGAGGATCACCGGGTGTTTCGGCGCCGCCGCATCCAGGGCTTCGCGCAAAGAGTCAAAGCCGCCCGCGGGCCGGTTGCCAACCGCGAAGTTCCACTGCGACACCGGCAACCATTCACCCTCGGGCAACGCCCGCTCGGCGATGCAGCCCTCGACCAGGCTCGACAGCTCCGCCAGATTCAACGGCTCGCTGCCGATATCACAGCTGCCGTCATCGACAATGCGCATGGGGTGAATATGCATATCGTGCAGGCCTGGCAGCACCATGCGGCCGTTGAGATCCACCACCTCGGTGCTATCGTTCATCAGCGCCCTGGCGCCAGCGTCATCGCCAACGTAAACGATGCGCTCGCCACTCACCGCCAGCGCAGTGACGGTGGCCTGCTCGGCGTTGGCGGTGTACACCGTGCCACCCACAAAGACCTTATCCGCCGGTTCGGCGTCGACGTCCGGTACCGGGCGCTCGCTGCAACCGCTGAGCAGTAGTGTTGCCAGCGCGAACGCGCCGGCGCTGTGTCGTGTCGTCATGCAGGCCCCCTGGCACACCGGCCAGGACAGCACGCCGGTTCAGACGTTGAGCAGGAGATGTTCGCGCTCCCAGGAGCTGATGACCTGGTTGAACTCCTCGAACTCATCGAGTTTCACCGCAGTATATGCGCGCAGGAACAGATCCCCAAAGATGTCGACCAGGGCGGGCGTGCTCATCAGGTTGCGCAGGCCCTCTTCCAGGCTGCGCGCCACTTCCACCGCGTCTTCGTTGGCCGTTCCCTGGTGGGGCTCGGTGGGGGTCAGGCCCAGCTCCATGCCCAGCAGGCCACTGGCGAGGCTGGCGGCCAGCGCCAGGTAGGGGTTGGCATCAGCACCCGGGAAGCGGTTTTCCACCCGGGTAGCCGCGGGCGGACTTTCCGGCACCCGGAAGGCGGTGGTGCGGTTGTCGATACCCCAGTTCAGATTGATCGGCGCGGAGATATCCGGCGCCAGCCGCCGGTAGGAATTCACGTTGGGGGCGTAGAGGCTGATCAGGTCCGGCGTGAACCGCTGCAGTCCGGCAATATAGGCCAGGAACTGAGGCGTGTGAGTGCCGTCGTCCGCGGCGAAGATATTGCGGCCCTCAGCATTCAACACACTCTGGTGAATGTGCAGCGCACTGCCGGGCTCCTCCTGCATGGGCTTGGCCATGAAGGTGGCGTACATGCCGTGCTTGTGGGCGGTCTCCCGCACCGTGCGTTTGAAGGTAAACACCTGGTCCGCCAGCTTGAGCGCATCACCGTGCAGGAAGTTGATCTCCATCTGCGCCACGCCGTTTTCGTGGATCAGCGTATCTGCGTCCAACTCCTGAGCTTCGGCGAAGTCGTACATGTCTTCCACGAAGTCCTCGAACTCGGCCACCGCGTCGATGCTGTAGGACTGGCGCGACATTTCCGGCCGTCCGCTGCGGCCGGTAGGCGCCTCCAGCTCATTGTCCGGGTCGGTGTTGCGGCTCACCAGATAAAACTCGACCTCCGGCGCGATCACCGGCGTCAGGCCCTTCTCTGCATACAGCGCCAGTACACGCTTGAGCACATTGCGGGTAGCCAGCGGATGCGGCTCGCCGTCCGCGGTATAGCAGTCGTGGATGATCTGGGCGGTGGGTTCCCTGGCCCAGGGCACCACACGCATGGTGCTGGGGTCCGGTTTGAGGATCATGTCGGCGTCGGTCGGCTCAACGAAATCCCAGTGGTCGTCGCTGTACTCGCCGGTCACGGTCTGGATCAGGATGCTCTCCGGCAGCTTGGGGTTGCCGCCCTGCATGAACTGCGCCGCCGGAATGAACTTGCCCCGCGCGTTGCCGGTGAGATCGGGCACCATGGCCTCCACTTCGGAGATCTGGTGCTCGCGTAACCACTGCTCGATGACGTCCATAAATGTCGCCCAAATGCCGAAAGCGTTGATTATGGCAAAAAGCCGAATTATTATTCAATATTATTTCGAACAATTATTCGGATTCAGATATGACCGCCGCCGCGCACGTGAATTCCTGGTACGCCGCCAGCGCACCGCAGATCGGCAGCTTTCCCAGGCTGGAAGGCGAGGTAGACGCTGACGTCTGTATTGTCGGCGGCGGCTTCACCGGCCTTTCCAGTGCCATTCACCTGCGCGACAAGGGCTACAGGGTAGTATTACTGGAGGCCGAACGCGTGGCCTGGGGCGCCTCGGGGCGCAACGGCGGCCACTGCAGCTCCGGGCAGCGCGCCGACCAGGAAGACCTGGAAGAACGGGTGGGCAAGGAGCAGGCGAGACGCCTTTGGGACCTGGGGCTGGAAGCCGTGGATACCGTGGTTGGCTTGGTCGAGCGCTTCAGTATCGACTGCGAACTCAAGTCCGGTGACCTGCACGTCGCCGCCAAGCGCTCGCACGCGGGAGAACTGAAGGCCTACGCTGAGAAACTGCAGCGCGACTACGACTACGGGGCGGCGCGCTATATCGAGCGTGATGAGCTGGAACAAATGACCAGCTCACGGCGCTTTCACGCGGGCCTGTTCGATTCCCGAGCACGCCACCTGCATCCCCTTAAGTACGCGCTCGGCCTTGCGGAAGCCGCGCGGGACCTCGGCGCGGAGATCTATGAAGACAGCCGGGTGACCGGCTACAAGGAAGGCGAACACGTCACGGTGAAGACTGCCCGGGGCAGTGTACGGGCGCGCTTCATGATTCTTGCCTGCAACGGCTACCTGGAGCGCCTGTCGAAGCCGCTGGCCGGTAAAATCATGCCCATCAATAACTTCGTGCTGGCCACCGAGCCCCTGGGCGAAGACAAAGCCCGCAGCCTGATTCGCGACGACTGCGCCATGTCCGACAGCCTGTTCGTGATCAACTACTGGAAGCTGTCCCAGGACTGGCGGCTGCTGTTTGGTGGCGGCGAGTCCTACTCCCGGCGTTTCCCGGCGGATATCCAGGGGCTGGTGCGCAAGTGCATGCTGGGCGTCTACCCGGAACTGGAGGACGTGAAGATCGACTACGCCTGGGGGGGAACACTGGCCATCACCATGTCGCGCATGCCCCACTTCGGCCGGCTGTCGGGCAATGTGTTCTACGCTCACGGCTACTCCGGCCACGGCATTACCATCGCCTCGCTGGCCGGCAAACTGCTGGCCGAGGCGATCAGCGGTACCGCGGAGCGCTTCGACGTGATGGCCAGCGTGCCCACCTCCACCTTCCCGGGCGGTACCCTGCTGCGCTGGCCCGGGCTGGTGCTGGCGATGGGCTGGCACGCCATGCTCGACCGGATCGGGAGCTAGGCCGTGGCACTGCATCGCAAACTGAAGGTTACTGAACAACGTACCCCACGTCAGGAACGCTCGCTGCAGCGTCGCGAGCATATCCTGAACACTACGGCCATGCTGCTGGAGCGGGTCGGCTTCGACGACCTCACCACCATCCTGATTGCCCGGGAGATGGGCATTTCCGTCGGCAGCCTCTACCACTACTTTCCCAACAAACAGGCCATCCTCTATGCCCTCGGCGAACACTGGCTGGAGGAGCAGACCCGGGCGCTGGACGAGATTGCCGCCTGGGACCTGGAGGCAATGGATCTCGAGACCTTCGTGGACAAATCTTTCCCGCGCATGCTGGCCGTCTACCGGGAGCAGCGCGGCATGCTGCCGTTGGTACAGGCGATGTGGGCCGTACCTGAACTGCGTGACCTCGACGACGAGCACGACGAGCTGCTGATCAGCCGCCTGGCCGAGATGTTCCGACGCCTGGGGCTGAGCCACAGCAAGGCCGAGCGCGAACGCCGCGGCCGCCTGATGCTGGAGATGCTCCACGCCCTGTTTGTCAGCATCGTTGAGCAGTCCGGCACTCGGGCGGCTCGCAGCCTGGCTGATCTCAAGGCACTGGGCCTGACACTTCTCGCGCGCGACTGAGTTTTTGATGCAAAAAAGTGCTTGCCATCTCACATTATTTCGATAATATTCGAAATATGGAATCAAATCTCGCTATCCATGCAGATCGCCTCGCCGCCATCGGCAACGAAGCCCGGCTCGGGATTCTCAAGCTGCTGCTGAATGTCTACCCTGCCGAAATCAGTGCGGGTGATATCAGCAAGGCCACCGATATCCCGGGCTCGACCCTGTCCCACCACCTGGACCGGCTGCGCCGGGAAGGCCTGGTGCAATCCCGCAAGGAACGCCAGTGGGTGTGGTACCAGGCCAACGCGGACACCCTGGGCGACCTGCTGAACTTCCTCTACCACGACTGCTGCAGTGGCTGCGGGGTGGAGATCGAGGCGAAAAACGCCGCATCAGGAAAACCATGAACAACGCCAGACAAACTATCCCCTCGGTGTACTTCGGGCCTTTTTTTGCCGAACTATTTCGATTATTCGAAAAATACCGTTGTAAAACCCGTAACCAATGCCGTGAACTGATCACGGAGGAGATTGCCAAAATGAGCAGAATCCATATCGCCCTCAACACCCACCGCTTTGACGAATCCATCGCCTTCTACAGCAAGCTGTTCGGGCAGGAACCGGCCAAGCAGAGAGAGCGCTGGGCCAAATTCGATATCGCCGACCCAGCCGTCAACCTGACCCTCAACCAGACCGATGAACCCGCGGCCGGCAGCCAGATCAGCCACCTGGGCATCGAAGTCGGGGATTCAAAAACCGTCGCTGCCATGGACCAGCGCCTGCAGGACCTGGGCCTGAAGACCATCCCGGAAACCGACACCACCTGCTGCTACGCCCTGCAGGACAAGACCTGGGTAACAGACCCGAACGGCCACGCCTGGGAGTTCTTCCACGTGAAGGCGGATGCTTGAGCAGAAAAGGAGATTGGTCGGTGTGAGAGGGTGAAGCAAGCGTTTATGTTGCGCAGCAACATGCGCCGCTGAACGCCCGCCAGCCATGGTGGTGGGCCGGAAATCCGAACACTGGATGTCAAAAAAGGAGTTGGTCGGTGTGAGAGGATTCGAACCTCCGACCCCTTCCTCCCGAAGGAAGTGCGCTACCAGGCTGCGCTACACACCGACAGTGGGTCCTGAGACCTGAGAGGCGCGCTACTATACCAGAGCGCGCTCTTTAGTAAAGACCGCTGCAGGCGCTTAGTAAAGACAACCGCAGGCGCTTGGTAAAGACCGCCGCAGGCGCCTAGTAAACCCCGGAAACCCGCGCGAGCAGAAGGCTGAGACCGCTCAGGCAGCTGACCACGACCACCAGGAAGAGCAGCAGCCGCAGCGGCCGAAAGGGTTTGCGCTCCACCGAGTTGATCCCGGTGGAGACAAACTTGTCGACCTTGGCCTGGTCTTCTGGGGTTAGCTCCGGCTCACGCATGAGCCTATTTTCCTCTACCGCACTAACCATTACCACTGCTACAGCCGCTGACGCTTAAAAGGCGAACAGGGCCTCTTCCATCTCCATCAGGTTGTCGGCGCCGGAGAGCATGGACTCCTTGTGCATCAGCGCCCGCGGCAGCAGCCGGTCGAAGTAGAAGTGGGCGGTGTGAATCTTGGCCTCGTAGAAGGCCTTGTCGTCGCTGCCCTCTTCCAGCTTCTTGTGCGCCACGGCGGCCATCTGCGCCCAGAAATAGGCCAGGGTGACATAGCCGGCATACATCAGGTAGTCCACGGCAGCGGCACCGGCTTCGTCCGGGTTTTCCATGGCGGCTTCACCGATCTTCATGGTCAGCTCGCCCCACTCCTTGTTGTAGTAGGCCAGCGGCTCAACAAAGGCACCGACACCGTTGTCCTTGTGCTCTTCGCAGAACTGGTGGATAAGCTTGGTGAAGCCCATCAGCAGCTTGCCGCCGGAACCCAGCACCTTGCGGCCGATCAGGTCCAGGGCCTGGATACCGGTGGTGCCTTCGTACAGCATGGCAATGCGCGCGTCGCGCACGATCTGCTCCATGCCCCACTCCTTGATAAAGCCGTGGCCACCGTAGATCTGCACGCCGAGATTGGCCGCTTCGTAGCCGGTCTCGGTGATAAAGGCCTTGGCGATCGGGGTCAGCAGCGACATCAGGTCGGCCGCTTCCTTGCTCGCTGCCTCGTCACCGCGCTCCTCGATATCGGACTGCTGGCCCAGGAAGTAGATGAAGGCGCGGCTGCCCTCGGCGATGGCCTTCTGGGTCAGCAGCATGCGGCGTACATCCGGGTGCACGATGATCGGGTCGGCGGGGCCGTCCGGGTTCTTCGGACCGGATATGGAGCGCATGGCGAGGCGCTCGCGAGCGTACTTCAGTGAACCTTGGAACGCGAGCTCAGCGTGGGCCAGGCCCTGCACAGCGGTGCCCAGGCGCGCCGTATTCATAAAGGTAAACATGGCGTTCAGGCCACGGTTCTCCGGGCCGATCAGGTAGCCCCTGGCGCCGTCGAAGTTCATCACGCAGGTGGCGGAGGCCTTGATGCCCATCTTCTTCTCGATGGAACCACAGAACACCTGGTTGCGTTCTCCGATGGAGCCGTCTTCATTGAGGTTGTACTTGGGCACAATGAACAGGGAGATGCCCTTGGTGCCCGCCGGGGCATCCGGCAGGCGTGCCAGCACGATGTGAATAATGTTGTCTGCCAGGTCGTGTTCACCGGCGGAGATGAAAATCTTGGTACCGGTGATGGCATAGCTGCCGTCCGCCTGGGGTTCGGCCTTGGTGCGCAGCAGGCCCAGGTCGGAGCCGCAGTGGGCTTCGGTGAGGCACATGGTGCCGGTCCATTCGCCGGACACGAGGTTGCCGAGGTACGTATCTTTCTGGTCCGGGGAGCCGTGCTCCTCGATGGTCTTCACCGCGCCGTGGCTCAAGCCAGGGTACATACCCCAGGCCCAGTTGGCGGTGCCGGTCAGTTCATTGAGAATTACTCCGGCGAGGTTGGGCAGGCCCTGGCCGCCGTTCTCCACCGGCGCCGCCAGTGACGGCCAGCCGTTCTCGACATACTGCTTGTAGGCGTCGGCGAAGCCTTCCGGCGTTTTCACACCGTCTTCGCTCCACTCACAGCCTTCCTCGTCGCCGCTCTGGTACAGCGGTGCGAGGACTTCCTCGCAGAACTTGGAAGCTTCCGCAACGATGGTGTTCATCATGTCTTCCGAGGCTTCCTCGGTGCCCGGCAGGGTCTGGTACAGGCCTTCTGAATCCAGCAACTCGTTCATGACAAAGCGTATGTCACGCTGGGGCGCCTTGTATTCGAGCATGGCAACTCTCCTGGAATAAGGTGTTTGAATCGACTGGCGATATGCCGGGATGAAGCAGGCGGCTTCACCCTATGTGTTCGGTGCACACATGGTGGTAGGAAACGGCGAAAATGTCAATATTACCAATTGGTCAAATATGGCCCGATGGCCACCTCGCGGCCCTCCCGAAGCTCGACTAAAGTTAAACAGAGCCCCTGAGGGGGCGTTCTTCCGCTGGCTCTGCACAGGGACGTGTATGCACAGCAAGACCTGGATCCAACATGCGCTGGACTGTTTCGCACCCTGCCATTGTTCGCTGTGCGGCCTGCCCAGCGGGCGCGATATCGAACTCTGCCCGGCCTGCGAAGGCGAGCTGCCCTGGCTGACCCACAGCTGCCGGCAATGCGCCCTGCCCCTGTCCGACAGCGAAGCGCGGTTGTGCGGAGCCTGTCTTTCGACACCGCCGGCCTTTGATCGCTGCGTTGCTGCCTGCGCCTACACGCCACCACTGACGGCTTGGGTGCACGCCGCCAAGTACCAGGGTGATCTGCCAAATCTCAGGGTGTTGGCCTACCTGCTTCGGCGAGCGCTCAGTGAACACAGCGCCCCCGATCCCGACGTGGTGCTACCCATGCCCCTGCACTGGCGCCGGCGCTGGCGGCGCGGCTTCAACCAGGCCGAGGAGATGGCCCGGGCACTACGCGAACACCCCCGCTTCGCCTCGCTGGACATACGGGGCGCTGTCGCAAAACGCATCCGAGCCACGGCGTACCAGAGAGAGCTGGGCGCTGCCGAACGGCACCGCAACCTGCGCGGGGCGTTTCGGATCAGCCGCGACCTTGAAGGGCTACATATCGCCGTCGTCGACGATGTGCTCACCACCGGTGCCAGCGCCCATGCCCTGGCCTCGGCCCTGAAAGACGCCGGCGCTGTCCAGGTGTCGATCTGGTGCTGCGCGCGCACGCTGGCGCCGTGAAATACCTGCGCCTTTCGCCGATACTAGGGGCCACAGAATTACAATAAAGAGGATGCCGTCATGCGGCTCATACAACTGATCATTTGCGCCTTCCTGTCCGCCAGTCTGCAGGCCAATGCAGCGCCCGGGGCAGATGTGGAGCCGCTGCGCATCGCGGTCGCCAGCAATTTCGCCATGCCGCTGCAGCGCCTGGTGGATACCTACACTGCGGTCACCGGCGAGAAGATCAGTATCAGCAGCGCGTCCACCGGCGCCCTTTACAACCAGATCATCCACGGTGCGCCTTTCGACCTGCTGCTCGCCGCCGACAGTGAACGGCCGGCGCGGCTGGAAGCGGAAGGCCTGACTTTTGGAAAACGCGACACCTACGCCCTGGGCCAGTTGGTGCTGGCCTACCAGCCTGCCCTCGAAGACCTGGCGGCGTCCGGCATCGAAGCCCTGTTGGCCAGCCCCGGCCTCAACCTGGCCATGGCAAATCCCGAGCTGGCACCCTACGGCCAGGCGGCCCAGGCCGTGCTGCAGCGCTTCCCGGACGCCGAGCCGCGCGTGCTGACCGGTGCCAACGTCAGCCAGGCCATGCAAATGTGGATCACCGGCGGTGCCGATGCCGCCTTTGTCTCGGCGTCTTTCCAGCCGGCACAAAGCCTGGCCGTGCCGGCGGACTGGCACCCGCCGATCGCCCAACAGGCGGTGGTGCTGGCCAACAGCAACAATATCGATCGCGCCCAGGCCTTCATGTTCTGGCTCCATAGCCTGGAGGCCCGGCATATCATCCAGGCGCAGGGTTACAAGCTGCCGGAGCCAGTAGATGGCTGAAGCCCTGTGGCTGACCCTAAAGCTCGCAACGGTCAGCACCCTATGGCTGCTATTGCTAGGGACGCCACTGGCCTGGTGGCTGGCGCGGCGCCGCAGCCTTGCCACCACGCTGGTGGAAACCGTGGTGGCCCTGCCCCTGGTACTGCCGCCCACCGTGCTGGGGTTTTACCTGCTCATCGCCTTCGCCCCCCAGTCTGGTTTCGGCCAGGCCTGGGAAGCGCTGACCGGACATCGACTGGCCTTCAGCTTCAGCGCGCTGGTCATCGGCTCAGTGCTGTACTCCCTGCCCTTTGTGGTGCAACCACTGCAGGCAGCGTTTCGGCAGGTTCCGGACAGTCTGCTCGAGGCCGCCGCCACGCTCGGCGCCGGCCCCCTGGACCGCTGGCGCAGCGTGGTATTGCCCCTGTGCCGCAGTAGTTTTATCGCCGCCGCCAGCCTCGGCTTCGCCCACACCGTCGGTGAGTTTGGTGTAGTGCTGATGATCGGCGGCAATATTCCCGGTGAAACCCAGGTACTGTCCATTGCCCTGTTTGACCGGGTCGAGGCCCTGGATTTCACGGCCGCCCACCAACTGGCGGCAGGGCTGGTGCTGTTCTCCCTGGTTACCCTGTTCCTGCTGTATCGCTCCAGCGGGCGCTGGGCGGTGCGCACATGAGCGAAATTGCGCTCAGGCTGTCACTGTCCCGGGGTGAGTTTTCACTGGCCGTGGACACCCGGCTGCCGGGCAATGGCGTCACCGGCATCTACGGCGCCAGCGGCAGTGGCAAAACCAGCCTGCTGTCCTGCATTGCCGGTTTGCTGCGCGGCGAGCCCGGCACACATATCCAGGTGAATGGCGACCTGTTGGACAACGAGGATCTCTGCCTGCCACCGCAGGACCGCGGTGTGGCCTACGTGTTCCAGGACGCGCGGCTTTTCCCGCACCTGGATGTGGCCGGCAATCTCGATTACGCCCTGCGTCGCCGCCGTCGCGCCGGGCCTGATACCGGGCAGGTGAGTGAGTGGCTGGGGTTGCAGGACCTGCTTACCCGCCACAGCGCTGAACTGTCGCGAGGCCAGCAGCAGCGGGTGGCTATCGCCCGCGCGCTGCTGTCAGGTCCGCGGCTGGTGTTGATGGATGAGCCGCTGGCGAATATCGATACCGCCGGGCGTCGCGAGCTGCTGGCACGGCTGGCGCGCCTGCGCCGGGAGCTGGACGTGCCGATGATCTATGTCAGCCACGACATGGCCGAGCTGGCGGAGCTGGCCGACCACCTGCTGGTCCTGAACCACGGGCAGGTCACCTCCGAGGGGCCGCTGCTTGAGCTGTCCTCACGCCTTGAACTGGCATTGTCCCACGAAGAGCAGGCCGCGGCGGTGGTGCGTGCCGAGATCGCCGAGCACGACCCGGCCTACGGCCTGACGCGCCTGGACTTTGAAGCCCAGGAGCTGTGGGTCAACCAGTTGGCGATGCCGGCGGGAACACCGCTGCGGCTGCGACTGCCGGCGCGGGATATCAGCCTGTGCCGGGAGCGCCCGCAGCACACCAGCATCCTCAACCTGCTCGCCACCCGAGTCACGGACATCGAGTCCAGCGGCGCCAGCCGGGTGCTGGTGCGACTGGCGGTGGGTGAGCAGTTCCTGTTGGCACGCATTACCCGCAAATCGGTGGACGCCCTGGCGCTCAGGGTGGGTGAATCGCTCTACGCCCAGGTCAAGAGCGTCGCCCTGCTGAACGATGGCCGCCATGACTGAACACCCTTACGATACCTTAACGCCGGAGCTGGTGATGGAGGCGGTGGAGTCCCGCGGCCTGTTGTGTGACGCCCGGCTGCTGGCCCTCAACAGCTACGAAAACCGGGTCTACCAGGTGGGTATCGAGGAGGGCGAACCGCTGATCGCCAAGTTCTATCGACCCGAGCGCTGGAGCCGCGCACAGATCGAGGAAGAACACAGCTTTGCCCGGGAACTGGCAGAGGCCGACATCTCGGTAGTGGCGCCTCTGCAATTCGACGGTGAAAGCATCGGCGAGTACGCCGGCTTCAGTTTCGCGCTGTTCCCGCGCCGCGGTGGTCACGCCCCGGAACTCGACAACCCGGACAACCAGTTGGTGCTGGGGCGCACGGTGGGGCGCATGCACGCGGTGGGCAAAGCCCGCGACTTTGCGCATCGGCTCACCCTGACACCCGAGCGCTGGATGCAGGAAAGCTACCAGTTTGTTGCCGAGCACTGCGTACCCGCTGACCTGCGCACCGCCTATGTGACCCTGGCCGAGGATCTGGCGGTGCGAGTCGAGGAGCAGTACACCCCGATAAACACACAGCGCTGCCACGGTGACTGCCACGTCGGCAACATCCTCTGGCGCGACGAGACCGCACACTTTGTCGATCTGGACGATTGTGTGATGGCGCCGGCGGTGCAGGACCTGTGGATGTTTCTCAGCGGCGACCGCCACCAACAGCTTGCGCAGCTCGATGAACTGCTCGCGGGTTACGAGGAGTTTTGCGAGTTTGACCCGGGTGAACTGAAGTTCATCGAGGCCCTGCGTACCATGCGCATGGTGCACTACGCCGCCTGGTTGGGCCGGCGCTGGTCAGACCCGGCCTTCCCGAAAAGTTTTCCCTGGTTCGGCGACGCCCGCTACTGGTCCAGCCACATCCTGGAACTGCGCGAGCAGTTGGCGGCCTTTGACGACGCGCCGTTGGCGCTTCACCCCCAGTACTAGTATCCGCAGTGTTAGTCCCTGGGCCCAGGGAAGATCAGCGCCCGCAGCCAGTTCCAGAAGCCGTTCTGCCCCAGCAGGTCGCGCTCCACTGAATCAAAAAAGCGGTTGAGGGCCACCGGGTCGGCAAAGTAGTCGGCGCGGGTTTTGAAACCCTGCTCCGGGTCCAGCTCTTTCACGACGCGAGCGGGATTGCCGGCCACCACCACGTTGGGGGGAACGTCGCGAGTCACCACCGCCCGGGCGGCCACCACGCTGTTCTCGCCGACGGTCACGCCCTTGAGCACCATTGCGTGATCGCCGATCCAGGCGTTCTCGCGGATGTGCACCGGCTTCACCTGGTCGTCACGGGCGGTGCGGTCGTAGAGGCCGTGCCAGTCCGAATCGGTGATGTAGGCGCCGTTGGCAATCATCACGCTGTCGCCAATGGTGATCTCGTCCGAGGCGCTGATGCGGGTGCCGGGGCTGACCAGCACGTAGTCGCCCAGGGTAATGCGGCCCGCGTCCAGCTCGCGCCCCCACACACCCAGGTTCACGGGGGCCGCGCGCTCGCCGATCAGGGTGACACATTTGCCAATGCGGATATTCGGCCCATTAATCTTCACGTACCAGGGCGCCATGATGGTGTGATGGTCGCCGAGGTAGTCACAGGCGGGACGGATGAAATGCTCCGCGTACCAGTGCCTGAATTTCAGGTAGGCTTTCTTGACCCAGTAAGGCCGCAGGTCCTTGCGCATAGCTTTGTTGTCGGGCGTGAGGCGGCCTATCATGGCAGGCCCATGTGGCAACATCAAACCGGACCCGGCCATGCAGGGTGACTCCCGCGCCGTCAGCAGCAGCCAGCAGGGTTGCCACGAGCAGCTCGAGGCGATGGTGCGCAAGCACCTGGCAGCACCGAGCCAGCGCCCAACGGCAGCGCATACCCGCGAGGCCTTCGAGGCCATCCGCCAGCGCGTGACGAGCGACGGTCGACCGCTGGTGTTCGACTCTTTCTGTGGTACCGGCATGAGCACTGCATTACTGGCCGCCCAGAACCCGGACAAGCTGGTGATTGGCGTCGACAAGTCCGCCCACCGGCTGAACAAACACGGGCCACTGGCAGGCGACAACTACCTGCTGGTGCAGGCCGACTGTGGCGACTTCTGGCGCCTGGCACATGAAGCGGGCTGGCGAGCGACCCGGCACTACCTGCTCTATCCCAATCCCTGGCCCAAGCCCGGCCAACTCAAGCGCCGGGTGCACGGCTCAGCAGACTTCGGCGCACTGTTGGCGCTGGGGGGTGATATCGAACTCCGCAGCAACTGGCAGGTCTATGTAGAAGAGTTCAGCCAGGCGCTCTCGGTGGCGGGTTTCGAGGCCCACAGTGAGCTGTTCACCAGCGCACAACCGCTGACCCTGTTTGAGCGTAAATACGCAGGCAGTGGCCACCAGCTGTGGCGCTGCCGGTGCCAACTGGGCCACAATACGCGTCCACGCGCCGCGGAACACCAGACGAGGTAGCCGCATGATGCATGCCAGCGCCGATCCCATCTGGGATCGCATTCGCAAGGAAACCGAAGCGGAAGTCGCGAAGGAGCCGATCCTCGCCAGCTTCCTGCATGCGACCATTCTCAATCACAGCAAGCTGGAGTCCGCGCTCAGCTTTCACCTGGCGCATATGCTCGACAGCCAGACCGCGCCCTCCATGCTGCTGCGGGAAGTGATCGAGAATGCCTTCTCATCCTGCAAGACCATCGGCGAGGCGATTCGCGCCGACCTGGTTGCGGTGGAAGAGCGAGACTCGGCCTGCAATACCCTGTACGTGCCCTTTATCTACTTCAAGGGCTTTCACGCCCTGCAGGCGCACCGGGTGGCCAACTGCCTGTGGAACGATGGCCGTGAATCCATGGCGCTATTCTTCCAGAACCGTGTGTCGACGATGTTCCAGGTCGACATTCACCCGGCGGCAAAGATCGGCCGCGGCATCATGCTCGACCATGCCACCAGCGTGGTGATCGGCGAGACCGCGGTGGTCGGCAACAACGTCTCCATACTGCAGTCGGTAACACTGGGAGGCACCGGCAAGGAAGAAGGTGACCGTCACCCGAAAGTGGGTGATGGGGTGCTGATCGCCGCCGGCGCCAAGATTCTCGGCAACATCAAAGTCGGTGACGGCGCCAAGGTTGGGGCTGGCAGCGTGGTGCTGCAGGATGTTCCGCCGCATACCACCGTTGCCGGGGTGCCGGCCAAGATTGTCGGCCGACCCACCTCCGATGCACCGGCGTTGGATATGGACCAGAGTTTCCCGTGTGGTGAGGACCCCGTCATCTAGGGACCTTCATCTCGTGAGGATCCGGTGTGGCGAGGATCCCGCCATATGAGCACCCTCGGCTAGCGAGGGTCCCGTGTGGGCGGGAACCGGTCGTCTTGATCTCTGCGCGGGAATAAGTACTACGCGTGATACTGGGGCGAGAGTTCCTGCACCGCATCCACAAACGCGGTGACGTGGTCGGGATTGATGTCCGGCGTGATACCGTGCCCCAGGTTGAACACGTGGCCCTCACCGCTGCCGAAGCTGGCCAGGATACGATCCACCTCAGCGCGAATCTTCCCAGGCTCTGCTCGCAGCCACGACGGGTCCATATTCCCCTGCAGCGCCACCCGGTCACCGACCCGGGCCCGGGCGCCGCCGATATCCGTCGTCCAGTCCAGGCCCAGGCAGTCGGCGCCGGTATCGGCCATCGCTTCCAGCCACTGGCCGCCGTTCTTGGTAAACAGGATCACCGGCACCTTGCGGCCTTCCGACTCAGGGGTGAGTTGGTCCATGGCGCGCTTCATATAGGCCAGGGAGAACTCCAGGTAGGCCTGGTCACCCAGGGCGCCGCCCCAGGTATCAAAAATCTGCACTGCCTGGGCGCCGGCCTCGATCTGCGCGTTGAGGTAGTCCGCCACGGAATCCGCCAGCACTCCCAACAGTTGGTGCATCAGTTCCGGCTGGTTGAACGCCATGGTCTTGGCGCGGGCAAAGTCCCGTGAACTACCGCCCTCGATCATGTAGGTGGCGAGGGTCCAGGGACTGCCGGAAAAACCGATCAGCGGCACGCTGCCGGCCAGCGCCTCGCGGATGGTGCTAACGGCCCGGACCACGTAGTCGAGGTCCGTGCGGGCATCCACCACTCTAAGGGCGGCGATCTCCGCCTCGGTGCGCACCGGCTTGTGAAAGCGCGGGCCCTCGCCCTCCACAAAATGCAGACCCAGGCCCATGGCGTCGGGGATAGTGAGGATATCGGAGAACAGGATGGCCGCGTCCATGGGGTAGCGGCGCAGGGGCTGCAGGGTGACCTCGCAGGCCAGCTCAGCGTTCATGCACAGGTCCAGGAAAGACCCTGCCTGCTCCCGGGTGGCCCGGTACTCCGGCAGGTAGCGCCCGGCCTGGCGCATCATCCACATGGGGGTGCGGTCCACGGGTTCCCGCATCAGGGCCCGCAGGAAGCGATCATTCTTGAGTTCAGTCATCAGACGTCCAGGTAGTCGAGAATCCCTTCACCGGCCTGGCGGCCTTCCCAGATGGCGGTGACCACCAGGTCTGAACCACGCACCATGTCGCCGCCGGCGAACACCTTGGGGTTGGTGGTCTGGAATTTAAAGGTCTGGTCTTCAGGGGCGATCACGCCGTCCCACTCGTTGGTTTTTATTTCGGCGTCATTGAACCAGGCCGGCGGGTCCGGTTGGAAGCCGAAGGCAATCACCACCGCGTCGGCAGGCAGGATTTCCTCACTGTCGGGAATGGGCTCAGGTCGGCGGCGGCCGCTGTCATCGGGCTCGCCCAGGCGGGTTTCGACCACCTTCACACCGGTGACGCCACTGTCATCGCCAACAATCTCCACCGGCTGTCGGTTGAACAGGAACACCACACTTTCCTCGCGAGCATTCTTCACCTCGCGGCGGGAACCGGGCATGTTTTCTTCATCGCGGCGGTAGGCACAGGTCACCGAGGTGGCCTGCTGCCGCACCGCGGTGCGAACGCAGTCCATAGCGGTGTCACCGCCGCCCAGCACCACCACGCGCTTGCCGGCGAGATGCACGAAGGCGTCTTCGGGCTGCTCAAAACCCATGTTGTGGTTCACGTTGCCCACCAGGTAAGGCAGCGCCTCATAGACACCGGCCATGTGCTCGCCGGGGAAGTTACCTTTCATGTACTTGTAGGTGCCCATGCCGAGGAACACCGCGTCGTATTCCGCCAGCAGGTCCGCGGGCATCACGTCGCGGCCCACCTCGGTGTTGAGGCGGAATTCCATACCCATCTCTTCGAAGATATCCCGGCGTCGGGTCATCACCGACTTCTCCAGTTTGAACTCCGGGATGCCGAAGGTCAGCAGCCCGCCGATCTCCGGGTAGCGGTCGAACAGCACTGGCTTCACCCCGGCGCGCACCAGGATATCGGCGCAACCGAGTCCCGCCGGGCCGGCACCGATGATTGCCACTTTCTTGTCGGTGGGCTCCACGTCGGAGAGGTCCGGGCGCCAGCCCATGGCCAGCGCGGTGTCGGTAATGTACTTCTCGGTGGAGCCGATGGTAACCGCGCCAAAACCGTCTTCCAGGGTGCAGGCGCCTTCACAGAGCCGGTCCTGGGGGCAGATGCGGCCGCAGACTTCCGGCAGGGTATTGGTCTGGTGTGACAACTCGGCTGCTTCGAAGAGGTTCCCCTCGGCAATCAGCTTAAGCCAGTTGGGAATAAAATTGTGTACCGGACACTTCCACTCGCAGTAGGGATTTCCGCACTCCAGGCAGCGGTGGGCCTGGCTGGCTGCCTCGCCGTCGGTGTATTCCTCGTAAATCTCCACATACTCGGTCTTGCGCGCCTGCAACGATTTTTTCTCGGGTTCTTGGCGGCCCACATCGATAAACTGGAAATCATTGGCGAGACGATCATTCATGGCTTCAATCCGTGTTTCTCAGTCGCGACAGCAGACGGTCGAGGTCGGCTGCCTTGGGCTTCACCAGCCAGAACTTGCCGATGTAGTCGGTGAATTCTTCCAGCAGGGTACGCCCCCACTCGGAGCCGGTCTCTTCAACGAACTCGCCGATCATGGCGCGCAGGTGGTGACGGTAGGGTTCAAAAGTCTCTGTGGAAATTCGGTGAATCTCCACCAGCTCACTATTATAGCGATCAATAAAACCGCGGTCTTCGTCCAGCACATAGGCGAAACCACCGGTCATGCCGGCACCGAAGTTGTAACCGGTGGGGCCCAGCACGATCACGTTGCCGCCGGTCATGTACTCGCAGCAGTGGTCACCGGCGGCTTCCACCACGGCGACGGCGCCGGAGTTGCGCACCGCGAAGCGCTCGCCCGCCACCCCCGCGGCAAACAGCTTGCCACCGGTGGCGCCATACAGGCAGGTGTTGCCGATGATCACCGTGTTGCGGGAATCAAAACGCGAACCGCGGGGCGGGTACACCACCAGCTTGCCGCCGGCCATGCCCTTGCCCACGTAGTCGTTGCTGTCCCCTTCCAGGTACATGTTCAGGCCGCCGGCGTTCCATACGCCGAAGCTCTGGCCGGCAGTACCCGTCAGCCGCAGGGTAATGGGCGCGTCAGCCATACCGCTATTGCCGTGGCGGCGCGCAATCTCACCTGACAGGCGTGCACCAATGGAGCGATCACAGTTGCACACATCGAAGTGGAACTCGCCGCCTGCCTTTTCCTCAATGGCAGGCAGCACCTGTGCCACCATTTCCTCTGCCTTCTCGCCGCGGTCGAAGGGGTCGTTCGATTCCACCATGCAGTACTCGGGCTGCTCGGCGGCCTCCGGATCCTTGTAGAGCACGGGCGACAGGTTCAGGCGAGACTGTTTCGCCGTTTCGCCGGGCAGGACCTCCAGCAGGTCGGTGCGGCCAATCAGTTCCGCCAGCGAACGCACGCCCAGCTTCGCCATCCACTCGCGGGTTTCCTCGGCCATGAACTCGATGAAGTTCACCACCGTGTCCACCGTGCCCTGGAAGTGATCCTCGCGCAGCTGTTCGTTCTGGGTGGCGACACCGGTGGCACAGTTGTTGAGGTGACAGATGCGCAGGTACTTGCAGCCCAGCGCCACCATGGGTGCGGTGCCGAAGCCGAAACTCTCGGCCCCGAGGATAGCCGCCTTCACCACATCCAGGCCGGTCTTCAGGCCACCGTCGGTCTGCACCCTCACCTTGCCGCGCAGCTGGTTGCCGCGCAGGGCCTGGTGCACTTCCGCCAGGCCCAGCTCCCAGGGTGAGCCGGCATAGCGGATCGACGTCAGCGGGCTGGCGGCGGTGCCGCCGTCGTAGCCGGAGATGGTAATCAGGTCAGCGTAGGCCTTGGCCACGCCAGCGGCAATGGTGCCCACGCCGGGTTCACTCACCAGCTTCACCGACACCAGCGCTTTGGGATTGACCTGTTTGAGGTCGAAGATCAGCTGCGCAAGGTCTTCAATGGAGTAGATGTCGTGGTGCGGCGGCGGTGAGATCAGCGTGACCCCCGGCACCGAGTAGCGCAGCCGGGCGATAAGGCCGTTCACCTTGCCGCCGGGAAGCTGGCCGCCTTCCCCGGGCTTGGCGCCCTGGGCAATCTTGATCTGCAGTACCTCGGCGTTCACCAGGTAGTGGGGCGTCACCCCGAAGCGGCCGGAGGCAATCTGCTTGATCTTGGACGTACGTTCAGTGCCATAACGGGCCGGGTCCTCGCCGCCTTCGCCGCTGTTGCTGCGCCCGCCCAGCCGGTTCATGGCAACGGCAAGCGCCTCGTGGGCTTCGGGGCTCAGGGCCCCCAGCGACATACCGGCGGTGTCAAAGCGCGGCACGATGGCGGACACCGGCTCCACTTCATCCAGCGGAATCGGCGTCGGCGCCTGCTTGACCTGCAACAGGTCGCGCAGGGTGGCCACCGGGCGGTCATTCACCAGCTCGGCGTAGGTCTTCCAACGGGGGTATTCACCGGTGCGCACCGCATCCTGCAGGCCCTTTACCACGTCCGGGTTGAAGGCGTGGTACTCCTGGCCGTGAACAAACTTGAGCAGGCCGCCCAGCTCGATGGGTTTGCGTTTGGTCCAGGCCAGCTTGGCCAGAATCTGCTGGTCCGCTTCCAGTTCATCGAAACCGGTGCCCTCGATACGGCTGGCCACTCCGCTGAAGCAGCGGTTGGCGACTTCGCTGGCAAGACCCACGGCCTCGAAAAGCTGTGCGCCACGGTAAGACGATATCGCCGAAATGCCCATCTTGGACATGATTTTCAGCAGGCCCTTGTTGATACCCTTGCGGTAGTTCTTGTAGCAGCGGCTGGGCTCGCCCAGCAGCTCCCCGGACTGCATCAGGTCGTCCAGCACCGCGTAGGACAGGTAGGGATAGATAGCCGTCGCGCCAAAGCCCAGCAGGCAGGCGAAGTGGTGGGAATCGCGCGCGGTGGCGGTTTCCACCAGCATATTGGCGCTGCAGCGCAGGCCCGCCTTGATCAGGCTGTGGTGCACCGCACCTACCGCCAGCAGGGCGTGAATGGGCAGGCGGCCTTTCTCCAGGCGTCGGTCCGACAGTACCAGCACCACCTTGTTGTCGCGCACCGCCATGGCGGCCTGCTCGCACAGCAGGTCGATGGCCTCGGCCAGGCTGTGCTGTTCCGGGTCGTAGGACAGGTCCAGGGTGCTGGAGAGGAAGTTCTCGTCCTCCAGGTTCACCAGCCGCGAGAATTTGGCGGGCGAGAGTACCGGAGAACTGAGGATCACCCGCTCGGCGTGCTCGGGGCCCTCATGGAAGATGTTCTGCTCGCGGCCCAGGTCGGTCTCCAGCGACATCACGATCTGCTCGCGCAGGGGGTCGATGGGCGGGTTGGTCACCTGGGCAAACTTCTGGCGGAAGTAGTCGTACAGGGAGCGCTGCCTGCGCGACAGCACCGCCATCGGCGTATCGTCTCCCATGGAACCCACCGCCTCGTTGCCGGCTTCCGCCAGCGGCCGCAGCACCTGGTCGCGCTCCTCAAAGCTGACCTGGTACATCTTCATGTAGGCCTGCAGCTCCTGCTTGTCGACGCCGGGGTCCTGCTCCTCGGCGAAGGTGCCCTCGATGCGCCGGGCGTTCTGGCGCAGCCACTGCTTGTAGGGGTGGCGCTTTTTGAGAATGTTGTCGACATCCTCGGTCTTCAGCAGCTCACCGGTCTCGGTGTCGACAACCAGCATCTGGCCCGGGCCGACCCGGCCTTTTTCCAGCACGCTCTCGGGGGAGTAGCCGTGGGTGCCGATTTCCGAGGCCAGGGTGATGAAGCCGTCGTCGGTCTTCACCCAGCGCGCCGGGCGCAGGCCGTTGCGGTCCAACAGGCACACCGCGTAGCGACCGTCGGTCAGCACAATTCCCGCCGGGCCGTCCCAGGGGTCCATGTGCATGGAGTAGTACTCGTAGAAGGCCTTCAGGTCCGGGTCCATGTGCTCGCGGTTCTGCCAGGCCGGCGGAATCAGCAGGCGCAGGGCGCGCAGCATGTCCACGCCGCCGGTGCGTAGCACGTCCAGCATATTGTCCAGGCTGGAGGAGTCCGAGCCGGTGCGGTTGACCAGCGGCGAGATCTCCTCGATGTTCGGCAGGCGCTCGGTTTTGAACAGCGCCGAGCGCGCATCCGCCCAGTTGCGGTTGCCCTCGATGGTATTGATCTCGCCGTTGTGGGCCAGCAGCCGGAAGGGCTGGGCCAGGGGCCAGCGCGGCAGGGTATTGGTGGAAAAGCGCTGGTGGAATACGCAGATAGCGGTCTCCAGGCGCGCATCGCCAAGGTCCGGATAGAACTGCGGAAGGTCCGCCGGCATCATCAGGCCCTTGTAGGACAGCACCCGCCCGGACAGGGTACAGATGTAGAATTCCTCGTGGGACTCCAGGCGAATCTCTACCTTGCGGCGGGCCACGAACAGCTTGGTAGACAGCGCTTCGACGCTGGCGCCCGGGGCATCGATAAACAACTGCTCGATGCGCGGCATATTGCCCAGGGCAATCTCCCCCAGCACGCTGGGATCGGTGGGCACCTCGCGCCAGCCGACCACGTCCAGGCCTTCGCCTGCAATGACCTCGGCCATGGTCGCCCGCTCCTCGGCGGCCTTGTCGGCATCAGTGCTCAGGAACACCATGCCGATGCCGAAGCGCTCTGACAGCTCGCGCTCAAATTCCGCGCGCGCCAGCTCGCGCATAAAGCCCTGGGGCATCTGCAGCAGCAGGCCGCAGCCGTCGCCGGTCTTGCCATCAGCGGCGATACCGCCGCGATGGGTCATGCAGGTCAGTGACTCGATCGCCGTCTGCAGCAAACGGTGGCTCGCCTCGCCGTGGGTGTGGGCGATCAAACCGAAGCCGCAGTTATCGCGGAACTCACCAGGGCGATACAAGCCTTGAGTCATACAAAGGGTCCAAATTTTCTTGCTAAAACAAGCGGTTAGACAGAGTGCGGCGCCGGAGCCCGGGCGCGCGCAAAAAGGCCGGTAATTTTACACAAGTTGCGCGGATGCGAACAATGCACCCGTGGATAGCCGCCATTGACGGGGCGAATTATACCGGGGCGACCTCCAGAAGACGGCGCAGGGTGTCGCCGGGTACATCGTCGACCACCCGGGCCGCCCCGATGCGGTCCAGCAGGATCAGGCGCAGGCGCCCGTCGATGACTTTCTTGTCCCGCTGCATCAACTCCAGGTAGCGATCGGCGCCCATGTCTGCCGGGCCGGCGGTGGGCAGCCCGGCCGCGGCCAGCAGTTCCAGCAGCAGCGCGATTTCGTCCTCGGGCAGGCCGCAGTGCTCCACCGACAGCCGTGTGGCCATGGCCATGCCGGCACCCACCGCTTCACCGTGCAGCCACTCACCGTAGCCCTGGGCCGTCTCGATGGCATGACCGAAGGTGTGCCCAAAATTGAGCAGCGCCCGCAAACCTGCCTCCCGTTCATCCTCGGCCACGACCCGGGCCTTGTTGCTGCAGGAGCGTTCGATGGCCTCAGCCAGCGGGCCTTCTTCCAGGGCGCGCAGCTGACTGATGTGGTCGTGCAACCAGCGGTAAAAGGGCTCATCGCCAATCAGGCCGTATTTGATCACTTCCGCCAGCCCCGCCGACAGCTCCCGCGGTGGCAGGCTGTGCAGGGTGTCGATGTCGATCAGCACCGCGCCGGGCTGGTAGAAAGCGCCGATCATATTCTTGCCCAGGCTGTGGTTCACCGCTGTCTTGCCGCCGACCGAGGAGTCCACCTGGGACAACAGGGTAGTGGGCACCTGGATGAAGTTAACTCCGCGCTGATAGGTGGCGGCGGCAAAACCCGCCACATCACCCACCACCCCGCCGCCCACGGCAACAATCGTGGTGCTGCGGTTGTGGCCTTCTGCCAGCAGGCGGTCGTAGATGTGTCCCAGGGTGTCCAGGGTCTTGTGCTGCTCGCCGTCGGGCAGCACGATCTCGGAGATTTTCTCGATCGCCGGCTCAACGCCGCCAAGCGCCGCGCGCACCCGGTCTACATACAGGGGCGCTACGGTCTCGTTGCTGATAATCGCCACCTGCCTGCCGCTGACATGGCGCCCCAGCAGGCCGGGGTCCGCCAGCAGGGAACGTCCGATGTAGATGGGATAGCTGCGATCCTCCAGCTCAACGTGCAAGGTGTGCATCAGGACAGTCATGGTGGTGCCTATCAGGTCGTACTCAAGTGCCGGCGCGGATGGCGCCGCCCGTTGCCGACCCACGGTCCGGTGGCCGGTCAGCCTTTCGCCAGCGCCTCCGCAAGCTGCTGGGCGACGCTGCGCGCAGACAGGCCGTCAGTCTCGGCTATATGGTCTGCAATCTCACGGTAAAGTGGGTCGCGCTCTGCCATGAGCTCACGAAGCCTACCTTCGGGATCGGGCACCTGCAACAGCGGCCGGTTGCGATCCTTGGCGGTGCGTTCGACCTGCTGCTTGATGGAGGCATGGAGATACACCACGCTGCCCCGCTCGGCCAGTAGCTGGCGGTTCTCAGGGCGCAGTATTGCCCCGCCGCCAGTGGCCAGCACGATGCCGTCGCGTTGGGTCAGCTCATCGATCATGCGAGCTTCGCGGTCGCGAAAACCGGCTTCCCCTTCGACATCGAAGATCCAGGGAATATCCGCGCCGGCGCGGGCCTCGATGGCCTGATCGCTATCGAGGAATTCGAGATGCAGGATTTGCGCCAGCTGGCGGCCAATCGTAGTCTTCCCGGCGCCCATGGGGCCCACCAGGAAGACCCGTTGCCCTGCCGCCATCTATCAGTCGAGCAGGGTCTCGGCGAGGATGCGCGGCGTAATGAAGATCAGCGTTTCCGTCTTGCTGGCTTCGTAGCTGGTGCTCTTGAACAGGTTGCCGACGTATGGAATGTCGGCAAAGAACGGCACCTTGGTCACCGACTGGATGTCCTCTGTACTGAACACCCCGCCCAGCACCACGGTCTCTCCATTACCCACCAGCACCTGGGTGGTGAGCTGGGTGGTATCGATGGAGGGAATCGCACCACCGGTGCCGCTGGGCACCAGTTCACCTACCGAGTCCTGGTTGATCACCAGGTCCAGCAGGATACGGTCGTCCGGGGTGATATTGGGGGTGACGTCCAGGGCCAGTACCGCTTCCTTGAACGCTACCGTGGTTTCACCGTTGGCGGACGACTGCTGGAAGGGCACCTCGGTACCGGACTTGATGCTGGCCTGTTGCTTGTCTCCGGTAATCACCTTGGGCTGCGATACCACCTCACCGGTGCCGGAAGATTCCAGGGCTGACAGCTCAGCGGCCAGGAACAGGTCGTTGCTGGTGTAGCCCACCGCGAAGGAGCCCGCAGCGCCGGCGACACCCAGGTCTACCAGCAGGGCGCCCGGGAAGTTGACTGTCGGCGTGTTGCCCTGGGTCACATCGTTGTTGAGGGAGACCACGTTGTCCAGGTCACCCGCAACGGAGGTGACGTCGTCGTTGCCAATGTCGAGGTAAGCACCACCCCACTGGATACCCAGGGAGCGGCTGGCGTCCGACTGGGCGATCACAATACGCGCTTCGATCATTACCTGGCGAATCGGAATGTCCACCCGGTCGATCAGGTTGCGAATCTCGCCGAGCTTGGAAGCCGTGTCAGTCACGATCAGCGAGTTGGTGCGCTCGTCCACAATCACCGAACCGCGGCCCGAGACCAGGGACCCACCTTCTTCACTGCCCGCCGCCAGCAGGTTGACGACGTTGACGGCCTGGGCGTAGCGGATGCGGATGAACTCGGTCTGCAGCGGCGCCAGCTCGGCGATCTGTTTGTTGGCCTCAATCTCCTGGCGCTCGCGCTCGGCGATCTCGGCTGCCGGAGCCACCATCAGCACGTTGCCCACCTGGCGTTTGTCGAGACCTTTGGTCTTGAGCACCAGTTCCAGAGCCTGGTCCCAGGGAACGTTCTGCAGCCGCAGGGTAATGCGGCCCGACACGGTGTCACTGGCCACCAGGTTCAGCTCGGTGAAGTCAGCGATGAGCTGCAGCACCGCGCGGATTTCGATGTCCTGGAAGTTGAGTGACAGGCGGTCACCCACGTAGTTGAACTCGTTGCGGCGCTCTTCAGCCTCGCGAGGCGTCAGCGGCTTGACCGCCACCACATACTGTTCGTCCGTCTGGTAAGCCAGGTAGTCATAGTCACCGCTGGCATCCATGGCCAGGGTCACACCCATCTCGCTGGAGGTCACCTCCACGGTAGACACGGGGGTGGCGAAATCGGTCACGTCATAGCGGCGCAGAATGCCCTCGACCGCCGTGGTATCCAGGAACTCGACCTTAACCTGGTCGCCTTCGCTGTAGACGTTTACATCAACCTTCGGATTATTGAGGGTCAATATCAGTCGGCCTTCACCGTCGGCGCTGCGCTGGAACTCCAGATCTTCGATCCTGGACCGGGGATCCGTGGCCTGCACCAGATCAGTCTTCACCTCAAAGGGATCGGAGATGGGTTTCAGGTATTCATCGGCGCCCTCGTTACCTACTTCCACCACCAGTGCATTGCCGTCCACCCGGGTGTAATAGGGCACCAGCTTGACGAGGTTGACGATCATCCGGGTGCGATCCCCGGACTCCAGCACCACCACGCCGGTGGCATTGCCGTAGGGCAGCGCGTACTTCTTGCGATCCAACGCGCTGCTGGTGGCCGGCAGGTCCATGGCGATGCGCGCCGGCCGTTCAATGGTGTAAGACTCCGGCGTCGGCGGCGGGCCGTCAAATTCGAGCCGAATCTCAAACTTGCTGCCCGGCTTCGAATTGAAGCTGATGTCCTGTACCGTCACAGCCGCCGAGGCTACGCTGCTGGCTGCAGTCAGGACCAGAGTCAACAGCACCCCCCACAGGCCGCAGCCCGCTGCCGCCTTACTGTTTTCCTTTTTCATTATTCTGTCCATGACAGTCACCATGTGATTATTAGAGGCCCGCCAGCTTGATGGTGCGCGGACGCTCCACCCAGCCTTCGCTGCCATCTGAAACGATCTCGATAACAGCCACGTAGGTGTCCGTCATCTCAACAATCTTGCCGTGGTTGCGGCCCAGGAAATTCCCCACTTTGACCCGATGCACCCCGCCTTCCGGGTCCCTGATCAGCACCCAGTCGATACCGGCCCGGGACAGGGTCCCCACCATGCCCAGTGAATCGAAGGTGAACTGTTCGAGGAATTCCTTGGGCCGGGTTTCGTCCGGTTCCACCGTGGACACGGACTGCAGCTGCGAGATTTCGCGAATTTCAATCGGCCGGTCAAAGGGGCTGCGCAGGCTGGTCGCGCTATAGGCAAACGCTTTGTATGCCTTGAACGCGGGGATGGGCGGAATCACACCCCCGGGCCGCGAGCGCTTCTCATCCATGAATTCATCCAGATCGGTGAACTCGTCGCTGGCGCAGCCCACCAGCCCGACCACGAGTCCCAGCGCGCACGCTTTGTTGAAGTGACGCTTCACGCTCAGCCCTCCTCATCCCGGTAGCGGTAGGTCTTGGCCGTTATGTTCAGGGACAGCATCGAATTGCCCGGGCTCTGCTGACGAATCACGAAGTCGTGCAGGGTCACGATACGGGGCAGGCTGGCCATGCCACTGACAAAGGCGCCCAGGTCGTGGTAAGAGCCACGGGCAACAATCTGGATCGGCAGCTCGATATAGAACTCGCGCGCCACCTCGGCCTGCAGCTCGATACTGTTGAACTCAAGCCCGTTCATCATGCCCTTGTTGGTAATGTCTTCCAGCAGGCCCGGCACCTCGGTGTCACTCGGCAGCTGGCTGACCAGGGCGCCAAAAGACTCCTGCATTTCCTGCATCTGCTCACGGTAGGCTTCCAGGTTGGCGGCCTGGAAAGCCTTGCGCTCGAATTCTTCCTTCAGCTCGACTTCCTTGCCCTGGGCCGTCGCCAGCGCCGTCTGCAGGTTCTGAATATGGTAGAAATAACCCAGCGCCAGCACGCCAACCAGCGCCAGGCACCAGACGATGATCTTGATGGCCATCGGCCAGGAGCCAATGTTGTCCAGGTCCAGATCATTGACATCAAATTCCTGGATCGACTTGAGGACGTCTTCCATTGCCATGGCTCAGCCCCCCTCTTCGTCGCCCGCCGAGGGCAGTTGCAGTTGGACCTTCATATTGAAGGTCGTGGCCTGGTCACCGTAGCTCGGCTCCGCACGCACACCCTCGAGATTGGGGTCAGCAAACCAGTCGGAGGCATCGAGCCGGCGCATCAGGCTGGACACCCGGTTGTTGGACTCGGCGATGCCGTTAATCGTGATCGACTGCTGGGAAGAGGTCAGCTCGGTATAGAAAACGCCATCGGGCACAGTGCGCACCAGTTGATCCATGATGCGCACAATAATGGGCCGGTTGCCCTGCAGGTCCTGGATCACTTTCATGCGGTCCAGCAACTGGGTGCGCCGGCGCTGCATTTCACGGATTTCCGCCACCTTGGCGTCCAGTTCCTTGATGTTCTGGCTCAGGTAATTGTTGCGGTCGTTCTGGGTCTGGATCTGGCCGGAGAAGAACAGGTCCACCAGGAAGACGATCACCGCGCCCACGCCGGCCACGGCTCCCAGCACCACCAGGAATTCCTGTTTGAGTTCGGCGCGCCGCTCGTCGCGCCATGGAAGCAGGTTGATCGAAGCCATCAGTCAAAACTCCGCATTGCGAGCCCACAGGCAATCATCAGTGCCGGGGCGTCACTGCTCAGCGCCACCGCGTTGACCTTCGCCGAAATCGCCATGTCCGCAAAGGGGTTGGCCACCGTTGCCGGTGTACCCAGCTTGTCCTGCACCATATCGGAGAGCCCTTCCATCGAGGACACACCGCCGGCGAGCACAATGTAGTCCACGTCGTTGTACTGGCTGGAAGAGAAGAAGAACTGCAGCGAGCGGGCCACCTGCTGCACCACCGCGTCCTTGAAGGGTTCCAGCACTTCCGGCTCGTAATCGTCCGGCAGGCCGCCCTGTTTCTTGGCGAGGCCAGCCTCTTCCACCGGCAGGCCGTAGCGGCGCATGATCTCGTCAGTGAGCTGCTTGCCGCCAAATAGCTGTTCGCGGGTATAGATGGTATTGCCGTTGGACAGCACGCTGAGGGTGGTCATCTGGGCGCCGATATCGACCACCGCGACGGTGTTGTCATCCTCGATATCGAGCTGGTCGCGCACCAGGCCGAAGGCGCGCTCCATGGCGTAGGCCTCCACATCCATGATCTTGGCAGTCAGCTCGGCAGTTTCGATAGCCTCGACCCGGGTGTCGATGGTCTCGCGCCGGCAGGCCGCCAGCAAAACCTCGACCCGTGTCTCATTATCGGCAAGCGGGCCCTGAATCTCGAAGTCGATGGCTACTTCTTCCAGGGGGTAGGGAATATACTGGTCGGCCTCGAGCGTGAGCTGGGTTTCCATTTCGTCTTCGCTGATACCCGCCGGCATGTCGATCACCTTGGTGATCACCGAGGAACCGGCCACTGCCGCGGCCACGTACTTGACCTTGGTCTTTGACTGGTTGACCACGTTACGGATGGCGTTGGCGACACCATCGATGTCGTTCACGTTCTTCTCGATCACGGCGTCGGCAGGCAGGGAACTGACCGCATAGCTCTCCACGCGGTAGCGCTCGCCGGTATGACTCAGCTCCAGCAACTTGACGGTTGTCGAGCTGATGTCGAGACCCAGAACCGGGGACGACTTTCTCTTCCCAAAAAGCCCTAACACCATGATTATCGTTTTTCCTATTGGTATCCGTAACTTACGTTGTTTTTATGCACCGATACATTAAATACCAGATATAACATAGGCGCAAATATATAAAAAGGGTAAAAAAGCATATAATCACTAGCCTCGATATTTCCGTGACACGCGTCCCACTCTCGCAAGCGCTTGATTTTCCTGCCTAAATGAAACTGCTCAAGTTTGTCCTGCGTCTCATTCCCCTCGGAGCCTGCGGCGCCGTGATGGTGGCTGCCGGGGTATACCTACACCTCAGCCCCAGCCTGCCGTCGGTCGACGTTTTAAAGGACGTGCGGCTGCAAACGCCCATGCGGGTCTACACCCGCGAAGGCGACCTGATCGGCCAGTTCGGCGAGAAAAAGCGCAACCCGCTGCCCTACGACCAGATCCCGCCGCAGTTCATCCAGTCCCTGCTCGCCGCCGAAGACGATGGCTTCTTCGACCACGTCGGCATCGACTTCATGGGCCTGGCCCGGGCGGTCTCGGAGCTGGTGCTGACCGGCGAGAAGGGCTCCGGCGGCAGCACCCTGACCATGCAGGTCGCGCGCAACTACTTCCTGACCCTGGAGCGCACCTTCACCCGCAAGTTCAAGGAGATCCTCTTATCCCTGGAAATCGAGCGGGTATTGAGCAAGGAAGAGATTTTCGAGCTGTACTTCAACCAGATGTTCCTGGGCCACCGGGCCTACGGCTTCGAGGCCGCGGCCCAGGTCTACTACGGCAAGAACATCGGCGAGCTGGACCTGGCCCAGTTGGCCATGCTGGCGGGCCTGCCCAAGGCCCCCTCACGTTTCAACCCGATTTCCAACCCGCAGCGCTCCCAGGAGCGCCGCGACTGGATTCTCGGCCGCATGCAGCGCCTGGGCTATATCAGCGATGCGGACTACCGGCTGGCGGTGGCGACACCGGTCACCGCCAGCTTCCACGGCGCCAAGTTGGCCTTTGATGCACCCTATGCGGCGGAGATGGCCCGCAGCGAGATGGTCAACAAGTATGGACTGGCCGCCTACAGCGACGGCTACCACGTCTACACCACCATCAGCAGCAGCATCCAGCGGGAAGCCAATATCGCGGTGGACGATGCCCTGAGCAGGTATGACCAGGATCACGGGTACCGGGGGCCGGAACAGTCCCTGCCACCGCTGGAAGACGAAGCCGACCCCTACGCAAGGTGGCGCCAGCAGTTGGAACAGACCCGGGTCATCGCCGACCGCCTGCCGGCCATCGTTGTCGGGTTTGGCGCCGGCAATGACGGGGTCGGGCAACCGCGGGAAGCGGGCACCGAGCAGAACGAAGCGAGCCCGGAAGCCGCCGAAAACGCCGGCAGCGCTGAGAACAACATCACCATCCTGCTGGCAGACGGCAGCGTGGACACCCTGGCCTGGGACAACGGCCCGGCCAAGGCGCGACCCTACCGCACCGAAAACAGCCGTGGCCCGACACCAAAAAGCGCGGCCGAACTGTTCAAGGTCGGCGACCTGGTGAGGGTACGCCGTCAGGAGGACGCCTGGCACCTGACCCAGGTTCCCGACGCCCAGGCGGCGCTGGTGGCGCTGCACCCGGACGACGGCGCCCTGCTCAGCCTGGTGGGTGGCCTGGGCTTTGCCAAGAGCAAGTTCAACCGCGCCACCCAGGCCGTGCGCCAGCCCGGCTCCAGCTTCAAGCCCTTCATCTATGCCGCCGCCCTGGAGCAGGGCTGGACCGCCGCCAGTATCATCAACGACGCCCCGGTGGTGTTTGAAGATGCCGCCCTGGAAGACACCTGGCGGCCGGAGAACGACGGCGGCAAGTTCTATGGCCCGACACGGCTGCGCTGGGCGCTGACCAAATCACGCAACCTGGTGTCCATCCGCCTGTTGGACCAGGTCGGCATCACCACCGCCATAGACTACGCCGGCCGCTTCGGTTTCAAGACCGATGAAATGGCCCGCGACCTGTCCCTGGCCCTGGGTACCCACGCGGTGACTCCGCTGGAGCTGGCCACCGCCTACGCCAGCCTCGCCAACGGCGGCTACCGGGTCTACCCCTACCTGGTGGACCGGGTGGAGAACTTCGACCGGGAGGAAGTCTTCAAAGCGACGCCGGTCACGGTGTGCCGCGAGTGCGAAGAGAAGGATCCGCTGGAGCCTGAGGTGGAGCTCAGCATGGAGGAAATCCTGCGCCAGGCCGAGGCCTCGGAGCTACCGCGAGCCGAACGGGTGATGGACGAATGCGTGAACTTCATCATCAACAGCATGATGCAGGACGTCATCACGCGCGGCACGGGACGCCGGGCACGGGTGCTGGAGCGCAGCGACATCGCAGGCAAAACCGGCACCACCAACGGCCCCACCGACGCCTGGTTCTCGGGCTACAACGCTGACGTGGTGGCTACCGCCTGGCTGGGCTTCGACAGCAACGCGGAATTGGGCAAGAACGAGTTTGGCGGCAAGGCCGCTCTGCCCATGTGGATTCGCCTGATGCGGGAAGCACTGAAGGGCAGCCCTGACGTGGCACGACCGGTGCCGGAGTGTATTGTCAACGTGCGCATTGACCCAACCACCGGCCTGCTGGCGAGCCCCGGTCAGCCCGATGCGATTTTCGAATACTTCCGCGAAGAGAACGTTCCCACCGACAGCTTCAGCCAGCGCTAGGGCCGGCTGTCAGCCAACTCAGGCGTAGTGCTCCGGCAGGGGCAGGCGCGCCACCCCGGATTCTACCGCGGCGCGGGCCACCGCCGCCGACACCCGGCTGGCGAGGCGCGAATCCATCGGCTTGGGAATGATGTATTCCGGGCCAAACTCCAGTGACTCAAGGCCGAAGGCTGACAACACGTCCGCCGGCACTGCTTCCTTGGCAAGATCGCGAATCGCGTGCACCGCGGCAATCTTCATTGCTTCGGTGATAGCGCTGGCGCGCACGTCCAGGGCGCCGCGGAAAATGAAGGGGAAGCCCAGCACGTTGTTGACCTGGTTCGGGTAGTCGGAGCGGCCGGTGGCCAGCACCACGTCGTCGCGGGTGGCCTGGGCCAGCTCCGGCCGGATTTCAGGGTCCGGGTTGGAGCAGGCGAATACCACCGGCCGCGGCGCCATGCTCAACAGCATCTCCGGAGTGAGCAGGTCGGCGCCGGACAGGCCGATAAATACGTCGGCCCCGTCGCAGGCATCCGCCAGGCTGCGCAGTTCCGTGTCATTGGCAAACTCGGCCTTGTAGACGTTGACGCCGTCGCGGCCCTTGCTGATTACACCGCGGCGGTCCAGCATGAAGATGTTCTCGCGGGCGGCACCCATGCTCACCAGCAGGCGCATGCAGGCGATGGCGGCGGCACCGGCGCCCAGGCAGACGATGCGCGCACCGGCAATCGCCTTGTTCTGGATGTCCAGGGCGTTCAGCAACCCGGCCGCGGTGACGATAGCGGTGCCGTGCTGGTCGTCGTGGAATACCGGGATGTCGCAGCGCTCGCCGAGCTGGCGCTCAATCTCGAAACACTCCGGCGCCTTGATGTCTTCCAGGTTGATGCCACCGAAACTCTCGGCAATCCGCGCGACGGTATCGACAAACTCGCCCACATCGCGGGTGTCCACTTCGATATCGATGGCGTTGACGTTGGCAAAGCGCTTGAACAGCAGAGCCTTGCCTTCCATCACCGGCTTGCTGGCCAGCGAACCAATATCGCCAAGGCCCAGCACCGCAGTGCCATTGCTGATGACGGCGACGAGATTCCCTTTGCCGGTGAAGCGATAGGCCTCCAGCGGATCACCGGCGATCACCCTGCAGGGCTCAGCAACGCCGGGGCTGTACGCCAGCGCCAGGTCCCGTTGGGTCTCCGCCGCGGTGGTCAGCTCCACGCTGATCTTCCCGGGCGTGGGAAGTTCGTGGTATTCGAGAGCGGCTTGCTTGAGATCCTCGGACATATCGACCTACCGGGGCTGTGCTGTAAAGCGTGAAAGGAAAAGTCTGAGTAAAAAAAAGCGCCGAATCCCCAGGGAGACGGCGCTGTGTGCTGCTGGTGTTTTTAGCGCTTGGCGCCGCGGTTACCAAACCGCTTCTTGAAGCGATCAACCCGGCCGCCGCTATCGACAATCTTCTGCTTGCCGGTAAAGAACGGATGGCACTGCGAGCAGACATCAATATGGATGTCTTCGCACAGGGTGGAACGGGTCTTGATGACATTGCCGCAACTACAGGTCGCGGTAATCTCAGCGTACTTCGGATGAATATCAGTCTGCATGGTCAGCTCCTCAGCTCGCAGCGCCGCCACCCGATCTCGCGCCGGGCACCGCGCCGTTTTTGGAGTCAGCCGGCTTGGCCGGCCAAAAAATAGGCGGGCATATTACCAGACCCCGCGCAGGACGCAAGCACCGATGTAACGGCCGTGAAGGCAGTACTGGCGCGACATCTGGCCCAACGGGATGCTGCTACACTGCGGCCATGCCGATTCTCCGCCTGGCCATCGCCACACCGCTGCGACGCCTGTTTGATTACCTGCCACCGGTCGACCTCGACGACGACGCCGTGGCCGCCCTGTCTCCGGGCTGCCGGGTACTGGCCCCCTTCGGCGCCCGCCAGGTATGCGGTGTGTTGATAGCAGTGGCAGAAGAGACCGAGGTTCCCTCCGACAAGCTGCGCCCGGCCCTGGATATCCTGGACACCACGCCACTGGTGAGTGCCCCGGTGCTGGCCCTGTGCCAGTGGGCCGCCGAGTACTACCGCCACCCCGCCGGTGAGGTGCTGGCAGCGGCCTTTCCCGGTGGCCTGCGGCGAGGTAAGTCCAGCGCCGCCGATACCGAGCTTGTCTGGCAACTGAGCGAACGCGGCCGCGGCCTGCCTGACGGCGCCTTGCGTAATGCCCCGCGCCAGGCCGAGCTGCTGGCGGCCCTGCAGCAGTGGGGTGCGGTTAGCTGGGAGCGGCTAAAAGACGCGGGCCACAGCACGCCCACCCGCCGCAGCCTGGTGCAGAAGGGCCTGATAGAGGACACCCGGCGTCCGATCGAACCCGGGGAACCACGCTGGCGGGAGGGTCCCCCGCTCAGCCCCGAGCAGGCAGCGGCGCTGGACGCCGTCAACAGCGGGCAATTCGCCAGCTACCTGCTACACGGTGTCACCGGCAGCGGTAAGACCGAGGTCTACCTGAAACTGGTGGAGCGGGCCCTGGCCGCCGGTCGCCAGGCCCTGCTGCTGGTGCCGGAAATTGGCCTGACCCCACAGCTGGCGGAACGTCTCGCCCGCCGTTTCGACGCCGAGATCGCCGCCCTGCATTCCGGCCTCGCCGACGGCGCCCGCGAGGCGGCCTGGGAAGCCGCCCGCAGTGGTCGCGCCCACATCGTCATCGGTACCCGCTCCGCCGTGTTTGCCAGCCTCGCCCGCCCCGGCCTGATTGTGGTCGACGAAGAGCACGATGCCTCGTTCAAGCAGCAGGACGGTTTCCGCTACTCGGCGCGAGACCTGGCAGTGAAACGCGGCCAGCTGGAAAAAGTGCCGGTAGTACTGGGCAGCGCCACCCCCAGCCTGGAAACCCTGCAGAATGCTCTCGCCGGCCGGTACCAACACCTGCGACTCAGCAAGCGCATCGGCGACAGCCAGCTACCGGGCGTGGACATTCTCGATATTCGCAAGCTGCCCCTGCGCGGCGGTTTATCCGAGGGCCTGCTGCAGGCAGTGGCCGGCGAACTCGACGCCGGCAACCAGGCCTTGCTGTTCCTGAACCGTCGGGGCTTCGCCCCCACCCTGCAGTGCCACGACTGCGGATTTATCGCCAACTGCCGGCATTGCGATGCGCGCCTGACCCTGCACCGGGCCGCCGGCGAGCTGCGCTGCCATCACTGTGAATGGCGTATGCCGCTGCCAGACCGCTGCCCGAGCTGCAACAGCCGCGCACTGAACGCCCGCGGCGTGGGTACCGAGCAGGCTGAAGCGGTGCTGCGGGAGCGCTTTCCCGACTACAGCATTCACCGCGTGGACCGCGATTCAATGCAAAAGCGCGGCGCCATGGCCACGCTGATGGATACTGTGAACAGGGGTGAACCCTGCATCCTGTTGGGCACGCAGATGCTGACCAAGGGACACCACTTTCCCGGCGTCACGCTGGTGGGCCTGCTGGATACCGATGCCGCCCTGTTCAGTGCCGACTTTCGCGGCCCGGAACGCATGGGCCAGCTCGTGACCCAGGTTGCCGGGCGTGCAGGTCGCGCCGAACGCCCCGGGCGGGTGATCCTGCAAACCCACTACCCGGACCATCCGTTACTGAGAACGCTGCTGCAGCAGGGTTACGACAACTACGCCGGGCAGCTGCTGGAAGAACGGGCGTCGCTGAAACTACCACCCTTCGGGCAGCTGCTGATGCTGCGTGCAGAGGCGGCGTCGCTGGACAGCGCCGAACAATTCCTGGCTGAGCTGCGTCAGGCGGCGGACCCCGGCAGTGCCCAGTTGATAGGCCCGCTGCCATCGCCCATGCAACGCCGCGGCGGGCGCTTCCGGGCGCAGTTGCTGGGGCTGGCCCGCAATCGCAGCGCCCTGCAGCGACTGGCGGTACAACTGGTGAGCGAGGCCGAAGCCTCACCGTCGGGCAAGCGCCTGCGCTGGTCGCTGGATATCGACCCACTGGAGAGCTGAAGGGCGGCGGCCCGGTAGCAATAGCCACCCCGGTCAGGGATAATGGCCGCCCTCTGAAATCTCACACTCCCGTATAAATGAAGGAACAGCTGAGCGAGCTTATTGGCCAGGCCCTGGACAGCCTTGCGGCGTCCGGCGACCTGCCGGCGGATATCGAGCCCAACATCCAGCTGGAACGCACCCGCGATCCCGCCCACGGTGACCTGGCCAGCAATATCGCGCTGACGCTGGCGAAACGCGCCGGCTGCGCGCCCCGCGACCTGGCCACAAAAATCTGCGCGGCGCTGCCGGCGTCACCGCAACTGGAAAAAACAGAGATTGCCGGCCCCGGCTTCATCAACTTCTTCCTGACCGACGCCAGCAGCGCCGCCATCATCCAACGCATCCTCGACGAGGGTGAAGGCTTCGGCCACAGCGATGTCGGCCAGGGGCGCAAGGTGCAGGTGGAGTTTGTTTCCGCCAACCCGACCGGGCCGCTACACATCGGCCACGGTCGCCAGGCCGCCCTGGGTGACAGCGCCGCGCGGCTGCTGGAAGCCACCGGCTGGGAAGTCAGCCGCGAGTTCTACTACAACGACGCCGGCGCGCAAATCAACAACCTGGCCCGCTCGGTGCAGGCCCGCGCCCGCGGACTGGACCCGGAATCCGAGGACTGGCCGGAAGACGGCTACCGCGGTGAGTACATCATGGACGTGGCCCGTGACTACCTGTCCGGCGCCCATGTCGACGCCGAGGACAAGCACGTAGACGCCGCCGGCGACCCGGATGACCTCGACGCCATCCGTGAGTTCGCAGTGGCCTACCTGCGCCACGAGCAGGATCTGGACCTGCAGGCCTTCGACGTGGCCTTCGATGTGTTCTTTCTGGAGTCCTCCCTGTACGACTCCGGTGAGGTGGAGAATACCGTCAACGCCCTGGTCGAGCGCGGCGAGACCTACGAGGACGACGGCGCGCTGTGGCTTAAGACCACCGGCTATGGCGACGACAAGGACCGCGTCATGCGCAAGAGCGACGGCGGCTACACCTATTTCCTTCCGGATGTGGCCTACCACAACAACAAGTGGGGGCGCGGCTTCGACCGGGTGATCGACGTGCAGGGCGCCGATCATCACTCTACCGTCACCCGGGTGCGGGCCGGCCTGCAGGCCTTGGACGTCGGCATCCCCGAGGGCTGGCCGGAATACGTGCTGCACCAGATGGTGACGGTGATGCGCGGCGGCAGTGAGGTAAAAATCAGCAAACGCGCCGGCTCTTACTACACCCTGCGCGAGCTGATCCAGGAAGTGGGCCGCGACGCCACCCGCTATTTCCTGGCGGCGCGAGCGCCGGGCTCCCAGCTCACCTTTGATATCGACCTGGCACTGGCCCAGTCCAACGACAACCCGGTGTACTACATCCAGTACGCCCACGCCCGGATCTGCAGTGTGTTCCGCAAGCTGGAAGAGGCCGGCAACCGTTGGGACGCCAACGCCGCGCTGGCACACCTGGACCACCTGACAGAGGAAGAGGAAAAGGCGATTCTCAAGCGCCTGGACCAATACCCGGAGCTGGTGGCGGCGGCTGCAGATAAATCCGAACCCCACAACGTGGCCAACTACCTGCGTGAGCTGGCCGGTGAATTCCACAGCTGGTACAACGCCCACAAGGTACTGCTGGACGACGCCCAGCTTCGCGACGCCCGCCTGGCGCTGTCGGCGGCAGTGCGCCAGACCATCGCCAACGGCCTCGCCCTGTTGGGCGTGCGCGCGCCGGAGAGCATGTAGGGCATCGTGACTCGCGACTTCGCCAACAAGACGCCGGCCGGCAAGGGCGGCGGCAAGAAAAAGGCCGCCAACGCCAGCCGCCGCCAGAGCGCGCCACCCGCGGCGGCCCCCTGGCCCTGGTTCCTGGCCGGCCTGCTGTGTGGCGTGTTTCTCTCTGGCCTCGTGTGGCTGGCCGCCCAGCAGCCCGACACCGCGGCAACCGAAGCCGTGGCCCAGGCCGGCTCCGACGAGGCGCCCCGGCCACAGCCCAGTTTCACCTTCTACAAACTGCTGCCCGAGCAACGTATCGACGTGGAAATCGACCCGGAGGCGATGGCCAATACCAGCGCACCGCGGGACGAATTCCTGCTGCAGGCCGGCAGTTTCAAACAGGCGGACGATGCCGACCGCCGCCGCGCCGAGCTGCTGTTGCTGGGACTGACCGCCACCGTTGAGGAAGCCAATACCGACAACGGCCGCTGGTTCCGCGTCTACATCGGTCCCTTTGAGTCGCGTTCCGCCCTGCAGAGCGCCCGCAATCGCACGGCCCAGGAAGGCATCGATACCCTGCTGCTGAAGCGGCCCGCCAAACCCGCCGGCTGACTCCCGCCGGAATTCGCCTACCCTTGGTTTAGCCGGCTCTTGATAACAGTAGCCGTGCCCCCATATCCCAACGGGTAGCAGGAGACATCTATGGAACAATATCGGGGAACCACCATCCTCTCCGTTCGTCGCGGCGACAAGGTCGTGATCGGCGGCGACGGTCAGGTCTCGATGGGCAATACGGTCATGAAGGGCAACGCCCGCAAAGTGCGCCGCCTGTACCGGGACCGGGTGCTGGCGGGTTTTGCCGGCGGCACCGCCGATGCCTTCACCCTGTTTGAACTGTTCGAGGCGCAACTGGAAAAACACCAGGGTCACCTGACCCGCGCGGCGGTAGAGCTGGCCAAGGCCTGGCGCACCGAGCGCGCCCTGCGCCGGCTGGAAGCCCTGCTGGCGGTGGCCGACAAGGAGACTTCGTTGATCATTACCGGCAACGGCGATGTGATCGAACCCGAGGACAACCTGATCGCCATCGGCTCCGGCGGCCCCTTCGCCCAGGCCGCAGCCCGGGCCATGCTGGATACTACCGAGCTACCGGCCCGCGACATTGTCGAGAAGGGCCTGAGCATCGCCGCCGACATCTGCATCTACACCAACCACAACCGCGTTATCGAAGAGCTGGACTGCCACTGACCCCATGTCGAACATGACCCCCCGCGAGATCGTGCACGAGCTCGACCGCCACATCATCGGCCAGGACGAGGCCAAGCGCGCCGTCGCCAATGCCCTGCGCAACCGCTGGCGCAGGCTGCAGTTGGACGAGGCCATGCAGGCGGAAATCACCCCCAAGAACATTCTCATGATCGGCCCCACCGGCGTCGGCAAGACCGAGATCGCCCGCCGCCTGGCGCGGCTTGCCAATGCCCCCTTTATCAAGGTGGAAGCCACCAAATTCACCGAGGTGGGCTACGTGGGCCGCGACGTGGAATCCATCGTCCGCGACCTGGTGGACGTATCCATCAAGATGCTGCGCGAGCAGGAGATGGACAAGGTGCGCTTCCGCGCCGAAGAGGCCGCCGAGGAGCGCATTCTCGACCTGTTGCTGACCCCGGCCCGGGGCGAGGAATCCAGCGACTCCTCCACCCGCCAGATACTGCGCAAAAAACTGCGCGAGGGTGAACTGGACGACCGCGAAATCGAGGTCGAGCTGGCGGCCACCACTGGCGTGGAAATCATGGCGCCGCCCGGCATGGAAGAAATGACCAGCCAGTTGCAGAACATGTTTTCCAACCTGTCCGGGCAGCGCAAGAAAACCAGCAAAGTCACCGTAAAGGCCGCCTTCGCCAGCCTCCGCGACGAGGAAGCCGCCAAACTGGTGAACGAGGACGAACTCAAGCAGCGCGCCGTGCACAATGCCGAACAGACCGGCATCGTGTTTATCGACGAGTTGGACAAGGTCGCCAAGCGCAGCGAGATGGCCGGCGCCGATGTATCCCGCGAGGGCGTGCAGCGCGACCTGCTGCCGCTGATCGAGGGCTGCACCGTGACCACCAAACACGGCATGATCAAGACCGACCACATCCTGTTCATCGCCTCCGGCGCCTTCCACCTGGCCAAGCCTTCGGACCTGATCCCCGAGCTGCAGGGCCGGCTGCCCATCCGCGTGGAGCTGAACGCCCTGACCCCGGAGGACTTCGAGCGCATCCTGCGCGAGCCCAATGCCTCCCTCACCGAGCAGTACCAGGCCCTGCTGGGCACCGAGGGATTGACCCTGGAATTCACCGAAGACGGCATCCGCCGCATCGCCGAGCTGGCCTGGAAGGTCAACGAGAGCACCGAGAACATCGGTGCCCGGCGCCTGCACACGGTCATGGAACGGCTGCTGGAAGAGGCGTCCTTCGGTGCCACCGATGCCAGCCTCAAGGAAGGCAAGCTGATGATCGATGCCGCCTACGTGGATGACCAGCTCGCAGCCCTCAGCGATGACGAAGACCTGAGCCGCTTCATACTCTAGGCTGTGACCATGACCCCCAGCAAGATTCACCTGCACCAAAAATCCCGCGAGCTGGAACTTGGCTACGAGGACGCAAGCTACCGCCTGTCCTGTGAGTTCCTGCGGGTGCACTCTCCCTCTGCGGAGGTGAAAGGCCATGGCCCTGGCCAGGAAGTGCTGCAGGTCGGCAAGAAGCACGTCGCCATCACCGACATCAAGCCGGTCGGCCACTACGCCCTGCAGCTCATCTTCGACGACGGCCACGACAGCGGCATCTACAGCTGGGACTACCTACGCGAACTCGCCGAGAACCAGGAACGCCTCTGGCAGATCTACCTCGACCGCCTCCACGACGCCGGCGCCACCCGCGACCCCGACGCCCAGGTTCTCCACTTCGAACCCTGACTGCTTTTAACGTGCCACTAGGGCCGCGCGTGCGGCACCCGGGACCACACGCGCTCGATAGCTGAAGATTCATAACTCCCTGCTTCGAACGCGGCGTGCCTGAACCTCGCGCTGCTGGAGGGTGTGAGCTGGGTAGATGCCTCCACGGACCGTGAACGGCCAGGACGGCCGTTCCCGAGCGAGACAGGGACGTCATGCTTTTAGCGTGTCCGTGGAGGCATCTACCCAGTTCGCGCCCGTACTACGGAGCAATAGCGATCGATGAGAGAGTGGGGGCAAATTAGCGCTGAAGGCGGGCACGCCATCGCGGTACAATGAAGGGCTAAGCAGCGCGAGCGGGAACAATGAGCGAGTCCGAGAAAACCCATTTCGGCTACCAGCAGGTCGACGAGCAGGACAAGGCGGGCCTGGTGGCCGGCGTGTTCGATTCCGTGGCCGGCCGCTATGACCTGATGAACGATCTGATGTCCGGCGGCATCCACCGGGTCTGGAAGCGCTTTACGATCGAAGTCAGCGCGGTGCGCCCCGGCCAGCGGGTGCTGGATATCGCCGGTGGCACCGGCGATCTGGCGATGAAGTTCTCCGACCTGGTGGGCAGCGACGGCGAGGTGGTGCTGGCGGATATCAACGACTCCATGCTGCGGGTGGGGCGCGACAAGCTGCTCAACCGCGGCTACGCCGCCAATGTCGAGTACGTGCAGGCGGACGCCGAGGCCCTGCCCTTCCCCGACGAGCATTTCGATGTCATCAGCATTGCCTTCGGCCTGCGCAACGTGACCCACAAGGAACAAGCGCTGGAGTCCATGCTGCGGGTGTTGAAGCCCGGTGGCCGGCTGCTGATCCTGGAGTTTTCCAAGCCCGACAACCCGCTGCTGAGCCGCGCCTACGACACTTATTCCTTCAATGTGCTGCCGACCCTGGGCCGGCTGGTGGCCGGTGACAGCGACAGCTACCGCTATCTGGCGGAATCCATCCGCATGCATCCGGACCAGGAGACCCTCAAGGGTATGATGGAAGAGGCGGGCTTTGCCCGCTGTGAGTTTTACAACATGACCGGTGGCATCGTTGCGCTGCACCGGGGGTTCAAGCCCTGAGCGGGCCGATCCCATGGTAGACCCAGCCCTGCACACTGCCGGCGTTGGCGCCCTCGAGGCCGCCATCAACCGGGCCCTGACCCTGGACAAGCTCACAGCGCAACAGTTGGGTGAGCTGGAAGGCAAGGTGTTCCGCCTGCAGTGCACCCAACCAACAGCGGATTTCTACCTGCTGCCGCTGGCCGGCCAGGTGCAGCTCAAGGGCTTTCACGACGGCGAGGTCACTACCGCAATTCGCGGCACCGCCGGAGACTTTGCCGATCTTGCCACCGCCGGCGACCCGGCGGCGGCGTTGATCAACGGCAATATCGAACTGGATGGCGACAGCGCACCGCTGATGGAATTGCAGCGCATCCTGGCCCGCCTGGATCTCGATTGGGAGGCGCCGCTGGTCAAGGCCCTGGGCGATGTGGCTGGACACCAGCTCGCCGAGGGCCTGCGCGGCCTGTTCAGCTGGGGCCGCCAGGCCGGCGACAGCGTGCTGCGCCAGCTCGAGGAGTTTATCCACGAGGAAGCGCGGCTGGCCCCGCCCCGGGCGGAAGTGGAAGATTTCTACGACGATGTCGACAAGCTGGGCCAGCGTGTCGACCGCCTGGCGGCGCGCATCGCACGGCTCAGCAGCAAGCTGGCTAAAAGCCGGGCGGAGGCAGGCTGACGTGTCCCGCATCACCCGTTTCCTGAAGATCGTCTCAGTCGTCAGCCGCTACCGGCTCGACGAGTTCATCGACGGCGAGCGCCTGCCGCTGCGCTACCGGGCGCTGCTGGCGCTGGGTCCCTGGCGCCTGTTTGGCGCCAGCCAGCGCAGCCGCGGCGAGCGTCTGCGGCTGGCGCTGGAGGACCTGGGGCCGGTGTTCATCAAGTTCGGGCAGATGCTCTCTACCCGCCGCGACCTGCTGCCGGAGGACATCGCCGACGAACTGGCGCGGCTGCAGGACGATGTGCCGCCCTTCTCCACTGAGCAGGCCCAGCGCATCATTGAGACCAGCCTGAAGGCGCCGATCAGCGAACTGTTCGCCGAGTTCGACCCCATACCGCTGGCCTCCGCCTCGGTGGCCCAGGTGCACACCGCCACCCTGCACTCCGGCGAGGCGGTGGTGGTGAAAGTCATTCGCCCCGGCATCGAGCCCACCATCCGCCAGGACATTGCCCTGATGTTTGTGCTGGCGCGGCTGCTGCGACGTTTCTCCAGTGACGGCCGTCGGCTGCGCCCGGTGGAAGTGGTGAGCGACTACGAGATCACCATCCTCGACGAGCTGGACCTGCAGCGGGAAGCCGCCAACGCCTCCCAGCTGCGCCGCAATTTCGAGGGCAGCCCACTGTGCTATGTGCCGGAGGTGCACTGGGACTACACCCGCCGCGACGTCTACGTAATGGAGCGTATCCATGGCGTGCCGGTCACCGACATCGCCGCCCTGGAGGCCGCCGGCACCGACCTCAAGCTGCTGGCCGAACGCGGTGTGGAGATCTTCTTCACCCAGGTGTTCCGCGACAGCTTCTTCCACGCCGATATGCACCCCGGCAATATCTTTGTCGATATCAGCAACCCCCGGGACCCCACCTATATCGCGGTGGACTGCGCCATCATCGGCAGCCTGTCGGATTTTGACCAGTACTACCTGGCCCGCAACCTGCTGGCCATCTTCCGCCGCGACTACCGCGAGTGTGCGGAGCTGCACGTGGAGTGCGGCTGGGTGCCACCGGGTACCCGGGTACAGGACTTTGAATCCGCCATGCGCGCCGTGTGCGAACCGGTGTTCGAAAAGCCGCTGGCCGAGATCTCCTTCGGCCAGTTGCTGATCTACCTGTTCCAGACTGCCCGCCGCTTCAATATGGAAGTGCAGCCTTCCCTCGTGCTGCTGCAGAAAACCCTGCTCAATATCGAGGGCCTGGGTCGCCAGCTCTACCCGGAGCTGGACCTGTGGACCACCGCCCAACCCTACCTGGAGCGCTGGATCCAGGAGCGCTACTCTCCCCAGGCCATGCTCGACCGGTTGCGCAAGCAGGCACCCGGTTGGCTGGAACAACTGCCGCAGCTACCCGAGGCGGTGTTCGAGAGCCTGCAGCAGACCCGCGAACTGGACAACCAGGCCCGCTACCAACGCCAGCGCCTGGATGCCCTGCAGCGGCAAATCCAGCAGGAAGACGGGCGCCGTAAAAGAGGGGTAGTCGCCCTGCTGCTGTTTGGCGGCGCTGCTGCAACGGCGGTACCGGAGGGCCTGGGCCAACTGAGCCAATGGCCGCTGCTGAGTTGGGCCCTGGTCGGCATGGGCCTGTTGTTGCTGTGGCCCCGCCCAAGGGTCTGAGCCGTACGGGCCTGCGCCTGTGAGATAATGCCCGCCATGACAACCGAAGCTGCCAAGATGGATATCGATACTGTGCTGGGCCAGGTGAGCTGGAATGACCAGGGCCTGGTGCCGGCCATTGCCCAGGACGCCGACGGCGGCGATATCCTGATGATGGCCTGGATGAACCGCGAGGCCCTTGCCAGCACGCTCAAGGAGGGCCGCGCCGTGTACTGGTCGCGGTCCCGTGGCGCACTGTGGCGCAAGGGCGAAAGCTCGGGCCACGTGCAGAACCTCAAGGAAATACGACTGGATTGTGACGGCGACACCGTGTTGATGAAGGTTGAGCAAGTCGGCGGCATCGCCTGTCATACGGGACGCAAACACTGCTTTATGTACCGTTTTGAAGACGGCGAGTGGTCGGTTTGTGAGCCGGTGCTGAAGGATCCCGCGGACATTTACTGAGGACGGCGCAGAAAGTGACGCCGTAAACCGCTTTTCATGAACGAAATATTGCAACAATTGGACCTGATAATCGCGCAGCGCCGATCGGCAGACCCGGATGCGTCCTATGTTGCGCAGCTACAGGCGAAGGGTCTTAACAAGATCCTGGAGAAGGTCGGTGAAGAGTGCGTGGAGACCATCCTGGCTGCCAAGGATTGCGGCAACGAGACATCCACCGAGCATCTCGTGAAGGAGACCGCGGATTTGTGGTTTCACTGTCTCGTTATGCTCTCGCACCTGGGTAGCGACAGCCAGGCCGTACTGGACGAGCTGTCGAACCGTTTTGGACTATCAGGCCTCGCTGAGAAAGCAGCGCGGCAGGGCCCGGAATAACACGGGCCGGTAACGAGGAGGAAGAACCATGGGTATTGGTGGAATCAGCGTTTGGCAACTTCTGATCATCCTGTTGATCGTGATGATGCTGTTCGGCACGAAGCGCCTGCGCGGCCTGGGCAGCGACCTGGGCGCGGCGATCAAGGGCTTTCGCAGCTCGGTGAGCGCCGACGAGGAAAAAGCCGAGAAGGATGACGCCGAGGCGAAAGACGGCGACGATGCCACGGCCGACACCGCACAGTTGAAGGAAGGCGAAAGCAAGTAACGCCTGCGCGGTTGCCTGAGCCATGTTTGATATCGGTTTCCTGGAGCTGATCATCGTCAGCATCGTGGGCCTGCTGGTGCTGGGCCCCGAGCGGCTGCCCGGTGCGATCCGCACCGTCATGGCGTACGTCAACAAGATCCGCCGCAGCTTTGCCGGCATCCGCGCTGAGATCGAGCGCGAGCTGCAGGCCGACGAGTTCCGCCAGGACCTGCACAACCAGGGCATTATGGAAGAGCTAAAGCAGGTCGAGAAGACCGTGCGCAAGGAGCTGGGCACTGGCAGCGGCGTCAAACTCGGCAAGGACGGCTACCCGATCGACCAACCCTACCAGACGCCGGACACCACGCCGCGTCGAGAGCTATCCAAAGAGGAAGAGCCTTCAGCCGGGGAAGAGCCCTCAGCCGAACAAGAGCCTTCAGCCAAGGAAGAACCCTCAGCCAGGAAAGAGCCCTCCGTCGAACCAGAGCCCCAGGCCGCAACCGATCCAGCAACGGAACAGGAATCCGCGGCGGCGCAGGCCAAAGCCAGCCGGGAGCCGGCGGCCACTGACCCAGCCGACGGTGAACCTCCCGCCGTTGAGCCGCCCACTGCCGCCGAGCCCGACGCCGACAAACCGGCTGCCCAGCCATGAGCACCGAGATTCCACCTGACGACGCGGCCATGCCGCTGATCTCGCATCTCTCCGAGCTGCGCGACCGCCTGCTCAAGAGCGTACTCGCCATTCTGGTGGTGTTTATCGGCCTGTTCGCGTTCTCCAACGAAATCTACCTGTTCGTCTCGGAACCGCTGCGCGCCCTGTTGCCGGAAGGCTCCAGCATGATCGCCACCCAGGTGGCCTCGCCCTTCCTCACGCCCTTCAAGCTGACGCTGGTGGTGTCGCTATACGTGGCCATTCCCTACGTGCTGTTCCAGGTGTGGAGCTTCGTGGCACCGGGCATGTACAAGAATGAAAAAATGCTGGCGATACCGCTGCTGATTTCCAGCGTGTTGCTGTTTTACGCGGGCGCGGCCTTCGCCTACTTCGTGGTGTTCCCGCTGATCTTCGGCTTCTTCACCACGGTCGGGCCCGGCGATGTCACCATCATGACCGATATCGGCAGCTACCTGGACTTCGTGCTGAAGCTGTTCTTCGCCTTCGGCGTCGCCTTCGAGATTCCCATCGCGGCGGTCATCATGATTCGGGTGGGTCTCACCACCGCTGACGACCTGGCGAAGAAGCGCCCCTACATCGTGGTGGGCTGTTTCGTGCTGGGCATGCTGCTGACCCCGCCGGACGTGATCTCCCAGTCGCTGCTGGCGATTCCCATGTGGTTCCTGTTCGAAGTCGGTGTCATTTTTGGCCGTATGATCACCCCCAGGGAAGAGGGCGACGAGGCTAGCGAAGCCGAAAGTGCGCCGTAAGCGCGGCGTGATCCGATAGCCGACCCCAGAGCCCGCCCCGCAGCAGGCCCGCGTCTTCCAGCTCCAGCCCCCGGTAATACACCCGGTCCATGCGCAGCATCGGCAACGCCGCCGGGAAACTACGCGCCGGCTGCCCCTGCAATTCCGAGTGCACCTCCCGGAAACCCAGCTCTTCGCGCATGACCTGGTCCACCTTCAGGTGCCAGTCATTGAAATCCCCCGCCACAATCACCGGCACATGCGGATCGCATTCGCTCTCCAGCAGCTCGCGCAGGCGCTGCACCTGGTAGCGGCGCTCGGCGGCGATCAGGCCGAGGTGGGCGCAGACCAACACCAGGTCATTCTCCAGGTGGCCGAACAGCAGCCCGCGGCTGGAGAAGCTCCAGCGCGTGATGTCGTGATTGGTCCACTCGGCAAAAGGGAATTTGCTGAGAATGGCGTTACCATGGTGGCCGTCCTCGATAATGGCATTCTTGCCGTAGGCGTAGTGGCTCCAGATCTTGTCAGCCATAAACTCAAACTGGCTCTCGGTACCCTCCAGCGCCTCGCCGTGGTAGCCCAGCTGGTGGCCCACCACCTCCTGCAGGAAGCAGATGTCCGCGTCCACACTGCGAATCGCCTCGCGCATGTCCTCCAGCTTGAAGCGCCGGTTGGCAGGCCCGAAGCCCTTGTGAATATTCCATGAGCAGATGCGCACATCGGGGCCGAAGTCCGTCACATCCAGTACCTCACGCCGTACAACAACCAGGACAGCAGGCCCGGTGACGGGGTATCCCCCAACATCAATTCCCGGCTGTCGGCACAGTCTGTCTCGATCACCTGTTCCATCTGCGTCAGTGTACCGGCATCACGCACCACCACGTCCAGTTCCAGGTCGTGCAGGCTGCTGCGGTAGTTCCAGTTGCTGCTGCCGATAATCAGCAGCTCATCCAGCAGCAGGGCCTTCGCATGCAGCACGCTCGGGCGATAGAGAAAGATGCGCGCCCCAGCTTTCAGCAGTTCGTGGTAGTAGTGGCTGCTGAGGCCGGGAAACACCGTAACATCAGAGCGCTCCGGCAGCAGCAGCCGCACCTCGGCGCCGTTGCGGCAGGCCGCCAGCAGCGCCCGCCGCATGCCGGCGGTGGGCAGGAAGTAGGCGCTCACCAGCCACACCCGCCGCCTGGCATTCACCACGCTGTGCGCCACAAAACGGTTCTTTAGCTGGCGCCCCTTCAGGCTCCGGTTGCTGAGATAACCCGCCGGAAAGCCGCGCCGCAGCCTGCTCCGGTAACCTTTCCAGAGGTCGTCAAAACCCTCCGCCAGGGTTTCCACCCGCGGCCCCTGCAGTTCCACCGCGTAATCACGCCAGGCCTCCCCGCCATTGCCGCGCGACAGGTGCACGGCGGTGATATTGAAGCTGCCCACCCAGGCAGTGCGCCGGTCCACCATGCACAGCTTGCGGTGATTGCGGCGGTTCATATTCCACAGCAGGCGCAGGAATTTCAGCAGCGCGATACCGCCGCGGCGGGTCCATCGGTAGCTGGTGAAGAACCAGGGCAGCGGGTGGTACACGCGCACCTCCACTCCCTGCTGGATGAGTTCCTCCACCAGGCGCTCCTGGTCCTGCATGGACCCCACCCCGTCCACCATCACCCGCACCTTCACACCCCGTGCGGCCGCCTCGCCCAGCGCCGTCACAAAACGTTCGCCCAGGGCGTCGTACAGGAAGATGTAGTACTCGAAGTCGATGCTCTCACGAGCAGCGGCAATCGCCTCCAGCATGCGCGTGAACAGGGCCTCGCCGTCGACAAAGAGTCGGGCATGCTCCCAGTGGCTGGAGCGGGGTGTCGCAGTCATGGGGGCATTATAGGGTCTCTTCACAGGCGGCTTTCATAAATGCCCACTACCAAGAGCATTGATCGTCACGAGGTATAACGGCAAACGCGCGCTGGAACGCGGGAAAACTGGTAGGCTTGCCCGGCTATGTCTGATGCCATCACTGATACCCCCTCCGAGACCGCCAGGCCCAACCGCGCGCGGCTGTCCAGCCTGCTGCAACTGGGCCGCTTCATGCGCCCCTACACCGGCACCCTGGTGGCGGCCGGTATCGCCCTGGTATTTACCGCCGGTGTCACCCTGTCGATTGGCCAGGGCCTGCGCATCCTCATCGATCAGGGCCTGGCCAGCGGCTCCGCCGAACAGTTGGGAGATGCGGTCTACGTGATCATGGGCCTGGCGGTGCTGATGGCCATCGGCACCTTCACGCGTTTCTACCTGGTGTCCTGGTTGGGGGAACGGGTCAGCGCGGATATACGCGAGGCGGTGTTTGCCAATGTGGTGGCGCTGCACCCCAGCTTCTTTGACGAGAACCGCTCCGGCGAGATCATGTCGCGGCTGACCACCGACACCACCCTGCTGCAGACCATTATCGGCTCGTCCCTGTCGATGGCGTTGCGCTCCTTCCTGACGACCGTGGGCGCGGTGATCATGCTGCTGGTCACCAGCGTCAAACTGACACTCATTGTGCTGTCGGCGGTGCCGGTAGTGCTGTTACCCCTGCTGTTGTACGGCCGCAGGGTGCGCAAACTCTCGTCAGCGAGCCAGGATTCCATTGCTCACGTGGGCAGCTATGCCGGCGAAATCATCCAGCACATCAAGACCGTGCAGAGCTACACCCGGGAAAACGCCGAGCGGGCGGCTTTCGCCGCGGAATCCGAGCGCGCGTTCCTGATCGCCCGCCGCCGCGTGCGCCAGCGGGCGCTGCTGACCGCGGCGGTGATCCTGATGGTGTTCGGCGGCCTGTCGGGGCTGATCTGGTCTGGCGGCAATGCCGTGGTCAGCGGCGCCATGACCGGCGGCGAGTTGGGGGCCTTCATGTTCTATGCCTTTATGGTGGGCATGGGCTTTGCCACCATCTCCGAGGTGTGGGGCGAGCTGATGCGCGCCGCCGGGGCCACTGATCGCCTGATACAGTTGCTCTCGGAAACCAGCCTCATCATCGAGCCCGCCGAGGCGCGGGAACCCAGCGGCGCCGAGCTGCGCCTGGAAGAAGTGCAGTTCAGCTACCCCAGCCGACCCCTGCAGCGGGCCCTGGACGACGTCTCGCTGGTGGTGGAACCCGGCAAGAGCCTGGCCCTGGTGGGACCCTCGGGCGCCGGCAAGTCGACGGTGTTTGAGCTATTGCAGCGTTTCTACGATCCGCAGTCCGGCGCGATCTATCTCGGCGATGTGGACCTCAGGGAGATGACCACCGACACCCTGCGCGAACACCTCGCGGTCGTCCCCCAGGCGCCGGCCATGTTCACTGCCGACGTGGCCTATAACATCGCCTACGGCAAACCCGACGCCAGCCACGAGCAGATCGTCGCCGCGGCCAGGGCCGCCCACGCTCACGACTTTATTCAGTCGCTACCGCAGCAATATGAATCTCACCTGGGGGAACAGGGGGTGCGCCTCTCGGGCGGCCAGAAGCAGCGCATTGCCATCGCCCGCGCGGTGTTGGCGGACCCGGATATCCTGTTGCTGGACGAGGCCACCAGCGCGCTGGACGCCGAGAGCGAGCGCCACGTGCAGGAGGCCCTGGAAGAATTGATGCAGGGCCGCACCACGGTGATCATCGCCCACCGGCTCAGCACCATCCTGCAGGCCGATACCATTGCCGTGCTGGACCAGGGCAGGCTGGTGGCCACCGGCACTCACAGCAGCCTGCTGGCCAGCAACCCTCTGTACCAGCGCCTGGCCAGGCTGCAGTTCCGCGAAGAAGAAGTCGCCTGAGCCGGGCCGAAGCTAGGCCCGTTCCGCGTCCTGGTCGAACACCAGCCCCAGGCGCTCCCGCACCCCGCGGCGCAGTTCACCCAGGTCCGACGAGGTTTCCCGGGCAATACCGCCCAGGTCCCTCAGGAACCCAAGGTAGTGGCTGCCGCCCACCAGAGTGCAGCGCAGGGGCAGGGTAAAGATGCCGCGCCCGCCCAAGGCTTCACGCACCAGGTCCATGGCCTCACCGCCGGCGGCGTTGAGATGCTGGGCAGCCGCGGTGCGGCCGCTTTCGCCGGCGATCATCAGCACCTCGAAGCCTTCCAGCATCGCCTCCAGGCCAATCCACTCCACCAGCGCCGCATCTTCGGCACCACGCCGCAGTGCGCGGCGCGCCTTGCGGGCCAGGTTGCGATACTCGCGCTCCACCCGGGGGCCGAACACCGGATCCGGCACCGGCGACATGAGATCGTCGCGCTCCAGTTCGCGCCAGTCCTCGTCGCTGAGCACCCGCTCGATTTCCGGAAACACCAGCGCCTCTTCCACCTCCATGTGCTTGTACATGGTGGTGATGTAATCGCGCACCAACTTCTGCAGCTTGTCGACGCCCTCACCGGTTTCCTCCCAGTGGGCCACCGCCTTGAGGGCTTTCGGGCCCAGTTTGGACAGGTAGTCGTGGTCGCGTTGCAGGGTATCCACGCTGTCCGCCAGGGCGTAATCCAGCTCGCCGGCGCGGGCGTAGACCAGGTCTTCCCGCGGGTGGTGGAAGGCATCGGGGAAATGGGTCATGTAATGCAGGGACTCATAGAGCACCTGCGGGTCTACCGCCCCGTCCTGCGAGAGCGAATCGACCTGGGCTTCCAGCAGCTTGAGCAGGGTGCCCATGTAGCGGTGTTCGGCGTACAGTGTGGCCAGGATCGGGTGGCTGCTGAGCTGATTGCCGTTCAGGCGCTGGGCCACCACGTCCCAGTTCTTTTTGCTGTACCCGGTGCGGGTATCGGTTGCGGGCATAGACTCCTCCACGTTGCCTGAATTGTATATAGTTGTGGCCAGGCATCGCATTGACTCAGGACATTTTACGGAATCGCAGTCCAGCCTGCGCTGACCCCCGCAAACCCAGTACACTGCGGTGCAATTACTTATAACGATTACAACGCGGTAAGGATCACAGCATGATGTTCCCCAAGCACGCCCACTGGCTGGCAGCCCTGCTGCTGTCGGGCCTCGCAGCCTGTTCAGATTCCGACAACACCTTCGTGCCGGAAACCCCGGAGCCCCCGGAACCGGGACCAACCCTCAGCGCGGAAGTGCGCCGCACGGAGTTTGGCATCCCCCATGTGAAAGCGGATGACTGGGGCAGCCTCGGCTACGGCATCGGCTACGCCTATGCGCAGGATAACTTCTGCGTGGTGATGCGAGAGGTGGTCTTCTCCATCGGCCGCTCCGCGGAGCTGCTGGGTGAAGAGGAAGGCAGCATCGACGACGACCTGCTGTTCACCTACCTCAACGGCGACCTGGACCGCTTCGAGCAGGAGGTGATCGCCCAGCAGCCGCAGCGCGTGCGGGACCTGAATGAGGGCTATGTGGCCGGCATCAACCGCTACCTGGAAGAAACCGGTGTCGCGAACCTGCCCGAGGGCGAGCTTGGCTGCCGCGACGCCGACTGGGTGTTCCCCATTTCATCCACCGATATCGCCCTGCTGCAGCGCCGCCAGGCCCTGCGCGGCAGCTCCGGCAATGGCACCTTTGCACAGGCCATTCTCGCCACCCAGGGCCCCGGCGATGGCGGCGACATCATTCTCACCAGTGAAGGCGAAGAACAGCTTCGCCGCGCCTTCCGCAGGGTGGGCGAGACCCTGCGCGACCCGGACCTCGGCAGCAACGCCCTGGCCGCGGGCCGTGACATCACCCAGACAGGCACCGGCCTGTTGCTGGGCAACCCCCACCAGCCCTGGTTCGGCGAGGGCGCCTGGTACCAGGCGCACCTGACCATCCCCGGCGAAGTGGATGTCGCGGGTGCGGTACTGCACGGCTTCCCCTACATCGGCATCGGCTTTAACAAGGACCTGGCCTGGACCCACACCGTGTCCATCGCCAACCGCTACAGCCTCTATGAGCTGGAACTGAACCCGGACAACCCGCTGCAGTACTTCTACGACGGTGAACTGCGCGATATCGTGCCCATCGAAATCACGGTTCAATCCAGGCAGGCGGACGGCACTCTGGTGGACGTCAGCAAGACCTTCTACGAAAGCCAGTTCGGCCCCATCGTGAACTTTGCCGACGTCAGCCCGCTGCTGGACGGCTGGCCGCTGATTACCGGCACCATTCTGGCCTTCAGGGATGCCAACCTCTCCACGGACCAGCGCGGCAGCGACCAGTACCTGGAGAAAGCCAGCGCGGCCAATATCGATGAATATCTCGACGCGATCAGCGCGCTCGGCAACCCGGTGTTTCACGAGATTGTCGCCGACCGCAACGGTGAGGCTTTCTACGGCGACATTTCCGTCATCCCCTTTGTCGACCAGGCCAAGATCGATAGCTGCCTGACCGCACCGATCGGCCAGCTATTGGCGGACGGCACCACCAATGTGCTGATTACCCTGGACGGCTCCACCTCCGACTGCGAGTGGGGCGTGGACCCGGAGGCGCCTGAGGGCTCCGGCCTGTTCGGTCCCAGCGCCCTGCCACAGTTACGCACCACCGACTACGTGGGCAACAGCAACAACAGCTACTGGCTGAGCGACGCCAACAATCCGCTCACCGGCTTCCCCACCACCATGGGCCCGGTGGGCCACGAGGGCCTGCAGCAGTTCCTGCGGACTCGCATCGGCCACATCATGGTCGAAGAGCGCCGCCAGGCCACCGATGGTCTCGATGACAGCCCGCTGTTCACCCTCGAGAACCTCAAAGCCTTCATGTACGAGAACCGCGTCTACGGCGCCGAGATTGCCCTCGACGATGTACTGACCATCTGCGAGGGTACCGCAGCACCGATTGGCGACGCCTGCGACGCGCTGGCCGCCTGGGACCGCAAGGTGGACCTGGACAGTCGCGGCGCCCAGGTGTGGAAGGAGTTCTGGGCGGTGATCCGCCGCGAGCTGGGCAACGGCTTCCAGAACACCGTCGAAAGCGATCGTTTCTGGGCCGTGGATTTCGACCCGGCCGACCCGCTCAACACCCCCGCCGGTATCGATGTGGATGACACGGCCAATCGCGATCTGGTCATCAACGCCCTGCTGGAGGCCCGCGGCCAACTGCAGGCCAACAATGTGGCGCTGGATGCTCCCTGGGGTGAAGTGCAGTTCCTGGAGCGCGGCAACGAAAACGTGCCCATTCACGGCGGCCAGGGCACCCTGGGTATCTACGGTGCGGTCAGTTCGCGCCTGAGCGACGGCGGCTACGTCAACCCGACCAGCGGCAACAGCTATATCCAGGTGGTAACCTGGGATGAATCCGAGTGTCCTATCGCCGATGTGATCCTGGTGCCGAGCCAGTCTACCGACCCGGCGTCACCGCACTTCGCCGACCAGACCCGGCTCTACTCCAATAAGGAGTGGGTGCGCTTCCCCTTTTGCGAGGAAGACATCCAGGCCAACCAGATCGGCGAAACCCTGCTGCTAGAGGCCTTCGAGTAGCAGCGTAGACCCCATGCCCCCGCTATCGCGGGGGTACACCCGCGCCAGCTCTCGTTAGCCGATGGAGACACCACCATGGGCCGCGGACCAATGCGGGCGCTCAGGTGCTAGAAAAAATCCGGGACGGCATTGGAAAGCTCCTCAACATCCTGATAGGCGAGCACCATGCAAGGGTCCTGGTCTTCAGGCTGGGCAGCACTGACAAACTCGAAACCAAACTGCCGGTAGTAGTCCGGGCTCACACCGGAGAACAGGTAGATGCCGCGAGCGTCCTCTTCTTCACCCAGAGCGACCACATGCTGCATCAGCACCGCGGCATAACCCCTGCGGCGATGCTCAGGCCAGGTCGCCACCGAGCCGACGCCCCAGCAGCCCGCAGGCAGATTCAGGCCGGATCGGTAGAGGATCAGGGCGGCCACCGGACCGTCCTCCCCCTGCAGTACGTACCAGGTGCCCAGGTCGTAGCGCTGCACCGGGCGCAGTGCCTCCAGGAATTCCTCTTCGCTCTTGCCTCCGCCCCAGGCGTCGAAGCCCATCATGAAGAAACTTTCACGTTCCTGCTGGCTACCTTCGCGTATATGCATTGTTCATCTACGATCTGTACACAGAGTCGCAGTATAGACAGTCCGCTTGGATTCACGCCGTGACCGGTGATAGTCTCGGCCCATTCCCGATGCTGGCGAAAGAGTGATGAAGTTCCACAAGTACCCCTATGCCTTGCTGCTGGCCATCTGCGTATTGCCCGCCTGTAAGATCGTTTTGCAGCTACCCGACGGCGGCGAAATCAAGTCCGCGAGCGGCACCCGCGACTGTGCGGAAAGCGAATGCACCATCGACTGGGATGGCAGCGAGGCCTTCACCGACACCTTCACGCCCGTCCCACCTGGCGATGACAATTTTGTTCAATGGCGCAAGGAACCCGGCTACCTGTGCGGTGGCACCACGGAGCCCTGTGCCGTGTCCCTGCCCGCTCATCCGGCCTTCGCTGCCGATGTCAGCATCTATCTTGAGCCCATCTTCCAGACACTCAGCGGCGAGCGCTCGTCCGCACCACCGGAGCCGGATGCCTCCGACCGGACCTATGCGAAGACCTGGGCACCCTCGTCTGTCGAGCAATGCACCCCCGGGGAAAACCAATCGCCTTCGGTAGCGCCCTTCAGCGAGCAAATGGCTACCACGGACTTCGACCGCAGCATCTTCGAGCCCGCGATCGTGTTCACCGACGAAGTGTTCACCATGATGCGGCGCAGCGATGTGGAAGCCACCGCGATCTCGCTGGTGGACCTGTGGAGCGACTTCCAGCCTTTCATCGCGGCTGACGACGGCTCGGAGCCGTACCTGTATGACGATGGCACCCACGGCGATATCACCGCCGGCGACGGCGTGTTCACCCGCGACTGCCTGGCCATCGATCTGGGCCTACTCGGCTACCCCGACGATTACGATCAGGCGCGCGACCTGTTCTATGTGAATCCCGCCCTGCGCGGCACCGAGTCGGTAACGGCGGTGTCAGACGCGGTGCGCATGAATGATTCCGCCATCTTCGTTTCCCTGGGTGAAGAGTATTCGGACGCCATGGGCCGCGGCCGCCACTGGGAGATTTTCAATCCCGGCGATTGCACCTCCTGCTGGCATGCCTGGCATCATTTCGGCGACATCTTCGAGTTCTTCGTCATCGCCCCGCGCCAGGCCTACGCCGGCCTGGGCTACACCCGGGTCCACGACTTTATCGAGGGCACGGGCCACGAGCCGCCGTACCCGCTCTACTCCTACTGGAACATCACCATGGACGACGGCAAGGAGCACCCGGAGTACGTCGGCATGGTCTACTCCGGCTGGCCCTTCTCCGGCGGTGGCCTGTCCCACGAGCTGGGCCATGGCCTGCTGGGCATGAACACCAGCGGCTTCCCCGGGCCGGAGGCACAGCAGTGGAACGCGGGCGACGGTGCCCATCTCGATGCCGACAACACACTCACCGGCAACCTGCAGGGCCCACTGTGGGACCCGATTCGCGGCTTTCCAACGCCGGTCAAGGTCGATGACGGCAGCAGCGAGAACTGGTGGGAACTGCCGGACGCCCGACTGGGCCTGGACGAGAACGGTGAAGTGATTCTCGTGCCGATCACCAACGAAACCATGGCCTGGGACGAAATCCTGCTGTACATGATGGGGCTGATCGAAGCTGGCGAATCTACCAAGACCTATTACAAGGTAATAAATCCCAGCTTGACCGACTGCATCTCGGAAGTTGACGCCTATGTCTGCAGCGGCACCAAGGTGAACTACGACGAGCGCATCCCCTATAGCATCGAGACGATGATCGAGCGCTACGGCGCCTGGCGCAGCAACCAGGCGTCCTACGACCCCACTCGCCTTGAGGTGGGGATGCTGCACGTCTCCGACCGCTATCACACCCAGGCGGAGATCGTTGTGCACACCCGGGTGGCTCGCAAGCAGGCCAGCACCACCGAGGTGGCCGACATCACCCGCGACGAGGTGCCCTGGTACTGGTCCACGGGTGAGCGTTCACGACTGGTGGTCGATTTCCGGAACTACCTGCTGCCCAGCCAGTAAACCCATTGGCGGGCCGCACCCCGCGGCCCGCCAGTTCGCCGCTAGCCGGCGGCGGCCTTGCTTACCATCCCTTCCATCAGCTTCTGCTCGTTCGCAAACAGCGCGGCGATGGTCGGTCGTTGCAGCATGCGCTCGGCAAAGTCCGCCAGGTGCGGATAGTTCGCCCTGTCGATCTCATTTCCCGTGTGCCGGAAGTTGCACAGCGGGCTGGCGATGCCGATATCGGCAACGCTGAAGTCCTCTCCCACCAGGTACTCGCGCCCTTCCAGGCGGCTGTTGAGGTAGCTGAACACGCGTGGCACTTCCTCGCTCAGCTTCTTGTCGATCAGGGCCTGGTCCGGAGCGCGCTTCAGGATGACCGGCGCCGCCAGCATCTCGATAAATACCGGCGCCACCGCCAGGGCCAGTGCCGTGTCGCCGTATTCCTCCAGGAACAGCGCCTGGGCCGCTGCCAGTGGATCCTCGGGAATGAGCCGCGGCACCGGGTAGGCACGGTCGAGGTACTGCAGAATGGCCGACGAGTCCGGCAGGTGATCGCCCTCGTCAGTAGTCCAGACCGGGATTTTGCGTAACGGGCTGATGGCATCAAACGCTTCGGTCAGTTCGAAGTGCGAGACCGGCACATGATCGAAGGCAACACCTTTCTCACTGAGCGCGATCAGGACCTTGCGGGCAAACGGGGAAAACGGCGTACCGTGTAGTGTGGGCATAGTGTGAACTCCTGCGTCGAAAGGACCGCCGCTTCAACGGCGTCGAGCAGGTATTCTGGCCAGTGCCAGGTGAATTCGATATTGGCGAACCAGACAATATTGTGCTTTTATCTGCCAATGCGTATCAGCGTGCTCAATTTGCCGGAAGCAATGCCCTCCGCCGTGGCCGGAGTCGGCGACATGCTGGTCCTGGCCCGGTTTGCGGCCTCCACGCGCCAGCAACGCCTGGATCTGGACTGTCAGGTATTGGATCGCGATGCCTTCCTGAAGCAGCGCCCCTCGGCGCTGGGCGATGTGCTGTTCCTGCCGCCCATGCTGGTGCTGCCCGAGCGCCTGGTCGGCTTCGCCGACGAGCATGTCGCCGTCGCCCGACGACTGGAGGGCATACGAGCCGCCGGCGTGACAATAGCGGCCTGCTGTACGGCCGTGGCGTTGGCGGCACGGGGTGGCGGACTGGACGGCGGCGCCGCCACGTCAACCTGGTGGGCGGTGCCCCTGCTGCGGGAACGCTTCCCGGCGGTGCACTTCCAGGCCAGCGCCACAAGGGTGGAGCATCAGGGCTACATCACCAGCGCCGGCCCCCTGTCCTGGGTGGGACAGATCATCCACCTGATCGAACGCTTTCACGGCGCTGATATCAGCCGGCTCTGCGCCAAGGTCGCGGTGGTAGAGCCGGGCCGCCCCAGCAGCGGCATATTTATGGTGCCGGGCTTCGCCGATTCCGAAGACCCGCTGGTGCGACAGCTGCAGGAGTTGATCGCCGGGGATATCGCCACCGGCGTAAGCGTGAGCTCGCTGGCCCGCCAGCTCAACCTGAGCGAACGCACGCTGCACCGGCGGGTGAAGGAAAAAACCGGCCGCTCCCCACGACAGCTTATCGCAGACGCGCGTATAGAAATCGCCCGTACGCTGTTGGAAACCACCGCTGAACCCATTTCCAGGGTCAGCCAGGCGGTGGGATTTGCCGACGACTCCAGCTTCCGCAGTGCTTTCACCCGTGCCGTGGGCGCCACCCCGGCAAGTTACCGCGCCCGCATGAACCCGGACGCATAAAAGCGCGTCGGTTCTTGATGAAGGGCGGGCGCCGCAAACAGCCCATGCGGGGCGGCTCAGCGGTCGAAGCTCAAGGGCACCGACCAGGCCTCCCGCGCCGCAGCTTTGCCGTCAGCGTCAATCAGGTCGCCGTGTGACAGCACGATCCGCTCGAAGTCCCAGGCCAGGATCTTTTCCAGGGACTCCCTGGCCGGCCCCTTGTCTTTCCAGCCCATTTGGTACTCCGGCGCCGGCCGCGGCCGGTTCCACATCCTGAAGACGAGCTTCCACCACAGCTTCAGTCCCGGGCCGGCACCCCGGGTTTTGTCGCCGATATTCTCGATAAGGTCCACCAGCAACAGGGTTTTGCTGGGTTTATGGCAGAAGGCCACTTCCCAGATGATCCGGTTACCGCGCACCAGTACCTGATCCATTTCCTCCGCCCAGGCCGGCGGCGACGTATCGCCGAGTATCCAGTCAAATCGCAGCTCCGGGCGTTTGCGCTCGATACCCGGGCAGATGTAAGTCTCGGCCGCCGGAAAGGCCGCCTGGGCCGACGGCACATGCAGGTGATGGAAGGTGCCCGGCGCGATAATCGCCCGCACCGGACCCAGCGCGGCGATTGAGGCCTTTAAGCCCTGGTCAATCTCGCAGGGGGAGTGCAGCAGGACGCTGCCATCCTGCAGGCGCAGTACCGCCATGCGCGACAGGAAGTCCAGGCCACCGTAGTGAACCGGGTACTCGCAGAGCCAGATTGTGCCGGGAACAAACTCCACCAGCGGATAGTTCCCGGTCTCCCCGGATTGAACGGAAGTCATGACAACGGCGTACCTCGCGTCGGCGCCTGCCTTCAGGCTAGCACAGGAATTCCCGGTTACCCTCGAGCGGGTCGCCCGGCCCAGCCGCCACCGGCTCTGCGGATCAAAACCCCTGCTCTCTCCGGGTCAATCTGACCAGGGCACACAGCACACTTGACCGCGAACGGCGGCTTGCGCGGCTGTTCACGCATTATCAACAACTGGAGCAAGCAACAACCCCTCCCAAGTCCATGACTTAACCCACAGCGAGGTATCTAACGTGAGATCAGTTCTGGGCATCTTGATCATTCTTTCCATCACCCCGTCATTGCGGTGGCTGCGGACACCCCGGTGAGCCGAGTACTCAGCCAGAAACAGCAGCAGGCACTCTCACCGGACGACGTGATCCGGCTGTTCAGTGAAGGCAACCGGCGCTTTGTGAATTCAGAGCTCACACGCCGCGACCACTCCGCACAGATTCGCGATGCCGTGGACGGCCAGTTTCCGAAGGCCATGGTGCTGTCCTGCGTGGATTCCCGGGTGCCGGTGGAAGACGTGTTTGACCTGGGGATCGGCGACATCTTCGTCGCCCGGGTGGCCGGTAATTTTTCCAACACCGACATTCTCGGCAGCATGGAGTTCGCCACCAAGATCTCCGGCGCCAAAGCTATCCTGGTGCTGGGCCACGAACACTGCGGCGCGGTGAAAGCTGCCATCGATAATGCCCGGCTCGGCAACATCACTGCCATGCTCAAGAACATCAAGCCCGCGATCGACGCCTTCGCTGACTACGAGGGAGAAAAGACCAGTGCCAATCCGGAGTTCGTGCACATGGTGGCGGAGAAGAACATCCGCCTCACCATGGATGAGATTCGCGCCAACAGCCCGGTGATCAAGGCACTGGAGGAACAAGGCGACGTGACCATCATCGGCGCGCTCTACGATATGGACAGCGGACGGGTGGAATTCCTGGACTGAGGCCTTCCCACTGCGAGGAGGGCGCTATTCGACGGTAATGTCGAAGTGCAGCACCTCCTCGCGCTCACCCAGTGATTCGTACAGCGCGATCGCCGGGTCATCGCCGTGATCAGCCTGTACAAAAATGACCCAGGCTTTACGCGCCCGCGCAATCGGCTTGAGCGCCTCAATCAGTGCCGTGGCAATACCCCGGCGCCGATGGCTTTCCCGTACCGCGAGATCGTAGACGTACACCTCACTGCGCGGCTGCTCAAACTTGCGCAACACGTAGGCGGCGAGCCCACCGACCACACGCTGTCCCTCCATAGCCGCCAGGGCAATGAAGCTGGGATCAGCCAGCAGTTCCCCCAGGTAATCGGTGTCGGGGCGATCCGCGCCGTAGGTGGCGGGCTCCTCGAAGGCCTCACCAAAACAGTCGAGCAGGTCATTCATGGCGGCCAGGTCATCTCGGCCAAGGTGCAACAGCGTCATACCGGTAGTGTTCTGCATCAGAAAACCGTTGCCTCCTAGTCGGGCACAAACTCCAGTAGGTCGCCGGGCTGGCAGTCCAGCACCTCGCAGATGCGCTCCAGGGTGGAGAACCGTACCCCCTTGACCTTGCCATTGCGCAATAGCGACAGGTTCTGCTCGGTCACGCCGACGGCCGCGGCCAGTTCCTTGCCGCGAATCTTGCGTTTGGCCAGCATGACATCCAGATGAATAACGATCGGCATGGGCGGCAGTTTATACGAACTGCTTGTTTTCCTGCTCCAACTCGCCACCCCTCACCAGCAGGTCGCAAATCACCCACAGAATCACGGCCAGGATGATCGTCTGGACCTCACCGGAGCCAAAAGAGACCGCAAGCATTTTCTGGCCCGGCGGGTGATTCCAGGACAGCAACACGCTGGACAGCGCCGTGTGCAGGGGCCTGGTGAACGCCTGGACGAACAACAGCACAGAGAACATGCGCAAATCCCGGCTGTTGGACTGGTTGAAGAACTCGCCCCGCGAGAAGTTAACAAAAGCGCGGCGCAGGAAGAACAGGCTGCAGACACCCACTCCCAGGTGCAGGGCGGTGACCACCCAAAGTTCCCTCCATTGACCGGTGGTAACAGTCTCCCACTGAATCGACATGCGCAGGTTGTTCATCGCCAGGGTGGCGAAGGTGTCGATATCGATGAACAGGTAAACCGCCGCCAGTGGCGCCACTACCATCACCAGCAGGCAATTCCAGGTCACCAGCAGACAGAACATGCGGTGCATAGCGGCCTCCTTGCTATGATTGATTTACAGCAATATATTATTGTTTTATTTTAATTTGTAAAGACCTGGGGGATGATCCATGAACAAACACTTTACCGCCATAGCCTTGCTGGGACTGTGCGCCGTCGGGTCGCCCAAGGCTGCCGCACTGACCACTGAGGAGTTTTTCACCATCTGCGCCTCAGCGCCGGTGCCCTGCCACGAGCACCCGGTACTGCGGGCCTATGTCGGCGGCGCACTGGACCTGCTGGCGACGCTCGACGAGCAAACCCCTTACCTCGACACGCTCTACTGCGGCCGGCCAGAGGAGGTATTCGACCTGCCCGGGATTGTGGAGTTCATGGAAACACACCGCGGCGAGTATGCCACCAGCAATGCCATGCTGCCGTTGGTGCGGTACTTTGAGCGCCACGGCGGTTGCCGGGCGGGAAACTAGCGGTGCCTGCCGGCCGCCGTGCCGCGGCCGGCCTTCCAGGGCATCAGCCCGTGATCGGCAGCAGGGCAATTTCCACCCGCCGATTGAGGGAACGGCCCTCCGGACTGCCGTTGGTCGCCACCGGGTAGCTACTGCCAACACCAAAGGTGGACAGGCGTACCGCGTCTACCTCATGTGACCTGAGGTAGGCCGCCACGCTCTCAGCGCGACGCTGGGACAGCGGAATATTGATGGAATCATTACCGGTGCTGTCGGTATGCCCGACCACCTCGACCATGGTCCTGTCGAATTCGTCGAGCACTTCGGCCACCGAGTCCAGCACCGGGTAGAAGCTGGCGCTGACGTCCGAGCGGTTGGTGTCGAAAGTGACATTGCCGGGCATGTTGAGAATCACCTGATCGCCCTTGCGGGTGACGCTCACCCCGGTACCGGCCAGCTTCTCGCGCAGCGCAGCTTCCTGCTGATCCATGTAGTGGCCCACCGCGCCGCCGGCCAGCGCGCCGATACCGGCACCGATGGCCGCCCGCTTGCGCCGCTCGCGGTTGTTGTCGCCGCTGATGGCACCGACGGCAGCTACCGCCGCTGCGCCGATCAACGCGCCCTTGGTGGCATTCGAGGTCTTGGTTTCCCCGGTGTAGGGATCAACCGTCTGGCAGGCAGCGACAGCCGTGGCCAGGACAAGACAAACAAAGGTGCGCAGGAGGGCGGACATGGGGCTGGACTCCAGATGATGTCGATAAATGAGCGCTGAGGCTAGCACAGCGGAAGTTCCAGCAATGTTAAAAGCTGTAAAAGCGTGACCTGGGTACAGGGCTTGAGGAAAGTGAGGCGCGAAGCGCCCCACTCCTGGCAGATTACTTGGGCTTGCGGAATACGAAGAAGAAGCGGTCCGTGTTGCCCGTGACCGTCCTGCGACCGACTTCGTATTCCAGGGTGTCGTCCGGCCGGTAGAACATGTCAGAAAACTTCTCCAGCTCGAAGCCCGCCTGCTGCACCTCAGCCAGCACAGCCACCGGGTCTTCCCGACGCCAGTTCTCGTAGTCATCCGGCTGCATATGGCGGCGTGTGTGATCGATGATCACGAAAGTGCCGCCGGGCTTCAGCGCCTTGAACACCGCCTGGTTGAAGGCCTTGCGATCATCCAGCGACAGGTTGTGGTAGTTGCGGATGTTGAGGAACATGTCCAGCTTTTTCGATTCGAAATCGATCTCCTCGAAGGTGTAGACCAACTCATCCTCGTCCCAGCCCATGTCCATGGCGACTTCGCGGACCTTGTCATACTCCGGCGCCGAGCGCAGGTCGCCCATATCGGCAAGCCACTCCTCCGGGTAACCGACAATCAGCTCGCCCCGGTCCCTGAGTACCGGCGCGAGAATCTTGGTGTACCAGCCGCCACCGGGGCCAAACTCGAACACCTTCATATCGTCTTCCAGCCCTATATAGGCCAGCGCTCGCCCAGGGCGCCGGTTGCGATCCCGGGCGCGCTCCGCCTCGGTGCGATAATCCAGCTCCAGGGCAGCGGCAATCTTGTCTGCGGTGCTCTGGGCCTGTGCTGTGGCTATCTGGCACAGGGACAGCGCCAGGCCGAGGGTGATAAGTGCATGTTTCATGATGGAGTCCACATTATTGGTGTGTTGAGGGAGGGAAGATTGGACCCTGATTACAGCAGAACGTGCCGCCGAATGCCTTACCACGTTTTAGGGGGGTATAAGCCGGCATCGCCGAAGAAATCACCTACAACGCGGGTGATCAGCTCATTCACGAGGGCGATGCGCCCGATAAGCTGCTGGTGATCGTGATGGGCAGCGTCACCGTTACCAAGCAGGTAGGCCCCGGCGAAGAGGAGCAACTGGCAGTGCTGAGCAGCGGCTCCCACCTCGGTGAAGCGATGCTGGTGGACGAATCCACCGAGCGTGCCATCACCGCCAAGGCTTTGGAAAAAACATTCGTGCTGGCCTTCAACCCGGCGGCCTTCAGGGAGCTGTGCGAGGCGGATTTCGAGCTGGGTTACCACGCCTACCGCGCTATTGCCCTGGGCATAACCAAGCGGGCGAGCAGCTTCATGAACCAGACGGCGTACTACAAAGCGCAGACCCTGCATCACTGACCAGGACCTTACCCGGCACCGGCCGCGCCGATTTTCAGTCGAGGAACCGGGTCAGCCAAATAGCCTAGGCCAGGGTCTTCCCCAGGTAGAACTATCGTGCAGGGCACTTTCCGAAACCCGGTGCTAGACTTTCTTCCAAAGCAACGCGCGCTGAACCGGGGTTCGAAACAGCAACAGTCGCGCGTTGGGGGCATCAACCCAATGGAGTTGCAGCGATGGATCCGCTCGTCATTGTTGACCGCCTGGAAGGCCAGTCGCTGATTGAGGAAAAGCAGGCAAAAGTACTGCGGACCTACTACGCCAATCACCTGGTGACCCTGCACGTTGAGCTGCGACTATTGTTCTGGCTGGGCAGCGGTATGTTCGTATCCGGCCTTACCATGCTGCTGCGGGAGAGCATCTCCGCCGGGATGATCACCGCCGCTATTGTGATCAGCATCGCCGGCTGTTTCCGCGGCGCACAGTCAACCAACATTCATCACCTGCTTCGTGCCGGCCTGGTGTCGATGGCCTGCTCTTTGATGATCGTGCTGAGGATCCAACTGGAGCTCCAATACGACCTCTTCGCAGGTGAGTACCGCCTGAGCTCATTGATACTGGCGGCCATATTCTTCGCCATTGCCTATTTCTACAACCATCGCGGCGTTTTGATCATGGCAACCACCAGCCTGACGGCTTTTGTCGGTGCGGTTGTTGATCCTGAAGCCTCCATCTTTATGGCAGACGAGTCGGATGTAGACTTGCTGCCGCTGCTGACCATGTATTCACTGGCGGCGCTGTTCGCGGTGTACCAGTTCCACAGGAACAACATCCGGACTGAATTCACGGTGCCTTACCTGTACTTCTACGCGAACCTGCTGCTGAGCGTGGCGCTCACGGGTTACCTGCAGTTCGACTATGACGGCATCTACTTCATGCTGCTGCTGGCGTCCTGCATTGGGCTTGGTTATGCCAGCGTGGCGGTTCGGCGCTCATTTGTACTGGTGTTTTCACTGTTCTACTTCTACATCGCCATGACGGCCTATACCTTCGACAATGCCGATCTCGATACAGCCGGTGTGTCGATGTACTTCATCCTGACGGGCTCGGCCTTTATCGCCCTGATAATGAACGTTCGCAAACACTTCCGGGGGCTGCATGTATCCTGATGAATGGCGATCGCTTTGGAGCATCAAACGCCTGACCCGGCTCTGGGCCAGGAGCGGGGTGATCAGCGAAGAGCAGCACGACGCGATTGATGCGCATTTCGAGCAACCCTTCGGCACCGTGAACCTGATGCTCGCTATCGCGACTGGCATTTTTGCCTTTGCAGTGGCGATGGGCCTGCTTTTCTTCGTCGTCACAGTGACGGGTACGGAAGACTCACCCTTCGCAACGGCGATCATCTGCGTCCTGCTGTCAGGCGTGTACTTGCTGGTAGCCGCAGCGGTGACGGAAGGGCAGAAGCACATGCACAACGGTATCGACGATGCCATGAGCCTGGCGCTGGTTGTGTCGCTGGGCGGGACGTTGATCAGCATCTCCTCTATCTTTTCAGACCCCAGCGATCTTGAGGCCCAAATCTATTTCTGCATCGCCGCCGGCATAAGCGCGATCATTTTCCGCACCCTGCTCGCGGCGCTTGTTTTTCTGGTGTTTCTGATGGCGCTGACACTCGAGGTGATTCTCAATCAGATTCAGTTACAGCCGGCTACTTCTATGGCATCGCTTCTGGTCATGGCCGTGGCATTGGAAGCCACGCTACTTTGGCAGTTCAATCGTTTCCGGGAGAACTGGCGCTTGCAGCTCGAGAAAATCGAGTATGCCCTGCTGGGGTTGATCGTGGTGTTCTCGAACTACGCGGTAATCTACTACCTCGCGCCGGATTTCACTCCCGTGGCCAGCGAGCCCTTATTCCAGGGCGAAGATGACACCATCGAGATCAACCTCGCCCGTTTGCACTGGCTGTACTACCTCATCACGCTCACGGTACCACTGCTGATGATTTCTGCGGGATTTGCGATCACCAATGTTCGAATGATCAGGGTGGGCACCGTTGGCATCCTGCTGGCACTAACCACGCTGCGCTTCCATTTCTTCACCGACGCTCTCGAGGCCTTCCTGATCATCGGGGGTCTGCTGATGGTCGGTTTTGTACTGATCGCCCAGCGTATGCTTCGGGACGGCTTCGGTCGCTACATCAACCACCCGCTGATGTCTGAAGAGCATGAAGACCTGAACCTGGAGGATATGTTGCTCAACCGCGGCACCCTGGCGATGCAAAGCAGTATTTCGAAAAGCGGGTCAGCCAAATAGGCTGACTATTGGAACTCCCAAAAAAACACTAGCCAAAAAGCAACTCCTCCAGTTTTCTGTGGATTGCCTTTTTCATTGGATCTTCGGCGCGTTCGTACTCCGCGATCTCCGAAAGTCTCTTCAGCACCATAAGAAAACTCAGGTTGAGCTCGTGGCCGCCAGCGATCATCTGTTCGGTGAAGGCTCCTACCTGGGAGAGGTTTTGTAGTTCCCAGCGCCCCAGTTCAGCCTCGGTCTTCTTTGTCCGGTTTACTTCCAGGTTATCGCCGGGGATATCTGACAGAGCGACATTTAGCCTGGTAACGCCGATGAACTCCGGTTTGCCACATCGGTCAACCCATCGAAAGAAGCCAATCAGCGCGGTATTTTGTGCGACGGACGCTATCGTTTGCTGGTTCTTGCCCATGATACTCAGTAGAGAGAGGTCTTCGAGCAGCCCACCTTCCTCGCACAGCTCCCTGGCCATCCCGTACTTCACGATTTCAAGCAGACACCTGCTGTTTCTGGAGTCTTGCACATCGCCAAAATCGCTGGAGCCGGAACCGCTCGCTACAAGTTTCCCTCCCCCAACGATGTTGTTCACCTTCTGCCGGTAGAACAGGAGCTGCCTGTCTGAGGTAATAGCCACCGTTGAAATACCAATATGGCGCGACGCGCTGGGGACTGGCTGCGACTGCAGCCTGAATACGGCTGATTCACTGTCGAACACAGCGGGAAAATTCTCAGTCAGGTCGACTGCCAGCTTTTCATCTTCCACACTGCCGTTGATAGGTCGAACGTAGATACGTGAGCGAAAGGCCTCGTTGGATACCAAGCCATCGAAGTACCCAATTTTCGAAATCTTTACTTCACTGCTTCCGCCGTCGCTCAGCGCAGAGCAAATGTCAGAAACGTTCGAATCAAGGCAGATTTTCTGCTCATTGGTCGTTCGGGTATTTCGAGAATAAACACGGCTAACAAGATAGGTCAGTTGGTCATGCCGCAACTGGCTATCAGAACTCAAAAAGCTGCCTCTCCCGTCCCACGCTGAGCAGGGGAGGAATTTTTTTGAGGCCACCAGATCGTCGAGATCCGTGGAAGAAATGGCTACTTCCTCACAGGCCTGCAGGTTCTTGTATCCCTGAAAACCAAGTGACTCTTCTTCCTGAGAAGGCTGGACGGTGGAGAAGGCGACACACTCGTCATTGGCAGTAAAACCCCGCGCGACGCGTGAAACATGCTCATGCGAAGCAACCTTGGGCTCGTAAAGTCTCTTGAAGTCCTTTGCCTCGACGCTGTTGCGCTTTGTGAGAAACAAACCGGCTGAAAGCGTTGTGACAGCAAGTACGAGAAGCAACCAGGTGGCTGGCGGCGCCAGTGCAAAGGCGATCAAGGACAGGAAAAAAACAATCCACGATATCTGCGCCCATCGTTTCCTGGCAAGAAGCTTGGGCTCGTTTTTCATTACGTACTTTTCTAAATCGCTTTCCCCACGCACCTGCTCTTGCAGTAGAAAGTCATCATGCTCCATACGAATCTTTGACCTCTTTCCCGGGTGGCTGGGCTGTCATAGATGCTTAGAGACGTTCTACTCAAGAGGCTGTGGGAAGCGGATGCACAAATCCATGCGAAAGCCTGGATTTCAGCCGGCGTTCAATCAGCTTCCGCCAGGCCATGCCCAGCAATTGAGTAAACCCTCCCCCGAAGCTCAGTGTAGACGACTACCTGGCATTGGCCCCGGCAACTTGTCGTCAGGTTCGACACCCCGGAATCCTATGAACAGCAAGGCTGGCGAGACGATGACACCTCTTCAATAGCCACCTATACCCTTCTCGGTGTGGTCACCTGCCTGAACGCCCGGGACGCTACGACGGACTTGAGGCTTAGCTGAGTGTAGGCGTCCCTGTCACGGTAACGCTCGAGAACTGACTCATGAATGGTGGGCGTTGCGCCAGTCGATGTCAGGTCTCGGGGCTTCTTTCCCAGGGGCAACCAAAACCACGTCAGGCTATTGGTCAACTTGTGCTGATACCAGCGTTTCAGCTTTGTACTCCAGCACTTGTACCAGGTCAGGTAGTTAACGGTGTCGAATTGCAGGCCATGGTTTTCAGCTCGCTGCAGCATCCAGTGAAGGGCGATGTTCGGGTTGCGCCGCGTCACGCCACCTCCCACGTCCGAATGCGAGCCCGAAAACCACACCTCTTCAAGCTGGCCCGACCAGCCGCTGGGCGCGGGGTGGAACGTTGTGAGGAAAAACGGTTTCCGGTACTCGTCAATGGCGCAGGCGTGAGCGGCGTGCTGGATATGGTCATTGAGCGAGACGTCGAGGTTGGCGTACTGCTTCCTGTTGAAAACCCGGCCGATATATCCCGGCGCCCCGAGAGAGCCTACGGTGTCCCAGACCCCGAGAAAGGTGATGTCGGGGCACGGTCGGGCGGCAGCCAATGCCAGCTTCAGCTTCTCGGTGGCCTTGTCTTGCGGGAGTGTTGCCACGGGTTTCCCTTCCGCGTAGCACTCAAACGCCTTGTTGGTGAAGTACTCGTCATCCTTTTGCAGCAGACCAAACTGGTTCATGAAGCCCGCCAGAACGCGCACCGTATAGGCACCCCGGCTGAAACCAAACATATAGATCTGGTCACCGGGTTCAAAATTCAGGCATAGAAACCGGTAAAGAGCGCGGACGTTTTGCATGAGCCCGTGACCGAACGCACCACCACGGATGGAATCGAACCCAAGGTGCGTACCGACCCCCGGGTGGTAGTAGACCACCTGCTCTATGGTTGTACCGTCTTCCTGCACCACCCTGGGAAGGATTGCGCGCGCAGTCTTGATGACGTTGGTGGGAATCGACCGTTCCAGCTTGCGGTCTTCCTTCTCCGGAGAATTCCATGTTCCGTCAGCACACAACACAAGCCGCTTCATTGCTTTTCCCTCGCCAGATCGGATCCAGGTGTGAGTCTAATCGTCTCCAGGCGAGGGGCCGAGCCCCATCTTGTGCGGAACACCCGGTTTTACGCGGGCGGTTTACTCATCTCACTGAGCCTTGCCGATGCCAAAGCCGGGCGGGAGCCTGGAATTGCGTAAACTGTCCCCCGATCCCGTAAACTGTCCCCCGATCCCGGCAGCCGCCAGGTGTTACAGCATCACTGCGGGCAGCCGTAGTACCTGCATAGAAGGCCTTCAATGCGCCCCCTGATGGTAGCCGCGTACCCGGTGTCGTAGGCGTCGCGATAGAAGTCCAGGCGGGCTTCAACGGCACCTCCGTTGGTCGGCGCAAGACTGGTGTAGACCGCCTCAAACGCGGCATTGTCCGCCGGCACCAGTGACAGGTAATGGGTGAGGCGCGCTTCGAATTCCGCCGGCACCGGGTACTGCGCCAGCCGGCTGGCGAGCCCCGCCGAGGGCGGCACCCCCCAGAAATCAAACAGCGGTGAGAGGTTAATCTGCAGGGCGGTTGAGGCCGATTCGATAAAGTCATCGTCTTCGACACCGTAGTTGACGGCTTCACCCTGCTGCACGCCGCGCTCATAGAACACCCGATGAATGTCGCCCACCGCTTCCCAGCCGTAGAGGGCAGCAATCTCCACGATACGCGCCCAACTGCGCGTCTGGTAGCGCAACTCATTGTCCCAGACACCGTTAAAGGTGGCCTCGTCGAGACGGGTCCCCGCCTGCCAGTTGGGGGACAGCATGGTATCCAGCGCCGCCTGGTCGCGGGTGAAGAACTGGAAACCCGACCAGGCCAGCGCCAGGTCGATATCGCCCCCCATAACCCGGTGGTACACAACGGCCGCCAGCAGGTGGACATTGGATTCCAGTTCCTGGTAGTTCAGCGTGGGCAAATTGTGCAGGTGCCCCCACTCGTGGAACAGCGTGTAGTTGTCGACACGTGGATCGAATATGGATGCCGGGTCGTTGACATCCCGGTCGAAGAAGAAATCGGACCGCATCAGCACATGAGGAGAACCATAGTTGGGTGAGGACGCCCAGTACTCACCCACCTCCCCCAACTCCTGATGGGGGTAGATGGGATAACTGGCTGCGAGGGCCGTGCCCCAGTGCGTGATGTTGCGGTCGTAGGACAGCCATTCCGGGCGAATGCGCTCAAGCGGGCGACCCGACATCAGGCCGATCGCGTCAAAGGCCTCATCAAATCGAGCCAGCAAGGCGCCGGGATCCGTGTACAGGCGCACCTCGTTCATCGGCAGCGTGGCAGAGAAATTGCGGCCGTGCATCTCGAACCAGGGCACGTTCCACGCGTCGGCCTCGGCCTGGAAGGCGGTCAGGTCATTACTGTGGCCTACCAGGTCCAGCGTTGAGTACATGGGCATCTTGACCGCGCCACTGACCTGCATTGTGAACGTGCCCAGGCTGGTGCCGTTAGGCACCTCCACGTAAAGCCCGCCGCCAAAGGGATTGGCCACTTCCAACGAGGACTTGTCGAGCGCATACCGGCTGGAGATGCGCGGAAAGCGGTTGAACACATCCCAGAGCCCCGCTTCCATGTCAGCGCGCTGGAAACCCACACGCAGGGAAAGGCCCGCCTGCGCGACGGCCTCGGGAACGGTCACCGTAACCACTTCCCCCGGCGCGGCGTAGTAACCCGTGGGCCGAATCACCGTGGCCTCGTCGTTGAGGTGATAGCCGGGATCCGTGGCATAGCTTCCATCGATGCCCACCGCGCCCGCCAGTCGCGGTGCGGACGCCCGCACAGGACCGGGGAAGCGGTTGGCATCGGCAAAGGCAATCCCCGCATCCGCGCTGTCGAAGCTGCCCTGGAAGTGATTGTCCATCAGCCACTGCTGGAGGAAGTACACCAGCTTTTCCTCGACAGAAAAATCCGCCGGGCTGCGCAGTTGATCGTCGACAAACAGGGCTCTCTCGGCGCTGGCAAAACTGTCGAAGAACGCCAGCGCCGCCGGGCGAATCCCTTCCCAATTCCCCACGAAACCCTCTGCCACCGTAACCAGCGCCTGTTCCCGGGCGCTCTCGCCCTGCGTGTCGCCGTTGAGGTGCGCCGTGAGCAGTTCGAGCGCTTGCACCAGTTCCGCGGTTGATGCGCCCACCACCGGTGCTTCGATGCTGAACTCATCAATCGACAGCGAAAACTCGGCGTTATGGGGCTCCATCTCCGGGAAGGCGCCGACAAACAGGGAGGGCGTGGTTACACCCACGCTCGCGCCCGGCAAGTACGTGCCATCGCCAGGTACATTGCCTTCCAGAAAATCCCTGACCAGCGCCGGATCGGCGCTCCAGATATCGTCGTACACCAATGTAAAAGGCGCGCCATCGACAAGGGCCGTGAGGCGGGCATTGCCTGAATCAGCGAGGTAGAAGAACAGTTTGAGGCTCACCCATCGACCGGGCTCAATAGACGACAGGCGACGCCGGTAACCATCCTTGAACTCCCGGCCGTCTCCGGATGTGAGTATCAGGGCGTAGCCGTCGTCCCCCTCCTCCGCCTCCACCTGCAGCGCGAAGCCGATATCCCGCTGATCCGTCGCATTGGTACCGACGATGTAGCGGAACAGGCTGTCCGGGCAGCAGGGTGAGGAATTCGACGGGGAATCCACTTCAAACTTGAAACGCAGCGCAATGCTGGCGGGCTGCCCCAGGTCGAAGCCATCCAGTACGCCGGGATCAAACCCCAGGTAGTCGCGCGGGCCGAGGGTGATAAAGCTGTCATTCCCGGATTGCTGGAAACTGGGGGCTTCCCCAGGGTAATCGCGGTAGGTGTTGCCGGCCTCGGTAATGGTGTACCAGTCGGTGAAGGCATAGTGCACCAGGGGAGCTCCGCCCCCGGCCTCCGCGAAGCTGCCGTTGAAGGTATACCGCTGGCTGGTAGCAGCACCGTTCTGTTCAAAGACGGCGGTTAGCGTGCCGACGCCAATGCCGGGGTAGTTCTCATCCCAGAAAGACACCAGCGACCCCGGCATATCGAAACGGCAGTCGGGGAAAACCGAATCTCTCCCACAGGCGCCCTCCCAGCGAGAAAAGCGCCAACCTTCGCGGGGCACCGCTTCGTAGTTGACGAAGTAGTCACCCCGAACATCGTTTTCACAGGCGGCGTCGCCGGCCCGGAACTGCTCCAGCGTGCAGCCAGCGCCCGTTCCATTGCGATCGACAATGTCGCCCTCACCGACGATCGCCAGCGGGTGCTTGCAGCTCGCCAACAGTGCCAGCATGGAGATGACCAAGACATACCTGAACATAGCGCTTAACCCCAAAGCCTGATCGCGGGCGTCCCCAGATAAGTGATAGCCCCGCCGCCTGAAAAATCCAGTCAAAAAAGCGCCCGGGTGAATCACAAAGCCCGGGCGCTGCCCGCCTTTCCCTGGCCTGGCTTCTTTAAGACGAACAGGAACCGGTATTTATTCCCTGGAGCGTATTGGATTTAGAAGCGAAGTTTCTGAACCTTCACGCGACCCTGGCTTCGCCAAATTCGCGATCAGGGTGCGGGATAGGCATGTCCGATCATCACCGAGCCTTCGAACACCGCCTCATCGACGACCTTGTTCTCTTCGATGAACACAAAGTCAAAGGCCTGGTTTTCATTCACATCGCGGTGCAGCATCACTATGAACATATCCCCCGCGCTTACCGGCCGATCAACCGTGACGGCCACATCTCGGGACACACCGTCGGGAACATAAGTATGCCCCACGTAGATGCTGCCATTGGGCTTGCCATCTTCGAAGGGGTGCAGCACCAACCAGCCGTTGCCGTTGATCTTCACCTCGGGGATCGTCAACGTGGGGCCCTCTCGACTGGCGCCTTCCAGCAGAATCCAGTTGTCACTGCCGTTTCCCATGGAGATTTGCGCGAGCGCTGACGCTGCAACGCCGTAAACCAGCGCGGTCCCAAGTATTCGAAGTATGAGCATGGGTGCCTCCGACACAGATGATTGTCTGTCCTTTCGTCAGTGTAGACGATTGCCCCGGTGTCTGACCGTCGGCAATCGTCGATGGCGTCAAGTGGCGGAACCTTGCAATCGCGCCAGGTGACAAGAGCAATACCTTACCCTGGCACCACCTGTTCGACGGTTAAGTAAACTGTCCGCCGAACTCGCAGAGAAACACGGACCGTGAGTGCGCATTGCTGCGCACCTGGCGCATTCCCTCAGGCAGACAATCGAAACCATATCGGGTTTCGGACCTTTTTCAGCACGCGACGAATGCGCCGGTCATTCGCTATGAACTCCGGCGCTGTGTCCACCGCCTCGAAACAAAACTGACGAGGCAACCTGGTATACAACGACTCCGGTGGATACGAGCAGCTAATGCGCTTCATTTTCCGACCTGTCTCGAAGCTGTGGTAATACAACGTGCCAATACCCAGTTCATCGAAGACAAATCCCAACGCTGCACTCAACATGGCTTCACTCCAGATACGCTCGTGGCGCTGAAGCTCTACGTCGAGGTATGCCAACGCTGGTTTCACCGCGACCAGTTCCCCATAGGCACTTAGCTCGGTATCGCCACGCTGCTGAGCAGCCATGGCGCTACGGCGGATGTAACGTGCATATCGCAACCAATCCGTCTGTATCTCTTCGATCAGCGCTTCATCGCGATCGAGGTCCAGATCGATTCGAGCCCAGGCCATGGTGTTACGGACCGCGGACACCGGGTGCTCGCGGTACACGAAAGCAAGGTCTTCAGTAAATCCACTTCTTGCAAGTGCGCGATCATGTCGACCGTTGAAGTTGAGCTGCAAGACCAGGTTGGCCCCTGGCCGCGACACCTGGGCCCAGGGATAATGTTCTGATTCGCCCCAAATACCGAGCGTAAGTACGTACGTCTCTATATCTGTCCTCGCCCAGAGTTGCCCGAGATGTTCCAAATGCGCAAAACCACCTCCCCACTGTGCAAGTACAGGCTGTATAGGGGGCCTGGCAAGCAGGCGACCCAGTGAACAGCTACGCAGATGGGCCACAGGTATTGAGCGGCCCTGATCTTCATATCTCGCCAGATGGCGTTCCAACAGGTCAACCGCGTAGCGGTCCTTGTAATAGTGAAACAGCGTTCGATTACCTGACAGGCAGCCGAGTATTTCCCTTGCAAGTTGTATATCCATGATGACATTCGCTTCGATCACCGAAGAGCCCATGTCGACGCGACAGAACGCAGCGCACAGGCGAGCAGGGCGCACCGCAGCGGCGGTCGCCAGACTTAGTTGTGTTTTGGATTGCTACTGCCTGGAACGGCAGTTGGAATGTCAGCCGTACTTGTGGCGGGTAGCGAAACCAGAAGATGTATTCAGCGTCACGCTGCTACGCATCGGTTGCTTACCTGTTGAGAAATCTAAATGTGATGACGGGCGCGGACTATAGACCTGCTGTAAACAGATAACAACAAAAAGTTCGTGACAGTTTTCTGAAAGCAATTACTTCAACAAGATTCTTCTGTCACTCAGGGGAAGCTTGCGTGTCTTACTGGGCACCACATTTGCTGCTGCGCGGGGAGAGCCGGGAATTGGGTAAATGTTCCCCCGGGTTTTCTACAGTTCATTGCTTGCATGTAGACTCGAACCGGCGCGGCATACACCAAAGGAAACGAAAATGAGTGTCAGAAGGACCGAACCACTGTTTTCACTGGCGGACCAGTTGTTCAACGAATCATCAGTTTCTTTGCTTTCTTCCGGTATCAAAAAGGCATATCGGCGATTCGATGCGGAAGGCTTTCAGTCTGAAGCGCTCGAGAAGTTTCCTGAGCTTGAGCTGAAAGAGCGCATATCGGCGCTGGTCGATGGATTACAGGTGAGGTTACCCACTGATTTCAACAAGGCTCTGGAGGTCCTCCATCGCGCTTTGCCTGAACCGTTGGACCCCGCTCTACAGGATGACGACTTTGGCCAGTTCATTTGGGTAGTGCCCGGAGAGTATGTATCCCGTCACGGAGTACGGGCAGACAGTCTCCAGACTTCCCTGAACTTTTTGAGAGAAGCCACCAAGCGGTTCAGCTCTGAATTCGCGATACGGCCGTTCCTGGCCGACTTCCCGGAAGAGACAATGCAGTTTGTTCAGGAGTGCGCACAGGACGACAACTATCATGTGCGCCGGTTTGCCTCTGAGGGGATCAGGCCGCTGCTTCCCTGGGCGCGGAAAGTGGTAATGCCCAGCGAGGCTATAGTCGAAGTCCTTGATCAGCTCCACGCGGACAACACGCGCTTCGTCACACGATCCGTTGCCAATGCACTGAATGACTTGTCCAAGTCTGATCCGGACCCGGTGCTTGACGCACTTGGCCGATGGCAGCGCATGGCGCGCCAGGACAAGGAAGAGCTTGAGTGGATGACGCGACATGGATTGCGAACGCTGCTAAAACAGGGGCATGAGGCATCCCTGGAGTTTCTGGGATATCCGTCAAAACCAGCCTTCTCGTTATCCGGCGTGTCCGTGCCCTCCGCCATCAAGGTGGGAGAGAAATTGTTGTGGCGGGGCAGCGTTACGTCGAAGGCAAAACAGAACTTGAAAATAGGCCTCGCCATCTACTTTCACAAAGCTGATGGCAGCCATTCACAAAAACTGTTTGCCGTTGCTGACCGCGCGGTAGCCAAAGGAGAGAAGGTCGATATCGACAAAGCCATCGCGTTCAAGCCCATGTCTACACGTACCCTGTATCCCGGCACCCATCATGTCGAACTCGTGGTGAATGGTGTGCGGCGAGGCAAAAAGGCCTTCGAACTTAAGGAATAAAGGTTGTGCTTACCACGGCTTAGCCGGCGCTCGTTGACTGGATTTCGCTCAAAAGCTTTCGTCTGCCACGGGCTGGGGAAACAGACCCAACAGACAAAATGCGGGGCAGCAGGCTGAGAATTGAGTAACATGGTGTGATTCATAGCTTTGCGACGTCAGACACGATGTTTACTGGTCGGCCGCACATTCTGATCGCTGTCACCCTGCTCGGGTTGTGTGTCCCGGCGCATGCGGAGTGGATGGATTGGAGCACTACCGTTGGTGTGTCGGTGGTGGGAGACGACAATGTCAGTATTGCCTCCCGCGGCCGGGACAAGCTCAGCGATGAGTTTCTGTCTTTGCAGGGGCGAGTCGGTCGGCGCTACGTGCTCCCCTGGGGGAAACACTCGGGAGCGCTGCTGGGGATTGAAGGGGATCTTGCCCGCCGCGAGTACAATGAGTACGACGGCTTATCGGGATGGCGAGGCGGTGCAAGGCTCAGTTACCTCCACAAGCTTGGACTGGGCCCAACCGCTGCGCAGTTTGGCTTGCATGCGTCTGCACACTACGATGAACCCGATGACCGGTACCGGGAGCATTGGGACTATCAAATGCTCGCCGCCGGCGCCTTTCCCTTGGACCCGCGCTGGACTGTGCGTCTTCGCGCGCTGGCCCTCAGGCGCTCCGGCGTTGACTGGGCCAGTGACACGCCCCAGATTTCCTCTGACATCTTTGACCAGACCCGCTGGGAGCTTGGGGCGCAGCTCCGCTACCGCCTGCACGCACGAGTGCGTGTTCATGCGAGCGCTGACTACATGGAGGGCGAATTCGATACGTTCTGCGGACCGAACAACCCGGAGCGGCTGAATGGCCTTGCTGAGCTTCCCGAGGTGAAGGCGCTGGCGGTTGACCGTGTCTTCAATAGCTGCCGCTGGCTGCTCGATGGCGACGGCTGGCGCTACCAGGGAGGCATAGAACTGGCCCTGGCACCACGCCAGGCGCTGCAGCTGAGCTGGCGGGAGCATGATATTCGCATCGACACAGGTCAAAGCTATGAGCGGACTGAAATTCGGCTGGACTGGCGCTATGTCCTTTAGATTGTCACTGTGCGCAATGCTCTGCGCGGCGCTTCCCGGTTTGGCGCTGGCAGCCGAGCTTTCCGTGTTGGTCAGGAATAGCGATGGCGAACCTATCGAGGGCGCCGTACTGATGGCGACTGCACCTGGCGTCAGCGTCAATGCCCCGGACACCCCGGTATTGATTGACCAGGTGGACAAGGAGTTTGCACCGTTTTTGACGGTGGTTCCCGCGGGCACGCGAATCGCCTTCCCAAACAGCGATAATATCCGCCACCACGTGTACTCCTTCAGTGAGGCCAAACGGTTCGAAATACCGCTCTATGGCGGGGATGGCACGGCACCGGAGATCGTCGTCGACCAGGCGGGCGTCATTGCACTGGGCTGCAATGTACACGACTGGATGCGCGCCTACGTGGTCGTCACCGATACGCCGTACACCGGACAAACCGGTGCGGAAGGCCGCATCGAACTCGTTTTGCCGACGGGTGAGTATTCCCTGCGAGTCTGGCACCCGGGATTGCGCGACGCGATCCAGGATGAGGCCACCGCCGTCACTCTCGATGCGGAAGACGTCGCGCTGGAACTGACCGTCCCTGACCAACCACGCTGGCGCGCCTGGTGGTCGCCTGACGTTTTCGGGGAAGACTACTGATCTCGCCCCTCCGCGCCAGCAGCTTCAGCGGCAAGATTGCCGGCTTCACCGCCCTGCTGCTGGCCGGCACGCTGTTGGTGGTTTTCTATGCGGTCGATGCTGCCAGCGTCCGCAGTGCGGAACGCAGGATGGAGGCGGATCTGGCGGTGACGGCACGAGCCTTCGAGCGACTGCTGGATGATCGCAATCGATCCCTCGCGGAGAAGGCCCGTTTCCTGTCCAGCGATCATGCCTATCGCCAGATTTATGGCTTTGGCGGTCGACAGGACCTGGAAACCGTGTCGCGCAATCACCAGCGGCGCATAGGGGCTGACCTGATGGTGTTGCTCAACTTCTCCGGCGAAGCGCTCGCCAATACCCTGGAACCCGGCAGCGCCACGGCACCCGCTGCGGTACGGCGGCTGCTGGAAAAAGCTCTGAATAGCGACACCGGCGAGGCCCGTGATATTGCCCTGGTGGGCAGCGTACCCTACCAGTTGGTAGCCGTTCCGCTGTATGCACCGGACCCGGTGGCCATGGTGGTGCTGGGCTTTGGTGTCGACCTGGCACTGGCCGAGGGCTTGAAGCGGGATACCAACAATACCGAGATCGCGCTGTTGTTTGACCAGGGCGCCGCCGCCTCAGTTCTTGTCGCCTGTACGCTGGACGCCGCCCGCTGTGCGGCATTACAGGCACGAGACGCACACGCCAACGGCGTGCTCGATGTGGCCGGCGAACCCTATCTGACCAGCGTCCTTCGCCTGGGAGGGGGAGCGGACGGCGGACTCGCGCTACTGCAGCGCTCGGTAGACGCAGAACTGGCAGACTACTACGCGCTCCGCAATCGGCTGCTGACCATATTTGCCATCAGCCTGGTGCTGGCACTGGTCGCCGCGGCAGGTTTCTCCCGTTTGGTGACCCGGCCGGTGTCCCTGTTGGTACAGGGGGTTCGCCGCATCACGGCGGGCGACTACACGGCGAGGGTGGAGCTGGCGCAGCGTGACGAACTGGGGCAACTGGCGGACAGTTTCAACCACATGTCCGAGGGGCTGGCTGAGCGAGACAGGGTGCGCAACCTGCTGGGCAAAGTGGTGTCGCCGCAGATTGCCGACGAGCTGATGAATCGACGCATCGAGTTGGGTGGTGAGGAGCTGGAGGCGACGATCCTGTTCTCGGATGTTCGGGATTTCACGCGTATCAGCGAGTCCCTCGCGCCGCAGCAGGTGATCAGCCTGCTTAATGATTACCTCACGGAAATGAACGCCATCATTGAGGCCCATCATGGCGTGGTCGACAAATACATCGGCGACGCCATCATGGCCCTGTACGGCGCCCCGTTGCCCCATGTGGACAGCGCCGGGAATGCGCTGCGCTCTGCACTGGACATGCTGGATGCAATGGACGGCATCAATGCGATGCGCCGCCAGCGCGGCGACGTAGAAATCGAGATTGGGATCGGCATCAACACCGGCACGGTGGTGGCCGGCAACATGGGCTCAATGAGTCGCCTGAACTACACCGTGCTGGGGGACGCCGTCAATCTGGCGTCGCGACTGGAGGGGCTCTGCAAGTTCTATGGCGTGCCCATTATCGCTGCCAGCGCTACAGTCATCGCTGCGGAAGACATCGTCTACCGCGAGCTGGATCGGGTGCGCGTCAAGGGTCGCAGTGAACCGGTCACTCTGGTTCAACCGCTGCGCAGCCTGCCGCCGGAGCAGGCCACCTTCGAGCAGGCTTTGACCGCCTACCGGGCGCGGTCCTGGCAGGAAGCCTATGACGCGTTCGCCGGGTTGCAGCGCGACGTCGACGACGCCCTCTATGCTGTTTATGCGGAGCGCTGCCATCAGTTCATGCAGAGGCCGCCCGCGGCAGACTGGGACGGCGCCTTCCTGTTTGAGCAGAAATAGCGGCATGACAATGCCTTTGAAGCTGGGGGCCCCATCGCACGCGGGCCGGGTACCTACAATCGCAGGACTATAGTGGTCAGGAATACAGGGGGCGGAGCAGCAGTCAGGCAGGCCTCGAAAGCTCTGCTCTGGCCTCAATTTCGCTACTCACCCACCGCGATGAGCTTTTCCGTTCCCTCTATGTTCTCCAGCGCCCAGGCAGCAATGGCGTCCAGCACCGGATGCAAGCGCTTGCCTTTCTCTGTCAGCCGGTAAACCGGCTTACCCGTTCGTGTACTTTTTTCCCCGACAGCAACAAGCCCTTGCTCTTCAAGCAATCTGAGGCGACTGGAAAGGATATTCGTCGAGATCTTTTCCGGTGAACTCAAAAACTCCGAGTAAGACGTCTTCCCGGCAAAGAAATCCCGGATGATCAGCAAACTCCACTTGTCGCCGAATACGTCAAGAGCGGAGGAGATGGGACAAACAGAACGCCTTGCTTTCACGGGCATGATCTCTCTACCGGTACTTGCATTTTGCAAGTTATTAGTTATGATGCTTGCACTTTGCAAGCTTCCGGAAGAGTGACACAAATCCCTCTCTAGGACAAAAACGATGCCGTATCAGCATCAGAGTCATGCCCATAGCGCACTGTCACGCGAATAGCGATTGTGCTGAGCGTGCCGGTACGAGTTTGAGCAGCATGATCATCCACCAGCAGAGTCAACGGCATGAGCCCCCAGCGCTATAGAAAAGGCGCGGTGGCATTGCTGACGTTTGCTTCATTGGCCAGTTTGATGTCGGGTTGTACGATTAGCAGCCCATTGAAAGGACCGGGAATCAGAGGCGGCTCGGTTCTCGTAGAGACGGAGAACGACCTGGTCGTGGTTGGACTCACATACATCAAGACCGGCAAGGACTATCAGAAAAACAAGGTATTCTGGAGCCACGTATCAGAGGTTTATGAGTCCATGGAGGCTCAACCGGGGCTTGTCGCCTACTCCATCCGCCGAGAGGTCTTTGGTGATCAGGGTTGGACCATGAGCATCTGGCAGGATGAAAAGAGTCTGCAGGACTTTGTGCAATCGACAGTTCACCAGAACGCCACAAGCGCCGGGATGCCCGCATTGACTCAAACGAAATTCGCCAGACTCACCGTGCAAAAAAGCGAGATCCCTATCCCCTGGGACCAGGCTGAAGAAATCTTGCGGGCGAGCAAACGGCAATACTAGAAATTCCTGTGACAGCTCACTCATCTCACTGGGCCAATCAGATGCGGAAGCGCCGGCGGGTGTCTGGAATTGAGTAAACTGTCCCCCGAATTCCAAGGCTAATCGTTGTCATCTGAAGCCCCCACACCGGCACCTGCGCCTTCAAACAGGTGAGAGGTATAGTATCCACCTGGCTTGTCGCCGACGGTGGCCCCTCCCGTTATCATCCCCTGCAGCTCCGGCCCGAAGAATGAGTAGGGATACGTCGCCTCACCTGCACTGGCCACCGTAAGTTCCTGAAAGAGCTCCTCGGGAATCTGGAATTCCAATGCGCCAAGATTGTCCTCAAGTTGGCTCAGTTTTGTGGCACCCACCAGCGCGCTGGCTATACCAGGTCGATTGATCACCCAATTGAGCGCCACCTGCGCCATGGACCTGCCCAGTTGGCGCGCAACGGATTCGAGGGCAGCCACGATCCTGAAGTTTCGCTCATTGAGCTTCTCGAATGCCGGATTGCCGGAGCCTGCCGTGGTAATCAACCTGCCCTCGCCCGATGGGCCGCTCGCATCGCTCGACCGATATTTTCCGGACAGCAAGCCGCTGGCAAGCGGGCTCCATGCCATGATCCCGGCCCCGCGCTGCGTGGCGAGATCCACAAACTCGTTTTCTATGCCGCGCTCCGCAAGACTGTATTCCAGCTGCAGGGTGGAGACAGGCTCGTAACCCCGGAAACGGGCAATCGCCTGCGCTTCTGCCGCGTACCAGGCGGGTACATTGGAGAGCCCCACGTGGCGGACCTTCCCAGCACGAACCAGGTCGTCGAAAGTGCGCATCACCTCTTCCGCCGGCGTAAACCGGTCCCAGCTATGCAGGATGTAGAGGTCGATGTAATCGGTGCCCAGCCGCTGCAGTGACCCTTCCACTGCCCGGAGGATGTTCTTCCTGCCATTGCCGCCTGCATTGGGGTTGCCGGGCTCGGCGTTATAGCTGAACTTTGTGGCAATCACCGCCTGATCGCGTATGCCCGCGTCCCGGATGAACGCACCGAGCATTTCCTCAGATCGGCCGTTTGTGTACAGGTCAGCGCTATCGAAGAAGTTGCCACCGGCCTCCACATAGCGATCAAACAAAGCCCGGGACGTGCTCTCATCCGCTCCCCATCCCCAGTCATCGCCAAACGTCATGGTGCCCAGGGCCAGACGACTGACGCGTAACCCAGAGTCTCCAAGCGTGTAGTAGTTCATGCCGTTACCTCGTGATGTGTGTTCGAATTGCACACAGTGTCGTCGATACGGCAAAACAGCGCTTGTAAGGATTTGCGCGAAATTTGAAGATTCTTGCTCGAGCGCCAGGACGGCGCCTGTGACGCCTTACTGTACCTGCCGGGCGCGCCAGGATGAGGGGCTTTCACCCTCCACGCGTTTAAACACGCGCGAGAAGTGTGCCTGATCGGAAAAACCACAGCGTATGGCCACTTCCGCCAGCGGCACACCGGGGCCCCGCAACGCCTCCTTGGACCGCTCAATACGAAAGGCGGCCAGAAACTGCATCGGGGTTTGACCGATGGTTTCTTTGAACACCCGGGAAAAATGTGCGGGGCTCAGGCTGGCGACAGAAGCCAGGGAATCGAGCGTGACGGAACCACCGTAGTGTGCGGAAACGTATTCCAGCACCTTGCGGTGGTGCCTGGCGGTAAAGCGCTGGGAGTAGCTGGACCGCGCATCCATTCGATTCCCATAGCGCTGAATAAGCTTGATCAGGAAGACCCGCGCCAGGGCTTCAAACATCAAATCGGAGCCCACATCCTCGCTGGCCAGGGCGTCCCTGAGCTGCATTCCCGCCTGGCAGATGTCCGGGTCCGTGAACTGCGGCAGGTCTGCGAGTTGCCGCCCGGTCAGCACCACCCCCAGCTCGCTCTGCGCAAAGGTTTCCAGCCGCTCAGGTTCCAGCGTGATAATCAGCACCTCCGAGCGTTCGTACCAACGCCAACCTGAAGCAATCCCAGCAGGGGTTACAACAATCTCGAACTGCTTAATATAGAAATCCCGATGCTCACCATCGCGCCAGTTTTCTATTCGATAGGGCTGCTCGCGCAGATTCAGCATGATGTGATGCTGCTGGTAGACATCCGTGGGCATGGTGGCCGGCTCAGCCTTGAAGTATTCCAGCGTGAGCAACTGCGCTGCAGAGGGCCTGCTCAGCTTGGCGCTGTCCAGAAGCGGCGCTGAGGGGTAGATATCCTGGTAGCGAATGGGCATAAACCTGGCTCGGGTACTGACGGTGCGGCAACCCAAAACTTCGATGACAGACGGGTAAAACCAGTTTACTGAATTCTGGATACCTGCGGGAAAATACAAACCAGTAACTGCGGTGAGAGTTCTCTTTTCCCGGTGAGTCTTGCAGATGCTGGAGCCCGGGTGGAAGACCTGAATTAAGTAAACTGTCACCATAACTCAACGCGGGAGGCCGGCATGAACACTCGCATTGTTTTCGTGGCAGCACTGGTTGCACTCGCAGGTTGCAGCCTGGAGATCTCCGAACGGGAAGTCTTTCAGCCGAATCCCTACAACCGCCGCCCCGCGGGGAACACGCTTGAGATCGACTACCAGGAGGCACTGCCCCCGGGAGTACAGCTTCAGCACGCCAGGGTCGCCAGCGCGGCCGGCGCCATCGCCACCACTGTGGCGGAGACTGACTCCAACCGGCTGATCGTGCTGTGTGGCGGCAATGCCGCGGATCGCAAAAGCTCCGGCGTGGCCTATCTGCAGGGGCTGGTCGAGTTTGGCGACGTGCTGCTGTTTGACTACCCCGGCTATGGCGACAGCGCCGGGACGGCCACGGCCGCTGACGTTGAGTTGGCCATCGACGCGATTGCGCAGACCGCGAGAGCACGCAATCCAGATGAGCTCATCATCTGGGGGCAGTCATTAGGCGGCTTTGTCTGCGCCGCCATGGCGTCTCGCATGTTGCACGCGGTGGACAGCATCGTGTTCGAGACCTCGGCGCGTAACGCGCAGGCCGTAGCAGCCACCTGGACACCCTGGTACCTGAAACCGTTCTTACGGATGACCGTCAGCGAGGGCCTGGACGCCTGGGACAACGTGGAAGCCCTGGCCGCCTTCGACGGTCGGGTGCTGGTGCTGGGCGCCGGCCGGGACCGCGTGCTGCCGGTCAGCCTGAGCCGAGGCCTCGCGGACGACTTGGCGGCCGCCGGCCTGGATACCGAGTACGTCGAGTTTGAGGACGCCGGTCACAACAACGTACCGAGACAGCCGGGCTTCCGCGACGCCATCAGAACTGCCTTGCTTGAGAAACCCTGAGATCAGGCTGGCGTCAGCCGTTCCTTGACGCCAATCAAAGCGTCTGCGCGCGCCATCAGTTAGCGTCACTGAATACGTTGAAAGACCCTGACAACCGATCCAAACAATGATCCGGAGGACTAAACCATGTTGAGCGTCGACGAAATCATGACGCGTGAGCCCCGCACGCTGGGACCTGACGACACACTGGTAGACGCCGCGCAGTTAATGCGCGAGCACAATATCCGTCACATTCCTATTGTCGACGCTGACGACGGCGTCGTCGGGCTGGTTTCGCACCGGGACGTGCTGGCCGCCAGTGACTCGACCCTGTTGCGCAGTGATGCGATTGAGGAGTCTGATGCCGGAAAGGAGCAGTACGTCGCGCTATCGAGCGTGATGAGTACGCCCGTAGAGACCACCGACGACCACGCCAGTTTGCTCGGTGCAGCCATCACCCTGCGCCAGCATCGGATGGGCTGCCTCCCCATCACCAGTGACGGCAAACTGGTAGGTATTATCAGTGATTCAGACTTCCTGGAGGTGGCCATCGCCCTGCTGGAGCAGATCGAGGAGGGCGAACCTGAGGAAGTTGATTGACGATTAACGGGGAGGCTCGGAATTCCGCAAGCAACCAATACATGGACTCGGTGGGATTGAACACCGAGTTCCGCTAACCCAGCTCACTGGCGGTTTCCGCCAGAAAATCGATGAAGGCCCGGACCTTTGGAGACACCAGGCGCCGGTCGAGATAGAGGGCGGTGATGGGCGTAGACGGCGGCCGGAATTCCTCAAGAGCCTCTTCCAGCCTGCCATCCTGTAAGGCCGCTCGCGCCATGTATCCCGGGAGCTGCGCGACACCCAATCCCGCCATCGCCGCCCGGGCCACGGATTCACCTTCGTTCACGGTGAGACTGCCTTCCACGTCGATCTGCGCCACCATGCCATCTACGGTGAACGCCCAGGGGAATTGCCTGCCCGTCTGCGCCACGCGGAAGTTCAGGCAATTGTGGTGCTTCAGGTCCTCGGGATGCGCGGGCCTGCCGTGCCGGGCCCAGTAATCCGGCGCAGCACAGGTATAGAGCGTCTCGTCATAGAGTTTTTTGGCGACCAGGCTGACGCTGTCGGCGAGTTCTCCGGAGCGAATCACAACGTCGACCCCCTCGCCTGCCAGGTCCACCGTTCTGTCATCCAATATCAGCTCTACGTTTACACGTGGATATCGGGAATGAAAGGTGGGTAGCGTATCGACCAACCACATCCTGGCGAGCGCCGCCGGTGCATTCACACTCAGCTTGCCGCGCGGTTCAGACGTGCTTGCCGACAGCTCGGCATCCAGTTCGCGCAAGTCCTGAACGATCTGCCGCGCCCCCTCAAGATAGCGCACCCCTTCCGGCGTCAGGCTCACGCTGCGCGTTGTGCGACGCAACAGCTTCACACCCAGGTGGTCTTCCAGCCGTGTCACGGCTTTGGATGTCGCCGAGGGCGATAGCTCCAGCGCCCGCGCCGCTTCGTTAAAGGCCCCGCGCGTGGCGACCTCGATAAACGCCAGCACCGAGGTGATGGGAGGAAGCTCATTCATGAATGAAAGTAAATTCTGCAAGTCATGAGGTCCGATTTGTCCAATATTACGGAACTGCAATCATTAATAACAGTGGAGTCCTCATCAACCTGAGTAAGGAGAACAGCATGAAAATTGGCATTATCGGAAGCGGTGGCATTGGCCGCCTGTACGCAAGCCTCTGGGTCCGGGCGGGCCACGAGGTCTTTTTGAGTTCACGCAACCCAGAAAGCCTGCAGCGCTTTGCCGAAGAACTGGGCCCAGCCGCCCGCTTTGGCTCCGTCCGAGAGGCGGCAGCCTTCGGAGACGTGTTGTTACTGGCGTCCAACTACGACTCGGTGCAGGAAGCCATTGAGAACATCCGTGAGGCAGCAGCGGGCAAGCTCATTATCGATTCGACAAACCCGCTGAAACTGGACGCCGATGGTGCTCTCAAGCGCCTGATACCCGACGACGAGGCGGCGGGCGTGGTGATGCAATCGCTGATCCCACAAGCCCGGGTCGCCAAGGCGTTCACCTCCCTGTGGACCGGTCATGTAGAGCAACACGCCGATGTGCAGAACCCCACCGCCGCCATGCCCTACGCCGCGGATGCGGCGACCGACCGCGACACCGTGCGGGGCCTGATAGCCGATGCTGGCCTGGTGCCCGTTGATATCGGCACCCTGGCAGAGTCCGCCGCCCTGGACCCCCAGAGCCCGGCCTGGAACGTGGTGCTGACGGCGGCAGAACTATGGGAGCGGGTGAACGAATTTCGCGACACATCGTCGCATTGAAACCAGCCTGCGCCCTGTTAGCGCGCTTGGTGCATGAAGGGATAAGCCTGGGAGACAAGAGATGGCGGCGACAGCCTACTTGTCTCCACAGGCCTCGCAGAGGCTAATGGGCTGTTTGGCGTCGGGGCATGACGACCTCGTCGCAATTTGGTTCAGTGTAGGGTTTATTGAGAGGCGCGAATTGTGGCCGGCTTTCAGTCTATGGAGAAATGTTGCTCTGACCCAAATTTCAGGATTGTTGTTGTACTTTGGATATAGCTAAAAAGAAGCTCAGGAGAAAGGGGCTCCGACCCTTACTGAAGAGATAAGTAAACTGTCCCCCGAATTCCCTTGCAGATATCCAGGCTCAGGGCGGATGCGTAGAATTAAGTAAACTGTCCCTCGAAATGCAACCCATCAGCGTTTGAGCCATATGAAAGAATACATCAGAGTGGATCGCCAGTTCATGCCGTTTAAGGATGAACAGGACTGGGAGCTTCAGTATTCAGAGATTTTTTCCGATGGTTTCCTAGGTGCAGAGCACTGGGACGACATCCTAAAGCACAGAAGGGTTGTGATACTCGCTGAGGCCAGGGCTGGTAAAACAACGGAGCTCCGGAATCAAGTTAAGGATCTGAAAGATCAAGGGCAGTTCGCGTTTTATCTCACCGTTTCCGACCTAGCCGAGTGTGAGCTGCAGAATGCGCTTTATGATGCACATGACCAAGGCCAGCTTGACGACTGGCAAACTTCTATAGCTGACCACGCGTACTTTCTGGTGGATTCAATTGATGAAGCCAAGCTGGACAACAAGAGTTTTTCACGCGCATTACGCAATCTCGCGAAGGCGATTGTCGGTAAGGAGCACATTGCGCACATCTATCTCTCATGTCGCGTGAGCGACTGGAATCCCATCCTCGATGTCGACTTGGTGCAGGAGCATCTATGTAGCCGGCCTCTTCCCACAGACTTTCCCCTCACGCCTGAGGAAACTGAAAAGTCCGTGTTGTCACCAATATTTGGAGAGCAACCAGGCTGCACTGAGGATTCAGAGGCTCAAAAAGTCCTTGAGCCTTATGTGGTTGCACTCGCGCCGCTCAGTCGTCAGCAAATCCGAAAGTTCGCGCATGCAAAGTCGGTAAGGGATGTAGACAAATTGTTGGAGGCGATGAAACAGGGTTCAGCCCTAGATTTGATTAATCGGCCAGGTGATTTACTCCCGTTTCTAGCGTTTTGGAAAGCCAACGGAGAGATTCAAGGCAAATACCAGCTGATGCAATGGTCGATTCACCAAATGCTCCACGAAGAGAACGATGCCCGAGCTTACAAAGACACTCTTTCGCTGGATGCTGCAATAGATGCATTCCGGTCGCTCGCTGCTGCGCTCGCACTGACTCAGAAGCGATTCATCGCCGTTCCATCCGCAAATGATGTCGCTATGGAAGATACTTCCTGCATCGTTGCTCGAGACTTTCTGGGCGACTTTTCGGTGGAGCGCACTCGATGGCTACTGACTCGCCCGATATTTGACCCCGCTTCGCTAGGGCGCATTCGTTTCCATCATCGCTCAATGCAGGAGCTTCTGTGTGCACAGTGGCTTCTTGGATTACTGGCAAAAGGATGCCCGGCACAGAGGATTTGGGAGCTACTCGCTACAAAAACGTACGGCCGTGTTTATCTCAGGCCTAGTCTTCGTCCCGTTGCTGCCTGGATTGGGCAACTCGATTCAGGCGGCGCGCTGAGAAAGTTCATACTTAACGCAGCCCCTGAAGTCCTTATAGAGGACGGCGACCCCGCAAGCCTGGATACGGAAACACGGGCGGTTGTGCTGAGGCACTTCGCCAAACACTATGGATCACGATCTGATGCCAATGTGAGCATCGACATCGGGCAGTTGGACAAGCTTGCCTGCACGGAATTGGCTCCGACCATACGTGAAATATGGGTGCCCGGAGATCTCAGCAGCGAGCTCTCCTCTCTCCTGCTGAGGTTGATTTGGATTGGAAAAATCCAACAGTGTAGCGACATTGCATTGTCAGCTGCACTAGCTCTAGATGGTGGTTATTCGACCGTCGTGGGCTTGCGGGCTATTGGTGAGTTCGGGACATTCGAGGAGAGGAAGCAAATAGCCACTTTCTTGCTGGAGAACATCGGAGAAATAGGGGAGCGCGTGGCGGGAGAGGCATTGAGTGTGGTCTTCCCTAGTGTCACAAAAATCGAGACGCTCGTAGAGCTACTTGAATCTGTCGGCTCAATGAACCGATCTCTACATCCTCAAGGGTTGGTAAGGTCGCTGTCAGACATCATTGACACCAGCGAAATCGCAAATCTCGAATCACTGGTACGCTCCTTAGGGAACCTACTTCAATCGGCGCCGTTAGTCGATAATAAGCACTATCCGATATCAGCTAGATATGGGGCGCTTGTTGAACCCATTCTGAGAGGGTGCAGTAAGCTCGTGCTTAGCGCTGATGGCAAACCAGTGAGCAGCGACGTCGCCAGACTCGCGCGCCTAGCCTTTCTGTCTGAAGAGCATAACCAGCACTTTATGGGCGCTGTAGGCGGGAATTCGTTTCAAGCCTCCCTAAAACAAAACTTGGAGGCCAAAAGGCAACAGTTTTGGTTGTCTATATCTCCTCCAAGCGACCCAAGTGACACCTATAAGTTCAACAACGAGGATGTGCTGCATAGCTGCTGGTCATTGAGTTCGGATGATTGGGATTGGCTGGAGTCGGACGCGCGGTTTCAAAAGGAGCCCTTTAGACGTTTCGCCGCTTTTGAAGCCCTATATGAACTCGTAAAAGGCGATCCAAAATCTGAGGACAGAAGCTCCCAACTAACCCGGCTAGCGTCTTCTTCCAGTGAGCTGGAAGCCTATCTGAACTGGCTTCGACGCGATCCATTAGCAGACCTCGAATACTTGCAAAAACGTTCAGACTGGAGGGCGAAGCGCGCACGAGAGGAGGAGAAAGGAAGACAGGACTGGCTCCAGTATCGAAACCGCCTATGCGAGAGTTCCGAGCATCTCTGTTCTATGGAAAGCTTTGCTGACTTAAGCATACTCGTTCGTTGGCTGCTGCGTGCCAGCAAGTCCACACAGTATGCCGCCCTGGATATGAACGAGATATCCGAGGCCTACTCACCTTCAGTTCGAAAAAATGCCGAGAGTGGCTTTGTCAACGTGTGGATTGAGAGGGCATTCAATAAAAAAGACGGTGACGGTAGTCTGAATACTATGCATGTAGCGGCTCTTAGGGGGCTCTCAGTCCTGTTCGATAGGAACTCTAACTTTGCAAGTGTTCTGAGCAAATCCGATGTCCTTGACGCCACAAATCTTGCCTTTCGCGAACTTAACGATTTTCCTCAATGGGCCGATGGAATGTGGTTTACACGGTGTGAAGTCATTGAGGATGTTTTTCGTGAGAGGATCGAAGGTCTCATTAAGCTTGAGGACACAACACACCCCCCAGGAATCCACCTGCAAAACTATTGCCGAACATCAGAGCCGTTTCGATCAGTCTTGGCAAAATGGGTGGTCGAAGCTCTAGACGTGACTCAGCCTGCAAGGTGCGACGTCCTAGAAAGGTTGCTCGACATAGTCGTCGGCGCGGAACACTACTTCGAGCATTGCTTAACGGAGCTCGCGAGTAAGTGGTACTCAAGGAGTAACCGTTCCGAATTCAACACGATTTGGCTCTCTGTACTACTTGCCACCAACGCAGAGTTAGGATTAAGGAAGCTTTCCGACTGGCTCGATGGTCAAGTGGATGATGACGCCAGAGCGTCCGTTATGATATCGCTACTTAATGAGCTCTTCCCGCATCATGTTTATGCCTATGGAAAACGCTACCGGAGTTTATTTGAAGTTGAACATCTAAGAAATCTGTTACCTCTAGTTTTCAAATACGTTTCGCCTGCTGATGACCGCATGCACGAGGGAGCCTACAGGCCGGACAGTCGAGATGATGCAGAGTATGCGCGCTCGCAACTGCTGCAGGTACTCGTAAACACTCCTGGGCGGGAGGCGTTTGACGCACTGATGGCGCTCAGCCTGTCACCAGCATTCCAACATTGCAGCGAACGAATTCGAACGCTCGCAGAACAACGGGCGGCTCTCGATTCAAATATGGCGCCATGGTCGCCCCTACAGTTTCATCGTTTCAAAGACTCATTTGAGGTCATGCCTAGAACGGTGCGCGAGTTACATGAACTAGTTTGCAATCGCATGACTGAAGTGAAGGAAAAAGTGGAACAGGGTGACTTTAGCCCGAAGAGAGCTTGGCGCCAGGATACGGCTAAAAGTCCCGATGAGACTATTGTCCAGCTGGGTATCGCTGATGAACTAAGTCGACTCTCCAGAGAAATCTACACAGTAGAAAGAGAGTCAGAGTTGGAAAACAGAAGGAAGCCAGACATAAGAATTCAACAACCTGGAATCTCTGAGGCGATACCATTGGAGATAAAGATTGGGGACAACTGGCACTATGGAGAGCTAGTTCATGGCATAGAGGAGCAGCTAATTAAGCGCTATATGCGACCTAGAGGCGCAACTCATGGCCACTACGTCTTTACTACACACGGCAGAAAAGGTTGGCGCACCGCGGGCGGCATCAGAATCACGAAAAATCGTCAGCTAGAATTGGTCAAATTTCTACAGATAGAAGCTGACTCGCTGGCAGACAAACACAAAGAAATTGAGTCTATCCTCGTAACGGGAATAGACCTTAAAGACTGAACCAATAGCGTTACTTTGAACCGCATTTCCTGAATCCAATCGTAATCCTCAGGAAATCTCTCGAGAAGGTCGGTTATGCTGAATCCAGGATTCTCTCAGCCAAACCTCAATACTTGAACATGAACATCACCGCCTGATAGTTGGAATGGATAAACTGTGCTTGGGATCAAATTCATCGAGAACGGACGATTACCTACAAATGTGTACGGCCTCCGTCCTCCAAAACGCTAGCATACTCAACACGGTTCATGTGGAGCCTACCTATATTGACCTCGAGAGAGCTTAACAACGACGTCCCCAAGCCCGACTTCAGTTAACGCACTTTCGACCTGCGCTTTCGAAAGGGTGCAGTTTGGTGCAAGCACGACGCACCTGAGAGAAGATGCTTTTTGGTCACTTATTGCTACTGGTCGGTATCGAACTCTCTCGCTATTCCTTATAAAAAAATGCTCATCTCGGTATCTTTTTTCGTTCATACCCAGATGAAATCCTATTCTCCATTCGGCCTCCTCGCTCCAAAACTCATGTTTCAAGCACATTCCTCTGTAGCGCAAGTCTAGATACATAGATAAGTTAGGCGCTGGATACCCATCCTTCTTGGTAGCCTTAATCCAATCCTCAATGTAGTTTCGCAGCGTGTAGCCAAACCTCTCCTTGCAATACAGAACTTCATAAAGATCTATGGATGAGGCCCAAGTCGTTTCAAAGGCAATTCTCCTGAGCTCATATGTATCAAAGCCAAGAGCAACTCCGCTACACATATCGGCATATCCTCGCCATTGGCTAAGTACGTCTTCGTGGGAGGACAGGCACACAGCGAAATGAGTTCGATCATCGGCAATTGCCCCAAGCCAACCGTCTCCACTCGCTATTCCTTGGCACTCTTTGTACTCTCTAAGAGCAGCATGGATTTCTTCAGTCGCAATTTTTAGCTCATTGGGGTCATTTGACTTTGAGACGTCTGTGGCCCAAAGGCACTGCGACCTAATGATCTTCTGAAAAACTTCAGATGATGTGTAGTGCCAGAGCAAACTAGGCACTCTTTCTCGTAGAAAAAGTCGCTTTAGTGGCCGAAGGGATCGCCTCAAGAGCCGCCTTGGCACTACATCCCAGCTACTCATTTGTCTTTTCTCGTCTTGAGCTACTCACCATGCAAAGATCTCCTTGGTGTGGCAGTCCAAGACTCTTGTGTTGCCCACCACATCTTCGATATAGCGAATCTAGCTCTGATCGAGTGCCCTTCTCGAAGGGCGGCCAGGTATGAATGAGAAATGCAGATCTATTCTCTATGCTGTATCAGTATCTTTGAAAAGACATGGGATTCTCTATGAATCGGAACTGAACCTAGAGATGAACTCCTTAAGGCTGTCGACTCCGAACAAGCCCCAAAAAAACAACGTCAAAAACGTCCCCACAATGTAGTTCTCCATGTAGAGAGCCAGCGGCCCGCTCCAACCAAAAATAAGAAGGAATCCAATGAAACGAAACCTTACGCCTGGCTTGCTCAACGAACAGCCTCCAGCTGTAAGAGCGGCAGAGTAAGCCCAGCTATTGCACAAGGTTTGCTCACAACAACTTGCCGTTGAATCAACGAATGCACAGTTTACACATTACCGCTATGAGTCGATCGCAATCACCGTACTAACAAAGATAAAAACCCCGCTACGGGGCGGGGTTCGAAGAGAATCAGGAGAATAGCGCTTAGCCAAACTCCTTAACCAACCCCCCAATAGACTCCTTAGCATCCCCAAACAACATCCTGGTGTTGTCCTTGAAGAACAGCGGGTTGTCGATGCCGGCGAAGCCGGAGGCCATGGAGCGCTTGAGGACGAACACGGTGCGGGCCATGTCGACGTTGATGACCGGCATGCCGTAGATGGGGCTGGACTCCACCTCTCTGGCGGCCGGGTTCACCACGTCGTTGGCGCCGATGACGATGGCGACGTCGACGGTTTCCATGCGCGGGTTGATTTCGTCCATTTCCAGTAGCAGATCGTAGGGCACGTCGGCTTCGGCCAGCAGCACGTTCATGTGGCCGGGCATGCGGCCCGCGACCGGGTGGATGCCGTAGACCACTTCGCAGCCGTTTGACTCAAGCTCGAGCTGGAGCTCTTTTACCACGTGCTGGGCCTGGGCCACGGCCATGCCGTAGCCGGGGATAACTGCAACTGTCGTTGCCGCTTCCAGTACGTAGTAAGCGTCTTCCACCGAGATGGGTTTGACTTCACCCTCGATCTTCTCGCCGCCGCCGCCGGCGGAGCCGAAGCCCGAGAACAGCACGTTGGAGAGCGAGCGGTTCATGGCTTTGCACATGATCTGTGTAAGGATGATGCCGCTGGCGCCCACCAGGGAGCCGGCCACGATCAGGATGTTGTTGTTGATTGCGAAACCCGCCGCACAGGCCGCCAGGCCGGAGTAGGAGTTCAGCAGGGAGATCACCACCGGCATGTCGGCGCCGCCGATGGGGATAACCGCCATGATGCCGAACAGCAGGGCCAGGCCTACAACTATATAAAGGTAGGTCGGGTCGGTGGGGTTCTGAACAAACATGAAGGCGCTGCCGATCACACCCAGCACAATCAGGCTGTTGACGATCTGCTGGCCGGCGAACATCACCGGCTTGCCGTCGATTACTTCGCTGAGCTTGCCGTAAGCAATCAGTGAACCGGTGAAGGTAAGGCCACCGATGAGGATGGACAGCACGATGGTGATCATGGTGAAGGTGCTGGCCATGGGGCTGAGCGCGGCCCAGCCTACCAGCAGCGAGGCCATGCCACCGAAGCCGTTGAACAACGCCACCATCTCCGGCATGGAGGTCATCTTCACCAGGCGGGCGGCGGAGCCACCGACGATACCACCGGCAATAATGCCGCCGACGATGTAGGTGTAGTCGACAATGCCCTGGTCCAGCAGGGCCACCACCACGGCGATGAGCATGCCGATGGAGCTGACCATGTTGCCGCGCCGCGCGGTGGCGGGCGAGCCCAGCATCTTGAGGCCGAAGATAAACAGCCCCGCGGATACCACATAGGCGAACTGAATCAGTGTATCCATGATCAGCCCTCCTTCTTCTTGAACATGGCGAGCATGCGGTCGGTCACCAGGTAACCACCCACCACGTTGATGGAGGCCAGCGCCACGGCGCCCGCACCCAGCCAGTTGGCCAGGTCCTGCTGGCCGGTGCCCGCCAGGCTCACGGCACCCACCAGGGTGATACCGGAGATCGCGTTGGCGCCGGACATCAGCGGCGTGTGCAGGGTGGCCGGCACTTTGTTGATGAGTTCGAAGCCCAGGAAGATGGACAGCATGAGAATAAACGTCAGGAATACTTCAGCCGGTACCATGTTATGCGCCCCCTTCCAGGATGTTCTTGATGGTGTCGTTGGTGATGGCACCGCCGTGGGTAATCACGCAGCCCTGCAGGATGTCGTCTTCGAAATCCACCTGGAAGGCCTTGGCCTCTTCGTCCCAGTTGTCGTCAACCAGGTTGAACATATTGGAGGCGTACATCTGGCTGGCGTCGCGGGCCACGAAATTGGCCCAGTTGCCGTCGCCGATCACGGTCACGCCGTTGATGTTCACGGTCTGGCCGGGCTCGGAGCCCTCCACGTTGCCGCCGGTCTCGGCGGCCATGTCGACTACCACGGCGCCGGCGCGCATGCGCTCCACCACGTCGCGGGTGACCAGCACCGGCGGCTTGCGGCCGAATACCTGGGCGGTGGTGATCAGCACGTCGGATTCGGCAATCACGTCAGCCTGGGCCTGGCGCTGCATCTCGATCTGCTCAGGCGTCAGCTCCTTGGCGTAGCCGTCGGCGGTCTGGCCGGTTTCACCCAGGTCAATCTCCAGGAACTTCGCACCCAGGGATTCCACCTGTTCCTTCACCACGTCGCGGGTGTCGAAGGCGGTGACCCGGGCGCCCATGCGCTTGGCGGTGGCGATGGCTTGCAGGCCCGCCACGCCGGCGCCGATGATGAACACCTTGGCGGGCTTCAGAGTACCGGCCGGGGTCATCATCATCGGGAAGATGCCGGGCATGCGGGTCGCCGCCAGCAGCACCATCACGTAGCCCGCCAGGCTGGCCTGGGAGCTGAGTGCATCCATCTTCTGGCTGCGGGTGGAGCGGGGAATCATCTCCATGGAGATGGCAGTCACGCCCGCCGACTGGAAAGCCCGCACCAGCTCGTGTTCGTTGAAGGGATCGAGGAAGCTCACGTGGATGCAGCCCTGCTTGAGCTGGCTGACTTCCTCAATGGCCGGCTTGCGGATACGCAGCACCATGTCGGCGCTGCCCAGCAGGCCGGCCCGGTCGCCGCTGGTCTGGCAGCCGGCGTCTGTATATTCGCTGTCCTGGAAGCCTGCCCCCAGGCCCATACCGCTTTCGATCGTGACTTCTGCCCCCATCCGCACGAGCTTCTTGGCCACGTCGGGGATGATGGGAACCCGGTTTTCGCCCGGGTGCGTCTCTTTCGGGATCGCTATGCGCATAGATTTACCCGTTCCCTGTTCTGTTATCGGTATACCGCGTCCTTAAAAAGGACCGTGAGAGTAGCACAGCTAAACAAAACCCCGACAAATATCCACCATCGGGAAAATGAATGCCCAGCCGCCACCCGCCGCCATCAAACCGCGGATGAAACAATGCATACGCAGCTGAAGTGATTCTGTCTTACTTTCTCACCCCCAGTAGGCAAGAATAGCGTCATGCTGATGATGTTCGCCCTCAACCTGACCCTGGTGGCACTGTGCGTGGCGGTGCACTACGAGTTGTTGTACCGGCTGGGCACGGTGGTGAAGTCGGTGCGGGTGGGGCCCCGCCAGGAAGTGGTGTTCGGGGTGATGCTGGCACTGGCGGCGCATACCATTGAGATCTACATCTTCGCCGGCGGCTACTACTACGTGCTGCACAACCCGGAACTGGGCAGTTTTCTGGGGGAATCGAAGATGGAGGACTTCTTCGACTGCGTGTACCTGTCCTTCGTCACCTATAGCACCCTGGGCTTTGGGGATATCGTGCCCGAGGGCTGGGTGCGCTTTATGGTGGGCATGGAAGCGGTGACCGGGCTGGTGCAGATCGCCTGGACGGCGTCTTTCCTGTATTTCCAGATGGAAACGAGCTGGGGCCACAGTCGTGGCCCCAGTGAAGATGCATTGGAGGACGGGCTGGAAGAGCCCGGGCCGCCTGCCAGTTAGCCGGCTTAGCTGGCCTGGAGCTGCAGGAACGGGTTCAGCAGCCGGTAATTCCAGGGCTTGAAGCGAATCGGCGCGTCCAGCACACCGATGCAGATGCAGTCAGCGGTCTTGGAGGCCGTCGGCGTGTGCTGGTCTTCGGCGTCGCGCATCAGGAAATCACCCTGCTGGTAAACGCCCTCCTCGTCGGAGAAGCTGCCCTCCAGCACCAAGGTCAGCTCGGTGCCCTTGTGGGTGTGCAGGGGAATGCTGCCGCCGGCCTTGATGTGATACAGGGCGAACTCATGTTTCGGGTCGCCGGTGCGCAGGCGGGCAATCTGCAGCGCCTTGTTGATGCGGCTCCACTGCAGGTCCTGGTAGTCGCCGTTCATCAGGCGCTGCACCAGTACCGGGCTTTCGTCGCTGTCGACGTCGGAGGCCTTCGACTGATAGGTCAGGGGCGCCTCGTCATCGAGGTGGTTAAGCACGCTGTCCAGCAGTGAGTCGTCAACTTCCGCCGGCTCCAGGGTGTCGAACATCTGCGCACCCATGTCCTGCAGGGCCTTCACCTGCCGCTTGCAGTGGTCGCAGAAATGCAAATGCACGGAAATGGCAACCGACTGAGCGAGCGGGAGGCTGCCTGAGGCAAACTCGTTCAGCAGTCGCGTGTCGGGGTGATGAGTAACCATGGTCAATATCGCTCTATTATCTTCGCGCCAGTCTTCTGTGAGATCAGCGTTGGTCCGTCATAATCTGGAGTTTCTGCATGGCCAGCCGCACCCGCGACTTCACCGTGCCCAGAGGCAACTGCAGATCCTCCGCCACCTCGGAGTGTGATTTACCCTCCATGTACACCTTGGCAAGAATCTGGGCCTGTTCCTGGGGCAGCTGGGTCAGCATTTCCCTGACTCGCGCGGCGTTCCTGCGCTGCTGCACCGCCACAAACGGCTCTTCCTCTTCCTGCTCAACCCAGATGTCTTCAGCCGCCAGCGGCGTGTCGAACTTCTGCAGGCGCCGGTACATGTCCGTACGGCAGTTCCGGGCGATGGTGTAAATCCAGGTGCTGGCAGCGGCCTTGCGGGGGTTGTAGCCGTCAGCCTTCTGCCACACTTTCAGCATCACTTCCTGGACCAGTTCGTCCGCGTGTGAGGCTGCCAGTGGGGAGCCGGACATGGCAAAGGCCTTGACCAGCGGCGCGAAGTGCTTGAACAGGCGGCCAAAGGCGGCGCGATCGCGCTCTTGGGCAATCACCTGCAGGCACTGGCTCCACTCGTCGTCCCGCTTGCCTTCGGCGTTGACCTGAATGTTCGGCCCTGGTGTTCGTGACGGCTGTGCTGCTTGCATCTCGGGGTCGTCCTCTGGGGGTAACTCGCTCATATGAGCTCTCCTTGGAGACCGTTACGCGACAAAACCGCCCGCAGATCACCGAAAAACGTGTGTATTTACATAAGTTTAGACCAACATCGGTCAATGATCCGCTAAATCCGGTGCGGCGTAAACATTCGCATCAAAAGCTGGACGGAATCCCCCTCGAAATGAAGATCGCCATCGTCGGCAGCGGCATCTCTGGCCTGGCCTGCGCCTACTACCTGCAGCGCCGGCACGATGTGCATGTTTTCGAGCAAAATCAACGCATTGGTGGCCATACCGCCACCGTTGACGTGAGCGTGGGCGGACGCCAGTACGCCATCGACACCGGCTTTATTGTCTACAACGACTGGACCTACCCCAACTTCATCGCCCTGCTGGACGAACTGGGGGTCGAAAACCAGCCCACCGCCATGAGCTTCAGCGTCAGCGACCGGCTCACCGGACTGGAATGGGCCGGCACCAGCCTGGATGCCCTGTTCGCCCAGCGCGGCAACCTGGTGTCGCCGCGCTTTATCGGCATGATTCGCGACATCCTGCGCTTCAACAAGGAGTCCGTGGCCGACCTGGAATCGGGCCAGATCGACGGCAACATCACCCTCGGTGACTATCTGCGCCGCAAGCGCTACGGCAGGGCCTTTATCGAGCAGTACCTGGTACCCATGGGCTCCGCCATCTGGTCGGCGGATACCGATGTGATGGACGGTTTCCCGCTGCAGTTCTTTGTGCGCTTTTTCAAGAACCACGGCCTGCTGAGCATCAAGAACCGGCCCCAGTGGCGGGTGATAAAGGGCGGCTCCCGGGAATACCTGGGCCCGCTCACCGAGGGTTTCGCCAACCAGATTTACACCGGCAATCCGGTGACTGGCGTGCGCCGCGAGGCCGACGGCATCACCCTGAGCCTGAAAGATGGCCGCAGCGAGCGCTTCGACCAGGTGGTGCTGGCCTGCCACTCAGACCAGGCCCTGGCCTTATTGAGCGACCCCAGCGACACCGAGCGTGAGGTGCTGGGCGCCATGTGCTACCAGGACAACGACGTGGTGCTGCACACCGACACCCGTCTGCTGCCGGAGCTGCCCAAGACCTGGTCGGCCTGGAACTACCTGCTGACCGAGGATTCGCAGCGCGCGGTGCTCACCTACAACATGAATATCCTGCAGGGCATTGATGCGCCGGAGACTTTCTGCGTCACCCTGAACCACACCGACGCCATCAACCCGCACAAGATCCTCGGCCGCTTCAACTACGCCCACCCGGTATTCAGCCTGGCGCAGGTACGGGCCCAGGAGCGCTGGGCCGAGATCAACACCGAGCGCACCTGGTACTGCGGCGCCTACTGGCACAATGGCTTCCACGAAGACGGCGTGCGCAGCGCCAAACGCGTTGCCGAGGGCATTGCTGCGGCCAGCCCCCAGCCCCTGGTCAGCGCCGCGTGACGAGCGCTATCTACGAGGGCTGGGTCCGACACCGGCGCAGGTCGCCGCGGGTCCATGACTTCACCTACCGGGTATTTATGCCCTTCCTGAAGCTGGATGAGCTGCCGGAACTGTTCGACGGGAGCTGGCTGTGGTCCGCCCGCCGCCCGGCCCTGGCCTGGTTCAAGCGGGAGGACTTCCTCGGCGATCCGGCCCTGCCGCTGGACGAGGCGATACGCCGGAAGGTGCAGGAAGAGACCGGCCAGCGCCCCGCTGGGCCAATCTACATGCTGGCCAACCTGCGCTACTTCGGATTCCTCATCAACCCGATCACCTGCTACTACTGCATGGACGAGAGCGGTGAAGAACTCGAATACCTGGTAGCCGAGGTCACCAACACCCCCTGGAACGAACGCCACGCCTATGTGCTGAGCGCCGAGGCCGGTGAGGAGTGGCTGCGCACCCGCTTTGCCAAGACCTTCCACGTCTCGCCGTTCCACCCCATGGACATGGAATACCAGTGGCACAGCAACACCCCCGGCGACCGGCTCTGCCTGCACCTGGCCAACAGCCAGGATGGCGAGCGCGTGTTCGACGCGACCCTGTCGCTGAAGCGCCACGAGTTGAGCACAGCCAGCCTGCGCCGCTTCCTGTGGCGCTACCCGGTGATGACCGCCAAGGTGGCCGGCGGCATCTACTGGGAAGCCCTGAAGATCTGGCTGAAGGGCGTTCCGTATATACCCCACCCTTCTTCAACGACGACAGCGAGACTAAGCAATGAGTGACGCCAGCGTACGCGCGATCAGTTTGCCCGAGGTGCGCACCAGCAACCCGGCTAACAGCATGGCCAGGAAAGCCATGGAACGTCTGCTGAAGAGCCTGCAAATCGGCTCCCTCACGGTGCACGAAGGGGGCGAGGTTCGCACCTACGGCTCCCCCTTCCGCACCGATGAACCTCACGCGGAAGTGCACGTGAACAGCCCCGATGTCTACAAGAAAGTTCTCATGGCCGGCGCCCTGGGTTCCGGTGAAGCCTATATGCAGGGCGACTGGTCCTCACCCGACCTCACCGAGGTGATTCGCCTGTTCACCGCCAACCTGTCGGTGCTGCACTCCATGAATGCCAATGGCTCCTGGGTACGCCGCCTGGGCCTGGCGATTGCCCACTACCTGAACAGCAACACGCTGACCGGCTCGCGCCGCAATATCTCCGCCCACTACGACCTGGGCAACGATTTCTTCGAGCTGTTCCTGGACCGGAGCATGATGTACTCCGCCGCGGTGTACCCGCGCGGGGATGCCGGCCTGGAAGAGGCCGCCACTCACAAGCTGGACCTGCTGTGCCAGCAGCTTGAGCTGGGCCCGGAGGATCACCTGCTGGAAATCGGCACCGGCTGGGGCGGCCTGGCGGTGCATGCCGCAAAACACTACGGCTGCCGCGTCACCACCACCACGATCTCCCGCGAGCAGTACGAGCGCGCCTGCCAGCGGGTGCGGGACGAAGGCCTGGAAGACCGGGTCACCCTGCTGCTCAAGGACTACCGCGAGCTGGAGGGCGAGTACGACAAGCTGGTGTCGGTGGAAATGATCGAGGCAGTGGGCCACCAGTTCTACAGCAACTACTTCGAAAAGTGCTCAAGCCTCCTCAAGCCCCACGGCCTGATGGCCATCCAGGCCATCACCATGGTGGACCAGCGCTACGAGCAGGCGCGGGACTCCGTGGACTTCATCAAGCGCTACATCTTCCCCGGCGGCTGCCTGCCCTCGGTGGAGGTGATCAGCAAGCATCTGCGGGAAGACACCGACATGCAGATGGTGCACCTGCGCGACATTACCGAACACTACGCCGACACCCTGGCCGACTGGCGCGATCGCTTCTTCGACCGCATCGAGGACGTGCGCCGCATGGGCTTCGACGAGACCTTTATCCGCATGTGGGAGTTCTACCTGTGCTACTGCGAAGGGGGTTTCCGCGAGCGGGTGATCGGCACCGTGCAACTGACCTTCGCCAAACCGGGATACCGCTTTGCCTGAAGACACGCTGTTACAAAAGGCCGGCAACGGCCTGCTGTTCAATGTTAGCTGGCTAGCCATCATCAGCAGCGAATCGGTGGTGATCGCGCCGCTGGTGGTGCTGGTGCATGTGACCATCCACCAGCTATGGATTGGCCGCGGCCAGCGCGAACTGGCCTTTATCGCCGGCTGTTTCGGGTTCGGGCTGCTGCTGGACCAGGCGCTGTTTGCCGTGGGTGTGTTCACGCTCAACGGCCAGGCGGCGCTGGCGCCGCTGTGGCTGACCTGCCTGTGGCCGGTGCTGGCCACCACCTTCGATCATGCCTTTGCCAGCCTGCAGCGCCAGCTCACCATCGCCGGCATTCTCGGCGGCATCGGCGGGGTAATGAGTTACTACGCCGGGACCTCCATGTCCGCGGTGGATTTTGCGGACCCGGTCTATGGCCTGGCCATCATCGGCGCCCTGTGGGCGGCACTGTTCCCGGCCATGGCCGCGATTGCGCGACTGTGGTTCCACGAGGAGGAAAACGGTGGTGAAGCACACCTGGCCTAGCATTTTGGTGTTGGCGGCGGCGCTTTTTTCCCAGCAGCCGCTGGCCAGTAGCGAAACCCCGCCGCTACCCACGCTGGACCCGGATATCGTTGGCGAGGCCCGCGACCCGAAGTCCGGCGACACCCTTTACCTGGAGCACTACTACTGCAGCGATGACGCCCTGCAGTGCAGCGTGTTCTACCTGCGCCCCAACCGGGAGGTGATCGCCAGCAAGGAGCTGGACTACGCGGAGAATGCCCTGGCGCCGCTGCTGACCTTCCGGGACTATCGCGTCGACCGCGAGGTGATCATCGACAAGGCCGATCCCGAGGCGGTGGTGGATGCCGGCTTTGACAACTTCGTGCGCCTGCAGTGGCAGGACCTGGCCGAGGGCGAGGAGATCAAGTTCCCATTCCGGGTGGTCACCCGCGAAGACCCCATCAAGATGCGCGCCAGCAAGGCCGACAGGTGCGAGGAGGGCAAGTTTTGCCTGGAGATCGCCCTGGACTCCTGGCTGCTGGGCAGCTTCATCGACCCCATCCAGCTCACCTACGAGGAAGGCAGCCAGCGGCTGCTGCGCTTCGAGGGTCTCAGCAACCTGCGCAACGACGACGGCAAGATGCAGACCGTCGAGATTCGCTACAGCTACTCGGACGAGGAAGCCGCCGCCCGGGAAGAGGCTGTCCGCGACTAGTCGTCCACAACTAGCCGTCCACAACTAGCCTTCCAAAATTAGCCGCCGCTGTACTCCCACCAGGGCGGCAACAATTGCCGATACTCAGGGTCGCCGTAGCGCGGGTCGATCAACAACGCGCTGCCGCGATCAGTTTCCGTACGAATCACCCGCCCCAGGGCCTGGCTGACCCGCTGCATGCCCGGGTAGAGGTAGGCGTACTGGAAGCCCCGCCCCAGCCGATCCTGGTAGTAATCGCGCAACACCTCACGTTCGCGATTGAACTGGGGCAGACCGGTGCCGACTACCACGACACTGGCGAGGGCATCGCCGGGCAGGTCGATACCCTCCCCGAACACCCCACCGAGGATGCAGAAGGCCACCACGTTACGCTCCTCGCGCAGGGTGTTCAGTAGTTCGTGACGCTCGGCCTCGCGCCACTGGCGCGACTGCACCAGCAGTTGCCGGCCGGTGGGCGGCAGCAGCGCCAGCACATCGTCCATATAACGGTAGGCGCTGAAGTAGACAATACAGTTGCCCGGGTGGTCGGCCAGCCACTGGGCAATGGTGTCCGCCAGCACTGGCGCCGTGGCCTGGCGGGCCCGGTAGCGGGTATCCAGACCGGTGTTCAACGCCACCTGGAACTGGTCCGGCGAGAACGGTGAGGCCAGGGACTGAAACACCGCCTGCTCGTCAAAGCCGAGTTCGGCCAGCATCCAGTGCGGCGGTGACAGGGTCGCGGAAAACGCACTGACCGACACGGGCTGGCGCTGGCGCTGCGCCAGCAGCCGCGACGCATCCAGGCAGCGCAGTTTCACCGCCAGACCCTGGGCGTCGCCGGCGCGGGTCATCTCGAAGCGGAAGTCGGTATCGAACACCTCCAGCACCCGCTGGAACTGCAGGCATTCGAAGTAAAAGTCCAAAAGCCGGGGGCGCGATTGCAGGAACAGCGGGGTGGCTGCCAGTTGCTCACCCACGGCGGCGGTGAAGCGCTGCAGGGTATTCACCAGCGCTTCCGGCGCCTGTTCGCGGCTATCGTAGTCCGCCTCCAGCCAGTCCTCCTTGCCCAACGCCAACAGTGCCCGGTTGCAGGCATCGAGCGCTCTCTTCACCGCTCCGCCCGCCTCGCGGCGAGCCGCCATCAAGTCGGCCTTGTGGAGGCTGGCGGAGTACATTTCGCGGGCCCGTTCCGGCAGATTGTGGGCTTCATCCAACAGCAGGCTCCAGCGCTGGCCGCGCTCGGCGTAGCTGCCGGCGAGGCCGGCGTGAAAACTGTAGACGTAGTGCATGTCGGCCACGCACAGGTCGACCCAGGGGATGAGATCCAGCGCCAGGTTGTAAGGGCAGACCTGGTGCCCGCGGGCGATGCGCTCGATGGCTTCGCGGTCCAGGTGCTGTTCATTGACGGCGGCTTCCATGGCCGCAGGCAGGCGGTCGTAGTAGCCCTCGGCGAAAGGGCAATCCTCCGCGTGGCAGGCCTTGCCGGGCGAGAAGCAGATACTGTCTTTGGCCGTCAGGCTGAGGCGGCGCAGCGCCATACCCTGCCCGGCAAAATCGCGCAGGGTGTGCTCCGCCGCCTGCCTGCCCACTGTGCGCGCGGTGATGTAGGCGATGCGCTCGTGGCGGCCGGTGGCCAGTGCCTTCAATGCAGGGTACAGGGCCGCCGCGGTTTTGCCGGTGCCGGTGGGGGCCTCCAGCAGGGCCTGGCCGGACTGGGCAATGCACTTGTAGACCGTCTCCGCCATGCTGCGCTGGCCGTCGCGAAACTCGCCGTAGGGAAACTCCAACGCCGCAAGACTGCTGTCACGCCGCTGCTGCCAGGCGTGTTCCTGGGCCAGCCACTGGCCCATTTGCTCGAGGCTGTCATCGAGGAAGGCGAGCAGCGCATCCCGCCCATGTTCTTCCAGCCGCGGCCATTCTTCGCCGCTATCCACCTGGTAGTAGGTGAGCTGCAGGGTCAAACCTGCCCGCTCCGGCTCGGCGCGACACAGCAGGCCGCCGTAGAGCATAAGCTGGGCCCAGTGCAGGGCCTCGACGGCTTCGGGGATGGCGTCCCGCTCCACCCGGCAGGTCTTGATCTCTTCCAGCAGACCCGCCGTGGCGTCAAAGCCATCGGCGCGGCCGGCCAGGCGCAGCGCAAAATCGCCAAGGTCGAGCACCGCTTCCAGCGGGTACTCGGCCTGGTAGTCGCCGCCGCGGCGGGCCTGCAATAGCTGGTGGCCGGCAATACCGTGCTCGGCGCTGGGTGAGGGCGTAAAGCGGTAGTCGATATCGCCACTGCGATGGCAGAAAGCGGCCAGTTCCCGCACCGCCAGCCGCACCGCCGGCTTCACGACTGCCACTCCACCCAGGCCACCCGGGCGGGAATACCCTGGGCCTGGAAGAAACGCAGCCAGCGGCGCTGGCGCAGTTGCAGGGCATCGCCCGGGCCTTTCACCTCGATCAGGCAATAGCCCCGCTGTTCATCCAGCGCCACCAGGTCCGGGCAGCCATTGCGATTGGCCTCGGGGTCGAACAGCAGCCGACGCCAGATCGCCAGCCAGTGTTCACGGGGGACGATCCGGAGCGCGTGTTCGAGCAGCTCGCGCCGCAGGCCGCGCCAGCCCACCCAGGCATTGCTCACCCCCTGGTGGGTATCGAAGGCTTTCAGCAGATCGCCGGCGAGGTCGCCGCTCTCGAGCTGGGCCAGTCGCCGGTCAATCGACTCGCGGCGCGCGGCGTGAAATTCGCGGCTGTACATATCCAGGGGCGCCGACTGGAACGGGTGTACAAAAGCACCCGGTACCGGGCTGAAGATTTGCTGCCAGAAAGCCAGCCCGAAGCTGGCGTTGATCAGCAGGTTTTCCACGTAGTACACGCTGTCCCACTGTTCGGTGTAGTACCGCGCCGCCGCCCGTTCCACCGGCAGGGAGTGAGGCAGACATAGCCGGTCTTCCTCGAAGCGGTCGCGCGGGCGCGACGGCGCCGCCTCACCCAGCTTGCGCTTGAGGCTGGGGAGCTGGCGGGCGGCGAAGTCGACTTCGCTCTCGCTCCAGGGTGCGTCCTGTATCGACTCGCACACGGCCAGCGCTGACGCGTATTCGCCCTGGGCCGTCAGCAAGCGCGCGCGACGCTCCCGGGCCGGCGGCTGCCGGCAGCTCGCGTACAGGGCTTCCGCTTCACGAGGTGCCTGCATGCGCTCGAGCTGGCGCGCCACCCGATTGCGCAGGCGATCTCGCAGCAACAGCGACTGCGCGCCAGCGGCGGGTCTATCGAGAGCGCCAGCGGCGGGTTTATTGAGAACATGCGCCACCGCCAGCACCGTACCCAGGTCCTCTTCGGCGGCAGCCTGCTTGAACACGGCCTTGAGTGCATCCAGGGCCAGCACCTCGTCGATCTCCTGGCGGCTGGTGAACAGGCGGTCTTCTCTGTCCAGCCGATAGGGGTGGTAGCGAATGATGCCGAGGTCGCTGACCACGAACTCACTGAGGTCCTGCCAGCTATTGCCGAAGAACAGCAGGCGAAACAGGGCCACGACCTCGACATGCTCCACCCCCAGCAACCAGTCCTGCGGGGCGCGCCAGTCGCGCCAGTGGGATAACAAAGCCTCCTCGGTCAATTCGGCGTTGAGCACCGCCAACAGCTCCGGCTTGCGCAGGCCTGCGTTCGGTAAATACTCCCCGTAGATCGCCACCAGTTCGGGCTTGCGCAACAGGGCCAGCAGCCATTCCACCGGCGGCTGCTCTTCCCGGTACAGCAGGCCGTGGTCCAGCGCAGACGCCAGCGCGTCGTCGAGCTTGCCCAGCTCCGGGTAGTTGAGCTGGCCGCGCCGAAACAGCGGGCCGCGCCGGGACACCAGCCGCACAAACAGGCAGCGGGCCTCCTGCGGGGCGGTAGCGAACTGCTGCAGGAAGTCAGTCTCCGCGCTGCTCAGCAGGTCGCCGTACTGGCTCTCGACCGTATCGCAGAGACGCTGGAAATTGTCGAGGTAATAGTGCGGTGAGAGCGCGGGTATTTCCGAGAGGGCCGCCTCCGGGGGGGCCGCTTCTGCGTCGGCGATCACTGGGCCGCCGGCCTCTGCATCTGCTGGAAGAGGGCCGCCGGCACAATCAGGCACAGGCCCACCAGGGTCGCCGGGTGGATGGTCTCTCCGAGGATAAGCTGGATAAACACCAGCGACAGGAAGGGCGCCAGGAATATCAGGTTGCCCACCAGCGCCACCCGAGTGGCGGTGCGCAGGGCCGCTGACCACAGCAGGAAGGTCACCCCCATTTCAAACAGGCCCACATAACCGGCGCCGGCCAGGCCCTGCCAGCCGGGCCAGTGAATCTCCGAGAACACCGCGCACAACATCGCTGCCATGGGTATCGCCAGCAGGAAGTTGAGGCACAGGGCCACGGTGCCATCGCGCGGATTGCGGGCGCTGAATATCCAGTAGAAGGCCCACAGCAGGGTGCTGGCCAGCGCCAGGCCGACGCCGGGCAGGCTGTCGAAGGCGAGACCCAGCAGGTCACCGCGGGTGGCGATGATGAGCACACCGAAGTAACCGAAGGCGGCCGCCGTGGCGTCGCGCCCCTTCAGGGGCTGGCCCAGCAGCGGGATGGCCAGCAGCGACAGGGTAATGGCCCAGGTGTAGTTGATGGCCTGGGCCTGCTGGGCCGGCAGCAGATCGTAGGCGTGCAGCAGCACCACGTAGTAGATGCAGGGATTGAGTGCCGCCATGCCCAGGTAGTAGCCAGGGTAGGTTCTCAACTCTTCGGCCAGCTTATGAAGCTGGCCGCGCCACGCCACTGCCGCCAGCAGGGCGGCGGCGGAAAACAGGCTGGCGAAGAACACCAGTTGGAACACGTCGAGGTAACGCAGGGCCACCTTGAAGGCGGTGGCCACCGTGGACCAGAAGAAAACCGCGGCCAGGCCCAGCAGTAGTGCTCGGCGGTCGGGGTGCACGCTCTAATCAGCCCCCGGTAGTGAGGCGGTACAGGCCGCTGCCCGCCAGCACATAGACCTGACCATCCGGGCTGACATGAATGTCGCGGAAGCGCAGTTGGCTGTCATCGAAGTAGCGGTGCTCTTCCCCGAGGCCATTGCCCACCAGCTCCACCCGGTTCAGGTGGGTCAGCGCCAGCGCGCCGGACAGCACCGAGTCTGTCCAGTCCGGGTAGACGTCGCCGCTGTAGAAGGCCATGCCCGAGGTGGCGATGGAGGGCACGTAGTATTTCTCGGGCTGGGCCATGCCAGGCTTGGCGGTGCCTTCACCGATCTTGCCGCCGCGGTACTCCTCGCCATAGGTAATGATGGGCCAGCCGTAGTTGGTGCCGGGTACCAGCCGGTTCAGTTCATCGCCGCCCCTGGGACCGTGCTCGTTGACCCACACCGAGCCGTCCGGATGGCGCGCCATGCCCTGGGGGTTGCGATGGCCGTAGGTCCAGATTTCAGGCAGGGCATCGCTGCGGCCCACGAAGGGATTGTCACCGGGCACGCGGCCGTCCTTGTAGATGCGCATTACGCTACCGTTGTGGCGGCTCAGGTCCTGGGCGTAGTCGCGGTTGCCGCGGTCGCCCACGGTGATGAACAGGTAGTCGTCGATAATCAGCAGGCGACTGCCGAAGTGGTACCTGGTGTCGTAGTAGGGCATGGCCGTAAACAGCACTTCGACGTCTTCCAGCCCGGTGCCGTTCAGCCGCCCGCGCGCCACCCGCGTGGTATAGCCGGCGTCATCCGCGTGGGTGTAGCTCAGGTACACCATCGGATTGCCATCGCCGTGCTCAACCAGCACATCCAGCAGACCACCCTGGCCGTGCTCGGTGGCCTCCGGTACGCCCGCCACTTCAGTGAGTGCTCCGCTGACCAGCGACAGGTGCAACAGCGCGCCGCCCTGCTGGGTGATCAGCACATGTTGCTCGTCGACAAAGTCCATGCCCCAGGGGCTGTCGAGGTTGAGCTGCAGGGGCTCAAGACGTAAATCGCCATCGACAACGCTGCCGTCATCTGCACCGGCTTCCACCGTACCGGCGCCGCTGCAGGCGCCCAGGCCAACGAACAGGATCAAGATAGAAAGGCAGGAAATCAGGCGAGACATAGCGGCAAAGCACCGGAAAATCAGGGACCGCCAAGTTTACTGCAAGGCCCGGGGCTGTACCATTGCGCAAAACTCAGGCAAGCTGGCCCGGCGATTTTCTGAAGACTATTCCGTGAATTCCCCGATACGACCGCTCACACCAGGTCTCGCACTTGCCCCTGTAGCCCTGGTCATTTTCATGCTGGGCCTGTCGGTCTATCTCTACGGTGCCGACTCCTCCTACGGCGCCAACCAGATTGCCCTGCTGCTGGGCGCCGGGGCCGTGGGCCTGGTGGGTGTGCGGCTGGGATATAGCTGGCGCGAGATCGAGGAAGGCCTGGTGGATGGCATTGCCATGTGCCTGGTGCCGATGCTGATCCTCATGTCGGTGGGAATGCTGATCGGCGCACTGATCCTGTCGGGCACCATACCCGCGCTCATTTACTACGGCGTGAAGATCCTATCGCCGGATATCTTCTACGCGGCATCGGCGATCATCTGCGCCGTGGTCGCCGTAAGCATCGGCTCTTCGTGGACAGTGGCGGGCACCATCGGCATCGGCCTGATGGCCATCGCTGCGGGCTTCAACCTGTCGCCGGCCATTACCGCCGGCGCCATCGTTTCAGGCGCCTACTTCGGCGACAAGATGTCACCGCTCAGCGACACCACCAACCTGGCGGCAGCCACCGCCGGCGTCGACCTGTTCGAACATATCCTGCACATGCTGTGGACCACGGTGCCGAGCTTCCTGCTGGCGCTGATCGTGTTTGTCGCCCTCAGCGGTGGCGAGGCCGCCGAGCCCGCTCAGATCGCTGAACTGCGCGACAGCATCGCCGGCCAGTTCAGTATTGGCCTGCACCTGTTCTTGCCCCTGCTGTTGATGCTGTTCCTGGTGTGGCGGCGGGTACCCGCGCTGCCGGCCATCCTCGCCTCCTCCGTGTTCGGTGTGATCTTTGCCATTCTGTACCAGCCGGAAGCGGTGCTGCGGCTCGCCGGTGAGAGCGACAGGCTGGGCGAAGGCGTGCTGATGCTGAAAGGGGTGTGGACCAGCCTATTCAGCGGCTATGAATCCGAGAGCGGCAACGCCTTCATGGACAAGCTGCTGTCCAAGGGCGGCATGCTGAGCATGCTCAATACGATTTCACTGATCATCAGCGCCATGGCTTTTGGCGGCACCCTGCAGCGGGTGGGCATCCTCAAGTACATGGTGGACGGCGCGCTGAAACGCGCCAAAAGCAACGGCGGCCTGGTGGCCACCACCGTGGCCACCTGCACCGCCACCAACCTGGCCGCCGCCGACCAGTTCATCGCCATCACCCTCCCGGGCGGCATGTACCGCGATGAATTCGAGCGCCGCGGCCTGTCGCGGCTGAACCTGTCACGTACCCTGGAAGACTCCGCCACACTCACCTCGGCGCTGATTCCCTGGAACACCTGCGGCGCCTATATGTCTGCCACCCTGGGGGTAGCCACCCTCACCTACGCACCCTTCGCCATTTTCAATCTCGCCTGCCCCGTTATCGCCGTGATCTATGGCTACTGGCACATCGCCCAGAAACCGCTGGAACTGGTGGACGGCAAGGCCGAGGCCGCCGCCGGCTGATGGACTGGGACCTGCCGCAGCCGCACACCCTGGCGGTGCAGGTGGCGGCGGAGGACATCGACGGCCTGCGCCACACCAATAACGCGGTGTACGTGACCTGGTGTGAGCAGGTGGCCTGGGACCACTCGGCATCCCTGGGCCTGGACCTGGCGGCCTACCAGCGCCTCAACCGCGCCATGGTGATTACCCGCAGCGAGTTCGACTACCTGAAACCCTCGCACCTGGGCGATGAGCTGGTGGCGGCCACCTGGATTGTCGACTGGGACGGCAAGCTGACCATGCAGCGCCGCTTCCAGGTGCTGAGGCCCGCGGACGGCAGCACCGTGCTGCGGGCACGCATGCAGTTCGCCTGTGTGGATCTCGAGAAAGGCCGGCCGCGGCGGCTGCCCCAGGAGTTCATCGACGGCTATGGGCCGGCGATCGTGCGCGGCTAGCTCCGATTGCTGTCATCCCCGCGCAAGCGGCGCGGGAATGTCCGGGAGACGCATGGCGCGCCGTCAGCAGCGCGACCAGTCGAAGCTGAGCACGTCCCGCACGCGTTCAGCGCCGAGCTTCTTCATCAACAGCCGATCCAGGCCCAGCGCCACGCCGGCGCAGGACGGCAGACCGGCCTCCATGGCGGCCAACAGTTGTTCATCAATCGGCCTGGCAGGCTCACCGCGGCTGGCCAGAGTCCGGTTGTCGGCTTCGAAACGGGCCCGCTGCTCCGCAGGATCGGTCAGCTCAAAGTAACCGTTAGCCAGTTCAAGACCGTCGACGTAAAGCTCGAAGCGCTCGGCAACCGTCACGCCATCTTCCTCCCGCAGCCGCGCCAGCGCCGCCTGTGACGCGGGGTAGTCGTGCACGAAGACCAGCCCCTCGAGCTGCGGTTCCACCAGGTGGGTCAGCAGCAGGTCGAGCCAGGTATCCCGGGTCTCGGCGCCGCCACTGTAGTCCAGCCGCGCCCGGGCGAAAGCCTCCAGCTCTTCAGCGTCCACAAGGAAGGGATCGATGCCAAGGTATTGCCGGAACAGTTCGCGGTAAGTCACTACCCGGTGCAGGGTGTTGCCCAGCACGGCCCGCGCCAGGTCCGCCACTTCCTCGATCAATTCTGCCAGGCTGAACCCCGGGCGATACCACTCCAGCAGCGTGAACTCCGGGTTGTGGCGGCCGCCGGCCTCACCGGCGCGAAAAGCCTTGCAGACCTGGTAAATGGGTCCGCTGCCCGCCGCCAGCAGGCGCTTCATGGCGTATTCCGGGGAGGTTTGCAGCCAGCGATCGCCGCTGGCCATGGGAGTGATAGCAGGGTCGGTGATAGTGCCGCTGCACAGCAGCGGAGTGTCTACTTCGAGTACGCCGCGTTGGGCGAAGAAGGCGCGTAGCTGCTCAAGCAGCTCAGTGCGCCCGGCCAGCGCCCCCGGTGTCGCCGAGGGCTGCCAGTCGTCGGCTGCTGCCAATCAGGACTTGCCGCGGCCGACGTATTCGCCGGAGCGGGTGTCGATGCGGATGATCTCGCCCTGGCTCAGGAACAGCGGCACCTTGACCACGGCGCCGGTGCTGAGGGTAGCGGGCTTGCTGCCGCCGGAGGCGGTGTCACCCTTGACGCCGGGGTCGGTTTCCGTGATTTCCAGTTCCACGAAGTTGGCGGCCACCACCGCCAGCGGGGAATCGTTGTACAGGGTGACCTCACAGCGGTCGCCTTCCTTGAGCCACTGGGCGGCATCGCCCACCGCGTCCTTGTCGGCCTGGTACTGCTCGTAGGTGTCGGGCTCCATGAAGTGCCAGAACTCACCGTCGCTGTAGAGGTACTCCATGGTGCGGTCCATGACATCCGCGCCTTCCAGGCTCTCACCGGACTTGAAGGTGCGCTCCCAGACCCGGCCGGATTTCAGGTTGCGCAGCCTGACCCGGTTGAAGGCCTGGCCCTTGCCCGGCTTAACGAACTCGTTCTCGATAATGCTGCAGGGATCGCCATCCAGCATGACCTTGAGACCGGAGCGAAATTCATTGGTGGAGTAACTTGCCATATTCCTGAGCTGTCCTGGAGTCTGCGCCACAAAAAGGGCGGCTATCATACCCCGAAGCGCGCCGCTATGGCAGTCCGTGATTCAGTCGCGGCGTGCCCGCAAACCGGCCTGCAGGCGGCGAAAACCCTGGGCCGCGAGCTACTACTCACATTGGCACTATGCCGCTGGACAGGCCCTGGCTTAGGTGATTCACTGTCCGTGTTGTCCGCAGGGTGGGGATTCTTGCAGATAACAGGCCGATTACATCATTCGGGCTCGGTGTCAGTGCTATTTCAGTGCTATTATTGTGCGCTCGCGTGACGGTGAACAAACGGCAAACCCCGCGGACCAGGATGTCCCCGGGAGAGGGTGAGCATGCTCGGCGGTATACATGGGCGCACAACCGCTTTGCCGCACGAGGCGTACAAATGAAAAGTGTACCTAAAACAGAGACTTAGGTACTATTACGCATCGGCTGACAACAATTTATAAGGCAGAGCCTGTGCTATGAGCAAAAACGAGCCAATCAAGCTGCGAATACCCCGGCAGGATCTGTCGGAATTCGTCCTGTTTGGCTTAACGGCAGACCAGGCCGCCAATTGGGCCGAAAGCCTGCCCATGGCCAACCCGGCCCAGGTAGCGCAGCAACTGCGCAGCGCCATGAGCGACCTGAACCGCGTCGACATGCGCCCGGATATCCGTTTCGAGATTCTCGAGGCCCTGCGCCCGGTCACATACACCGCCCTGTCGACCCTGTCCAAGTTCTACCTGAACCAGCCCATCGTACTGCCGGACGAACCGCGCAAGGCCGCCAAACTGGCCCAGAATCTTTACGAGCTGGTCACCACCGCCTACACCATTGTTGGCATCCAGACCATTCAGCGCCGCCAGCAGATCTCCGGCGCCAACCCAGCCAAGCTGGTCTGCATGGCCCTGCACCGTGCGGTTACGTCCGCCAGCATGAAGCTGCTGGTGTCCTACCAGCTTTACCAGCCGGTGGAAATCAATGCCTGGATGGAGCTGCACCAGTTGTTCCTGCTGGCCGAACGCCAGAAGCTCTCCAGCCAACTGGTGGCCGACGATATCGCCGGCGATGGCAGCATCACCGACACCTACCTGCGCGCCCTGCTGCTGGGTAGCTGCAAGCCCAACCAACTTCGCCAGCGCGACCTGGCCGGCGTATTCAAGGGCCTGCGTGAATGGGTGGGGCACATCGACCTGCTGATGCCCAGCGAGCGCGCGGATGGCCTGTTCCTGGTTGACTTCGCCAGTGACCACCCGCCGATCTACGCCTCACTGTACAGCGAGATTCCCGGCGACAACTGCCGCCTGATCAACACCGACAAGCTGGTCGACTTCCTGCAGAACCTGCGGGCCGACACCGGCGATCAGTCCATTGTGTTCGACAAGGACACGGTGGTCTCACCCAACGTGCTGGACCACGTGATCACCGCCTGGGGTGTGATGAGCAAGCGCAACTTCGCGCGTGCCCCCGGCCAGGAGAAGCTGTGGATTTCGGTGGGTCTGAGCAATACCCATTTCTACGTGAGCGGCGGCATCAACTTCGAGTCGCTGGTCTCCTCCTCCCATGCCCACCTGCTGGACCAGGAAACCGACACCTCCCCCACCAGCGACGATGCGGTGAAGGAAAAAGAGCTGTGGGACAAGGTCTTCGACGGCGCCGGCCGCGACGACAGCCTGGCCCTGGAAGAGCTCGAGTTTCATATTCGCGAAGCCGGCACCGACGGCAACGTCAACAGCAAGGAACGCCACCCGGTGTTCCCGGTGCGCATGGCCAACGTCAGCCCGGGCGGTTACTGCCTGGAGTGGTCGGCGGATATTCCCAGCCACATCAAGACCGGCGACGTGATCGCCGTGCGCGAAGTGGACAACAGCGCCTGGTCCATCGCCGTGATCCGCTGGGTCAGCCAGCTCAAGGACCAGACCACCCTGCTGGGTGTGGAACTGCTGAGCCCACGCGCCACCCCTTACGGGGCCCGAGTCCAGCACAAGACCGGCGAAGACGGCGACCTGATGCGCGCCCTGCTGCTGCCGGAAATCAAGCTGGTCGGCCAGCCCAACACCCTGATCACCCCGCGGGTGGGCTTCAAGGAACGCCAGAAGGTGACCCTGATCCGGGGCGGCGCCGAATCCTACATCCAGCTGTTCAAGAAGGTCTCATCCACGGCCGCCTACAACCAGTTCGAGTTCCGCTACATCCAGCAACTCGACGAGGTAGCCGCCCGCGACCGCACCGAGGTGGTAGACACCTCGTTCAACTCCATCTGGAGCGAAATTTAGATAAACCCGCCAGGGTTTACAGCCCCTAAGAGAAGCACGAGGGGCTAGACTGCCGGTTTCCCTCTTTAGTGCTGTCGCTCTGTAGTGGGCTCGCGTGCATATTCTTCCAAGCACTCTCACAGCTTTGCTATCTCTCGCTTCTCACGCTCCGTAGGCCGGGCGCGAACTGGGTAGCCGCCTTCACGGACACGCTACAAGCATGACATCCCTGTCTCGCTCGGCGACGGCCGTACCCGAGAAAGCGGGGCAGGCCCTCCCTGGCCGTCGACGGTCCGTGAAGGCGGCTACCCAGCTCACACCCTTGTTTATCGCGAGACCAAGGTCCCAAAGAAGCGGAGCTCTGGCTTCAAAGCGGCACCTACGGAGCGCGTGCGGTGCCCGGGGCCTTTCCGGGACCGTGTGCGGCCAGGACGGCCGCACCCGAGCGAGACAGGGATGTCATGCTTGTAGCGTGTCCCGGAAAGGCCCCGGGTGCCGTGCGCGCGGTTTACGGAGAAATACTACCCAGCAACAGGAAGGCTACTGAGATTGCTGGTAGCGGTCGCTAATGCCGAGCAGGTAGAGGATGCCGTCGAGCCCCAGCGTTGAGATGGCCTGCTTGGCGCTTTGCTTGACCAGGGGCTTGGCGCGGAAGGCGATACCGAGGCCGGCGATGCGCAGCATCGGCAGGTCGTTGGCGCCGTCGCCGACGGCGATGACCTGTTGCAGGTCTATGCCTTCGCGCTCGGCGATGTCTCGGAGCAAGGCCGCCTTGCGCTCGCCGTCGACAATCTCGCCGCTGACTTCACCGGTGACCTGTCCGTTCTCGATTTCCAGGCGGTTGGCGTACATGTAGTCGATGCCGAGTTTCTGCTGCAGGTGGGCGCCAAAGTAGTTGAAGCCACCGGAGAGGATGGCCGTCTTGTAGCCCAGCGAGCGCAGGGTGCCGACCAGGTGTTCGGCGCCCTCAGTCAGCGGCAGCGCGGCGGCAATCTCCTCCAGCACCGATTCGTCCAGCCCTTTCAGCAACGCCACCCGGCGCCGGAAGCTCTCGGAAAAATCCAGTTCACCGCGCATGGCCTGCTCGGTGATGGCGGCGACCTGTTCGCCGACGCCGGCGCGCTTGGCCAGTTCGTCGATCACCTCGGCTTCAATCAGGGTGGAGTCCATATCGAAGGCCACCAGCCGCCGGTTGCGGCGGTACATATTGTCTTCCTGGAAGGCGATATCCACGTCCATGTCGGCGGCCAGCTCCAGCAGGTCGGAGCGGAAGGCGGCGGTGTCCTCAAGCTGGCCGCGCACCGAGAACTCCACGCAGGCCTTGCTGAGCCGGGGCAGTTCCCCCAGCGGCACGCGGCCCGACAGACGCGTGATGTCGTCAATATTGAGCCCGTAGCGGGAGACCACGCCGGTCACCCGCGATAGCTGCAGCGCGGTAACCTTGCGCGCCAACAGGCTGACGATATAGCGGGCCCGGCCCTGGCCGGCGACCCAGTGGGCGTAGCTGTCTTCATCTATGGGTGTGAAGCGGGCCTTGAGTTCCAACTCGTGAATGCGAAACAGCAGATCTTTGAGCACCGGCGCATCATCGGAGGGGCCGGGCAGTTCCACCAGCACGCCCAGTGACAGGGTGTCGTGAATCACGGCCTGGCCGATGTCGAGCACGTTGATATCGTAGCCCGCCAGAATCTCGGTAACGGCGGCAGTAACACCGGGCTTGTCTTCACCCGAAATGTTAATCAACAATATCTCTTTCACGCCCGCCGCCTCGAAAAAGCGCCTATTCTACAGCGCGCAGGCACCGAGCGCAGGCTCCAGCACAAGGATACGCATGCACAGGATTTCCCAGCGACTGGCACTGCTCTGCGGAAGTCTCTGCCTGGCCCTGGCGCTGGTACTGGTGCTGATCGGCAACCTGTCCAGCCGCCATATTCTCGAGCAGCAGTCCCGTGCCCACCTCACCACGTTGGCCACCGAACTGGCGGCACAGGTGGCGCCGCTGGTCGCGGTGGGTGACCTGGTGCGGTTGGAAGCCACCCTGCGCAGCCTGCGCCAGCGCCACACCCTGCAGCAGCTCACTGTCAACGACCTGGACGAACGGCCCCTCGGACAGGCCGGCAACGGCATTACCCCAGACAGCCACTTCACCCGCGCCCAGGTGATGATCGACGGCAACATCGCCGGCGAGCTGGAGATCGTCAGCGCGCCGGACCCGGCGCTGGAAGAACAGCGCGGCATGTCTTTCGGGCTGTTGGTGCTGGGTATTCTCGGCAGCCTGTTTGCCGCGGCGCTAGCCGGACGCTGGGGACAGGAACACGCCGGGCGCATCACCGCCCTGCGGGAACAACTGGCTGGGCCGAATATCGGCGCCGGCGAGGCTAGTGATGAGCTGGCCGCACTGGAAGCCGCGGTGGCGGCACTGCCCCTGGACCTGCTGAGGCCACCGGCCGACAGCGAGCAGGAGGGCGGTGATTACCAGGAGGCCGGGCTGCTGTATGTGAGCCTGGCGAGCCTGGCCCGCTACGTGGAAACCCTGGATGAGCAGTCGCTGCTGGTGTACACGGAAGCCCAGCGGGAGCTGGTCGCCGCCGCGGCCGGACTCTACGGCGGTAGCCTGTCGGTGGCGAGAGAGTTCGGACTGCTGGTCAGCTTTACCGGGGAACACACCACCGGCAGCCCCGGTTTCCGGGCCGCCTCCTGCGCCTGGCTGTTGCACCAGGTGGTGGCTGATCTCGACGAGCGCCGGCGCCTGAGTTACAGCCTCGGCCTGGCCTGCGGCCTCGGGGAAGCCGGGCCGGACAGTCGTGATATCTATCCGGCGCTGTACAACCAGCACATCATCGATGAGCTGGCGGCACGTCAGTCCACCGATGCCGTGGTGATAAGCGATGCGCTGCAGGTGGATGCGGACGTGGCCAACCGCTGCGAGGTAGAAGCCGGCGCCCTGCGTGGCTTCGAGGAGCCCTACAGTGACCTGCTGGAACGGCAGCGCCTGCTGCTACTGCAGCAGCTGGTGGGCGGCCAGGGCTGACTATCCAGCTGCACCTGGCCGGTCGCACCTAGCCGGTCGCACCTGGCCGGTCGCACCTAGCCGGTCGCACCTGGCCGGTCGCACCTGGCCGGTCGCACCTAGCCGGCCGCACCTGGCCGGCCGCACCTACCCGGCTGGCAGCACTTCCATGCGGTCGACTTTCTGGTAACCCCGCGGCAGCTTGTTGCCGCGGCGCCCGCGTTCACCGCGGTAGTGCTCCAGTTCGGAGAACTTCATGGCCTTGTGCTGCTTGCCGGCGTGAACCACCAGCGAGTCCTCAGCGGTTAGCACCTGCACCGCGACGACGAATTCCTCGCGGCTCTGCACTCGCGCAGAGGGGATGGATATCAGCTTGTTCCCCTTGCCACGGGCGAGCTGTGGCAGGTCTTCCAGCGGGAAGATCAGCATGCGGCCCTCGTTGCTGACCGCGGCCACGAAGGCGCCCTCCACCGCGTCGACCCGTGCCGGATTCAGGACCCGGGCACCCTTGGGCAGGGACAGCACCGACTTGCCGGCGCGGTTCTTGGTTTGCATGTCTTCCAGCTTGCCGACAAAACCGTAGCCCGCATCCGAGGCCAGCAGGTAGAGCTGATCGGGCTCGCCGGACATGATCCCTTCAAAGGTGGCGCCCGAGGGCGGGTTGATGCGGCCGGTGACCGGCTCGCCCTGGCCACGCGCCGACGGCAGGTTGTGGGAGGTGACCGTGTAGGCGCGACCGGTGGAATCGAGGATCACCGTGGGCTGGTTGGTGCGGCAGGCCACCGACATCTTGTAGCCGTCACCGGACTTGTAGCTCAGCGACGCCGGGTCCACTTCGTGGCCCTTGGCGGCGCGAATCCACCCCTTGTCTGACATGACCACCGTGATGGGGTCGTTGGTCATCAGCTCCAGCTCGCTGAAGGCGCGGGCTTCCTCGCGCTGCGCCAGCAGTGAGCGGCGCTCGTCGCCGAACTTCTCAGCGGTGGCGGCCAGTTCTTTCTTGATCAGGGTTTTCAGGCGCGCTTCGGAGCCCAGCACTTTCTGCAGCTCGTCGCGCTCGGCGCTAAGCTCGTCCTGCTCGCCGCGGATTTTCATCTCCTCCAGCTTGGCGAGGTGGCGCAGTTTTAACTCGAGGATGGCCTCGGCCTGTTCGTCGGAGAGTTTGAAGCGCTTCATCAGCACCGGCTTGGGCTTGTCCTCGGTGCGGATGATGTGGATGACCTCGTCGATGTTGAGGAAGGCCACCAGGTAACCCTCGAGGATGTGCAGGCGCTTGAGGACCTTGTCGAGGCGGAACTCCAGGCGGCGGCGTACCGTCTCGGTGCGGAACTTCAGCCACTCCTTGAGCATGGGCACCAGCCCCTTCACCGCGGGGCGGCCATCGATGCCAATCACATTGAGGTTGACCCGGTAGCTGCGCTCCAGATCGGTGGTGGCAAACAGGTGGCTCATCAGCGCGTCGCGGTCGACTCGGTTGGAGCGCGGCACGATCACCAGCCGGGTCGGGTTTTCGTGGTCCGACTCGTCGCGCAGGTCCGCCACCATGGGCAGCTTCTTAGCCTGCATCTGCTGGGCAATCTGTTCCAGCACCCGGGAACCGGAGGCCTGGTAGGGCAGCGCGTTGACGACGATTTCGCCGGACTCCACTTCCCAGGTGGCGCGCATGCGCAGGGCGCCGCGGCCGGTCTCGTACATGGCGAGGATGTCTTCCCGCGGGGTGATGATCTCCGCCTCGGTAGGGAAGTCCGGCGCCTGCAACAACTCGCACAGCTCCGCCACCGTCGACTTGGGTTTTTCGAGCAGGCGGATGGTGGCCGCCACCACCTCACCCAGGTTGTGTGGCGGAATGTCGGTGGCCATGCCCACGGCAATACCGGTGGTGCCATTGAGCAGCACATTGGGCACCTGGGCCGGCAGCACGGCCGGCTCATCCAGGGTGCCGTCGAAGTTGGGTATCCAGTCCACCGTGCCCTGGCCCAGTTCCGACAGCAACACCTCGGCATAGGGCGCCAGCCGCGATTCGGTGTAGCGCATGGCGGCAAAGGATTTGGGATCGTCCGGCGAGCCCCAGTTGCCCTGGCCATCCACCAGCGGGTAGCGGTAGCTGAAGGACTGCGCCATCAACACCATCGCCTCATAGGCGGCGCTGTCGCCGTGGGGGTGGAACTTGCCGATCACATCGCCCACGGTGCGGGCCGACTTCTTGTACTTGGCGCTGGCCTTGAGGCCCAGCTCGCTCATGGCGTAGACGATGCGCCGCTGAACCGGTTTGAGGCCGTCACCCAGGTGCGGCAGGGCGCGATCGAGAATGACGTACATGGAGTAGTCCAGGTAGGCCTTCTCGGCATAGGTCTTGAGCGATACCTGTTCGGTACCGTCTTCGTCGATGATTACGCTGTCAGACATGGTGCAACTCGATTGTGATAATCACCGCGAACACCGGAGGTCAGCACTCGCGGGAAAGCCTGGGGAACAGGAGACCGGGACCCGGACTCCGCTGGTTCATGTAAGTCTGCTGTCGGCAGCGTCAGTTAACGTAGCTGCCGCGCAAGCCCACCAGCTGCTCATTCAGATTGACGATGGAATTCGCCATATCGATCAGCAGCGTGTGAATCGTGGTGGGATTGCTCTTGATCAGGTCGGCGAACTGATCCTTGGGCACCTTGACCACGGAGCAGCGGGTCTTGGCCATCACCGTGGCGGTGCGATCGGCATTGGTCAGTACCGCCATCGCGCCGAAAATCTCGCCCTCTTCAATACCGCCCACGGTCACGCCGTCAACCACCACCTCGGCGGAACCCTCGGTGAGGTTGAAGACGTAGTCGGCACGATCGCCCTGGCGAATGATCACATCGCCGGGGTTGTAGATTTCAAAGCCGGGGGTGGCATGGGTATCGTCGTCGGTCAGCGATGCGGTCAGCCGCAGTTGCATACCGGACTGGGTGATCATCAGCCGCGTCCACAGCTTGCTGGCGGCGGGGTCGGCGATGATCCGGCGCATGAACTCAACGCCGGGAAAGCCGGCCAGGGTGGCGCCGTTCTCACTGGCATAACTCACCGATACATCGTGATCGGCGCCGCCGGCCACATCGGGCAACAGCAGGTCGCCGTCGTCCAGCAGGTACACCGTGCGGTCACGGTAGCGGGCGCTTAAGGAACCACTCTCGATGTAGTAAATCTTGTCCGCTTCCAGGCCGCGCAGCAGCGCATTGTCAGTGGCCTCGATTTCCAGCGGGATGGAAGGGATATCAACCGTTTCCAGCAACGCCTTCACCAGCTTCTTGCTCTGCTGGTTGAGAACGAAAAAATCCTGGGCAAGCTCAGCGTTAGCTAACATCAGGTAGTGTTCCTTGCTCGGTCTGTTTGCAGCTTCTGTTTCGGAGGTACGTTGCGTGTACTGCCGAACGCATTCCGCAGCCGTTCATGGCGGCTTTTCTTGTGGTTTTTCCGACCGTTGCCGCCGTTTTCTCAGTGTTAGTGCGGGTATAGTAGCACTATTCAGGCAGTGGAAAATGCGAAATTGCACACAGTGCCAAGCAGCTGGCGAAGCGCCGAATTCGACCAGCTTTCAGCCCCGGAACTCTACGCCATCCTGCACCTGCGGCAGCAGGTATTCGTGATTGAGCAGGACTGCCTCTACCCGGATCTCGATGGCCTGGACCAGCAGGCCCTGCACCTCTGCGGCTGGCGGGAGGATACCCTGCTGACCTACCTGCGCGCACTGCCGCCGGGCGTGAGTTACCCGGAGTCATCCCTGGGCCGCATCGTCGTCTCGCCCGCGGCGCGGGGCCAGGACCTGGGACGGGAACTGGTGCGGCGCGGCATCGAGCTCACACTGGCGCGCTGGCCCGAGGCGGGCATCTGCATCAGCGCCCAGGCTCACCTCGAGCCCTTCTACCAATCCATGGGTTTTGACACGGTTTCCGATGCCTACGACGAGGACGGCATTCCCCACATCAAGATGCGTTTGCCGGCCGCCTGAGCGCTAGTCCACCTCCAGCAGGAAGGTGACCGGTCCGTCGTTGACCAGGCTCACCTGCATATCGGCGCCGAAGCGACCGCTCGCCACCTGGGGGTGGCTGGCCTGCAGGTAATCCAGCAACTCGGCAAACAGGGCCTCTGCCTCTGCCGGCGGCAGCGCCGAGGAAAAACTCGGCCGCAAACCCTTGCGGGTATCCGCTGACAGGGTGAACTGGGACACCAGCAGCACGCCGCCACCGCTGTCCGCCACGCTCAGGTTCATGCGCCCCTGCTCATCGCTGAATACCCGGTAGGCCAGCAGCTTGTCGATCAGCTTGCGGCCATTGGCCAGGGAATCGCCCTTATCCAGGCCCAGCAGCACCAGCAGGCCGGAACCAATCTCGCCAACACACTCCCCTGCCACATCCACCCGGGCCGAGCGGACGCGTTGCAACAAGGCCTTCACGCGGAGGTCGGTCCGGGGCGAAAGCGCTGGGCCATGCGCCGGGTGGCGCGTACCAGGGCATCGGTGATGCCTGGTTCCGAGGCCACGTGGCCGGCGTCGCGGATGATATGCAGCTCGGATTCCGGCCAGGCCTGGTGCAGGGCGAAGGCATTGTCCAGCGGGCACACAGCGTCGTAGCGGCCGTGCACGATCACCCCGGGAATGCCCGAGAGGATGCCGGCGTCCTCGATGATCTGGTTCTCGCGGATGAAGCAGTCATTCACAAAAAAGTGCGCTTCGATACGGGCCAGGGCCAGCGCTACGTGCGGGTCCACCAGGTGTTCATAGACTTCGAGGTTGGGCCGCAGGGTGGCGCAGTGGGCCTCCCAGCCCGACCAGGCCTTGGCGGAGGCCATGCGCGCCAGCTCGTTGTCGCCGGTGAGCCGCGCATAGTAGGCCGACACCAGGTCGCCGTGCTCGACTGCCGGGATGGGCCGCAGGTAGTCTTCCCAGTAGTCGGGAAACAGGCGGCTGGCACCCTCCTGGTAAAGCCACTGGATGTCGCGGGCGCCGGCCAGGAAAATACCGCGCAGGATCATGCCGATGACCCGCTCGGCGTGCTGCTGGGCATACAGCAAGCTGAGAGTGGAACCCCAGGATCCGCCGAACAGCAACCAGCGATCCACCCCCAGGTGTTCGCGGATAGCCTCCATGTCCGCCACCAGCGCATCGCTGGTGTTCTCGTTCAGCCCGGCGTGGGGCGTGGAGCGGCCGGCCCCGCGCTGATCGAACAGGATGATGTGGTAGGCCTCCGGGTCGAAGAAGCAGCGGTTCTTGGGGTCACAGCCCGCCCCCGGTCCGCCGTGAACGAAAAGCACCGGCAGGCCTTCCGGGTCGCCGCTTTCTTCCACGTACAGGGTATGGCCGCCGCCGACCTCCAGCCGGTGGGTGGCGTAGGGTTTTATTTCCGGGTAGAGCTGTAACATGCACCCCAGTATAGGCCAGGGATTCCCGGCGCAACTCGACTAAATACGCCCGGCCCGGCGGCGCTCGTGCTCCTTGAGCAGCTTCTTGCGCAGGCGGATGCTCTCCGGGGTGACCTCGACCAGTTCGTCGTCCTCGATAAACTCCAGCGCCTGCTCCAGGCTGTGCAGCACCGGCGGCGTCAGCATAATGTTCTCATCGGAGCCGGCGGCGCGGATGTTGGTGAGCTGCTTGGCCTTGGTGGGGTTCACGGTCAGGTCGTTGCCGCGGCTGTGCAGGCCAATCACCTGGCCTTCGTACACTTCCACATTGGGTTCGATGAACAGGCGGCCCCGGTCCTGCAGGTTGTACAGCGAGTAGGCCAGGGTTTTGCCATTCACCAGCGACACCAGCACGCCGTTGGTACGGTGAATGGCCTCGGCATCCTTGACCGGGCCGTAGTGGTCGAAGACGTGGGTGAGAATGCCGCTGCCCGAGGTCAGCGTCAGGAACAGCGAGCGGAAACCGATCAGCCCGCGGGCCGGCACGATAAACTCCAGACGCACCCGGCCCTGGCCGTCCGGCACCATGTTCTTGAGCTCGGCCCGGCGTCGGCCCAGCTCTTCCATCACCGCACCCTGGTGGGCGTCTTCACAGTCCACTACCAACTGCTCGTAGGGCTCCTGCAGCTCGCCGTCGACCTCACGCTGGATGACTTCGGCGCGAGACACGCCCAGCTCGTAGCCTTCCCGGCGCATGGTTTCGATCAGCACCGACAGGTGCAGCTCGCCGCGGCCGCTGACCACGAACTTGTCCGGGCTGTCGCCCTGGCGTACCCGCAGGGCGACGTTGTGAATCAGCTCGCGCTCCAGCCGCTCCTTGATATTGCGGGAGGTGACGAACTTGCCTTCCTTGCCGGCAAAGGGCGAGTCGTTGACCTGGAAGGTCATGCTCACAGTGGGCTCGTCCACGGTCAGCGGGGTGAGCGCGTCCGGGCTGGCCGGGTCACACAGGGTATCGGAAATCTGCAGGCCCTCGATGCCAGTCACACAGACGATATCGCCGGCGGTGGCGGACTCCGCCTCCACCCGCTCCAGGCCCATGTAGCCCATCACCTGCAGTATCTTGCCGTTGCGGGTTTCGCCATCGCTGCTGATCACCGTCACCGGGGTGTTGGGCGCCAGCGAGCCACGGGTGATGCGGCCGACGCCGATGACACCCACATAGCTTGAGTAGTCGAGGGCGGACACCTGCATCTGCAGCGGGCCATCAAGGTCCACACTGGGGGCCGGTACATGGCTGACGATGGCCTGGAACAGGGCGCTCATGTCTTCGCCCATGGCCTCGTGGTCGTCACCGGAGATGCCTTCCAGGGCCGAGGTGTAGATGACCGGGAAATCGAGCTGCTCCTCGGTGGCCCCGAGCCGGTCGAACAGGTCGAAGACCTGGTCTACCACCCAGTCCGGGCGGGCGCCGGGGCGGTCCACCTTGTTCACCACCACGATCGGGCACAGGCCGCGGGCAAACGCCTTCTGGGTGACAAAACGGGTCTGCGGCATGGGGCCGTCCACCGCGTCCACCAGCAGCAGCACGCTGTCGACCATGGACAGCACCCGCTCCACCTCGCCGCCAAAGTCGGCGTGGCCGGGAGTGTCGACGATATTGATACGGTAGTCGTTCCAGCGGATGGCGGTGTTCTTGGCGAGGATGGTAATGCCGCGCTCTTTTTCCTGGTCATTCGAGTCCATGATGCGCTCGGCATCCTGGCTGCGGCGATCCAGGGTGCCGGATTGCTGCAGCAGGCAGTCCACCAGCGTCGTCTTGCCGTGGTCGACGTGGGCGATGATGGCGATATTGCGAAGATTCTCAATCACTTGGGGCTCACCTGCGGAGACAGCGAGGGGCCCGGCACGCGTCACGTCGAGCGCCGGCCTGCTCAAAAAGCGCGCGATTATACCCGCCGCAGATGAGGCTGGATAGCGCGCCGACGGCACAGGGGACGATTCCTGTACAGATCACCGCCGTCGCCTTGACAAAGCGGCCTCAGGGGTCGATAACTGCTAGGGCTTGCACCCATTGGGCGCATGCTGCACCGAAATGGCGCATTTGTGCTCATTATTGGTGCATCCGCAGTGTGCCGGGCTCTCCGCCGGGCTGACAATTGCACTAATTACAGGAACTTAGCGCCCGCGCCGGCATGGCACGGCTCTTGCTATCAAGGTCTGCAGAGATCATTGCATGAGGCGACGCGACGCCAGGCTGCCCAGTGAGCAGCTCGATGGCGCCTCGCGAAATAATTTTCACGCTGGCTCTACCAAAAGAATACATCCCGTTGATGGAGGAACACTGATGTCAGAGAAGACTCTGAGTCTGATTAAAGAGAACGAAGCCCGCTGGGTCGACCTGCGCTTCACCGACACCAAGGGCAAGGAGCAGCACGTCTCCATCCCGTCGTCCGTGGTAGACGAAGACTTTTTTGAGGGGGGCAAGATGTTCGACGGCTCCTCCATCGCCGGCTGGAAAGGGATCAACGAGTCCGACATGATCCTGATGCCCGATGACGGCACCAGCGTGCTGGACCCGTTCACCGACGAACCCACCGTTATCCTGCGCTGCGACATCGTCGAGCCCAGCACCATGCAGGGCTACAACCGCGACCCCCGTTCCGTGGCCAAGCGCGCCGAGGAGTACCTCAAGTCCACCGGCCTGGGCGACACCGCCTTCTTCGGCAACGAGCCAGAGTTCTTCATCTTCGACGACGTGAAGTGGCACGCTGACATGAGCGGCGCCGGCTATACCATCGCCTCCGAGGAAGCAGCCTGGGCCTCCAGCCACAACTTCGATGACGGCAACATCGGCCACCGCCCCGGCGTGAAGGGCGGCTACTTCCCGGTACCACCGGTTGACTCCATGCACGACATCCGCGCCGCCATGTGTGCAGCCATGGAACAGATGGGCCTGCCGGTGGAAGTACACCACCACGAGGTGGGCACCGCCGGCCAGTGTGAGATCGGCGTCAGGTTCGACACCCTGGTGGCCAAAGCGGACGCCACGCAGATCCTCAAGTACTGCGTACACAATGTGGCCCACGCCTACGGCAAGACCGCGACCTTCATGCCCAAACCGCTGGTCGGCGACAACGGCAGCGGTATGCACGTGCACCAGTCTTTCGCCAAGGGCGGCGAGAACATGTTTGCCGGTGACGAGTACGCGGGGCTATCGGAAATGGCACTGTTCTACATCGGCGGCATTATTAAGCACGCCCGTGCTATCAACGCCTTTACCAACGCGTCGACCAACAGCTACAAGCGTCTGGTACCGGGCTTTGAAGCACCGGTCATGCTGGCCTACTCAGCCCGCAACCGCTCAGCGTCGATTCGTATCCCTTACGAACCGAGCCCCAAGGGCAAGCGTATCGAGGTTCGCTTCCCGGACCCGACCGCCAACCCCTACCTGGGTTTCGCGGCCATGCTGATGGCGGGTATCGACGGCATCCAGAACAAGATCCACCCGGGCGATCCCGCCGACAAGGATCTGTACGACCTGCCGCCGGAAGAAGGCAAGGCCATCCCGACAGTGGCCTCCAGCCTGAGCATGGCGCTGGAAGCCCTGGACGCGGACCGCGGCTTCCTGACCGCAGGTGGTGTATTCGACGACGACATGATCGATGGCTACATCGAGCTGAAGTCCGAGGAAGTCGAGGCCCTCGACATGACCACCCACCCGGTCGAGTTCGATATGTACTACTCCGTGTAAAGCACGGATCGGGTTCAGGCGCTGCTGGCCTACACACAGGAAGGCAGCAGCGTCCAGAGCCTTGCAAAGCCCGCCCTCTGGCGGGCTTTTTTTTGGCCCGGCGCAATGAACGACCGGTGCAAAAAGCACTCCAAATCAGTGCGATTGCCGGTATTCGGCGCTTGCGGTACTTTAGGGAAACTCAGGTAAATGAGGACACGTTCTTGAAGCATCTGCTGATCCTGCTGCTGTGCACCCTGCTGGGTATGACCGCTTCCGCGCAGGTCTACCGTGTGGTGGACGAGCACGGGAACGTGACGTTTACCGATAAACCCCCGGCGGACGCCGAGCCGGTGGATATCCGCCAGCCCAATACCTCCACACCGCCCAATGCCAGTGCTTTCCCGGAAAGACCGTCCAAAGCCGCCGACGACGCGGACGCCAGCTCCGCCTACAGGGTGTCGATTACCGCACCGGCCAATGAAACGATCATTCCGCGGGGCCCTGGTAACTTCTCGGTTAGCGCCAGCGTGTCACCCGCGCTGGGTAGCAGTGACAAGCTGCAGCTCTTGCTGGATGGCCAGCCGCGCCAGGAACCGCAGACCGCCACCACCTGGGCGCTGACCAACGTCTTTCGCGGTGAGCACAGGCTTACCGTGGCCGTGATCAGCAAGGATGGCAAGCAACTGGCCACCTCGGAACCGGTCACCGTGTTCGTGTTCCGCCCCTCCAGCAACTTCAATAACAACCGGCCAGCCCCCCGCTAAATACCGCGCTGCGGTAATTCTTCGCTGGACCTGCCCGCAGGCCTGTTGCACCATAATGGTGCGTATTTTCCTGGCGACGGCGCCCGGCTCATGGCTTTGCTGCCTGGAAACCATTCATTCAATGATTAGTTAGCACCTACTATCAGTGGATATTGCACCAATAATGGTGCACAGATTTCGCTGCGGGGTGACCCAATGCTGGCGCTAATCTTGCAACCGCATTGCAAAGGACCGTCGGGCCGGCCAAAGCAGTCGCCCGCAGGCAGTATGATGGACAGCAGTTTTCACGCACAGATTCTCGACAACCTCAGCACGGCCGTCCTGGTGCTGCACCCGGACCTGAGCCTGCGGTTTATCAGCCCCGCCGCCGAGGCCATGCTGGAACTGAGCCAGGCCCGCAGCGTCGGCCTGCGCCTGGATGAACTGCTGCCCGACCAGCTGGAGTTTATCGCCCGCCAGCACCGGGAGGCGCCGCCGGACGGGCCCTATACCAACCGCGGCGTCAATATATCCACCAGCAGCGGCCATACCCTGGTGGTGGACTGCACGGTCTCGCCGCTGATCGGCGAGGGCCGCAATGTGCTGGGGCTGGTGATCGAGATTCACCCGGTGGACCGCATTCGCCGCATCAGCCGCGAAGAAGGCCTGCTGACCTCCCACGAAACCACCCAGGCCCTGATCCGCGGGCTGGCCCACGAGATCAAGAACCCGCTGGGCGGGCTGCGGGGTGCGGCGCAACTGCTGGCCCGCGAGTTACCCGACCCGGAGCTGGAGGAGTACACCTCCATCATCATCGAGGAGTCAGACCGGCTGCGCGCCCTGGTGGACCGGATGCTGGGGCCGCACAAGCAGCCGCGGCTGCTGCCCCTGAACGTGCACGAGGTACTGGAACACGTACGCACCCTACTGCAGGCGGAAACCGGTGAAGCCGTGCGGTTCGTGCGCGACTACGACCCCAGCCTGCCCGATCTGCTGGGCGACCGCGCCCAGCTTATACAGGCGGTACTCAATATCGTGCGCAACGGGGTGCAGGCCACCGCCAGCAACGAGGGACCGCGAGTCATCACCCTGCACACCCGGGTGCAGCGCCAATTCACCATTGGTTCCCAACGCCACCGGCTGGTGTGCGCCATCCGCATCAGCGACAACGGCCCGGGCATTCCCGAGGACCTGCGTGAATCCCTGTTTTTCCCCATGGTCAGCGGCCGCCCCGAGGGCAGCGGCCTGGGACTGGCCATTTCCCAGGCCATCGTCGCTCGCCATAGAGGGCTGATCGAGTGCGACAGTGAGCCGGGCTTAACCGATTTCAATATCTATCTACCTCTGGAAGCCGACAATGCAAAGACCTGAGAAAGTCTGGATCGTCGACGACGATCGCTCCATCCGCTGGGTGCTGGAGAAAGCCCTCAGCCAGGCGGGGCTCGAGACCGAGTCCTTCGACAACGGTGAGACGCTGCTGAAACACCTGGAGCGCAAACAGCCAGATGCCATCGTCAGTGACATTCGCATGCCAGGCATGGACGGCCTGAGCCTGCTGTCACATATCCAGCAGGCGCTGCCGTCACTGCCGGTGATCATCACCACCGCCCATTCCGATCTCGACAGCGCGGTGGAGTCCTACCAGCGCGGCGCCTTCGAATACCTGCCTAAGCCCTTTGATATTGAAGAGGTGGTGGCCGTCACCCAGCGCGCCCTGGCCCAGGCACGGGAGCAGGGTGTAGATTTCTCGGCGGACACGGCGGTGGCCGACACCGAGATTATCGGCGAGGCGCCGGCCATGCAGGAGGTGTTCCGCGCCATCGGCCGACTGTCACACTCTCACATCACCGTGCTGATCAACGGCGAATCGGGGACCGGCAAAGAGCTGGTGGCGCGTGCCCTGCACCGCCACAGCCCGCGCAAGGCCGACCCCTTCATCGCCCTGAACATGGCGGCGATTCCCCGGGACCTGATGGAGTCCGAGCTGTTCGGCCACGAGAAAGGCGCGTTTACCGGCGCCAACAATATGCGGCGCGGCCGCTTTGAGCAGGCCGACGGCGGCACCCTGTTCCTGGACGAGATCGGCGACATGCCGCCGGAAACCCAGACCCGCCTGCTGCGGGTGCTGGCGGACGGCGAATTCTACCGGGTGGGCGGCCACACCCCGATCAAGGTGGACGTGCGCATCATCGCCGCCACCCACCAGAACCTGGAGAAACTGGTGGAAGGCAACACCTTCCGCGAGGACCTGTTCCACCGGCTCAACGTGATTCGGATTCACATCCCCAAGCTGGCCGAGCGGCGCGAGGACATCCCGCAGCTCATGAAGCACTTCTTCGCCTCCGCGGCGGAGGAGCTGGGTGTGGAACCCAAGGTGCTGCTGCCGGAAACCGAGGCCTTCCTGCAGGGCCTGGAATGGCCCGGCAATGTGCGCCAGCTCGAAAACGCCTGCCGCTGGATCACCGTGATGGCGTCGGGCCGCGAGGTACATCTGGGCGACCTGCCGCCGGAGCTTTCACAGCACCAGGGTGGCGAGATGCCGGAGAGTGATAGCTGGCACAAGCTATTGCGGATGTGGGCCGAAAGCGAACTGTCCCAGGGCCGCAAACAGCTGCTGGAACAGGCGCTGCCGGAGTTTGAGCGCATCATGATAGAAACCGCCCTCGGCTATACGCGGGGCCGCAAGCGCGACGCGTCCCAACTGCTGGGCTGGGGCCGCAACACCCTGACCCGCAAGATGAAAGAGCTGGGCATGAGCTGAGCACCGCGCCGTGCTCAACATCGTGTTGTACGAGCCGGAGATTCCCCCCAACACCGGCAACATCATTCGCCTGTGCGCCAACACCGGCTGCCGCCTGCACCTGGTGCGGCCGCTGGGCTTCGAGCTGGACGACAAGCGCCTGCGCCGGGCGGGCCTGGACTACGAAGAATGGGCCAGCGTGGCCGTGCACGCGGACTGGCAGGCCTGCGTGGCGGCGCTGCCCGGCAGCACGCTCTATGCGCTCAGCACGCGCGGCGAAGCCAACTACAGTGAAGCGCTGTTTCGGGAAGGGGACAGCCTGGTGTTCGGCCCCGAAACCCGGGGCCTCCCACAGCCGCTACTGGATAGCCTGCCGGCCGAACAGCGACTGCGGATACCGATGCTGGACCACAGCCGCAGCCTCAACCTGAGTAATGCTGCGGCGGTGGTGGTGTACGAAGCCTGGCGTCAGCTAGGCTTTCGAGGGGGCGCCTAGCCGGCGGCGCCTGGCAGGTAGTACTTAGCTGGCGGCTTCTTCGCCGGCCTGGGCTGCTGCAGCCTGCTGCTGGGCCTGCTGCAGGGCCTGGGCGTAGAGCGCCTCGAAGTTTACCTGGGCCAGCATCAGCGCCGGGAAGGTACCCTTGGTGACCACGGTGTCGATGGTCTCGCGGGCATAGGGGAAGATGACATTCGGGCAGTAGATACCGAGAATCTGGCGAAGCTCGCCTTCGGCAATGCCGCGGATAGCGAAGATGCCCGCCTGCTGCACTTCGATCAGGAAGGCGGTCTCTTCCTCGAGTTTGGCGGTGATCGTGATGGTCAGGGTGACTTCGTAGTTGTCGTTCTCCATGGCCTGGCTCTGGGTGCGCAGGTCGACATTGATCTGCGGGCGGTAATCCTTACGGAATACGTCCGGCGCTCCCGGAGACTCGAAGGACAGGTCCTTCAGGTAGACCCGCTGCAGCACAAATTGCTGCTGCGGCTGGCCTTCGGCCGCCGCACCGGCGCCTTCTGCTGCGTTTTGCTGTTCATCAGCCATGGTATTACTCCCGTACAGGTTTCGTTATTGCGAGGCGCCGAGCAGCGGATCCAGTTCCCCGCGCTGCTCCAACAGCCATAAATCATCAAAGCCACCCACGTGGCGCTCACCGATCCAGATCTGCGGCACGGTCTGGCGACCGCTCTCGGCCACCATCTGCTGGCGCAGGTCGGGCCGGCCATCTACCGGCGTGTCCTCGTAGTTCACGCCCTTGGCATCCAGCAACTGCTTGGCGCGGATGCAGTAGGGGCAGAAACGGGTGGTGTAGAGGCGTACGCTCATCGTCGCTTGGGCTCTATTTCACGAGAGGCAGCTGCTGCTGGCCCCACTCCATCATGCCGCCGCTCATGCGGTAAACACGGCTGTAACCCGACTGGCCCAGCTTTTTGCCCACCGCGCCCGAGTGCTGGCCCATCTTGCATACCAGCACCACCGGCTTTTCCTTGTACTTGTCGAGCTCGGCCATGCGCCCGTCCACTTTCGCCGCCGGAATATTCACCGCGTTGGCGATATGGCCCTTGCCGAAATCGCCGCCCTCGCGCAGGTCCACGAACACGCCGTCCTCGGCATTCACAAGGCTGATGGCCTGCTGCGGAGACAAACTCTGGCCGCTTTTGCGCGACTCGTACTGCACCAGCATGCCCACCGCCACCACGAGGGCGCCGACAAGCATCCACTGCTGTGCTAGAAACTCGAAAAACACAGGACGTTCCCAGGATATTCCGGAGGTGTCGGGGTCCCGCCTGTCGGGGCCCCAAAAAAGGGCGCCAAGTATACAGGGTCTTTTCACTCCTGAAAACGCGTGATCCCGTGATCTGCCGGGCCATACCGGGTACACTGCGAGCCTTGTTTTGCTGGCTCCCAGACGTGCTGTACACCCCATGACCGATACCCCACGAACTCCCCGCCTGCTGATCGTGCTCGACGGCTTCGGCTACCGTGAAGACCCCCAGGACAACGCCATCGCCAACGCCAACACCCCGGTGTGGGACCGGCTCTGGGCCGAGGCGCCCCATACCCTGATTTCCGGCTCCGGCAAGGACGTGGGCCTGCCCGAAGGGCAGATGGGCAATTCCGAGGTGGGGCATATGAGCCTGGGTGCCGGTCGGGTGATTTACCAGAACATGACCCGCATCGACCACGACATCGAGACCGGGGCCTTCGACGAAAACCCGATCTACTGCGAGGCCATCGACAGCGCCAACGCCGCCGGCGGTGCCGTGCATATCATGGGCCTGCTGTCCCCGGGCGGCGTGCACAGCCATGAACGCCACCTGGCGGCGGCCATTCGCCTTGCCCACGCCCGCGGTGCCGAGCGGGTCTACCTGCACGCCTTCCTGGACGGTCGCGACACCCCGCCACGCAGCGCCGAGCCGTCACTGGCCACCATGCAGACGCTGTTTAGCGAGTTGGGCTGCGGCCGGGTGGCCAGCATTACCGGGCGCTACTACGCCATGGACCGGGACAACCGCTGGGACCGCATCGAACAGGCCTGGGCCCTGCTGACCCGCACGGAGGCGCCATTTACCGCGGCGGATCCGGTCACCGCCCTCAAGGAAGCCTATGCGCGCGACGAGAACGACGAGTTCGTCAAACCCACCCTGGTGTGCGCCGACGGCGAGCCCGAGGTGAAGATCGCCGACGGTGACAGCGTGCTGTTCATGAACTTCCGCGCTGACCGCGCCCGCCAACTCACCCGCGCCTTTGTAGACACAGGCTTCGACAGCTTCGAACGCGGCACCGTGCCGGCCCTGGCGTGCTTCGTACAGACCACCGAGTACGCCGCCGACATCGACGCGCCCTGCGCCTTCCCGCCGGAGACCCTCAAGAACGTATTGGGGGAATACCTCGCTGACCAGGGCAAGACCCAGCTACGCATCGCCGAGACCGAGAAATACGCCCACGTGACCTTCTTCTTCAGCGGTGGCCGCGAAGACGAGTACGCCGGCGAAGACCGGGTGCTGGTGCCTTCGCCGGATGTGCCCACCTACGACCTGAAGCCGGAAATGAGCGCCCCGGAAGTCACTGACAAGCTGGTGGAAGCCATTACCAGCCGCGCCTATGACCTGATCGTATGCAACTTCGCCAACGGCGACATGGTCGGCCACACCGGCAACTACAAGGCGGCCGTGGCCGCGGTGGAGGCCCTGGATGCCTGCCTGGGCCGCATTGAGGCGGCGCTCAAGGTAGTGGACGGCGAGGCCCTGATCACCGCCGACCACGGCAACTGCGAACAGATGCAGGACTACGAGTCCGGCCAGCAGCATACCCAGCACACCACCGAACTGGTGCCACTGGTTTACCTGGGCCCACGCCGGGCCAGCTTCAATGGCAGCGGCGGTGTTCTCGCGGATGTAGCGCCCTCGATACTGGCACTCATGGGCCTGCCCAAGCCCGAGGAGATGACCGGCGCCAGCCTGCTGGAGGTATAAGCGCTTGCGGCGCTGGCTTCTCACCCTGTCGCTGCTGGCCCTGGCGGGCAGCGGTGCTGCCCAGGACGACGAGGAAACCCGCGCCCGTGCCCAGTTGGTGCAGCTACAGCGGGAAATCGCCGCTCTCAGCGAGGAACTGCGCGCAGACCTCGCCCAGCGCAGCACCCTGCGCGACGCCCTGCGGGAGTCGGAAGTCGCCATCGGCGTGGTGCGCCGGGAAATCGCCGACACCCAGAAGAAAATCAATCGCAACCGTACGCAGCTCAACTCCCTGCGCAGCCAGCGCCAGGAATTGCTCGTGGCCCGGGGCCGCCAGCAGGAGCTGATCAGCGGCGAAATCCAGACCGCCTACCAGATGGGCAAGCAGGCCCAGTTGCGGGTGCTCTTGAACCAGGAAGACCCGGCCACCCTGGCCCGGGCCATGACCTACTACGACTATTTCTACCAGGCCCGGCTGGAGCATATCGCCCGCTACCTGGAGATTGTCGAGCGCATTGACACCCTGGAACCGGAAATCCAGGGCACGACCGCCGCCCTGGAGGGCAACGAGCGCGAGCTGGAAACCCAGCGTGCGGAGCTGCTCAGCCGCCAACGCCAGCGACAACGCGAGCTGGCCCAGCTCAACGACAGCATCAAGACCAAGGACCAGCGCCTGCAGAAGCTGTCCCAGGACCAGGAGGAACTGCAGCGACTGCTGGAAGTCATAGAACAGGCAGTGGCGGAAATGGAAGTGCCGGAGTCCTACCAGCCCTTCCCCAACGCTCGCGGCCAGATGCCCTGGCCGGCGGCCGGCCGCGCCAGTAACCGCTACGGCGCCCGCCGCGGCGGGGGCAGCAAGCTGCGCTGGCAGGGACTGGTGATCCCCGCCGAGGAAGGCAGCGAGGTGAATGCCATCCACCACGGCCGGGTGGTGTTCGCGGACTGGTTCCGGGGCTCCGGGCTGCTACTGATTATCGACCATGGCGACGGCTACATGAGCCTGTACGCCCACAACCAGGCGCTGCTGCGCGACGTGGGGGAATGGGTGTCGGCGGGTTCGGCGGTGGCCACCGTGGGCAATAGCGGCGGCCAGGCGGAATCGGCGCTGTATTTCGAAATTCGCGAGGGCGGCAAACCCACCAACCCGGGGCCGTGGTTGGAATAAACGGCTGGCATAGGAAGGCTGGAACAGGGTTGAGAAACGTATACAAAGCCGAGTTGCGGCAACAAATCCGCAAAGACGTTGCCACGGGGATTCGGGTAAACTAAACGGCCTGCCCCGCGTTTCTGGCAGTGGAGTAGAGAAATGAACAAACGCTTTATTGGCACAGCTTTCCTGGGTAATGCCTTGAGCACTGCTTTGCTCGGCAGCCTGCTGCTACCGCCACTGGCCTTCGCGCAGGACGAGGCCGACGACATCACCGTGGAAATACCGGTCGACAGGCCGACGCCCGGCGCGCTGATCACCAACGAAGGCGCCCTGCCGCTGGACGACCTGCGCACCTTTGCCGACGTGTTCAGCCAGATTCGCCTCGGCTATGTCGAGGAAGTGGACGATTCCACCCTACTGGAGTACGCCATCCAGGGCATGCTCAGCGGACTGGACCCGCATTCCGTCTACCTGTCCAAGGATGATTTCGAGGACCTGCAAACCAGCACCAGCGGCGAGTTCAGCGGCCTGGGACTTGAGGTCGGCATGGAGAACGGCTTTGTGAAAGTCATCTCCCCCATCGACGACACCCCGGCGGACCGGGCCGGCATCCAGACCGGTGACATCATTCTCAAGCTCGACAACAAGCCAGTGAAAGGCATGACCTTAAACGAGGCCATCGAGCTGATGCGGGGGCCCAGGGGCTCCACCATCGAGCTGACCATTGCCCGCGAGGGCCGCAGCCAGCCCTTCACACTGACCCTGGAGCGCGACGTGGTGCGCACCGCCAGCGTCCGCAAGCGCTGGCTGGAGCCGGGCTACGGCTATGTGCGTATTGCCCAGTTCCAGCGCCACACCGGCGACGAGGTGGGCAAGGCGGTGAACGCTCTGCTGGAAGAGGAAGCCATCAAAGGCATCGTGCTGGATCTGCGCAACAACCCGGGCGGCGTGCTGCGCGCGAGTGTGGATGTAGCCGACCAGTTCATGGACGGCGGCATGGTGGTCTACACCAAGGGCCGCATGGATAACTCCCAGACCCGCTACAACGCCACCCCCCTGGATATTCTGGACGGCGCGCCCATCGTGGTGCTGATCAACGGCGGCTCCGCATCAGCCTCGGAAATCGTCGCCGGCGCCCTGCAGGACCACCGCCGCGCGGTTGTCATGGGCACCCCCAGCTTCGGCAAGGGCTCGGTGCAGACCATCCTGCCTTTGTCGGAAGAACGCGCCATCAAGCTGACCACCGCGCTGTACTTCACCCCCAATGGCCGCTCCATCCAGGCCCAGGGCATCGTGCCCGACATCGAGGTGGAGCGCGCGCGGGTGACCGCCTATGACAACCTGCCCCGCCGGGTGACCGAAGCCGACCTCAACCGCAGTCTGGAAAACGCCAATGGCGAGGGAGACGCTCCCGATCGCAGCCGCGCGCCCAACGAACTGCTGAGCGAAGACAACCAGCTTTACGAAGCGCTGACTTTGCTCAAGGGCATTCACATCCTGGGGATGTACGACGAGGACTAAGCACAAACCGCTCCAGGTGAGCGGTTTGTTGCGCCAGAACGCCTGCTGCGCGGGATAGACTGCAGTTTAGCCGTCGCGCCCGCGCCGGCCCCCGGCTACAATTTCCATTTGCCAACATAACAACAGGATTCCTCCCATGCGCAAGGCGCTTCTGGCCATCGCGATTGGCCTCTCGTTCACTGCTTGCAGCCAAAAAAGCACGGATTCTCAACCCGCGGCGGTAGCAGCCGCTGCAGGTCCGAGCACAGCCATCAGCTATCCCGACACCCGGCGGGAAGAGGTCACGGACACTTATTTCGGCACAGAGGTCAGCGACCCTTATCGCTGGCTGGAAGACGACCGCAGCGAGGAAACCGCGGCCTGGGTAAAGGAGCAGAACGTGGTGACCCGCGCCTACCTGGACGCCATCCCCTACCGCGACAAGATTGCAGCCACCCTGGAAACGCTGCTCGACTACGAGCGCGAGACGGCGCCCTTCTTCGAAGGTGACTACACCTATTTCTACCGCAATGACGGCCTGCAGAACCAGGACGTGCTCTATCGCCAGCAGGGCGACGGTGAGGCTGAAGTGTTTCTGGACCCCAACGGCTTCAGCGACGACGGTACCGTCAGCATGTCGGCGGTCAGCTTTTCCCGGGACGGCAGCCTGGTGGCCTACCAGCTCTCGGAAGGGGGCAGCGACTGGCGCAGCATTGTGGTCCGCGATGTGGAGACTGGCGAGATGGTGGGAGATCCCATCGTCGACGTGAAGTTCAGCGGTATCGCCTGGCACGGCAACGGGGGTTTCTACTACTCCAGCTATGACAAGCCGGAAGGCAGCGAGCTGTCGGCCATGACCGACCAGCACAAACTCTACTTCCACAAGATCGACACGCCGCAGGCGGCAGACGAACTGGTGTTCGGCGGCACTGATGCCCAGAAACATCGCTACGTCGGTGGCAGCGTCACCGAAGATGACCGCTTCCTCAGCATCTACGGCGCCAACTCCACCTCGGGGAATCGCCTGTTCCTGATAGACCTGGCCGCCGACTCACCCGAGCTGGTGACAATACTCACCGATGAAGATGCCGACGCTGAAGTGATCGACGCTGACGGCGACACACTGTTCATCAAGACCAACCGCGAGGCACCCAACGGCCGTGTGGTCAGCGTGAGCGCTTCGGCGCCCGGCCCGTCCAACTGGAAAGACGTGATTCCCGAAACCGACAACGTGCTCGCCGTGACTTCCGGGGCCGGCTATTTCTTCGCCACCTATATGATTGATGCGCTGAGCCAGGTAAAGCAGTTCACCCGCGAGGGTGAACTGCTGCGCGAGATCGCCCTGCCGGACCTCGGCACGGCCTCGGGCTTTGAAGGCAAGCAGGAACAGGGCACGCTGTACTTCAGCTTCAACAACTATCGCCTGCCGCCCAGCATCTTCCAACTCAACCCGGCCACGGGAGAGACCGGGCTGTACCGCGCCTCCTCCTCGAAGTTTGAATCGGACCGCTTTGTCACCGAGCAGGTGTTCTACGAGTCCGGCGACGGCACCCGGGTACCTATGACCATCACCTACGCCAAGGGCACGCCGCTGGACGGCAGCGCACCGGCCATGCTGTATGGCTACGGCGGCTTCAACATCAGCATGCGACCGCGCTTTAGCAGCGTGGTGGCCGCCTGGCTGGACCTGGGCGGCATCTACGCGGTGCCCAACATCCGCGGCGGCGGTGAGTACGGCAAAGCCTGGCACCTGGCCGGCACCAAGCAGCAGAAACAGAACGTGTTCGACGATTTCATCGCTGCCGCCGAGTACCTGATCGCCAACGGCTATGCCAGCAAGGAAACCCTGGCGCTGCGCGGCGGCTCCAACGGCGGCCTGCTGGTGGGGGCGGTAATGACCCAGCGTCCGGACCTGTTCCAGGTCGCGCTACCCGCCGTCGGCGTGCTGGATATGCTGCGCTACCACACCTTCACCGCCGGTGCCGGCTGGGCCTACGACTACGGCACCTCGGAAGAGAGCGAAGACATGTTCCGCTACCTGCTGGGCTACTCGCCGCTGCACAACCTCAAATCAGGCACCCGCTACCCCGCCACCCTGGTGACCACCGCCGACCACGACGACCGGGTAGTCCCCGCACACTCCTTCAAGTTCGCCGCCGAACTGCAGCACGACCAGGCTGGCGATGCCCCGGTGCTGATCCGCATCGAGTCCGACGCCGGCCACGGGGCGGGCACGCCCACCAGCAAAATCATCGACCAGTACGCGGACGTCTGGGGTTTTGCGTTGTACAACCTGGGCTTAAGGGAACTCGGGGCAGAGTGACCTGACGACTGGTCGCTGGAGCAACTCAGGAGGCAGCGCTGAGGTCCCTGGTCTGCCTCCTAAACCAGTCGATCGATCGGCTGGAACGTCATACCTGCAAGGCGCTGCGCCATAGTGGGCTGCCAGGGCCGCTTGGTCAGGATCAGCGGAGTTTGCGTGGTCAACAATCCTTCCGGTCGCCGGTTCAGCATAGGCCAGTTGGTTCGATACGCCAGAAGCCCCAATGATCTTGCAAGCTCACGCATATGGGCGTCGGTGTACATCACGCACTCCGGGTAGAACCACCCGTCCTTGTCATTGCATGTCTCTGGATTGACCGTGCGTATATACGTCACCATGGCAATCGATTCCTCGTGCATCACTCGCCCCACGTTGGCGAGCAGCTCACGCGTTTCCTTAACTCCAGTGTGGGATGCGATTGACTGAGCGACGATGAAGTCGACGGGCTCCCGCACAAAACTGAAATCAAAATCACTGTTGTCAGCAAAGGTGGGGCGCTTGAGGGCAATCAATTGATTCTCAGCGGCAGGCGCACCCAAATTGTGGTGGATACCTTCTTCCAGGATTTTGGTATTCGGCTCAACGCCATAATAGCGACCGGGTAACAGGAACATCATGAGGAACCGTCCCAGGCGCAGGCTGCCGCAGCCCACCTCCAGAACACGGCTGTATTCCCGCATGCCGAGGTCCAACAGAAACTGGAACTGCATGCCGCCATTGAGATCGTACATAAACGGCGGCCCTACGTAGGCTCGGTAGTGATCTGCCCCGGCGCCGAGGTTTACGCCGAGTTCCTCGATTTCATTTTCCGTCAGTTTGCTCTTGAAATGCGCCTTGAGCTGATTGGGATTGGCTCTCATCGGTATACCCGCCTTTGTTGAGAGGCGAGTATTTTATCCATAACAAGACCGCAAGTCAGAGTATTGGCGTGAGATTCTTCAATTCGTTGATGATGCTCAAACGCGCGCTCGATAGCGTCAGGAAACTTTACTGGAAACCGGGGGCTCAGAATTCGCTAAGCGATCTTTTCATTTAAACGCCCAAGCCAACCAGTCCGATTTTTAACGGTGAATCTGTATCGCAAACCTTCGTTCGTAGGTACGACGATAGCATTTGGGAACCACGGAATCAGATTTAGGAATTTAGTCCAAGCCAGGCCCACATCGACGATTGAGGTGAGCGGGATAGTCGTCTCAGCTATTTGAATATTGATAACGTGAGGGCGAAAAACTAGCGCTTCATCTGTCACCAGCAGTTTGCCTCCAACGGTCTCAATGTTTCTTTGTAGGTTTTCCGGCCCAGAGTACTCTAGGCGATGTTTTCGGCTGTTGCCGGGAATGAGATGCAGGTCGTTGACCGCTGACCCGGGCCCACTTACCCTTCTTGCCATGAAGTGGCTACTGACAAGCTTACTGCTGTTCCTGGCCAGCACCTCATGGGCCGACCCCCCCACGCTCGTCGTCATCATCGACGATCTCGGCTATGAGCTCGATGCCGGGGAAAAGGCCGCGGCACTACCGGGCAAGGTCAACCTGGCGATTCTGCCGCACACCCCCAATGGTGCGGCGATCGCGCGGCTGGGCATGGCGGCCGGCAAGGAAATCATGCTGCACGCCCCCATGAGCAACCTGCATCACAAACCGCTGGGCAAGGGCGCGCTGACAGATGCCATGCGCGAGGAAGAGCTGCGCCGCACCCTGGTGCGTAGCCTCAACAGCACACCGGGCGTGCGCGGCATGAACAACCATATGGGCAGCCTGCTCACCAGCCGGCGCGAGCCCATGGGCTGGGTGATGGAAGAACTGTCGCGCCGCGGTCTGTACTACGTGGACAGCCGCACCACCGCCAGCACCGTGGCGGCGGATATGGCGGCGGAACGCGGGGTGCCCAGCCTGTCGCGCAACGTGTTTCTCGACAACCACATCGACGCCGCCGCCATTCACTTCAAGTTCAAGGAATTCCTGGCCATTGCCGATGCGGAGGGTATGGCGATCGCCATTGGCCACCCTCACGACGAGACCCTGTCCTACCTGCGGCGGCAGTTGCCGCGGCTGGAGCGGCAGGGCTACCAGCTCAAGCTGGTGTCTGAAGTGCTGGCGCCGCAGCTAGCGCGGATGAAGCCGAAAGCGGTGCCCGTCGCCGCCGACTAGAGGCGCATCTCGATGCCGCGGCTGGCCATATGCTCCTTGGCCTGCTGCACCGTGTACTCCCCGAAGTGAAAGATGCTGGCGGCCAGCACCGCATCGGCGCCGCCTTCCAGCACACCTTCCGCCAGGTGTTCCAGATTGCCGACACCCCCGGAGGCAATCACCGGAATGGAGACCGCGTCCGTGATGACCCGGGTCACGGCCAGGTCGAAGCCATCGCGGGTGCCATCCCGGTCCATGCTGGTCAACAGGATTTCCCCCGCGCCGTAGTCGGCCATGCGCACCGCCCATTCCACCGCGTCGATACCGGTGGGCTTGCGGCCGCCGTGGGTGAAGATTTCCCAGCGCGGCTCGTCGCCCTCGACGCGCTTGGCGTCGATAGCCACCACAATGCACTGGGAGCCGAAACGCTCCGCCGCGCGCTTGACGAACTCGGGCTCGCGGATGGCGGCGGAGTTGATGCTGACCTTGTCGGCACCGGCATTCAGCATCTCGCGAATATCTTCCACCTTGCGGATGCCGCCGCCCACGGTGAGCGGGATAAACACCTCTGCGGCAATCGCCTCCACCGTGTGTACGGTGGTGTCCCGCCCCTCGTGGGTGGCGGTGATGTCCAGGAAGGTAATTTCGTCGGCGCCCTGCTCGTTGTAGCGACGGGAGATTTCGACCGGGTCACCGGCATCGCGGATATCCACGAAGTTCACGCCCTTCACCACACGGCCGTTGTCTACGTCGAGGCAGGGGATGATGCGTTTGGCAAGAGCCATCAGCTAGCGACCTCGTCGCTGAGGCGTTGCGCTTCCTGCAAGTCGAGGGTCCCTTCGTAGATCGCCCGCCCCGTAATGGCGCCAACGATGCCCTCGCTGCTGACTGCCGCCAGGGCACGAATATCTTCCAGATTGGTGATCCCGCCAGAGGCAATCACCGGGATGTTGGCTGCCCGGGCCATCTCCAGCGTGGCTTCCACGTTCACCCCCTGCATCATGCCGTCGCGGGCGATATCCGTGTAGACGATGGCGCTGACGCCGTCACCCTCAAAACGCCTGGCAAGGTCAGTAGCTTTTACTTCTGACACTTCGGCCCAGCCGTCGGTCGCCACCAGCCCAGCCCTGGCGTCCAGCCCGACAATCACCTTACCGGGGAAAGCAGCACAGGCCTCAGCCACGAACTCCGGCTCCTTGACCGCCTTGGTGCCGAGAACAACGAAGCTGACGCCGGCGTTAACGTAGTGCTCGATGGTCTCCAGGCTGCGAATGCCGCCGCCGATCTGGATCGGCAACTCCGGGTAGGCGGCGGCGATGCGCTCCACCGGCTCGCCATTGACCGGCTCCCCTTCGAAGGCACCGTTGAGGTCCACCAGGTGCAGACGGCGCGCGCCGGCTTCCACCCAGCGGGCGGCCATCGCCAGCGGGTCATCGGAAAACACGGTGGAGTCTTCCATCAGGCCCTGGCGCAACCGCACACAGGCGCCGTCCTTGAGATCAATGGCGGGGATTACCAGCATAGGAAACTCTAGGCTTGTCCATTCCAGTGGAGAAAGTTGTGCAGCAGGGCCAGGCCAGCGTCGGAGCTCTTCTCCGGGTGAAACTGCACGGCAAACAGGTTGTCACGAGCGATGGCGGCGTCAAAGCCCACCCCGTAGTCGCCGCGACCGGCCACCAGCGCGCGGTCGGCGCAGTCGGCGTAGTAACTGTGTACGAAGTAGAAGCGCGACCCGTTCTCTATGCCCTGCCACAGCGGGTGGTCGAGGGTCTGCTGCACCTGGTTCCAGCCCATGTGCGGCACCTTGAGGCGCGCGCCGTCGGCATCGCGGTGGTCATCGCCAAAATAGCGCACCTCGCCTTGCACCAGGTCCAGGCAATCGACGCCGCCATTCTCCTCGCTGTGGGTCAGCAGTGACTGCATGCCCACGCAAATCCCCAGCACCGGGATGTGGCGGGATTCCAGTACATCCAGCAGCAGCTTGTCGCATTCGAGACGACGGATTTCCGCCATGCAATCGCGAATGGCACCGACCCCCGGGAAGATCACCCGGTCGGCTTCGCCAATTTGTGCGGGGTCGTGGCTGACCAGCACCCGTTCCGCGCCCACGTGTTTGAGGGCGCTGGCCACGGAGTGCAGGTTGCCCATGCCGTAGTCGATGACGGCGACGGTGCCTGCGGTCATAACGTTGCCTTAGAGCACACCCTTGGTAGACGGCGTGGTACCCGCCGCGCGGGGGTCCGCCGACAGCGCCATGCGCAGGGCGCGGCCGAAAGCCTTGAACACCGTCTCGGCCTGGTGGTGGCTGTTGTGGCCGCGCAGGTTGTCGATGTGCAGGGTTACGGCGGCGTGGTTCACAAAGCCCTGGAAGAACTCGATGAACAGGTCCACGTCGAAGCCGCCCACGGCGGCGCGGGTGAAGTCCACATGGAACTCCAGGCCCGGGCGACCGGAGAAATCCACCACCACCCGCGACAGAGCCTCATCCAGCGGCACGTAGGCGTGGCCATAGCGGTTGATGCCCTTCTTGTCACCGACGGCTTTCGCCACAGCCTGGCCCAGGGTGATGCCGATGTCTTCCACCGTGTGGTGGGCGTCGATGTGCAGGTCGCCTTTGGCGACGATGTCGAGGTCGATCAGTCCATGACGCGCCACCTGGTCCAGCATGTGCTCCAGGAAGGGAATACCGGTGTCGAGCCGGCACTCACCGCTCCCGTCGAGGTTTACCGCGACGGTGATTTGCGTCTCCAGCGTGTTGCGTTCCACGCTGGCGCTGCGGCTGTCGGTCATGTGCGTCTCCGGGTCCAAAAAGGGCGTTCATCACCCCGCTCGAAAGAGCCGCGCATTATAGGCCAAAGCGCTGGTCAATACACCGGCGCTCTGTAGACGGGATGCCGTACAATAGCCAGCCCCCAAGGATGGTTCACCGTGATATCAGCCGACCGATTCCAGCGCCAGGTACTTGAGTGGTTTGACCGCCACGGCCGCCACGACCTGCCCTGGCAACACCCGCGCAGCCCCTACCGGGTATGGCTGAGCGAGGTGATGCTGCAGCAAACCCAGGTGAAGACGGTCATCCCGTATTTCGAGCGTTTTATGGAGCGCTTTCCGGACGTGGCCGCGCTGGCCGCCGCCGAGGAAGACGAGGTGCTGCACCTGTGGACCGGCCTCGGCTACTATGCCCGGGCCCGCAACCTGCTGAAGTGTGCCCGGGTGGTAGTCGATGAACACGGTGGCGAGTTCCCCACCAGCGTGGATGCGCTGGAAGCCCTGCCAGGCATCGGCCGCAGCACTGCCGGCGCCATCGTCAGCATGGCCTTCGGTGAGCCCGCTGCCATCCTGGATGGCAACGTGAAGCGGGTACTGGCCCGCTTCGCCGCGATTCCCGGCTGGCCGGGTCAGACGGCCGTACACAACAAGCTGTGGCAGGTAGCCGAGCGCTTCACCCCCGAGACCCGCTGCGCTGACTATACCCAGGCCATGATGGACCTGGGCGCCACCCTGTGCACCCGCAGCAAACCCGCCTGTGAACTCTGTCCGCTGGTGGATGATTGCGACGCCCACGCCGCCGGCACCCAGGCCGACTACCCGGGCAAAAAACCCAGGAAAACCCTGCCGGTGCGGGCCACCACGATGCTGCTGGTGTGCTCGCCGGACAACGCCGTGTGGCTGACCCGCCGCCCCAGTGAGGGCCTATGGGGCGGACTGTGGAGCTTCCCGGAAGTGGACAACGAGAGCGCCGCCCTCAACTATTGCCTGGACCAGTTCGGCCTGGCACCGGCGGCCTCGGAGAGCTGGGCGCCCCTGCGCCATACCTTCAGCCACTACCACTTGGATATCCAGCCCCTGCGGCTGAACCTGGACGCCACACCCGGCGCCATCATGGAGAGCGGGCAGCAGCTCTGGTATAACTGGGCCGCACCGGAAACCGTGGGCCTGGCGGCCCCGGTCGCCCGCCTGATCAAGATGTTGGAGGAATTATGAGCCGAACGGTGTTCTGCCGCCGCTACCAGGAAGAGCTGGAAGGGCTCGCCGCACCCCCCTACCCCGGCCCCAAAGGCCAGGACATTTTCGACAATGTCTCGAAAAAGGCCTGGGAGGAATGGCAGGGTCACCAGACCATGCTGATCAACGAAAAGGGCCTGAATATGATGGACCCGGAGTCCCGCAAGTACCTGACCGGCCAGATGGAAAAATTCCTGTCAGGGGAGGACTTCGACCGGGCTGAAGGCTACGTCCCGCCTGAGGATTCGGGCGCTTGACTCAGTGGGGCGCAGCGGGTTTAATACGCGCCTCTCGCGCCCGGCACCCTCTCTGGCCGGCCACGCAGACCTCGCCCGGGTAGCTCAGTTGGTAGAGCAGTGGATTGAAAATCCTCGTGTCGGTGGTTCGATTCCGCCCCCGGGCACCATCCTTTAATAGCTTACTTTCTCCCCCGCTGCTAAACCGGCAGGTGTCGGTGAGCTAGCCGCTCGCGATCGATTCCGCCCCCGGGCACCATTTCCCAATAATCTACTACCACCCGCACTGCCGGCCCTGGTTCTGTTCGTCCAGCCAGGTCTTGAGCGGGGCGAAATAATCCACCACCGCTGAGGCATCCAGCTCGCGCTGACCGGTCATGACTTCCATGGCGTCCTGCCAGGGGGCGCTGGCGCCCATCGCCATCATCTGTTGCAGGCGTTCGCCGGCCTCGGGCTGGTTGAAGATGGTGCAGCGCGTCAGCGGGCCGTCGTGGCCGATGGCATCGCAGAGCGCCTTGTGGAACTGGAACTGCTGAATATGCGCCAGGAAGTAGCGAGCGTAGGGGGTACCGGCGGGTACGTGGTACTTGGCGCCCGGGTCGAAGTCGGCTTCCGAGCGCGCCACCGGTGCCGATACACCCTGGTACTGCTCGCGCAGCGCCCACCAGCCGGCATTGTAATCCGCTTCTGTCAGCTCACCGCTGAACACCTGCCAGCGCCACTTGTCGACCATCAGCGCGAAGGGCAGGAAGGCAATTTTGTCGAGGCCCAACTTGAGCAGGTAGGCCAGGTCTTCCTCCGCCGGCGGCTCCTCTCCGAGCAGGCCGAGTTGGACCAGATAGGCCGGCGTAATCGACAGCGAGATGGTGTCGCCCAGGGCCTCGTGAAAGCCGTCGTTGGCGCTGCCCCGGAATAGCTGGGGCTGGTGCGCGTAGGCCATCTGGTAGTAGTTGTGGCCCAGCTCATGGTGAATGGTGGTGAAGTCTTCGGCGTTGCGTTTGGTGCACATCTTGATGCGCACATCGCGGTTGGTGTCGATGTCCCAGGCGCTGGCGTGGCAGACCACCTGGCGATCCCGTGGCCGGGTGAACTGGGAGCGCTCCCAGAAGGTCTCCGGCAGCTCGTCGAGGCCCAGGGACACGAAAAACGCCTCGCCGGTTTTGAACATGGACTCAGCGTCGGGGAAGTTCTCCTCGATAAGCTGGTTCATGTCGTAGCTGGCCACAACCTCTTCCGGGGCCACCAGGTCGTAGACATTGCTCCAGGTCTGGGCCCACATGTTGCCCAGCAGGTGAGCGGGAATCTTCCCATCGTCACCGACCACTTCGGCACCATATTGCTCGGTGAGACTGGCTCGCACATGGCACTGCAAGGCGCTGTACAGCGGTTTGACCCGTTCCCACTGGCGCTCCATATCGGCGGAAAACTCCGCGGGGCTCATATCGTAGTTGGAACGCCACAGGTCGCTTAGATCATCGAAGCCCAGGTCCTGGGCGCCCCGGTTGAGGAGTTCCACCTGCCGGGTATAGAGCGGGCGCATCGGCGGGGATACGCTGCGCCAGCCCGCCCAGGCGTCCTTCAGTTCCTCCGGGTCCCGGCTATACGCCATCACATCGCTGAGATCACCGAGAGTCTGGCATGCGTCACCCTTGCAATAGGTGCCCGTGCCGTAGATGGAGCGCAACTCCTGATCCAGCTCCGAGGCTTCCCCGGCGAGGGCCTCGTCGTTGGGCGGCGGCAGGTCGGATACCAGGCGCAGCCTCTCGAACTGCCTCTGCAGTTCCGGCTCAAGATCCAGCTCGCTGAAGCGTGTCGACCGGCTCGCCGCGTCCACAGTGGCCAGTGCGTATTGTTTGTCGGCCTCACCGGCCAGCAGCTTGGTATCGACGGTGATGTGGGTCTGCGCCAGCCAGCCGGTGCGGGCGGCAACTTCTCGCAGTTCCGTACGCTCAGCATCCACAGCGTCCATAAAGGCCCTGGCCTCGGCAACCGTGGGAGGCCCGGAAAGCTCATCCGCGGGCGCGGGCGGTTCCGCAGGCGAGCAGGCCGTCAGCAGGGCGGCCAGGATGATCAGTTTATGGTTCATTGGATGCCTCCGCGCCCATGGTGTTATTGGTGGGCCGGCCGTGCAGGCGCAGCCGATAAAACAGGTAACCTCCGCAGGCGCCGGCCAGTCCCTGGGACAGCAGACCCAGCAGGCCGCGTGTCGCTGCGATACCACTGAGTCCCAGCACGGCCTTGATCAGCAGGTGAATGGCTATGATCGCCACGGCCCCTGCCGAAACGTACAGCCACAGCCGCTGGGCGGGTAACCACTTGCCCAGGCCGGCGGCAATCGGCAAACCCAGCAGGAAGCCAAGCGCAATCAGGGGCAGGTAGCTGACGGCGAGCCCCAGTAGGTCATGCCCCGTGGCCTGCAGACGAACAGCGAAGTCCACCTCGGGGCCGAGGGCCGCCACGTTGGCGAGAATGACCTGGGTAGCCAGGGTGCTGGCGACAAGGTAAGCCACAAGCGCAGCGACCAGCCAGCAAGCGATCCAGTGAAGAGCTGATTTCAAGACCCCAACCTCTCGGCTCGTACCCGAGCAGTAAATGTGTGTCAGTATAATGACCGCAAGACTATCACGGGAAATTGCCATGACGCTGTCGCGGATGACAGGCCTCGGTGCACTATGCGCCGTGCTGGCTATGCCAGCCCTGGCTTCAGACTATGAACTGGAGACCATCGCCGAGGGCTTCGAGTACCCCTGGTCTATCGCCTTCCTGCCCGGGGGCGACTTGCTGGTCACACAACGCGGCGGCGAGCTGTTGCGGGTGAGCGGTGATGGCAAACACCGACACACCCTGGCAGGCGTTCCCGACAGTTATTTCGCCGGCCAGGGTGGCCTGTTCGACGTGGTGCTGCACCCTGAATTCTCCGCCAACCGGCTGGTCTACCTGTCCCTGGCCAGCGGCACACCAGAGGCCAACGCCACCCGCATTGTGCGCGGGGCCCTGGGTGAGGAAGGGTTGGAAAACGTCGAGGTCGTCCTCACCGTCGAACCCACCAAGGATAATCCCCAGCACTACGGCGGTCGCTTCACCTTCCTGCCCGACGGCACCCTGCTGCTGACCACCGGGGAAGGCTTCGACTACAGAGAGAAGGCCCAGGACCTGACCGTGCAGTTCGGCAAGACCTTACGCGTCAACGATGACGGCAGTATCCCGGCAGACAACCCGTACGCAGACTCGGCCGGCACACAGGCCAAGGTCTGGACCTACGGCCATCGCAATCCCCAGGGCATTGTCATCGATGAAGACCGTGGGGAGGTGTACCTGCACGAGCACGGCCCGCGCGGCGGTGACGAACTCAACCTGCTGGCCCCCGGCAGCAACTACGGCTGGCCGGCCATTACCTATGGCCTGGACTATAGCGGCGCCTACGTATCGCCGTTCACCGAGTACCCCGGCATGGAGCAGCCGCTGCACTACTGGGTGCCTAGCATCGCGCCGGCGGGCATGACCTGGTACGGCGGCGATGCCTTCCCCAACTGGCGCGGAGACCTGTTCGTCACCGCATTGGTCAGTCAGGATGTGAGACGCCTGGAGTTGGAGGACGGCCAGGTGGCACGTGAGACCGTGATGTTTGAGGAGATCGGTGAACGCCTGCGCGATATTCGCACGGCACCGGACGGCTCGCTGTACATCCTTACCGACAGCAAGAATGGCAAGATTGTTCGGGTGTCCCCTGCCCGCTGAGTGGGCCGCACCACCGCGAGATAGCGCGATGACCTGGCTGAAGACACTGGAACCACGCACGCTGGCTCGCCTGATCGGCCTGGTGTTTCTGCTCAGCATACCCGTGGGCGGCTACTCGCTGGCGCTCACCGAAGGTGTGGACATCTCCGCTGAAGGTCTACTGGCGCTGGGTGGCGAATTCAGAGGCCTGGTCAGCACGTATCACGCGGCTGCGGCGCTGGACGGCGTGATGATGTTGCTGACCCTGTTGATCGCGGCTGGCCTTTTTTGCCTGCTTAGCCCTGTGAACCGCCGACTGGCCTATGCCGTGACTGTGCTGAAACTTGCCGACGCCGGCGGCAAGGCGCTGACAGCGGCCCTGTCCATGAGACTCGCCGGTCTGTTCGATGCCGGGATAGCCGCCGATCTGTGGCTGGCGGCAGAGCGGATTCTGGACCAGGCCTGGTACGTGTTTCACTATGGGCTGGCTATCTCCTCCCTGGGGTCCGCCATCATGTTCTTCCTGTTGTTCAGGAGCCGCTACATACCGCGCCTGCTGGCGGGCTACGGCGTGCTGGCCTCCCTCGGCGTGGTCGTCAGCATCGCCGCCATGGTGCTGGTCGACGGTGCCGGCGCCATCGTTTACCCGTGGTATGTGATTGCCAACGGCGTGGCGTTCATCGGGTTGACGGGCTGGTTCCTGGTTGTCGGCGTCAGCACAGACTGGTGGCAGGCCAGTAGGACATGACTATTCACCGGGCCTTACACATATGAGCCTGCCGGATGCCCTGGGCGCACTGCTTGGTGACCGCTGCACCAGCGATCCATCTGCCATGGCCGGCTACCTCGAGGATGAGCGCGGCCTGTACCAGGGCGTTGCCGCCTGCCTGGTGTTCCCAGAGACAACCGACGAAGTTGCGGCCATCGTCAAAACCTGCGCTGAACACGGCGGCAGCCTGGTACCCCAAGGTGGCAATACCGGCTACTGCGGCGGCGCCACCCCCTCTGGCGACACCCAGGTGCTGCTCAACCTGTCGCGCCTGAACCGCGTTCGCGCTATTGACCAGGTAGGCATGACGGTGACCGCCGAGGCCGGGGTGGTCCTGGCCAATCTCCACGACGCCGTGGAAGCCGAGGACCTGTTCTTCCCCCTGAGCATGGGCTCAGAGGGTTCCTGCCAGCTGGGCGGCAATCTCGCCACCAATGCCGGCGGTCTGGCGGTGCTCAAGTACGGCATGGCCGGGGAACTGGTGCTGGGCCTGGAAGTCGTGCTGCCTGACGGCAGTCTGCTGAACACCCTGAAGCCGCTGCGCAAGGACAATACCGGTTACCACCTCAAGCAGCTGTTTCTCGGCGCCGAGGGAACCCTCGGCATCATTACCGCCGCGGTGCTGAAACTGTTCCCCCGCCCTACCGAATTCCAGACCGCCTGGCTCTCGGTCAGTGGTATCGACGCTGCCTGCCAACTGCTGCCGCTGGCTCGCCGCGCCAGCGGCGATTGCGTCACCTCCTTCGAGTACGTGAGCGGCAAATCAATGGCCCTGCTGGCGCAGCATGTCGACGGGCTAAAACCACCGCTGGCGGGGGATCACCACGTGCTGCTGGAACTATCCGGCGCCTTGCCGCCGGGCGGGCTGCGGCCTCAGCTCGAGGACCTGCTGGAGCAGGCCCTGGACACGGGCTGGGCCTACGATGCGGTGATTGCCGAGAGCCTCGACCAGCGCCGCGCCCTGTGGGCGCTGCGGGAGAACATACCGGAGGCAGAGAAACGCGCCGGGCGCTCCATCAAACACGATGTGTCGGTGCCGATTGCGGATATTCCCGCCTATTGTGAGGCCGCGCCCCACCGGCTGGCGGCCCTGGAACCGCTGCGCCTGTCTATCTACGGGCATATCGGTGACGGCAACCTGCACTACAACGTGCTGGCGCCCGAGGGTGCCGACCCCGCGGCCTTCAAGGCCGACAAGGGCGAGGCCATCAGCCGCGCGGTGCACGACCTGGCGGCGGAAATGGGCGGCAGCTTTTCCGCGGAACACGGCATTGGCCAGCTCAAGACCGCGGAGCTGGCGCGCTACGGCGACCCCGCCGCGCTGGAACTGATGCGGGCCCTGAAAGCGGCCATTGACCCCGCCGGTCGCATGAACCCTGGCAAACTGCTGGGCTAGCTGGCCTCCACCAGTTCGAAACGGGGCTTTTCCACTCCATCCACCACCACAGTCTCGGTGAACATGGCCAGCGGTCGCACCCAGTGGCTGTAGTCCCCGTACAACGTGCGGTATACCACCAGCCGCTCTTCCGTCTCGCTGTGGCTGGCGATAAACAGCACCTCGTAGTCCTTTCCCTTGTAGTGGCGATAACGCCCGGCCGGGATCTCCATAATTCCTGTCTCCGCGTGGAAATGCACCGATTTTACTGGGCTGTGCGCCGAAATCACGATATCTCGCTGCGACAAACCGCAGGGGGCATGCGGCAAACGGAGCGGCGGTTTTACGAATTGCTCGTATAATGAGCACCATGACACTGGAAAAACTGCTAGAGGATCGCCGCGCCCAGTTCTGGGCCCTGCAGATCATAGGCTGGTTTGGCTGGGGCGTGACTTTTTATATCGCCGCGGTCATCTGGGGCTCGCCCAGCGAGTACGCCCGGTACGTGCCCGTGATTACCGCGGTGGGCATTCTGTTGACCCTGGGCCTGCGCGCCCTCTACAAGGCCACCTGGAACCTGTCGATCGGCCGACGTATGGTGATCGTGGTGGTGGCCTCCTACCTGGCCGGCGCTGCCTGGAAGATGAGCCGCTTCTACATCTTCCGCAACATGTTCGAAGCGGCCTCCGAGAAGGAAGAGCGCATGCTGGCCATGCTCACGACCATCTGGGACCACCTGTTCTATCGGCTGGAAGCCGTGACCTCTGCCTGGATGGTGATGTTGTGCTGGAGCGGCCTGTACTTCGGCATCAAGTACTATAACCTGCTGCAGGAAGAGCGGGCACGGGGGCTGAAGAGCGAGGCCATGGCCCACGAGGCACAGCTCAAGATGCTGCGCTATCAGCTCAACCCGCACTTCCTGTTCAACACACTGAACGCCATATCCACACTGGTGTTGGACAAGCAGAACCAGATGGCCAACACCATGGTCACCCGCCTCAGTCATTTCCTGCGTTACAGCCTCGACAACGATCCCATGGCCAAGGTCACCCTGTCCCAGGAAATCGAGGCCATGAAGCTGTACCTGGACATTGAAAAAGTGCGCTTCGCCGAGCGCCTGCGATTGTCCTTCGATATCGAAAAGCAGGCGGAGCGGGCCCTGATTCCCAGCCTGTTGTTGCAGCCGCTGGTGGAAAACGCCATCAAGTACGCCATTGCCCAGAGCGTGAACGGCGGCGCCATCTGTATTTCGGCCCGGGTGTTTGCCGGCGAACTGCTGCTGGAGGTGGCCGACGACGGCCCCGGCCTGGACCCCGCCGTACAACCCAAGCACAAGCGCAACGGCGTAGGCCTCGCCAATACCCGCGAGCGCCTCCGCGAGCTGTACGGCGACAACCAGTCCTTCGGCCTCAGCAGGACTGATCCCCACGGGCTCACCATCAATATTCGTATCCCACTGGAAATCAGTGAACAGGCGGTAGCGGCATGAACAAACTGCGCACGGTAATCGTTGACGATGAACCCCTGGCCCGCAAGGGCCTGAGCCTGCGGCTGGCGGACCGCGAGGACCTCGAGCTGGTGGCCGAATGCGGCAACGGCGAAGAAGCGCTGAAAGCCGTCGCGGAACTGTCCCCCGACCTGATGTTCCTGGATATCCAGATGCCCGGCATGGACGGCTTTGAAGTGGTCCACAGCCTGCAGGGCGACGCCATGCCGATGGTGATCTTTGCCACCGCATTCGACCAGTTCGCGGTAGACGCCTTCGAGGTAAACGCGGTGGATTACGTGTTGAAGCCGGTGGACGACGAGCGCCTCAACGCCGCCATCGATCGGGCCGTGGACAGCTTCAACCAGCAACAGCTCGCCGACCAGAAGCAGAACCTGGTAACCGCCTGCATGCAGCTCAGCGGCGCCAGTGCGTCAACGGTAGAAGATATCGCCGATGGCAAGGCAGAGAGCTACCCGGACAAGCTCAGCATCCGCGATGGCGATGAGGTCCACATGGTACCCGTCCAGGAGATCGACTGGATCGACGCCGCCGGCGACTACATGTGTGTACACGCTGCCAACGTCACCCATATCATGCGCATCACCATGAAACAGTTGGAAGCGCTGCTGAACCCGCTCCAGTTCCTGCGCATTCACCGCTCTACCATCGTCAACCGCGACCGTATTGCCAGCGCCCAGAGCCTCACCAACGGCGAGTACCTGCTTACCCTGCACGAGGGGACACGGCTCAAGGTGAGCCGCAGTTACCGCGATCGTATACGCGAACTGACCGCGCTTTCCACAACCGGCTGACGGCTCTCTACCACCGCCGCCAGGGGCTCCACACCGCATAAACACTGGCCTGGCGCGGTTTTGCCTCACCTCGTCGCACCCTCCTCTCCACTCATCGCAGTTCGGCGGATTCCCTCAATAGACGCTGGTAATTTCATGTCTCAGTAATTTAGGGGGATTGCCACAGGCCTGACACGTTTCAGGCTTAGTGTCGCACCCCGATGGAACCCAGGGGCCGCGATGAACCTGACACATACCTCAATCAAGAACCCGGCTGCCATCGCCGTGGCGGTGGCCGTGCTGGTGCTGTTCGGTAGCTGGAGCATTGCCAAGCTGCCGATCCAGCTGTTCCCGGACATCGAGACCCCCACCATCTCGATCCAAACCAGCTGGCGCGCCGCTTCCCCGCGTGAAATCGAATCCGAAGTCGTCGAGCCCATCGAAGCGGTGCTGCGCGGTATGCCCGGCATTCAGGAAATGGCGGCCTACGCCAACGCGGGCAACGCCTGGATCAACCTCGAGTTTGGCCTCGAGACCGACATGCAGAAAGCGCTGATGGACGTCATCGCCCGCATGAACCGCATCGACCCGCTGCCGCGGGACGCCAGCCAGCCGGTCATCATGTTGGGCGGCGGTAACGGGGACACTCCGGCGCTGACCTACTTCTTCCTGCAGAAGCTACCGGGCACGCCCGGCGTGATTCACGACTACGCCCCCTTCGCTGAGGATGTCATCCGGCCGGCGATCGAGGCAGTGCCCGGCGTGGCCAACGTACAGCCCTCCGCCAACAACAACGGCAACACCCAGGAACTGCAGATCCTGTTTGATCCCCAGCGTGCGGCTGATCTCGGCGTACCCCTGCCCGAGATCGCCGCGCGCCTGGGCCAGGCCAACGACGTATCCGGCGGTTTCGTGGATGTCGGCCGGCGCCAGTACACCCTGCGCTTCACCGGTCGCTATGAGCCCCGTGAACTGGGTGACATGATCTTCGAGTGGCGCGATGGCCGCCCGGTGCGCCTGGGCGACATCGCCACCATCCAGGTGGTGCAGAGCAATGCCGAAGCCTATCCCACCCAGAACGGCAACCCGGCCATCTCCATCCGCGTGGACCGCGAGAATGGCGCCAACGTCCTTGCCACCCTCAATGCGGTAAAAGCCGTGGTTGAGGAACTCAATGCCGGCCCGGTCAAGGCCAAGGGCCTGGTAATGGCCCAGTCATTTGACGCATCGGTGTTTATTTACCGGGCCATCAATCTGGTCACCGGCAACCTCCTGCTGGGCATGCTGCTGGCGGTCGGCGTGCTGTGGTGGTTCCTGCGCCGCATGCGCGCCACGCTGATTGTCGCCGCAGCCATCCCGATTTCCCTGCTGGCGACCTTCGTGCTGCTCAATGTCACCGGCAACTCACTGAACGTGATTTCCCTGGCAGGCCTGGCCTTCGCCACCGGCATGGTGCTGGACGCCGCTATCGTGGTGCTGGAGAACATCGTGCGCCTGCGTGAGAAAGGCATGGGTGCCGAAGAGGCGGCCCTGGAAGGAACCAGCCAGGTGTGGGGCGCGCTGCTGGCCTCGACCGCTACCACGGTGGCCATCTTCCTGCCGGTGATCTTCATGCGCGAGGTGGAAGGCCAACTATTTGGCGACCTGGCCATTACCATCGCCATTGCCGTGGTCATGTCGCTGCTGGTGGCCATCAGTGTGCTGCCGCTGGCGAGCAAGCTGTGGCTGCGTCAGGACACCCTCAAGGACAGCCACGCCGGCAACTGGCGCATGCTCACGGAGCGCATCATGCAGGCCACCAGCAGCGTACGCCGCCGCCGGCTGCTGGCTGCGGGCCTGCTGGTCATTCCGCTTAGCGCCAGCTGGCTGTTGATTCCCGAACTCGACTACCTGCCCCCGGTGAAGCGCGACGCCGTCGACGTGTGGTTCCGCTTCCCCGCCGGCGTCAGCCAGACCAGCATCCGCGAGGAGTACATCAGGGTGCTGGACCAGCGCATGCAGCCGTTGATGCAGGGTGAGCGCGAGCCGGCCCTGAAGAACTACTACATCCTGACCTGGCCCGGCGGCGGCACCATGGGTGCCCGCGTCAAGGACCAGGACCGGGTGGGTGAACTGCAGCAGATCATCACCGGTGAGATCTTCGCCGACCTGCCTGACCTGCAGTCCTTTGCTGCCCAGGGGAACCTGTTCGGCGGTTTTGGTGGTGAACGCATGGTATCGGTACACCTGCAGTCACGGGACCGCGACGCCCTCTCTCGCGCCGCCACCATTGGCCAGGAGCTGCTGGCGGAGGCCCTGCCCGGCACCCCGGTGCAGGTGAACCCGGGACTGGAGCAGGCCGAACCGGAGCTGCGCCTGGCGCCCCGCGATCGGCGCATCAGCGAGGCCGGCTGGGCGCGCCGCGATATGGGCAATATCGTGCGGGCGCTGGGTGACGGCCTGTATGTGGGTGAGCATTTCGACGGCGAGAAGCGCATGGACATCATCCTGCGCGGCACCGAGTGGGACCGCCCGGAGCAACTTGCCGCCACGCCGCTGGCCACCCCCACCGGCGACACGGTAATGCTGGGTGAGCTGGTGGATGTGAGCCGCACGGTGGGCCCCAGCCAGTTGGTGCGCATTGACCGGCGCCGCACGGTGACCCTGGACATCCGCCCGCCGGAGGACATGTCTCTGGAGCGGGTGATGAATGTGCTGGAGAACCAGGTGAAGCCGGCGCTGCTGGACGCGCTCCCAGAGGATGGCAGCATTCTCTACGGGGGCAGCGCCAACGCCCTGACCCGGGCCATCAGCACCATGGGCAGTAATTTCGCGGTGGCGGTGATGCTGCTTTTCCTGCTGATGGCGGCCCTGTTCCGCTCGGTCAGGGACAGCCTGCTGGTGGTAATGGCCATGCCGCTAGCCATGGTGGGTGGCGTGGTATCGCTGCGGGTGCTGAACCTGATTACCTTCCAGCCCCTGGACCTGCTGACCATGATCGGCTTTGTGATTCTGCTGGGGCTGGTCGTCAACAACGCCATCCTGCTGGTGCACCAAACCCGCAGCGCCGAAGCACTGGGTAGCAGCCGCACCGACGCGGTACGGCAGGCCCTGCAGACTCGCATGCGGCCTATTTTCATGAGCACCTTGACCAGCATCTTCGGCATGCTGCCGCTGCTGCTGATGCCCGGCGTGGGCAGCGTGATCTACCGCGGCCTGGCCGCGGTGATTGTCGGCGGTATGTGTTTCAGCACCGCCTTCACCCTGTTGCTGCTGCCCTGCCTGTTGCGTATGGGTAGCGAAGCGAGGGCGGCGGCCCTGCCACACTCTCGCCCTAACCCGAACCCGGCCGCCTGAAGCGGTAATGCCTGGAGGCATGGTTATGACATCCTTGGTTGAGAAATCTAAGACTCTTGCACTGCTGGCGCTGTTAGCTGGCGCGCTGCCCGCAGCGGCGCTGGCACAGCAGCCAGCGGTAACCGTGGAGACCGACGCGGTCACCCGGGAAAACGTGGCGCCGACCATGAACGTGTCCGGCGTGATCGTCAGCCGCGAAGACGCCGCCATCGCCAGCGAACTGGATGGTCGTCTGGAATGGATTGCCGAGGTCGGTGACCGCTTCGAGCAGGGCGACACCATCGCCCGTCTCGACCAGCACCTGATTGAGCTGGAACTGCGCGAACGCGAGGCCGGCATCGAGGCCCTGAAGGCCAACCTGGACTGGCTGCAACGCCAGACCAACCGCCTGGACGAGCTGGCCACCCGCAATAACACGGCCCATTCGGAGCTGGATGAAACCCGGGCCCGCTACCTGGTGCTGCAGCAGGAGCTGACCCAGGCGGAAGTATCCCTGGAGCGCACCCGCTACAACCTCGAGCGCTCGACCGTGCGCGCGCCCTTCGATGGCGTGGTGGTGTCCCGAAACATGGCAGCCGGTGAGTACGCCACCGAGGGCACGCCGCTGCTGAGACTGGTCAACACCCGGGCCCTGGAGGTGAGCGTGACGGCACCGCTGCGGCTGGCGCGCTTCAACCAGGCCGGCGACAGCGTACAACTGACCAACGGCGATACCGTGGCTGAGGCCCGCATCCGCAGCCTGGTGGAAGTGGGCGACCTGCGCTCGCATATGATGGAACTGCGGCTGACGCCGACCACCAGCGACTGGCTGATCGGTGAAGCGGTGACCGTGGCGCTGCCCGCCGCC